>JBJEGZ010000010.1:0-77477 GCA_051875555.1 Candidatus Limimorpha sp. | reverse complement strand
GTGTTTGCGTCTGCAAAGGTACGCCCTTTTTCCTTTCACACAACATTTTTTTAAACTTTTTTTTATTTTTTTCTCTATGCCCTGTGCGTCAACGGGTTACACACGCAGAGAACCACGCGCACGCGTGCCGGAGGACCAAAAAAGACCCGGAATACAGCCCGGAATCCCACTCCGGACGACACGGGACCGCGCGAAATTACGCCAGGCGACCCCTAAGCACAGGGATCGACACCCCACGGACACCCGACGCCGCCCACGCGAAAAACAACCACTATGGGCGCGCCGGCTCTATGGCGCCTCCCACACATTGTACCTCCCAGGCCGGAATATATCACCTTTTATAATGTGAGTCGATACCCCAGCCCGTAAAAATATATTTTCCATCAAAACCTATCGAATCTTATTTCCTAATAAAAATACACATTTAAAAAACGTAAAAATAAAATCAAAGATTCCATTAAACCCGCATTGCGTATCACTTCTTATTCAATATCATATATTTATCCGAAAATAACAATCGGCAAATATCAGGCAATTCATCAACTCCCTTGTTTTTTCTATTTTATTACTAAAAAACATTAACATCAAAACGAACTTTCTTAAATACGCCACAAACCACTCATTTTCCACCAAACATTTCAACACATTTAAGCCCACATTCAATATTAGGTAACCTTTTCCCATAAAAAGTACTTTTTCAGATTGTTCATAACTTCTTGAATTTTTTCAAACCAACCAAGTGTTTTGTTATTAACTTTGCATAAATATTTTTAAATTTATGAAAATCCTCCACACAAGCGACTGGCATCTTGGACATAAACTATATAATTACGACAGAAAAGACGAACAGCTATATTTTTTACGGCAGATAGCTGATATTGTAAAAGATGAGCAGCCAGATGTAATGATTGTCAGCGGTGATGTTTTCCACGTAGCAAACCCGAACATTGAGACACAGACAATGTTTGTCGATGAATTGTTAAACATTCATAATCAATGTAATAGAATGACAACCGTTGTTACTGCAGGCAACCACGACAGTTATTCACGACTTGAGATAGACAAGAGTTTGTGGAAGAGGCAAAACATACACATTATCGGAAACGTTTCGTCATCATTAGAGGAACACCTTATTAATATTAATGGAAAAGGAATAATTGCTGCGGTGCCGTTTTGTTCAGGGAGGAACTACCCACAACTAAGCGACATCGATTCTATTGACAGACAATCATTGTTTTTCAATGAATTACAGAAGAAGGCAGAGGAGATAAACCACGACAACCTACCAATTGTGTTATCTGCACATCTCGCTATTAAAGGCTGTGACATAAGAGGGCACAAGTCGGAGACGAACCAATCGGGAGAGGAAATAATCGGAGGGCTTGAATACTCGGATAGGAAAGTTTTGGGTTTGTCATACGACTATATCGCCCTTGGACACATTCATCATCCGCAAGACATTGGCGATGAACATGTCAGATACTGCGGCACTCCGATGTCAATAACTTTTAACGAAGAATACGAGCATTCCGTCACTATTGTGGAGATTGAGAAACACGGTAGTCCATTAACAAAGAGGATAATAGCGATAAAGGAACTAAGGCCGGTACGAACCCTGCCATTAGAGGACACTCCTGATCCAAAAGGCGCTACAGTTGAAGATTCATTGACTTTACTTGAAAGAGTAAAAAATGAAGATGTCTATGTGAGGCTCAATGTTAGAATCGCTTCCGGGAAAAGCCCGGCAGAAGCCAACGAAAAGATTCTTAGATGGCTTGAGAACAACGAGCACAGATGCCATTTCTGCCTTATCAACCCGATACGAGAGACATCAATAGCAAATAGTATAGAAGACAAGACGCTGTCGCTCAACGAGTTGATAGAACTTTCTTCAGAACAGATCGTAGAAATTGCCAACGCTGCGAAAGACCTCACAGACAAACAGAAAGAGATGCTTGCCAACCTAATAAAACAAATTAACCAAGAACAAGAACTACTATAATTATGAAAATCTTAAAACTCACAATACAAAACATCGCATCTATAGCAGACGCCACCATCGATTTCACCGAGGAACCTCTGTCCGACTCAGACATTTTCCTTATCTGCGGCGACACAGGGGCAGGAAAAACCACGATACTCGATGCCATCAGTATCGCTCTTTACGGCAAGACACCACGATTCTCAAAAAACCGCTCCGGGAAAGACTCTGTTGAGATCGCGGGAAGCCAATCCGACAAGGTAGAGCAGATTATGAGACGCAACACAACATCGGCATTTTCCGAGCTAATATTCGAAGAAAAAGGGACAACCTATATGGCGAGATGGGAATGCAGACGGACCCATAACAGAATAGACGGCAAAATAAAGTCAAATAACTCACTGACATTCAATGGTAAAACATATTCAAACAATGTAGAGGAACAAATATCCGAAATAATCGGGTTGAGATTTGAGCAATTTTGTAGGACGACACTTCTTGCCCAAGGCGAGTTCACAAAATTCCTGCTAAGCGATGACAATGAAAAAGCAGATATTCTCGAAAAACTGACAAACACCACAAAATTCTCCCTCATAGGTAGGAGTGTTTTTAACGAAACAGCGAAAAAAAAGTCGGACTATGAAATGGCAAAATCAAAAATCGCTGATACTGAAAGGAACATTCTGACTGAAGAAGACAAAAAAACAATTGAAGCCGAGATATTACAGCTAAACAGTGAAAGAACCTCTATCCAAAAGGAAAGGGAAATCCTGTCAAACAAGTTAGAATGGATAAAAACATTTGAAGAACTCACAAAAAAACTTGAAACAATCAATCACAAACTCAACTCGATAAATAATGAGCTTGCAACAGACGAATTCATTTCCGACAAACAACTTGTCGATGACTGGAACAAGTCGGCAGAAGCCCGTGTCACACTTAACAATCTAAATACCAATATCTTAAAACACGAGGAATCTTTACAGGAAAGTAAACGTTTAAGAGAAAAATTTGAATCGCTGATTGGAAACTTACAATGGCAAAAGTCGTTCGTACAAACACTCATCAATGAAAAAGACTCCACCGACAACTTCATTAATGCACATCGGCAATACTCAAACATGTTTGACAATTGTCAAACGATATGCGAAAAACTAAACAATTATCTCTATAATGACCAATTAGTCAGACAATTGAGAAAAGAATGGGTAATAGCCACTGAGAAAACAAACGCAATTGAAACATCATTAAAACATGCAGATAGCGAGCTTACTGACGCACTCCAGAAAAACCAAAAAAAACAAGAAGAAATAGACAGAGAGCAACATGAACTTGACTCCAAGAACAGACCACAACTCGACAAGACCATCAGAGCTCTTAACGATATTTTAAACAATATCAAAGACGCAATCAATTCCGCAGAGACCCTTCAACAAACAAAAAACGAGGTTGAAAAAAACACAAATAAAATTAACGAGCTGAGAACCAGCATTGAAAGAAATAAAGAAGAATTAGAACAAAAAAACGCTCAATATCAAGAAAATAAGAGAAACTTCGAAATCGCTGACTTAACATACAATAAACTTTGTTTGGCAATTAACGATATTGCAAAACAGTTGAGGCACAGTATTAAAGACGGCGATATCTGCCCCGTATGCTGCCAGAAAGCAGAGCATGTGATCCATGATGATGAGATAATGTCAAATATAGAACCTTTAAAGAATGAGCGCGACAAATTGAAAAAAGCGAAAGACGATTCTGAATCTATTGTAAACCAATCTGTTGCGAACATCTCAGCAAAAGAAGAACAGCTTAAAGACAGCATTAGGGAACTTGATGAGTCAAGACGCAGATTAGAAGACAACAAAAACAGACTGAAGCAAAAACTCGATTTATGCGGTATTATTGAAGAATCAGATAACATAATAGAAATCTTAGAAGAAAAGGAATTAACAATTATTAGCAAGATAAACGAGACAAATCATTTAATTGAGGAATGTAATAAACTAAGCCAACATATCATTTCCTTACAAAAAGAGAAGAATGAGATAACGCAAAAGCGCTATGAGAGCGCACTTAGAGAAAAAGACGAGGCACTAAGGAAATATGAGGAAAACAAACAATACATTTTGTCAATCACCACGCAAGGTCAAAACTACAGACAATCTGCGGAAAAACAGCTTTCAGAAGCAAGAAGTCTAATAGAATATAGCGATTGGGAGAAAGAATATGACAATAATATTAATGGTTTTATCCAGAAGATAAGGCAAGACTCACAAGAGTACAAAGTGAAGACAGAGCAACGTGACAACCTTGATTCTCAAATCACAAACCTCACAAACGAGATAAAGCGTATTGAAAACAAGGTGTCTGAGATAATATCGCTTGAGAATGAATGGGTGCAAACCGGAGTCTCCACATCGCAGAATAAAAACCTTGAGAGCGAGATAAATTTGCTATGTTCAACAATTATTAACAATAGAAGTATTATATCTACGTCGGCAAATAATATTAATGAATACACTGACATACTAAATACTTTCTATATTGAGAGCAATATCGATAAGGATCGGTTGAAAACGCTTTCAGATTTTGATACAAAGATTATAGACGAAAAACGCGAGAAAATACAACGTATAACGGAAGATTTCAACGCCACAACCGGTGCTTACAAAATGGCAAATAATGATTTGGCGGCACATTTAGAATCGAAGCCGGCGTTAACGGAAGAAGAGACAAAAGAATATCTTGAGAAAAAGATAAACGAAAGCAACAAGTTATTGGAAGATAAGGCAATAGATGTTGGGAAGAAGACACAACAGCTTAACGATGACTTGAAACTAAGGGAAAGTCTTGAGGAAAGTTTAAAGAAATGCGAGGAAGCAAAAGACGAATATAATTTGTGGAACGAGCTGAACGACAAGATTGGAGACAAGGAAGGCAAGAAATTCCAGCGCATCGCGCAAAGTTACGTGTTAAAAAACCTTCTTGTAGGAGCCAACACATATCTCGAGCAGCTATCGAACAGGTATCATCTTGATTGTTATGGGTTAGCGCTCACTATCATTGACGATTACGAAGGCGGTGTAATCCGACCAGCCGGCACATTGTCTGGAGGCGAGAGTTTCCTCGTCTCTTTGGCGTTGGCCTTAGCATTATCAGGACTGAACAAAAACGGACTATGTGTAGAGACGCTCTTTATTGACGAGGGTTTCGGGACATTAAGCGGGGAATTTCTTAACACCGCCATGGAAGCATTGGAGAACCTTCACGCAAACGGAAGGAGAAAGATAGGAATAATAAGCCATGTTGACACTCTGCGCGACAGGATAAAGACGCATATAGAAGTTGAACGCAACGGCTATGAGCCAAGCAAAGTCAAAGTTCTAAAAATCAACTAACATAAAAGACCTTACACCAGAAAAAGGTAACTATAAGAAGAAACAACAGAGTGGAGACTCCCCACTCTGTTGCCATTTTGTCGGAGCAGCCCGACTCGAACGGGCGACCGCTTGCACCCCATGCAAGAATGCTAGCCAACTGCACCATGCCCCGAAACCAAAAGTGTTGCAAAAGTACAAAAGTTTTTGATACAGCAAAACATTTTTGACATTATTATCAAATTTATTGTAACACCCACTGTTTTTTAACATTTTTGTTAATAACGAGAATGCAAATCAAACCGTATCAGACTATAATAAAAAATGGAAAAGAGAATAGACTACATATCCGGAACAGAGCAGTTGCAGCGCGACCAATGTGAAGACAGTACGGGAAATGTAGCTCGTCACTCGACAACAGGACAACAGCACCACAACAATTGACAATAAAATTTGGGAACAGGTTTTAAATCATGGGATTTCACACCTTCGATTATAATTAATTCAGAACTTGGCACAGTTCAAACTACCGGGCTTTATGCGCTACACGACTGCCGTATCCCGAAATATCTGATAAACCCAATGGTATTAAGTCGCATTTCTGAACGAGTTCATACTTCCTTTGCTATAATACATTGCCGTCACAGTCATGCAGAATTTTCGACAAATTGTCCCTCCAATCTTCATTAGGTGCGACATGAAGTCCGATGATCCCCAATGATTCGGCTGCCCGAATGTTCTTAATACTGTCGTCAAGGAAAACGCATTCTTCTGCTTTCATGTTGTCAGCATGAAACGCATAGGTAAAGAAATCAGCATTAGGCTTGTACCGCTTTATCTCGTAACTGCAAAACAATGAATCGAAATAGTAGGATATTGGATGGCCACTTTCGCTGAATCTGCTGTTCCGTGTATAATCCATTATGAAAGGGTTGGTGTTAGTCAAAAGACATAAGTGGTACTTCTGACGTAACTCTACCAAATAATCAAGTCGGTCCTGCGCCACTTCTTTGATAAAGCCCATCCAACAATACTGTGCTTCCTCGTATGACACGCTGTCACGCCCGGAAGCCATTGCCAACCTTTTGCAGAAAGTGTCAGCATCAATATTTCCAGTCTCCACATCCAAAAAGAAGTCCTTCTGACCATAATCTCCCATATAAGCGTCCGGGTCAACTCCAACGTCACGAAATCTACGGAATGCCTCTGCCGTATCTTGCAGGAATATCACTCCTCCCATATCGAATAATATGTTTTTTAACATAAATAAACAATATATTATCTAATAAACCTAAACTCGCAATATTAAAGTTTATAATGTTTTCAAAGTACCCGAGTAACAAAAAACCATTCATCAGATAACGGCAGAGCCGAGCTGTTCAGTATTTTTACTGTCAGATTTTCCACTTATCTTGACATTGCGAAACCAAAGATAATAAAAATCGCAAGAGAAAATAAAATATGGAGGCTCGGTCCTTTTGGAGGAATATTTCCAATCCTACTCTCAACAAGCAAGTGAAGATATGCCTGTAGGCTTGCAAATATCCGATATTTATTCCGGCGTTTGTGTAAATGTATTTTTGCAGAATGACTATCTTGCTATTGCAAAATCACCAACAGCTATTGAATTAGTGTGTCCGATTTATACAAAACGGCCTAATGTTCAACAGTTGAAATCAAACATCAGATACTCTTACGGATATGTATTTTTCTGACAAGTAATTTTTTCTTATCACAACACACATTTCGGTATCCGGGAAATCATTTATTAAACAAATACGAAAAAGACACAAAAAGTAATATCAAAAACATATTTCTTGAAACTTTTCATTATTCTTCAAGTAAATTTCTTATTTTTGCAAAAAATAGAAAAAAATGGAACACATTCAATGTTTAATTCTCGGCTCAGGACCTGCCGGATACACCACAGCAATATACACATGTCGTGCTGATATTAAGACTGTCATTTATGAAGGTCCTATCACAGGCGGTCAGCTTATGCAGACAACAGAGATTGAAAATTTCCCAGGATATCCGGAGGGGGTACACGGTTCACAAATGATGGATGACATCCGTCGCCAGGCAGAACGTTTTGGGACAGAGTTCCGCATGGGTTCGATAGTTGAGGTTGATGCGAGCGAACGTCCATTCCGTTGTAAGACAGAGAGTGGTGAGGAGCTTCTTGCCGACACGATCGTAGTAGCGACTGGAGCGTCGGCACGTTATCTTGGGCTTGAGACAGAAGAGCAGTTCAAGGGCGGTGGTGTTTCAGCCTGTGCCACATGTGATGGCTTCTTCTTCCGTGGCAAGGACGTAGCGGTTGTCGGAGGCGGTGACACAGCTTGCGAAGACGCCACATACCTTGCAAATCTTTGCAACAAGGTTTATCTCATTGTTCGCCGCGACGTGCTTCGTGCATCAAAGGCAATGCAGCACCGCGTGATGAACACACCAAATATCGAAGTGTTATGGAACACGAACACTAAGGAGCTGTTCGGTGAAGTCAGCGGATTCATGAGCGAGTTGAAAGGCGCCATCGTATATAACAATAAGACAGGGGAAGAACGCACTTTGAATATCGAAGGTTTCTTCGAGGCAATCGGACATACACCTAACACACAGGTTTTCAAAGGCATCGTTGATATGGACGAGACAGGATACATTATCACAAAACCTAAGTCAACAGCCACAAGCGTTCCGGGAATCTTCGCAGCAGGCGACTGTCAGGACCCGAAGTATCGTCAAGCTATCATTGCAGCAGGGTCCGGCGCAATGGCTGGGATGGAAGTCGAACGCTTCATCATGGAAAACAAATAATATCTTGCTGATAATTTAAACTTTATAATAGCGGAAAATGGAATTTTTGATATTAGTATGGGCATATACTGCCTTGTACGCGAGTTGTTAAATAAAAAGGGATTCTAATTTATCACTAAAAAACACGACAAATGGTGTGCCAATTTGACACACCATTGTTATCCATCGCCTTCCTCCATCATTCACAAAAGGCATTTCAAGACCTCATTTCGTCACATCGGCAGACTGTTAATAATTTTTCATAAATCATAATTGCATATATGACCAAAGGTCAACTATTTATCAAAGCGATCACCAAGTTAATAAGTGGTTTTGCCATTATTGGAGCACTATTGTTTATTCCAGCCGGGACATGGCATTATTGGCAGGCGTGGCTGTTTATCCTCTTACTCTTGATACCCATGCTCTTGGTGGGTATGCTACTTTTGTTTAAGTCGCCGGAGCTGTTGAAGAAACGACTGAACAGCAAGGAGAAGGAGCAGGAGCAGAAGGCTGTGGTGCTGTTCTCCACATTGATGTTTTTCGCGAGTTTTCTTCTTGCCGGATTTGACCGACGCTATGGTTGGTCTGACTTACCATTGTGGTTAGTAATAGTGGCTGCGACGGTGATGCTCTGTGGTTATGCAGTTTATGCCGAGGTCATGCGGGAGAACGCCTACCTGTCACGAACAGTAGAGATACAAAACGAGCAGAAAGTCATCAGCACAGGTTTGTATGGCATTGTTCGACATCCGATGTATGCCGCCACTTTGGTTTTGTATATGTCAATGCCGCTTGTTTTGGGGTCGTGGCCTGCCCTTATCCCTATGCTGCTCTATCCATTAATCATCATAAAACGAATACTGAACGAAGAACAGGTGCTATCAACAGGGCTACAAGGCTACACAGAATACAAACAAAAAGTCAAGTATCGCTTGATTCCATTCATTTGGTAACGCTCATGATTGCAAATACGCTAACAAATTATTTTCGACACCGCCTCAACCAATTCTAAAGCGTCCTTAGTGTAACCATCAGCGTTTATCTCCTTCGCGATATTTCCGTTCAACACTGCGCCACCAACAAATATCGGACACGTTACTCCATTGTCCTTCAAATACTTTATCGTCTCTTCCATTGAGACAACGGTTGTGGTCATAAGCGCACTCAAACCAATAATATCAGGGTTGTGTTTTTTATAAGCATCGAAAACGACCTCTTTCGGAGTGTCTTTCCCAAGGTCAACAACCTTATAGCCGTATGACTCGAAGATAACTTTCACTATATTCTTTCCGATATCATGCACATCACCCTTCACAGTTGCCAACACCACAATACCCTTATCATTCTGGTTATCATCATGTTGGAAACGCTCTTTTATTATGGCGAAAGCGTCTTTACAAGCCTCAGACGCAGAGATCAGCTGGGGCAAGAAAATTTTCTGCTTCTCAAAATCAGACCCCACCTCGTTCAAAGTAGGAATAAGAATATCGTTAATTATCGTCATAGGCTCGTTATTTTCAAGCAGTTTTTTCGTTATTGCGACACACTCTTCACGAAGGCCTCTGCGCACCGCGTCATGCAATGGAGAAGATGACTGTGCTGTTGCAGAATCTGACACAAGGGAAGTAGGCGTTGTTTCTACGGAAACGACATCACTAATAAAGCGGTCAAGGTCGATAGGAGAGCCTGTAAGAGCGTTAAAAGCGAGAATAGCGTTGGTCATCATTGCATTACAAGGGTTGATAATAGGCATTGAGAGTCCATTATCGAGAGCCATAGCGAGGAAGGTGCTGTTTATCACCTCACGATTAGGCATGCCGAAGCTCACATTTGAGACACCGAGAGCGGTTTTCAGCCCTAAAATATCATTTACCATACGTAAAGCTCTAAGTGTTTCTTTTACAAGAGGTTGTTGTGCGCTACATGTCAGAGTAAGGGTATCTATCATGATACGGTGACGAGGTAATCCGAAATTCTCGGCACGTTTAACGATACGTTCAGCAATAGCGAAACGTTCTTCCGCGGTCTGGGGGATTCCGTTATCGTCCATTGTAAGTCCGAGAACCACAGCACCATAACGTTTTGCTATTGGGAAAATGGCGTTCATATTTTCCTCATTGCCATTCACAGAGTTGATGAGGCACACTCCGTTACAATAGCGGCAGCCGGCCTCAATAGCGTTGACATTCGATGAGTCGATTTGAAGTGGAAGGTTCGTTATCTCATTGAGTTTCAGCACTGTTTTCTTCATATTGGCGACATCATCTGTCTTTGGCACACCGAGGTTGACATCAAGGATTTCGGCATGGGCCTCTTCTTGTTTAATAGCCTCACGCATGATATAGTCAAAATCGCCATTGATGATAGCTTCTTTAAGTTTTTTCTTACCTGTAGGGTTGATACGTTCGCCGCAGATACGCACTTTATCGAATGAGACGAATTGTGTTGCGGAGCATAACGATGTTGTTCTCAACACATTACGTTGTATCACAGGTTTATTTTTATTTACAGAAATAGCTTTGATGAAAGATGGGTCAGTGCCACAGCAGCCACCGAGGATTGCGACTCCGGCTTGATAGAAGTCATTCATTGTCTTAGCGAAAGCATCAGCGGAAAGAGAGTACAGGGCTTTTCCGCATCTCATCGTCGGGATACCGCGGTTAGGTTGCACAATGATAGGCTTGTCACAATATATAACGAGTTCATCTACAATAGGTTTAAGTTCTTTTGGGCCTAAAGAGCAGTTGACACCGATGGCGGCGGCACCCATGTTTGACATCAGTTCAGCCATGATATGCGGCGATGTGCCTGTGAGTGTGCGACCGCTACTATCGAACGTCATAGTGGTAATGACAGGTTTATCGCTGTTGTCTTTCACTGCGAGGAGGGCGCATTTCAACTCAAACAGATCAGAAAAAGTCTCAAGGATAAAGCCATCGACATATTCTCTTGACGCGATGACCATTTCTTTAAAAGCCTCATAAGCATCATCGAAAGACAGGTCGCCAAGAGGTTCAAGCATTTTGCCGAGCGGACCGATATCCATCATGACATATTGTGATGTCCTATAACGTTTTGCATTCTCAATCGCTTGTTTTATAACAAGTTCACGGTTCTCATCAGGCATTTTGAAGCGGTTTGCTCCGAAAGTGTTTGTGGTGATGAAGTCACAGCCGGCATCGATATATCCCTTATGAATATCAGCGACAACATCGGGGTCTGTAACATTAAGCAGTTCCGGCATCTGCGACATTATTCCGCGTTTTTCCAACTCAGTACCAAAGGCACCGTCAAAAATCATTATTTGTTTTCCTAATTTTTCAAGCATAAAGAAAAATATTATTCTATTTTATAACAAAAAGTGCCGTTGTCTCTGAATCGGCAACTGTCTTTTGCGACACATTCAAAACAGTTTTTAACACGTTTCTCTCCTATCCTGACTATGCCCATCATGGATTTCAGCGGCACCATCAGACCTGAATCGAGGAAAGTGATACCGATATTCTCAGCTTTTAAGGCTTTGGCTATCACTCTATTATCAGAAAACGGTGTGCCTGAATATCCGGGGCAGAACCTGAAGTCGAGGGGCATATCGAGGTTTTTCTCAAACTCATCGGAAGAGTGTTCGAGGAAAGCGTTGGCGGCAGCGTCAAAAATAGCGGCGTATGCCATATCTCTCAGTTGAAGCCGCTGCAGATACCTGTCGATTTGCACCCCGAGTGTTGAGGCGCAAAGCAAAAACGGAGCACCCTTGAGATAATCATGGTATGCCGACACCTCATTCATAAACGGCAGAGGTGAGTCAAATTTTTTAAAGATATATCTGAAACAGGATTGATTTCCAACTTCATTCACAGCTTTATCGACAAGCGACATCACTTTGTCGTCAACAATGCTGTCAGTTGTATAGCCAAGATATTTCAGAATCTCTTTTCTCATCACAAAAACCCCAAGGCATCATCTCAATTCTCTTTCAATGACATTCTTTATTCGACCATAAATATCGCCGGCCACCCTCGCATTATTCATAGTATAGATATGGATACCATCGGCATCGTTAGCGAGAAGTTCTAAAATCTGATTCACGCTATAGGCGATACCTATTTCATACATGGCGAGTCTGTCGTTTTGGAAGCGGTCGAAGAGGATACGCATCTCGAACGGGATACTTGCGCCAGCCATATTCATAATTTTATTAAACATCTTCGCATTTGTGAGAGGCATGACACCCGGTATAATAGGCACCGTGATGCCCATGGATTTTGCTGCCCGGACAAGACGGTAATAATAGTTGTTATCATAAAACAACTGTGTGATAAAAAATTCCGCGCCTTTATCTTGTTTGATTTTCATATTGGCGACATCCTCATACAGGCTTGAGCATTCGATATGTCCTTCGGGATAGCATGCGCCGCCAAGACAGAAATCGTATTTCGAGCCGAGATATTCCATCATTTCAGAGGCATGTTGGAAATGGTGAAGGAAATTGCCGTTTGAATCAGCAGGTATGTCACCTCTGAGGGCAAGCACATTTTCAAGTTTCTCATCAATAAGGTTACCGGCGAGATTATCAACATCTTCCGCATCAAGCGCGCCACAAGTGAGATGAACTAAAGGCTCTGCATGAGTATGGCTTTTGATATAACTCGCGAGATTTATAGTGTTTTGTGCGAAATTACCAGACGATTTGAAGGTAACACTAATAAAATCAGGAGAATAATCTTGCAAAGCATCGATAGTGTCATAGATATTGTTGATGTCGCTATTTTGCGGGTTGGGAGGGAACACCTCAAATGAAAAAGTCTTTTTCTTATTTAATATTTCTCTGATTTTCATTGTCTTAAAACTTAAAACATATATCCAAGGCCGACATAGAAGTTAGCAATAGTATAGTTATCTTGCCTATTGAACGTCATTGCCCATTCAGCGGATAAAACAAAATTCTCATTCATAACAAATTTCAGGCCCACGCCACCTCCAAAATGCGGCACAAAAACATTAGAGTTGAAGTTGAAGAAATCAGAGACATCCATATTATTCTGCGAGAGCCATGAGTTTGGGTCCGACAGCTGCTCGGAGAAAACGTCCATGATGTAATCTTCTGAGATATGATAAGCCTGTGTCGCCAAACCCGCATCAACGAAAACATTCGTTCCGAGATAGAAAAACTGTCTGGCAAACTTAAAATTCATCAGGCGGGAACGCAGTTCCACCGTTGTGGTTAAGAAGCCCGGCACCCATATCCTGTTTTTCATCACTCCGCGCAATGTCGTCGCGCCTCCAAGTCCGTAATATCTGTTATGGTCGATGAAAAGCACGTTATGATAACTATCGAGATAATATGGAGCGGTGCCAGCTAAAGTATTCTGTGTGGCGACCCTACATGCCAACACGAGTCTATTACCCACTAATGGAGTGAAGTGTATTATATCTGCATTTATTTTCAAGCAGTTATAATCTTTTTCCTTACCGAAGGCCGCATAATAAGTCAGGAACAAATCGAGATAAATGCCCTTGCTCGGACTCACTCTTTGGTCGCGTCCATCAAAATTCAGGCCAGCGCAAACAAAAGGATGCCAGCCACCGTCTGAGATGTTTTTATCTATCAGCCCCCACTCCTTATATAAACCGAAAAGCTCCGGATTCTCAACACCGTGCTTAATGGTTACCTCATCATAATGAAACAGGCCGGCGCCAGCGTTCCATTGCAAGCCAACAGCAATTTTTCCACGCAACATCGCTGACAGCCGCAACAAATCAGACCTATGTTTATAAAAATACCTACTCAGATACTCCGCCGAACCTGAGTTCTCGTAGGAATGGTTGAACACACTCTGACTGCCGTTGAAGCCGTAAAAATCATTCATAATATCAGGCAGATATGACAAATCGATTTGCAACTTATGATTCTCCACCATATAATCTGACTCATAGAACAAACGGAAAGTACCAACTTTTTTAGTTGTATAAGAGCACTCGACATAAATATAGTGACGATAACCCGGATATAGACTACCATCGTAATAATCAAAGATATTGAGAGTGATTCCATATAGGAAACCCTTATCTGCATCATACGATAATCCGGGCAAGGCACCGAAATTCCAGTCTGTCTTCACCTCCCGATTAGCAATGTCGCATTGTGGCACGGACTCATTTCCCACTTCTTGTGCTGAGAGCATTCCACATGGCAACAAACAGAACAATATAAGGCAAGCAATGATTATCATATTCTTAATAAAGTGCAAAAATAATATAATTTCGAATACAAATAAAAAAAGCGTGATTTAGAGAGGAAGAAAAAGTCAAAAACAAAAATGAGGATAATGTGTCGCAAGAATCGCAAGCACAGTTATTATAGCGAAATAACGAAAAAGAAAACGGTTTTTCTATTAGAGGAGGCCTTTGGTTTGAGGGGGAAGTCTCAGGCTGCACCAAAGAAAAACGATTATATGCAGCCTGAGACTCATAATGTTATCTTACTCAATAATAGTTAATTCATTGATGATATTTGTAGCCTTTCCAACTTTCTCTATACACCAGAGAAGGTATCTTGCGTCCATACAGATAGTACGTTGGACATCTTTTTCAAACATAATATCTCCGCTCATAGCCTCCCAGTTGCCATCGAAAGCGAGACCGATAAGTTCGCCTTCGCCATTGATAACGGGGCTTCCCGAGTTACCGCCTGTGATGTCGTTTGTTGTGATAAAGTTAACAACAAGTTGGCCATTTTCATCAGCATAACGGCCATAGTCGCGGTTTTCATAAAGGTCACGGACATCTTGAGGGATATCGAACTCCCAGTTACCGGGGATATATTTTTCCATCACGCCGTCCATTGTGGTGAAATAGTTATAGTTAACGGCGTCGGCACCCTTGTAAGGCTCCACGGTTCCATAGGTAAGACGCATTGTGAAATTAGCGTCAGGATAGAAGTTGCGCTCTGTCTGCATCTCCATAAGGCCTTTCATATAAAGGCGTTCGCCATAGTTTCCGATTTTTTGAGCATTATTATATAAATCATAGACATCAGAATATTCATATACAAAGCTGATTGCCAACGCAAAAATAGGATCTTTGTCGAGGTGTTTCGGTTTGGCGAGCCATTTCTCCAACCTTGCCTTGTCGGTAAATACTGACTTCTGAAAAGCCTTATCGACCCATGCGGTGAAGTCGCCATTATATTTCTCGCCAATATTTGCAACAATACCAGGGACAAAGTTATCTAAATCATTATAAATAAGGTTAAGCAGAGCTATAGTGACATCTTTATCAAGATCCTTGTCGTAATCTTTGAAGAAAGTCTCTGAATATTTTCTAAGACTTTCGGTATATTTTGCTATTTCCGCTTTGTCATTTTTATTATTTATCATAGAATTCACTTTAATGAAACGGCGTGCGAAAGACACAGCCTCGCCACCATTCCAGCCAGCCTCGCACAAATAGACGAAAGCATTCTGTATCTCGTCCATTGTATTCCACTTCTTTTCGATCATGGTCCAAATATCGCCATATTCAGCTTGGCGGGCCTCATCAGCGGCGACCCATTCTTTGAAAGCGTTCTCCTGCTCGATGCGTCTCTCATACACATGATTGCGTTTCAACTGTTTGACTTGTCCGATATAATATTTCCAATAGTTTGACACACTTGCTTGCTTTGATGCGTATTTGATAAACACCTCAGGGTCGGCGTCCATGTGTTTGCGATATACATTAAGTTTTGCGGTACGGCAATCGATTATTGCAGGGCCTTCATACTCAATGATGTTATTCACAGTATAAGATGTTGAGTATCTGTCTGTTGAACCGGGATAGCCAAGAATCATAGCGTAATCGCCTTGTTTTACACCTTTTATATTAATAGGAAGATAGTGTTTCGATTCCATAGGGATATTATCCTCGCTATATTTAGCGGGCTTTCCGTCTTTGTCGGTATAGACACGGAAGATATTGAAATCGCCTTTATGACGAGGCCATGTCCAGTTGTCGGTATCCGCGCCATATTTTCCGATACCCCATGGAGGGCAGCAGACGAGACGCACGTCCTCATAGACATCATACTCAAACAAAATGTATTGGTTCCCGGAGTAGAAAGGCACTATCTCAATTTCAACGCTACGGTTTTCCTTTCTCTCTTTAATAATAGAATCGATATTCTCATTGATGACAGACTCACGTGTCTCCTCATCGACGACATTTTGAATGACAGCCTCGGTCACATCTTCCACATTAGCCAAGAAAAAAACCGCAAGTCCTTGATTAGGAAGCTCTTCCTCTTTACTCAAAGCCCAGAAGCCATCTGTAAGATAGTCATGTTCGATAGTCGCATGCTTCTGAACGTAGCTCAAACCGCAGTGATGATTTGTCAGGAGAAGTCCTTCGGGAGAGATAAGCTCGCCGGTACAGCCTCCACCAAACTGAACGATAGCGTCCTTAAGACTTGGCTGGTTAAGACTGAAGATTTGCTCTGCGGTGAGTTTACAACCAAGCTGCTGCATCTCATACAGGCTCTGATTACTCAAATTGTAAGGCAACCACATGCCCTCATCTGCTTTCGCATACAATATGCCTAAAAGCAAAGTGATTGATAATAAAAGTTTTCTCATATTATTTAGATTTAAAAATTTTCCAAAAGATTTTATTGTTTCGTTCCACCCTTGTATTCTCCTGCATCTTCTTGATATTTTTCAGACAAACCTTCCACATCTTGATATCGAGCCAAATAAATCCTGCAAGAAGTAAGAATCCTATAAAATTAAAGCCGATTTCAGAGACAAAAGACGACAGCATCAGAAGATAATCGAACAGACCGTGAGCGATTATTGGGAATAACAAGCTGAAACACAGGTATTTAGTACGATTAGCCTTCAAGAACTTTGCCATTCCGAGGAAATAGCCCATTATCACGGCGAAAAGGAAGTGTGCCGGAACGGAAAGCACCGCCCTCATGACACCTACTCTCAGCGATGACATAAACTCCTGCTCGCCAAAGACATACATGATATTCTCGACACAAGCGAATCCAAGTCCGATAAACGACATATACACTATGCCATCGAAAAACTCATCAAAATTCCTGTTTTTCCAAATCAAAAGCATGAAAAGCAGCCATTTTGCGAACTCCTCCGGGATTCCAGCTTGGAAGAAAGCCTCGTAAAACACAGAAGTCCCGCCAATTACCATATCGATGAAGCCGTCAAGGAACAATGCCAAAGGTATTGACAAAACGCCAAGAAGAAAAGCGAGAACAAGCATGTATAGCGGTTCTTTCTCATACTTATCCTGCCTATAAATATAGAAAAGCAAAACTATTACAGGTAATATTGCTAACGCTAAAATAAAAATATCCATAATAATAATTTTATGTGCAAATATAATAAAAAAATCACATCAGACGCGAAATAGTGTCAAACTTATCGTAAGGGGGATACTTCATCATGAAATCGATTCTATTTGAAGACTTTAGCACCGATTTCCTATTAGAGAAAGCGAGGAAAGAGTCTTTGGAATGATATTTCCCGATGCCGGAATTGTTCACTCCGCCGAAAGGGAGATTCTCATTGGCGACATGAAGGATAGTGTCGTTAATGCAGGCTCCTCCCGATGAGGTAGAGCCCAAGATATTCTTTGCGTTCTCATTGTCTCCAAAATAATAAAATGCGAGAGGCTTTGGTCTGGCACTCACAAAACCAATGACTTCTGAAATATTTTTAAAAGACATCATCGGAAGCACGGGGCCGAAAATCTCTTTTTCCAACACTTCAGAATCAGTTTTAACATTGTCAATAACAGTAAACTCGATATACCGTTCTGCAGCGTCCGTGCTACCTCCAATAACCACATGGCCATCATTAATATAAGAAGAGACTCTTTTAAAAGCGTTTTCGTTAATCATCCGGCAATATTTATCGCTTTTACGCATATCGTCACCATAAAAACGCCTGACACAAGCGCGCATCTTTTCAACAAGTTCGTCTTTAACTTTCTCATTAACAAAGAGATAATCAGGAGCGACACAAGTTTGTCCGGCGTTTATAGTCTTTCCCCAGACAATACGGCGCGCTGCGAACTCAATATTACAGCCGGAATCCACTATGCAAGGACTTTTTCCACCGAGTTCTAATGTCAGCGGTGTAAGATTCTTTGCCGCCGCCGACATCACCACTCTACCCACATCAGGGCTGCCAGTATAAAAGATGACATCAAAGTGCTGTTCCAGCAGCCGCATATTCACATCTCGATGTCCTTGCACCATTGCAATATATTGAGGTTCAAAGCATTCATCAATTATCTCCTGCATCACGGCGGAGGTGTTCATCGAATAAGGCGACGGCTTCAACACCGCACAGCAGCCCGACGAAATTGCTCCCACCAAAGGAGTGAACATCAGGTTGAGAGGATAGTTCCACGGTGCGATGACAAGTGCCACTCCATAAGGCTCGTTTATGACGTAACTCCTTGAAGGCTTGAGATATACAGGAGTCCTAACGCACTCATCGCGAACCCAACGCCTTATGTATTTCAGATGCGCCTTGATTTCGGACATCACTATATTATATTCCGTCATAAACGCCTCTTCCCTGCATTTATGTAAGTCAAGCCACAAAGCATGGAAAATTTTATCCCTATGATTTTCAATACTTTGACGTAAACGTTTTAATTGTTCAATACGGAACGACACAGGTTTTGTTGCCTGAGTCATAAAATAACGCCGTTGATTTTCAACCAATTCTGTATAGTTCATAATATCATATTTTGCATAGGGAATTATAGGCTATCAGTCAAGTCCTACCGCGTTCCATTTGCCATTGAGGAAGCACATCGTCTCTTTATAACCGGCATTTTTGAGAGATGCTTCCGCCTCGGCGAAGAAATAAGTCATTTCCCAATACTGATGAGCGTCCGATGAAATCACGACAGGCACATTCATCTCTCTCATGCGTTTGAAAAGCCATTCGGAAGGATAGAAGCCGTTGTAACGCTGTTTATACAGGCCACGAGTATTTATCTCGACTATAAGGTCGTGCTGTTTTATAAGTTCAAGAGTCTCAAGCACCATATCGGAGTACCATTTCTCATCTTCTTGGAAATAGCGTCCTCTTGCGTTCATCTTTATCTTATCAAAATGGCCTATGATATCGAATTCTTCCGTTTCAATCATCGTATTAACCTGATTAAAATAGGCGCGCACACCTTTATTAATATCTCCGTCAAAATAATCGCGCAGGCCATTGTCGTAAGGCTCAATATATTTCCCATCGATGAACCATAGTCTGTCAGGGTCGTTTCCGACGAGATGTACGGAGCCTATAAGATAATCGAGTCCAAGTTGCTCTTTTGTCTTTTTGAAACCGGTGACGATACCGGGGATAAACTCCATTTCCATGGAGCGCAGTATGGTTATCTTATCCTTAAACTTCTTTTTCAATTCATCAAGGCTGTTGATATAATCGTCAACCTTATCGTTTTGTATTGATACTTTGCTTGGGAAAGGAACCATTGAGTGGTCGGAGATTCCGAGAGTATGAAGCCCTTGTCTGACAGCCTCAACTACCATCTCTTCCATTGTGGATTTGCCGTCAGAGAAAACGCTATGTGTGTGAAGATTAAAACGTTGCATTGTATTAATTTGCATCAATTATTTTATAGACCTTATCGCCTCTTCTAACAATATCATGAGTCGGTATCGAGCAAAGTTCGCCTTTTATTGACATTCTCACAGGTTTCAGATCGACACGTATCTCAGATATGGTATCCTCGTACACACCCGTTGAAGGGCCAATTATCATGATTTCATCGTCGAGTTTGATGTCGTGAGTCTCCATTCTGATTTCTGCAACGCTGATTTTGCTGAAGAAGTTTGTTATTGTGCCGACAAAAAGTTTCGTCTTTGTTGCTTGGGAGCCGTATTTCTGTGTCCACTCGCCCATTTTTCTGCCGAGGTAGTATCCGTCCCAGAAGTCGCGGTTATATACGCTTCTCAGGCGAGTCATCCAAGAGGCGACTTTTTCCTCGTTGAATGTACCGTTTTTCACAGCGTCAACGGCTTCGCGATACACGCTGACAGTCAGTTTGGTATATTCTGGTGATCTGCCGCGTCCTTCGATCTTCAGCACTTTCACACCTGAGGCGAGCACTTTATCGAGGAAAGGCAGGGTACACAGGTCTTTTGGCGACATAATATATTCATTTTCAATGGCGAGGGTGATTTCTTTATCTCTGTCTGTCACCTCATATCCGCGACGGCATGGTTGCACGCAAGCGCCACGGTTCGCGCTTGTCCCGAAGTTATCGAGGCTTAGATAGCATTTTCCCGACACCGCCATACATAATGCGCCGTGGCAGAACACCTCTATCCTCACGAGATTGCCGTTTGGTCCGGTGATATTCCTGCGTTCAATCTCCTCAGTGATATGTCTCACTTGATTGATATTAAGTTCACGCGCAGTGACCATGACATCTGCGAATTGTGAATAATATTTTACAGCTTCGATATTAGTGATGTTGCATTGCGTTGACATGTGCACTTCCACACCGATTTCGCGTGCGTATTGGATAACGCTTTGGTCGGAAGCTATCACCGCAGAGATGCCGTTAGCCTTCACCGCGTCAAGCAAAGTATGCATCTCTTCAATTTCCTCATCAAAAACCACGGTGTTAACGGTCACATAGCTTTTCACTCCCTTCCCATGGCATATTTTTGAAATAACGCCAAGGTCGTCGAGATTAAAGTTTTTCGCTGATTTTGAGCGCATATTCAGTTTCCCTATTCCGAAATATACCGAGCCTGCGCCCGCTTGAATGGCTGCCGACAGAGCCTCATACGACCCTACCGGAGCCATCACCTCAATATCATCAAAATCCATATTTAAAACACTCTTTTTTCTAATTGCCCTCTCAAATCCTCATAACCCTTCTTGCCGAGCAAGGCAAACATATTTTTCTTATAAGCCTCAACGCCAGGCTGGTTGAAAGGATTGATTTCCAACATATAGCCACTCAAAGCGCAACCCATCTCAAAGAAATAAATAAGTTGTCCGATGACATTCGCATTAATTGAAGGTATTACAATACTGATGTTTGGCACGCCACCGTCAACATGGGCAATGATAGTAGCTGTTTCCGCAGTGAGATTAATCTTGTTAAGATGGGTTCCTGCTATATAGTTCAGTTGGTCAAGGTTGTCATCATCTTGAGGCACAACGGCTTCACCTGCTGAGTTCTCAACGGAGATGACTGTTTCCAAAAGGTTTCGCATACCTTCTTGGATATATTGTCCCATTGAGTGCAGGTCGGTGGTAAAAACGACGCTTGCCGGGAAGATGCCTTTTCCTTCCTTACCCTCGCTCTCGCCGTAAAGTTGCTTCCACCACTCGCTGAAATATTGCAGGCGAGGCTCGTAATTGACGAGTATCTCGGTACTCTTCCCGTTATGATAAAGGGCTTGGCGTATAACTGCGTACTGAGCTACAACATTGTCAGCATTTTGGTTTTCAATGCAATAGCGTTCCATCATAAGTGCGCCGGCCACGAGTTCTTCAATATTCACGCCAGCCACCGCTATTGGGAAAAGTCCGACAGGAGTCAGCACCGAATAACGGCCTCCCACATTGTCAGGCACCACGTATGTCTTATATCCTTCATTATCAGCGAGAGTTTTAAGTGCGCCTTTTGCCTTGTCTGTTATTGCGACAATACGTTTTCTCGCCTCCTCCTTGCCGTATTTTTTCTCAATATGCTTTTTTAAAAGCCTGAAAGCCACCGCAGGCTCTGTGGTTGTTCCAGATTTTGAGATAACCGTCATAGAGTATTCTTTTTTGTCGAGAAGTTCGAGAAGTTCTGACATATAATCCTCGCTCATATTATGTCCTGCATACACAATTTTCGGGTTCCCGTTATCGATAATGTTAGAGAAATACGGGGTTATTGACTCAATAACAGCGCGTGCGCCAAGATAAGAGCCGCCGATACCGACCACGACGAACACTTCTGATTTCTCCCGAAGTTCTTCTGCTTTATCCTTAATATCCTTGATAAACTCCGGTGTAATGCTTGAAGGGAGGTTTACCCAGCCGAGGAAATCGCTTCCTTCACCTGTTCCGTTATAGATGGTATCAAAGGTTGCCGGCACCTTCTCATTAAATCTATCTATCTGATTTTCAGTAAGAAAACCCTTAGCATGTCTTGATTCAACTCTAATATCTGTCATAATAGTATATTTTTGCGAAGATACAAAAAAAATTCCAAACCAAATAATATACATTAATAATAAAAAAGGGACTACCTATTGAGAGTAGGCAGCCCCTAGAACCAAAAACCAAAATTTATGAAACCTTTTACGAACAATGTAATTTTAAAAATATGCACTGTCTCGCACTGCAAAAATACACATTTTTTTTAAACACAGTAAAAAATTTTTAAGAAATATTAAAAACAATAAAAATTAACAAAAAAAGCAGTAAAAAAATTAGCATTTCTATGTCAAAATTCAAGTAAAATGACTTATATTTGCAATATAAATAAGGTTAATTACGGTTATTGGCGTAACTAACCGACCAAAATCAAATATTATGGACAGACCTTTTAAAATTTTAATGGCAGACAGCGATCATGACTTTGCCGTAATCGCTAAGGAGTATTTATCATCAAGAGGCTACGAGACAACGATATGCACTGACGGCAAGGAGGCTTACGGCAGTTTTTACGAGACCCATTTCGACTTGGTAGTGATTGACGTATTGTTGCCCGGCACAAGCGGTTTCGAGCTCGCCGAGGATATCAGGAAGATTAGCGAAGACACACCTATTATATTAATAGGTGAGATAAGCAATCACTCCGAGATTATCGAAGGGTTCAGGATAGGCGCTGACGATTTCATTGTAAAGCCGTTGAGTATTGAAGAGTTAGCCTTAAGGATAGAGGCGATAAACAAACGCGCTTACCTGTATGACAAGAGAAGGCACATCTTTTCTTTCGGCCGTTTCACTTTCGACTCCATCACACGATTTCTAACGTTTGATGATACGACTAAGAAGTTGACGAACAAGGAGTCAGACCTGTTATTTTTGTTTTGCCAGCACATCAACAACGTTGTTGAGAGGCAGTATGCGTTAAAAAAGGTGTGGCAGGAGAACAATTATTTCAGTTCGAGAAACATGGACGTATATGTCACCAAGCTAAGGCGATACCTTAAAGTTGATCCGAGGGTGAAGCTTGAGAACGTTCACGGCGTTGGATATAAGCTTGTCGTATATGGTGACACTGGGGCTAACGCTCTCTGTACGAAGAGTGTGGGAATCTGATATGTTCCTCTATTTCAAGGACCGGGATATTTATAGACGCGGGTGCGAGGGAGACGGTGTTGTCTCTCAATAAGTTCCAGAACTGTGTTGAAGACAGGTTCTTATCTGAGTTCGTAAGGACTATGATAGTACGGTCATTCTCATTATCTATAATGAAGAAGGAACGATAACCTTTCCACCATCCATAATGGTAGAAACAGTCGTTATATTTACGGGATATTCGCCAGCCGAAGCCGTAGTTGTCTTTTCTTTTAGAATATTTAGGACTTCCGGGGACGAAGGCCTCCGCCTGAATAGTGTCAGGGACAAGGAGTCCATAGTCGATGGCGACGCGAAACCTGTACATATCCTCCACATTGGAGAACATAATTTTATCACCCTTTACACCGTTGAGGTACTCGTTTTGAGCACGCAAGGGACGCCGTTTCATATAATATCCCTGCACACAATCGGGTATATACATTGACACAAGAGTATCTGTTGGCATATCATAGATAAAGGAACATCCCATACCGATGGCATCAAAGACCTCTTCACGCATAAAGTCGGGAAAGGATTTGCCTGACACACGTTCAACAACTGAGGCGAGCAAGGCGTAATTGACATTACAATAATGGAACCCATTATCAGGTTTGAAATATGGTTGGGGCTTATACCTTATATAATATTCGATCATATCTTCATTTGTAAAAGGCACTTTTTTATCTGGCCAATGTTCATCAGCCAGCGACTCATAGCGCGACAGTCCGGAGCGATGCGTCAAGAGCATGCGCGTAGTTATGCCTGAATACGGGAACTCAGGGATATAGTTCGTGATATCTACGTCATAATCAAGGAGTCCGCGGCTATTGAGAATCATCGCAGCCTCTGCCGTGAACATCTTTGATACGGAACTTAGTTGGAAAACATCTTCAACCATCAGGTCGCCCTTACGGGTTCTGAGGTCAGTGAAACCATACGCCTTCTTAAAGACCACACGACCTTTCTCCGCAAAAAGCACAGTGCCGTTGAAGCCAATCCTATTATGCAACTTGGTGAAAAACGCATCGAGATTTGACGCCTTCTTTTCAATAACAGACTTGTCCATATCAAAAAACAGGCTGTCAACATTGACTTTCGGCCACGACTTCGTCTCTTCTTCCAAATAACATTCATCCTTGCTACCGGATGAACATGAGGATAATGCCAATGTTATGATTATTATTAAAAGACTAATCTTCATTTCAATAAAAAAAATCTGGCAAATATAGCATTTTTTTGTATTTTTGCAACCTCAAATTAAATCTATGTTTCAAGATTTCAACTTAAACCCTGCAATCCTAAAGGCTATAGATGAATTAGGATTCAAGGAACCAATGCCGATACAGGCTGAAGTTCTTCCGATATTATTAAACCAACGCACTGATTTAGTTGGACTTGCGCAAACAGGCACAGGAAAGACAGCAGCGTTTGGACTGCCACTTTTACAGAACATCGACGCATCGAGACGTTGCGTTCAAGCATTAGTGCTATGCCCTACTCGCGAATTATGCATGCAGATCACGAAAGATTTGCTCAGCTATGCGAAATATATGCCAGAAATGATGATTGTGCCTGTCTATGGCGGTGCAAGCATTGAACAACAATTTAAAGCGTTAGCAAAGAAACCTCAGATTATCGTGGCTACTCCAGGTCGTTTGCAAGACATGATACGCCGTGACCGTATCGATTTCAGCAATGTACAATGGATGGTCCTTGACGAAGCAGATGAAATGCTTGACATGGGTTTTCAAGAGGACGTTGACGCTATCCTTGAGTACATGCCCGCTGAAAAGAACATCTTGCTCTTCTCGGCTACAATGCCCGTTGAAGTGGAGAAAATACTCAACCACTATATGAAGGAGCCGGTGAGAATCTCCATAGGACAACGTAACTCCGGAACCGCAAACGTCAGACACAACTACTATCTTATCAAAGCTAACGACAGATACCTCGCACTCAAACGCCTTATCGATTATTTCCCTTCGATTTACGGCATTGTGTTCTGCCGCACGAAATTAGAGACACAAGAGGTTGCCGACAACCTTATCCATGACGGATATAACGCGGCATCGCTTCACGGCGACCTGTCACAGGCTCAAAGAGACCTCGTGATGTCTCATTTCCGCCAAGGGTTCACCCAGATTCTCGTCGCCACCGATGTCGCAGCCCGCGGCCTCGATGTCAACAACCTTACACACGTCATCAACTACAACCTCCCGGACGACATCGACACTTACGTCCACCGAAGCGGTAGGACTGGACGCGCCGATAAGACCGGCATCTGCATCAGCCTCGTGCATGTCAAAGAAAAACACAAGGTTAAAGCAATCGAGAAACAAATAAAACAGCCTTTCGAAAGGGCAATGATTCCTACCGGAAAACAAGTTTGCGAGAAACAATTGTTCCGCCATATCGATAACCTCGAAAATGTCGATATTATGCGCGACGATATCGATGACTATCTCCCAATTGTCTTCCGTAAACTCAGCTGGCTCTCCCGCGAGGAACTTATCACACGTATCGTAGCCCTTAACTTCAACCGTTTCCTTGACTACTATAAAGATGCTAAAGACCTCAACGTTGACGACACAAGAGAAAGCAAGAACAGCGGCAAAAAAGAGAAAAAACAACACGACGACAGCAATATGGTACGTCTGTTCTTCGGACTTGGAAAAAGAGACCATATCAAACCCAACTCTTTGATTGGCAAGATTAACGATGTCACACGCACCAAAGATATCAGCATCGGACATATTGATTTGATGGAAAACTATTCTTTTGTTGCCGTCGATGGCGACCATGCCCAATTTATTGTAGATTGCTTCGCCGACCCAATGAAAAACAGAGACGGTATCAGAGTTGAAATAACAACAGGCGAACCTAAAGAAAAGTCGGGAAGAGGCAGAGACAGAAGAAACCGCAGCAAACGCGATGACGAAATGTCAGAACACAGGTCGAGAAAAAACAGAGACAGCTTCCGCGACGACAGAAGACAATATGATGACGGCAGATCAAGGAAAAGAAAAAAATCATTCGATGATGACCGCCCGGAGAAAAAGAAAAGCTCAAGACGCAGAAGATAACTCTATAACAATAAACACTTAAAGTGTTAGCATAAAAAATTGAGTAGGAGGTGGACGCTAATGTGTGTTTGCCTCCTACTCTATTTTAGCCACCTCACCTATGTATGCCTTGTATGCGGTTACAGTACGCCAGGCCAGATGTCTGCCGTCGGCTTCCTTTAGATTGAACTCACGATAGTCCCTTGCACTTGGCCATAGTCTTACACAGGGTAGCTTCACGACTTGCACCCGACAGGCAATGCCCATGCCGAGCGAACAAAAAAGGAGCCTGAAAAGCATCAGACTCCTTCAAAAATTTTTATCTTTATTAATCAATAATCCCAGAGGTATTGTTCGAAGTCAATGATACTCTGTTTGATTCTTTCAGATTCAAGCATAGCGTTGACACCTTGGGCATAATCTTGGATTGTACGGTCGTAAACATTTTCTTCCTTATAGATATAGCTGTCGAACATACGTTTCCAGAAGACTTCGTCGTAGGTAAGTTTCATAGCTGCATTGTTACGGTTGAAGTAATACGATTCAGAGAGCACCTCGCGTGCGCCGTCGAAAGGAATCCAAAACATTGGTTTTGTACCCACTCTTACGCCGCCCATGCCGTCATCTTTTTCGACATTCATTACAGGGCAGAGTGCGAGGATACGGACCATAAGTTGGCTTCTCTGTTTATCGAAATACCATTCTTCCATGATACGGAGGCGTTGTACGCTTGTAGGATAGAACTCGTCGGTGATAGTTTTTCTCACCTCGTATCCATTTTCGTCAAGGAAGACCTCTGTATGGGAGCCTGTCAAGCCGTCCATGATGTTTTTATAGGATATTGGCGTTGTAAGCTCATCTGTTTCTGAAATCTCATAAGCTTGGATCCTGCCCTCTTTAATACCATCGAGGATGATGGTTATAAAGTTCTTCCAATTCTGATGAGGTGTGACGGGATAATAAAATCCCTGATTGATTTTTTGGCGGAAGTCAATCTCACGCCAGATTCTTTTTTTCCACATGACATCAGCTTCTCTGACTGTTGGCATTGGCATTGGCTTGTTTTTACCTGTTGCATGTTCAACATACAATCCGTCAACAAAAGCATTGTCAACTATTGTTTGAGCCGATACTTTTGGTGAGAGAAGACCAATGATTACGATAGTGAATATTAAAATAGCTTTCTTCATTTTACTTTATTTGGATAATTATAGGGTTCAAGTCTCTCAAGTCTCCATCCGGACCTTTAGCGACGATATTCTCGAAAGAGATTTTCTGTCCGGACTTTGCGTTTTTAATAAGTTTGATAACGTCTTCAGTAAACACAGCGCCTTTGACATCTTTATCAACGAAGTCGGTACCTCTTGTATTCATAGATACTCTATATGAATCGATAGTAAACTTATAGCCTTCAAAATCGAAGTCTTCAAGGACAGCGAGGACATTTCCGGCTGCGATAACAGTATTTTTATCGACTTTACCACCAGTGATAGAGCCACCGATTTTAGGTTTCGGGTCCGGCACTTTTTTAAGGCGGAAATCATAGCTGCTAAGGGTTGTAGTTTTGCCGTCAACTTTAGCTGTAACGGTAACAGTGACGGTTCTGCTTGATGTGTTTCCTACCTTCACGAAATACTCGCCAGGGTTGGAGCCTTTAGTGATCACACCTTCGGAAACGGTTACGCTAACATCCTCGTGTCCCATACCAGGGGCGGAGACAGAGATAGGATTTTCAATACCTTTATAAAGAATCATCATTTTTGTAGGGGCTATAGTAGCTGAAGGAGGGGCCACTGTGAAAGTCTCGTTAAAATGATAGTAATCCATTTCGCCATCCGGGCCTGGCACTTCGACCACGCCTGCGTATTTATTGACACCTTCTTTTGTCGCTGGAAATCTCAAAATAACCTTACCGTCCTTACTGTTAATGAGTTGTGGTTGTCCGGAAGTGTTATTAAAGTCATCTGCGCCCATCACATATTTTACATCGAACGATTTGGTGGTGTCGCGGGCGGCGATAAAGATCTCCGCCTCATAGTTCTGGCCTTTGAGGACGTAGTCGCTTTTTTCCATAACCCTTGCTGTCAAGGAGTTGAACTTATAATCTGTTGAGCCGATTTCCTTGAAGAGTTCGGAGATAGCGTCATACTCTGTTGTCTGAATCTCGCCAACGATTTTGTTAAGGATCGCTATTTCAGCTGTAAGAATGATATGGTGGAAGTTCTTATTCTCCCAGCTCAGTTCTTTGCCGTCGTTATCTGTATAGATAATCTTATTCCCATTATGGTCAACATCCGTTAGCAGGCCGACATGGCTGCTATAGTTCTTAATACCTGCGCTTTCGAGAGTGGTGATGACGAAGTTCCGGTAATCATTGATTTTCTCTTTAAGGACTGTCGCGTTACCTTTTTCAATCATGAAGTTTGTTGCTGCGTCATACTTATCTTTAGCTCCGATATTTTTGAGTTCGAACTCATAGAACACACGGCGGTTATTAGGATTTATTTTAGAGAAATCCCTGATAAGAGCTGTTTTAGGGTCTTTATTGTTAAGCAGTTCCTCTTCCGAGATACCTTCGGTTTGAATAATCAGAGGCACTTTGACATCTTTTTCGATATAGTTGATAATCTCGTCAGTCTTAGTACGGATAAGGTTTGCTTTTTCCCAATAGTCTTTCACCTTTTCAGGTTGTCTATCATATTGTTGGCCGAATGTTTGGTAATACTCCTCAATTTTTGTCTCCACACTGGCGTTGGTTTTCTCCAGGCCATCGTTAACGATTGCGAAAGCATCAAGGATATCAGCAGACACATTCAATGCCAATAAGGCTGTGAGGACCAGGTACATCATACCGATCATCTTCTGCCTTGGTGTTTCTTTTGTTCCTGACATTTCCTTTAATATTTATTGAAGAGGTTAGGATTTAATATTCATTGCAGAGAGCATGTTGCCATAGACGTTGTTCATTGCTGCGATACGTTTTGACAAGTCGTTCATCTGATGATTGAGAGTTTCTGTAGATTGTACCGATGCGTTAACTTTCTCGATATAGTTAACCATAGTATCGTTCAGTTTCTTGCTTGTAGCGCTGAAGTTTACTGAGCCATTCAGTTGTGATTCCATTGCTTTCACTGACTCGGCGGCTTTATTCAATGCATTAGTATAGTTATTTGTAGCTGCTACGGCATTGCTCATCTCTGCCATTTTCTCAGCGTTCTCTCCAAGTTTGTTAAAACCTTCGCTCAGTTTCTCCAACGATTTCGCTGTGATACCGGCATTCTCGAACATTTCATCAAGTTTATCTCCTGTCGATGTGTTGCTACCGGCTGTTCTCACTGTGTTTTTTTGTGATTTTGAAGGCGATCCCTCTCCGTGATAGAGTTCCCACAATTCAGGATAGACCAGACTCCAATCCGGTTCGATATGTGCGGGTTCGAATGCGGAGAAGAAGAAAATCACAGCCTCTGTAAGAAGACCAACGGTAAGCAGGATATTGGCTCCCGGCCAGTGGGTAAGTTTAAAAAGGGCACCGACCAAAACTATTGTCGCACCAAATCCATAGACTTTTGACATGAAGTTTTTATACTTCTTACTTTCAGAAAATTCTTTAAATGACATGATAATGATAATTTAATATTCAAAAAACTATTTATTTATTCTAAATCAATTATAGACGCGAGATGCTTTTGAAGGGTTGTCACCTTTTTGGCGTCCGAGGTATGGCTGAATGCAACGGAATCCGATATAGCATTTGGCTGTATCTTGGTACTCATAGTCTCTTGTTGTCACTTGCAGATAATAAGAGATATCCTTCCATGAGCCGCCGCGGATGACTTTTCTCTTCATGACAGGGTCATCGTCAGGGTTTGCGTTATAGACGTAATCAGGGTTCATATCCCAAGTGAAGTTATATGATACGGGGTCATAAGCGCTTGATGTCCATTCAGCCACGTTTCCTGCCATATCGTAGAGTCCCCAGTCGTTTGGTGGATAATGTCCGACAACGAGGGTTGTAAGTCCGCCGTCAGCGATATAGTTCCCGCGTAGAGGCTTATAGTTTGCGAGGAGGCAGCCTTTCTCGTTACGGGTGTATGGTCCGCCCCATGGATAAGGGTTGAGCTGGTGACCGCCACGGGCCGCCCATTCCCATTCCGACTCGGTAGGGAGGCGGAACTCAGAGAATGTTGTCTCGCCTTTGTTCTTCATGAGATATTTGTTCAGTTTCTCGGTGCGCCATACGCAGAACGCCTTTGCCTGGTTCCAGTTGACACCCACCACAGGATAGTTGTCGTATGCCGGATGCCAGAAATACTTCTCTGTCAGAGGGTCGTTGAAAGCGTATGAGTAATCATGTATCCATGCCAAAGTGTCAGGATAGATATTAATGTCGTCGCTATGTATATATACCGAGCGGTCTGCCATACCCTGTGGACGGTTCGCAAAAGCGCCATTATGATAATCAGAGTCTTCCCTATACTCTTTTCTTGCTGCGGCTCTGAGGTCTATCCACATATAATGATAGACGAGCTTCCTCGCGTCTATCTCTTTTCTTCCGTGATAACGTTCATTCTCAGGAATGAACATAGGCTCGAGGGCTTCCCTATAATCCTGATTGTCACTACGCCACTCTATCTTCTCTTCCCAATTGAGATAAGGCGGGTCGTATGTCTCACCAGTCTTCTTGTTTTCTGTGATAAGGTATCTCTCTGCGTCAACCTCACCGAGATATGTACGAGCAATAGAATCCCTGACATAATACACAAACTCACGATACTCGTTATTGGTAATCTCAGTCTCATCCATATAGAATGCCGAGACCGAGATATTCTTACCCTGAGCTATATTACTCGATGTAATATCTTGACCTCCAACACCCATAGTATAATTTCCCATAGGCACGAATACCATTCCGTAAGGGTCAGGCTGATAGAATGAGACCGACTTATTTCTAACTCCCACCAATTCTCCTTGATTAGTATTGCTGCATCCTGCCAACACCAATGCCACAAGGCTTAATAACAAAATTTTTCTCATATTATAGTCATTATTTTCATTTATAATCTCAAAGATTTTTCCAAACATTAAAAGCGTCCAAAAATAATCTATTTTTATTTATTTTTCACAAAAACATTTCAACCTACGCGTTATTTTTTTCAACAATCTATAAGTATCTGATACTACGATAGATACGAGGCGATTTGTCCAAATCAAGTTTGAAACAATAACTTACCGAGACCTCATGTGAGCCTGGTACGCTAATACCCATTGTGTTAATATCATAGGCATAAGTTATCATTACTTCCTTGAATTTGAACCCAAACAAGATGTCAACCGACTCCTGATACCTGTAATTAACGCCGATATTTATTTTATTATTGTACCACAAGCGCGCTGTGACATTAAATTGGGACGATGCGAAGTTCGTCATCGCGCACAGTGAGGGGTTCAACATAAACCTTGGGTCAGCGAATTGGTATTCATAGCCTGCAACGAGGAAGAACGTGCGGTCGCCTGTGAAGCATGCGCTTGAGGTTGCATTTCCATCAAGGGCTTTACCTTTCGATTCCAAGAGGTTTGTACCGGAAACGGCCACATAGAATGTCTCCGGGATAAGATAGAACAGTCCTAAATTGACATCGAAAAGCATATCCGCCTGTTGTCCTGTTGGGATAGCCGGGTCATTCTGATTCAATGGGTTAGCCTTTGAGAAATCGACATTCCTATTATTCAGGCTCATTGACAATCCGAGACCGAGTGTCCCGGCCGCTAAATCGAAATGATAGGAATAACCGAGGTTCACTCCCACGCTGCTCTCGAAACCTACTTGGTCCTTCATAATGGAGATTCCGACACCTCCTCCGAGAGCCTTGATAGGCATATCGGCAGAAATGAGGAAAGTGACAGGCGAGACTACCTCACCGGTGAAACTGTCCTTGAATCCCGTCCATTGGTTCCTATAGATTCCGTTAGCGTTCACCCCCTCGCTCATTCCAAAGAAACCCGGGTTTATCACAGAATAAGAATTACCATAATTGGTGAACATCGGCATCTGTTGAGCGCTCAAGGCGTTCAATGCCAATGTACAGACCAATAAAAGTAATATTTTTTCTATTTTTCGCACTTATTTCTAATTAACTTGTTTTTAAACGAAACATTATTTTCTTTATTGCACTGACTATTTTTTTTAACCAAGGACTTATATATATAAGGTGTTACTTAAACAGTCGGATAATATCGCTGCCATTAGCGTAAATAAGGAGTAGCATAAGGAAAATAAAGCCTATCATTGTGGCTCTCTCGAGGAATTTCTCGCTTGGTTTGCGGCGCGTTATCACTTCCCAAAGCAGGAAGAGCACGTGTCCGCCGTCGAGTCCGGGGATAGGCAGAATATTCATCACGGCGAGTATGATTGAAAGCAGGGCTGTCATTCTCCAGAAGAGTTCCCATACGAATTTCTCAGGGAAGATGCTTCCGATAGTGATGAATCCGCCTATGCTCTCGTATGCGCCAGTGCTCGGGGTGAAGATAAGCTTCACCTGTTTCCAATAGTCTCCGAGTTCCTTACATGTCTTCTTAAAACCGCGCGGTATTGACTCCCAGAATGTATAATCATGGGTGGCAAGACACAGCATCTGTTTCGCAACAACGCCGATGACGGCATCGTCTGACATGTGCAGTCTCTTCACTATTGTGTCGCTATCCCTCAAAAGCGTCAGGTCGATATCTTGATTCCTAAAGTCACCAATAACTCCTTTGAAATCATTGAAATATGGAGTGCTGATACCATTGACAGCGATTATTCTGTCGTCTATCATAACGCCAGCGTTCTCTGCCGGAGAGCCTTGTGCCACCTCTTCTACAACAAACGGCATTCTGAATCCTATGAAACCGCTCTGTTCTTTGAGCATCTTTCTCGTTGCATCTTCAGGTAGTTCCACCTTCACTATATTGCCATCACGCTCCACCTCTATATATTTAGCCTCGTCTAAAACGATAGACATCGGTATCTGACTGAAATTCTCTATCACTTCACCGTTCACGGACAACACCTTATCGCCATCACGCAGGCCGAAGTCATAGGCGAGACTATCGACGGTAATACCATATTTGTTGACTTCCGCGGTCGGGAGGTACTGCTCTCCGTATCTTGAGAGGAGTCCGATATAGATAACAAAGGCGAGTATGACGTTCATGCAGACACCACCGATCATGATTATCAGCCGCTGCCATGCCGGTTTTGTCCTGAACTCCCAAGGCTTTGGCTCCTGGGCCATCTGTGCGGCATCCATCGACTCGTCAACCATTCCCGCTATCTTGCAATAACCGCCGAGAGGCACCCATCCAAGTCCGAACTCAGTGCCGTCTTCATATTTCCTCCAATCGTCATCAGGCAGTGAATCAAGGTCGATAGGCTCATAAGTATATGATTTCTTGTTTGTTACAGGGTCAACATGCTCATGGGTGATATATTTTTCCGGTTCATTCTTACAGAAGAATTTAAAACGCCATTTCCCATTAACCTTCTTACATCTGAAGATAGAGAACTTCCAATCGAAGAACATATAGAATTTCTCAACTCTTACTCCGAAGATACGTGATGCTATAAAATGTCCGAACTCATGTATTATTACGAGGATTGAAAGTGCAAGGATTACTTGTATTATCTTAATTAATACTGTCATTGTTTAAAATTTTGTGCAAAAATAATGAAAATCACAATAAAAAAATCATTTTACCTCAAAAGAAATATAATCTTCTGGATTTAGGGGTCTTCCGTTGTACCATAACTCGAAATGCAGGTGCGGTCCGGTGGAAATCGACCCGCTTCCTCCGATAATAGAGATAGCGTCGCCGGCTTTCACATAATCACCTTCTTGTCGAAGCAGTGCGGCATTATGTTTATAGATAGAGATAAGGTTATTAAAATGTTGAATAGCAATAACATATCCCATATTCACGCTCCAATCGGAGAACACCACCGTACCATCGGCTGTCGCGTTTATCACTGCGTCAGAGTTCGCGACCAAATCGGTGCCATAATGTTTCTCGTTTCTATTAAAATGATTGGTTACCAATCCATTAAGTGGAACGAAGAAGGTTGGCATATTGAGGTTATCATCAGAATCGATGAAAGTGGAATTGAAAAGGTTATATTGTACCTCTGCCTCGAAGTGCGCCCTAAACATGCTATCGTTTGACGACCTCACGTTACCGTTTTTCACCACTCCGCCTATTGACTCTGTCTTTCCCGACAAGGCTTTTATGCTGTCATCGAAGAAGTCTTCCTCATAAATTATCCTCTTCAGGTTCTCGATATAAAGCTCATTTTGTCGGAAAGCCTCATCGAGGGAGTCGGCGTGACACTCCATATTGTAAACCCGCCTATTCAAGGAGACGTCGGTATATCCGGGGATAAGCTCGCGCAAAGGGGTAAACACCACGAGGCATGCGGTGCCGGCGATAAGGAAAACCGTGTATGAGACGAAAACTACTGTCAAGATCAGCCTGCTTGTTTTGAAACTGCCTCTCTCCTCGTAGGTTTCGGGGTGGATGATTATGACCTTAAATTTTCTCTTTATCTTCTCAAACCATTTGCTCTTACCCATATCATTCCAAATTAAAGCAGCCTGGCACCTTGCCTACCATTCCGCGGTAGAAGTTCTCTATCATCAACCAGTCCTTATCAAAATCGCCTGAAGGATAAAGCGCTGGACCGAAGCCGCATTTTTTCGTTTTAAAATCCATAAATCCAAGAATGACAGGCACTTCAGCCAACTCGGCTATATAATAGAAGCCGCGTTTCCATCTCTCGACGCGCTTACGAGTACCTTCAGGAGTGATAACGATATTCAGCTCATCATATTGTTTGAAAACCGCTGCCGTCTTAATTATCATCGTATTACCCTTGCTTCTATCGACAGGGATACCACCCATCTTCACAAGGATTTTGCGCAAGAGAGGGTTCTTGAAAAACTCCTGTTTTATCAGGAATTTCACCGGACGTCCCTCGTTCCAGAAAAAACAACGTCCTATGATGAAGTCCTCAATACTTGTATGAGGCGCGGAAATCACAACGCTTTTCTTCACTCCCTCCGGAAATTTTCCTACAATAGTCCATCCTCTCAACTTGAGATATGTACTGCCAAACCATTTCTTAAATCCCATTCTATTCTTCTATTTCAAGGTTAAGACCTTTCATCAAGGTCAGTAAATTTGGATTTGCCTCCACCATTTTCTCGAAACGGCTTCTATCGGTGTAGGCGATTTCATCAACAGGGTGCTCAACAATATGATATACAAGCTCGAAGCAGTTGTTGTCAAGCTCCTTGGCAAGGTGTTCTCGCAAGAGACCGATATTCGCCATATCTTTTGCGACCAAGACATTATCTATCTGATAATGAATCTTGCTCCCCTCCAGCGTGGGTTGATATTTCCCGATGCCAGCCACGAAACTCGGCGATTTCTCTTTATATGTATCGACGAATTTCTTCCACGCTACGGCTAACATCTCATCTGTAAAAGGGTTGTTGCGTATCTCCTCTCGCACTTCTGTTTCCTTCTTATCCTCCACGCTATCGTTGATAGACAGTGTGCCCGGCTTCTTGATTCTTCCCACTATCTTTGGTGGCTGAGGAGCTGCATCGACCTGTTGCGCCCGCTGCTGTTGCGGAGCCACATAGTTCTGAGCCTGCGCACCTTGAGAATATTGCGGCGCATTTTGTTGCATCTGCTGTGGAGCGTTGGGCTGCCTTGGCTGCATAACACCCTGACTCACAGGCTGTTGCATACCCTGCGACTTAGGCTGTGCCGAAAACTGCTGCATCGGTTGCGAAACAACAGGCTGCTGCATAGTCTGAGGCATCGTCATCTTCAAAATAGCGATTTCGAGATGCAGACGCTTGTTATTCGCGTTACGGAAATTCAAATCACATTCGTTAGCGATATCTAATGCTCTGAGAAGGAATGCGTTACCGCACAACGATGCCTGTTGCGCATATCTCGACTTCAGTTGCCCGCTGACCTCCATGATGCCTATCACACGCGTGTCTTTTCCCAGAAGAAGGTTACGCAGATGCGACGCCATCCCCTGAATAAAATGCTGAGGGTCAAAGCCTTTTGTTATGACATCGTTGATAAGCAGAAGGATAGAGTTGATGTCATTGGCAAGAATAAAATCGACCATTTTAAAGTAATAGTCGCAATCGAGGACGTTAAGGTTCTCAATAACATCGTGATAAGTGATATTGTTTCCTGAGAAGCTCACCATCTGGTCGAAGATAGAGAGAGCGTCACGGAGTGCGCCGTCGGCTTTCTGTGCGATGACATTCAGTGCGTCCTCATCGGCGGAGACACCTTCTTTTGAGGCAATGTATTGAAGATGGGATGTTATATCCTCCACTGTGATACGTTTGAAGTCAAAAATCTGGCATCTTGACAAGATAGTAGGCAGGATCTTATGTTTCTCGGTAGTAGCGAGAATAAACTTCGCATATACCGGAGGTTCCTCCAAAGTCTTGAGGAAAGCGTTGAAGGCGGCGCCTGACAGCATGTGGACCTCATCAATGATATACACCTTATATTGACCTATCTGAGGAGGGATACGCACCTGTTCGATAAGAGCGCGAATATCGTCAACGCCGCTGTTTGACGCGGCATCGAGTTCGAAGATATTGAATGAGGCGTTATTATTAAAGCTCACGCACGACTCGCATTCGTTACACGCCTCCATATCGGGTGTTGGGTGTAAGCAGTTGATAGTCTTAGCCATGATTCGTGCGCATGTTGTCTTGCCGACGCCTCTCGGTCCGCAGAAAAGGAAGGCCTGTGCGAGGGTGTTATTCCTTATGGCGTTCTGCAGAGTGGAAGTGATGGCGTGTTGTCCTACGACGCTTTGAAATGTCGCAGGCCTGTATTTCCGCGCGGATACTATGAAATTTTCCATCTGTATTCAGCTTTTTATTCAGCTTGTAAAAGTACAAACATTTTCTCAATAATTCTTATTTCTCGCTTATTTTTTAGGAAAACGTCTGTAATCAGCAATTTAAGCAGAGAAGGAAGCGGAATTTACGAGTTCGTTTTGTTATGTTTTTTCAATGAGAAATCGAAGCGCAATCCGCCGCCCTCACGGTTTGCGACAGAGATAGAGCCTCCGTGAAACTGCACGGCGTGTTTCACTATTGCGAGTCCGAGGCCGGTGCCGCCCTTCTTACGAGAGCGTCCTTTGTCAACCCTGTAGAATCGCTCGAAAAGATGTGGCAGCTGGGTCTCCTCGACACCGCATCCGTCGTCTTCAAAACGAATGACACATTTTTCCGCATCGCTCTCAAGCAGAACAATATTGATATTATGCCCTCCCGAATAAGCTATCGCATTATCGGTAAGGTTGCTGAAAATAGAGCCGATGAGCGAGAGATTGCCTTCTATTTCCACTCTCTCTTTGAAATCGACATGCAGGGTCATACGCTCTTCTTCTGGAAGGAGTTCAAGTTCCTCAGCAATGCCGGAGACGATTTCATTTAACACAATATCTTCTATCCCAATAAGTTGACTGCCGTCCTCCATACGCGTTATCAGGGAGACGTCATCAAGGAGGCGGCGTAACCTGTTATTGTTGACATAACATCTCTCTATCAGTTCCTGGCGTTTCTCATCGGTAAGCTTGATGCCGGACAACAATGTTTCGAGGCAGACTTGAAGCGCGGCAACAGGCGTTTTCAACTCATGGTTGATATTGTTGGAAAGGTCTCTTTTAATGCGGATCTTCTCCTCTTCTTCGCGCATAGCGGCATCATGTGCGATGTCTCTGTCAACGATAGTCTGCTGCCATTGAGAGTAAAGCCTTACGATATGATTTGAGATAGAACCGAGTTCGTCGTTCGGGAACATCTCGTCCTCATTAAACGACTCTCCTTTCTCCGCCTTTGCCGCAAAACGGTTTAGCCGTTCGATATTCTCTCCCATTCTTTTTGATGCGAAATAGCCTATCACACTCATTATCATACTGATAGAAATCATCACCACAAGGAAAGACCAATCGGTTTTCAGCAGTTCGCGCAGAGTGTCGTTGAAAGGTATGGCTGTACGAACGATGACACGTTCGCCTTTTGTTGCAGAGTAGAAATATTTTCGTCCGTCACTCGACGACTGTCTTTCAATATGATAGCCGGAGCCGTTTTTCATCGCACCTGCGACTTCTGGCCTATTTCTATGATTATCAAGGGAGTCGATAGGAATCTTATTATCATAAACCACAGCGCCAGAGAGAGTGATGATAGTGATACGTATTTCTGGGAAAGGCTGCTCGTGGGTATCAATATAAGACTCGAAAGGCAGTCCTTCCTCAACCGTCTCAAGGAGACTGCGGTTATAGATCTGTAGCTGGGCGTTCAGGAAATCGGCCTTATACTGTTTCTCGCGCATATATTGGAACACTATGAAACACAGCACCATAGACCATGAGAAAACAAGGAGGAAAAGGAACAGCCTCTTATGGTATGAGATTTTAATCGCGGAACCCATAACCAAAGCCAGAGCGTGTAACGATATAAGAGCTATATTCACCTATCTTAGACCGCAAGCGTGTGATATTCACATCGATAGTACGATCAAGCACAACGACCTCGTCGCTCCAGACCCGGCTTAGGATCTGTTCACGGGAGCAAATCTTGCCACGGTTGGAGATGAGGTAAGCAAGCAACTCGAACTCTTTTCGTGCAAGTTTAACCTCCACTCCGTCAACGGTACAGCGTTTAAACTCAAGGTCAAGGACGAGGCCGTCAACCTTAAGGACATTCTGACGCTCATTAATGACAGAAGCCTTGTGCGAAGACACCCGTCTCAACACGCTTTTAACCCTCGCAACAACATTTCGCACGGTATAAGGCTTCACAATATAGTCGTCGGCGCCAAGGTTCAACCCCATAACCATATCGTCCTCGGTATCGCGCGCGGTACAAAATATAATAGGTATATCGGCAGTAGCAACATCAGACTTCATCATCTTCGCCATCTTGATGCCGCTAATCTCGCCCATCATGATATCAAGAAGGATAAGCGAATAACGTTTCAGGTCGTATGTCATAGCCTGCTCAGCGCTGAAAGCTGTATCAACATCATAGCCTTCATTTTCAAGGTTAAGTTTAAGGACCTCGCATAACGTCTCCTCATCATCAACAATCAAAATACGTTCCGATTCCATATAATACATATTAATTAATGCAAAAGTACAAGAAAAACGCGGCAGGCACGCATTCATTACAACATTTAATAAAAATGTAACAAATATGTAGAATCATTTAACACAAGCCTAATCATTTTGAAATAATCATGTAATGTTAACTCCTCACTTTTGCAGTACAAAAAAATTCAAACCAAAATGAAAAAAAACATTATCATGGCAGGTTTATTAGCCTGCATCGGCTTAACAGCCACAGCACAAGAAGTGAAAACAGAGAAACAGGAAGGCACTGCTATCATTCAGGTATTCAGCAACTTCCACACAGGATTTGGAGACAAGGGCGATGACCGCGGTTTCGAGTTAGAGCGGGCATACCTCGGTTATCAACAAGAGATCGGGAAAGGCTTGTCAGTGAAAGCTGTGATGGACATCGGCAAATCGTCAAGCGTTGATGACTACCAGAGGATAGCATATATCAAGAACGCCTTGATACAATGGAAAAGCGGGAACTTCACATTAAACGGAGGTCTCATCTCAACCACACAGTTCAACTTCCAAGAGAAATTCTGGGGATACCGCTATATCATGAAGTCGTTCCAAGACCAATACAAATTCGGAAGCAGTGCCGACTTAGGTTTATCGGCAGCGTATAAGATAACCGACTGGCTTTCAGCAGACGCTATCATCGTCAACGGAGAGGGATACAAGAAAATACAGATTAAGAACGGTCTCAACTACGGTTTAGGACTCACCATCTCACCCATCAAGAACCTGCAAATCAGACTGTACGGCGGTTTGAACGAGAGCGTGGAAGAAGGCAACAAAAACATCATCAACGCGGCAGCATTCATCGGTTACAAATGCAAGGCCTTTTCTCTCGGCGCAGAGTATAACTATCTGAAGAACAACTCTTATAAAGAAGGTGAAGACCTATACGGCTTCTCGGCATACGCCTCAGTAAAAGTTGCAAAATCGACCGACATCTACGCAAGATATGACGACTTAAGCTCAAAAGACAACTTCAACATTGCAAAAGACGAGTCAGCAGCGATAGTTGGAGCTCAGTTCAAGGTTGGAAAGAACGTGAAAATCGCGCCTAACTTCAGAATGAACATGCCAAAGGCAGATGGAGTAAAAGATTATTACTCAGCATACGTCAACTTCTATTTCGGATTATAAACAACAAAAAAGCAACTTTAAAAAAATAAAAAAATGAAAAAGATTTTTATGTCAATGATGACATTATTAATTGCTCTCGCACTCACATCATGTGGCGACAGCAACAGTGAGACAAGGAAGTCACAACAATTATCAGGAGCCGGTGCCACGTTCCCATTGCCATTCTACAACGTAGCTTTCGAGGAGTTCTCAAAGATACACGGTGATATAGTAGCATACGGCGGCATTGGCTCAGGAGGCGGTGTACGTAACTTGAAGGACAAGATTGTTGACTTCGCCGGCAGCGACGCATTCCTTTCAGACAAAGACATGGCAGAGATGCCTGCAGTAATCCACGTCCCAACATGTATGGGTGCTGTTGTCCTCGCCTATAATCTTGATGGCGTTAAGAACCTCAACCTTTCAGGTGAGATAATAGCCGACATCTTCGCAGGAGAGATAAAGAAATGGAACGACCCGCGCATCAAGGCTATGAACCCTAACGAGAGCCTTCCTGAAGAGGACATCATTCCGGTATTCCGCTCCGATGGCTCAGGTACAACATTTGTCTTCACCGACTATCTCACCAAAGTCAGCAAGAGCTGGGCAGCGAAGTTCGGCGCAGGCAAATCGGTAAACTTCCCTGCCGGACAAGCAGCAAAGGGCAATCCTGGAGTAGCGGGAATCGTCTCACAGACAAAGAACTCCATTGGTTACGTCGGTTCAGAATACGCCTTCGCACAGAAAATCCCATACGCAAAGATTGAGAACAGCCGCGGCGAAATTGTAGAACCATCGGCAGCGTCAATATCCGCAGCAGCATCTGGGGAGATTCCAGCCGACACCCGCACTTCTATCACAAACTCCAACGCATCAGGCGCATATCCTATCAGCTGCTTCACATGGATTATCATCTACAAAGAGCAAAACTACTCTGACAGGACAAAAGAGCAGGCCGTTGCAACCCTCGACATGTTACAGTACATTCTTTCAGACGAGGCACAGAACATCACGAAAGAGGTTCATTACGCACCACTTCCGGCAAGAGCTAAAGAGTTGAGTCTGAAGAACCTCAAGACTGTGACATATAATGGCTCACCAATACTCAATTAAGAACCATGAGCGATAAAATCTACAAAGCTATAATATTCATCGCGTCAATAACGGTGCCTATAGTATGCGGAGGCATAATATATGCGCTCGTTACTGACGCTTATGATGCTTTTGAGCATTTCGGGTTCTTCAACTTCCTGACTTCCACGGATTGGAGCTATACCGAGGGCGACGAGCATTACGGTGCGCTTCCGTTCATAACCGGCACGCTGCTCACGACATTGTTAGCGTTATTGTTCTGCATACCGTTCTCACTGCCTGTGGCCTTATTTACGGGAGAGTATTTCAAGGGTACAAAGGTCGCGGGGGTGCTTGCCACCGTCACCGACCTTCTCGCTGGTATCCCGTCAGTAATCTACGGCTTATGGGGTTTCTACACCCTGCGTCCATTGATTATCGCGCTGCATATATCGCCACAAGGCTCAGGAATCCTCACCGCCTCGTTAGTGTTAGCGATAATGATAGTGCCATACGCCGCATCATTGAGCGCGGAGTTCATCAAAATGGTGCCCAACGAACTGAAAGAGAGCGCATATAGTCTGGGAGCGACACGAGCCGAGGTGGTGAGGAGAGTCATCTTCCCCGTCGCAGGCTCTGGAATCTTCTCATCGTTCGTCTTAGCAATAGGGCGCGCATTAGGTGAGACGATGACAGTGACAATGCTCATCGGCAACACAAACAACCTACCCGAATCACTGACGTCAACAGGCAACTCCATGGCTTCCATCATAGCCAACCAATTCGGCGAGGCCGATGGACTGCGTCTCTCGTCACTAATAGCGATAGGTCTCTTACTGTTCCTTATCACAGCAGTAATCAATATGTTAGGAAAATTCATGATTAAGCGCGCAAGAATATCTTAAGCTATGATAAACATCTCAACAAAACATAGAATCATAAAAGACAAGCTGATGTTATGGGGAATCTGCTTTTTCGCCGTACTCACAGCTGTACCGCTATTAGCCATATTATGCGAGGTGCTGTTCCGCGGATACGACCAGTTCTCGTGGCAGTTTTTCACCGAACCTACTCCCACTGCTTATAGGGCGATGAAGGCTATAGAAGCAGGAGAGCCTATACCGGGAGGCATTGCCAACGGCATCATAGGCACCTTTATAATACTGAGCATGGCGGTAGTGGTGGCCATTCCTATCGGAATATTGTGCGGCGCCTTCCTTGCGGAAAACAGCAAAAGCCGTTATGCACAGGTGGTAAGCTATCTCACCGACCTGCTGCAAGGCACGCCGTCAGTGATTATCGGCATCATAACATACATCTGGGTCGTAGTCCCTATGAAAGGCTACTCGGCAATAGCCGGAAGCGTAGCGTTAGCCATCATGATGCTCCCACTCATCATCCGCTCAACAGAAGAGACACTGAAGATTTTGCCGACATCACTCAAAGAGGCGGGACTCGCATTAGGTGGGAATAAGGCTCGGGTCATGCTCAAAGTGCAACTGCCCGCTGCATTCGGCGGAATATTCACTGGCATACTACTCGCCATCTCAAGAGTCATAGGCGAGACAGCACCATTGATGTTCACCGCCTTAGGCTGCTCCGTAATACGCTGGAGCATAAACAAACCCATCTCAGCAGTGCCTCTCCAAATCTGGGAGTTCTTTAACGACCCTTATCTGCAAGAACTTATCTGGGGCGCATCATTGTTCTTGTTACTTTTCGTTCTAACATTAAATCTCACAGCAAATTATCTTTCAAAAAAATGGAATCAGTAAAACCTATTCTTGAGTTTAAAAACACATGCGTCTCTTATACCAAACAGACGATGGCTGTAAAATACGTCTCGGCGGAGATTGAAAGGAACACCATCACCGCAATTATGGGACCTTCGGGCTGCGGCAAAAGCACATTGCTCCGCGCAGTTAACCTCATGCACAGCCTCTACCCCAACATTCATGTTGACGGAGAGATACTGCTGAATGGCGATAATATCATCTCAATGCAACCTATCGATGTGCGCCGCCATATAGGAATGGTGTTCCAACGCCCAACACCTTTCCCTACGATGAGCATATCCGAAAACGTCTTGGCTGGCTTCACCTTAAACGGCATACACCTCTCAAAGTCAGAGAAAGACGAGACAGTGGAACGCTGCCTTAAAAGCGTGGCGTTATGGGAAGAAGTAAAAGAAGTGCTGAACAAAAAAGGTACATTCCTGTCAGGAGGACAGCAGCAAAGGCTTTGCATAGCACGCGCCTTGGCAATGAAACCCGACATCTTGCTCATGGACGAACCTACTTCTGCCCTCGACCCTATTGCGACAAAACACATAGAAGGACTGCTAACCGAATTGCAGAAAGAGGTGACTATCCTCATAGTGACGCACAATATGGGACAAGCAATGAGAATCTCCTCACGCTCTATGTTCATGTATCTCGGAGAGTTGATAGAATACGACGACACTACAAAAATGTTCTCATGCCCTACCGATGAACGCACCAAGGCATACCTCACCGGCAAAATGGGATAATGGAAACTTGCTTCGCGACACATATCCGCAATGCAACGATGACGCACTGCGGTTTTTTTATTATTGGTGTCCGGGAAATTTTGAATCGTTTTATATCGAAATGTTTACCTGACACCTATAAAAATCGTTGTCTAATGTTGTCCTACGTTGTCGTCTTATCTTTAAAACGGGTACTACCTTCGCCGTCGTTTTATTTGTCCGTTACACTATAGACTCACATAAATCTTGTCCCTTCGGCTCTCGATCTGCAATCACGCCAAAAACCCCACCTTTACGCGAAAGGCGGGGAAAAACAATATAAAGATTATGAAAAAAATTACTTGTTTATATATATCAAAAAGGCAATAAAGATTTTTTCACCGGACAATTATCTTTCCGATGAAGCAAATCTTTATTTATAAGCATACAACACGATATTATTTCTTTGCGCCTTCCATGACGAGTTTTCCTTTATAATAAAGGTCGCCGTCAACATAGTAAGCTCTGTGAAATACGTGGATTGCACCTGTTACTGGGCATGTTGCCAATGTTGGAACTTCTGCTTTGTAATGAGTTCTTCTCTTTGCGCCTCTTGTATGAGACTGTCTTCGTTTAGGATGTGCCATTTTACACTATTTTTTTTAATTATTAATTATCTAATTTATCTTTCAATTGTTCCATCAAATTGCTCCAAACCGGGTTGCCCAAATCGGTCTGTCGCTGACTTTGTCTTCTTTCGCTTTCTTCAAGATATTTAATCACATCTTGATTACAATCGTTCTCGTTCTCATGTGCCCTATGCATCGGCAACGAGACGCTGATATAGTCGTAAATGATATCAGTCAGGTCAAAATCATTCTCGTTTTTGTTTATGAAGATGATATCGTCATCATCGTTGTCAATGTCGTTAACCGCTCCATATTTCAAGAAAATCTTCGCGACACTGCTGACTCTCTGATTATAGTCATCTCCGCATCTGTCACAGGGAAGAACAACAAATCCTTCGAAATTCAACGTCAAAATGAACATAGAGTCTAATTTTTCAACGTTAAGAAGAAGGTTTACGACACCACTTTTTACTTCGGAACACTCTCTTTCTCCGAAGAAGCTGTCATCGATAACAAATTGAAAATCATTATTACCGAATGGCATGCTGTCCAATTGAATCGTATATTTGTTTTCTTCTTTTTTCATAACATTCAATTCGGGGTGCAAAGATATGAAATTATTTGATAATCTTCGCAAGATTAATTTTAATTTTTTAACGCCTCTTGTAAAATGTTGTCAATTTCTTGGTACAAGAGATAGAAAGCATCATCTCCAAAAATATTCCGGGCCACGTATGCTTTGAAAAGAGCGGGCATCAGTTCCCTTGCCGCAGCGATTTGTTCGTCAGTGCCTGTGATATTCTTTTCCTTTGCCTGTCCAAGAACCTCATTGAACATTTTATCGGTGAACTTGAAGTTTTTATTAAAATCGGATACGTTGTTGAATTTCAATATTTCTTCTCTATGGGAATCAGAGAAGTCGAACGCATAATGGAACAAAATGTTTGAGTTGACGATTTTGTTGAAGAGGAATTCCGTAGAGTCTATTTTCAGAGGGACATATACATCCGGCATTATGCCGCCTCCGCCATACACTATTTTACCGCCTGGTGTTGTGTATTTGAGTGTGTCGGCAAAATGAATACTGTCGATGCTGTACATTTCTCCTGACGAATATCTGTCGTATGCCTCGAATAGATATTTCTCTCTGTCACCGTCATAAGGTTTCTGGATACATCTGCCTGTAGGCGTATAGTAACGTGCCACGGTAAGTCGGAGTCCGGAGCCGTCGCCAAGGTCGAACTGTTCTTGCACGAGGCCTTTACCGAACGAGCGTCTGCCGATGATAATGCCCCTGTCGTTATCCTGCAATGCGCCTGCCACGATCTCGCTCGCGGATGCTGATCCTTCGTTGATGAGTATTTTCACCGGTGTTTCCTCAAGGATTCCGTTTCTTCTCGCGAATATGTATTGTCGTGGGCGATGTTCTCCCTGGGTATAGACTATCAGGCTGCCTTTTGCAAGCATCTCATCAACAATATCAACGGCTTCCGAAAGGTATCCTCCGCTGTTGTCCCTCAGATCGAAGATAAGTTCTTTCATTCCTTCGGCCTGCAGTTTTTTAACGGCTTTCACAAACTCCTTGTATGTGGTAGCGATGAATTTCGACAGTTTGATATATCCGGTACTGTCATTGATCATATATGCCACCTCAACGCTATATGTAGGGATGACGTTACGTGTTATAGTGAAATCAATCAGCCCCTCGACGTTTCTGCGGAACACTCTCACATCAACTGTTGTCCCGCGAGGACCTTTGAGGTATTTCATCGCCTTAGCGTTTGTGATGCCGTTTCCTGCTACGAGGCTGTCTCCTACATAAACTATTCTGTCTCCTGCCAATATCCCGACCTTCTCCGAAGGGCCTCCTTTTATGGTGTTAATGACGGTGATGGTGTCTTTCTCGATACGGAAGCTGACGCCTATCCCGTCGAAACTGCCCTGCAGGTCTTCTGTCACCTCCTCGAGCACCTCGGGAATGAAATACTCGCTGTGAGGGTCCATGCCGTCAATGACGCTTGTCACCGCCTTAACCTGCAACTCATTGATATTGACAGTATCGACATATTCATTTTCAATCAAATAGAGAACCTTATCCACCACGTTCATATTGCCAGAGTTGAGGAAGGGGGTCTTTAACGCATTGTTTGAGCGTGAGATAATAATGCCTAACAGTACGCCCACGGCCACTGCTACAGACAACATGACAGGAGTTAGATAGTTGCGTCTCATCGCTTTTAGCGCTTATTCCACTGATGCGCTTGACAGCTCTATATTGTTATTCATTTTTCTGAAGAGACCTTGAAGCACTGTGCCAGGTCCCACCTCTACCACTTGGTTTACGCCTGCCGCTATCATATTCTCCATTGTCTGTGTCCAATAGACCGGGGCTGTAAGCTGTTTGATGAGGTTCGACTTGATGATCTCCGGGTCGTTCACTGCCTGTCCGGTAACATTCTGATAAACAGGGCAGACTCCTCTCACGAACTTAGTCTTTTGAATAGCATCGGCGAGTTCTTCCCTTGCCGGTTCCATCAATGGGCTGTGGAACGCTCCGCCCACCTTCAACGGCAACGCGCGTTTCGCTCCGGCTTCCTTCATCTTCTCGCAGGCTTCCTCAACGCCTTTGATGCTTCCCGAAATGACCACCTGTCCCGGACAGTTGAAGTTCGCCGGGATAACCACCTCGCTTATCGAATCGCATATCGACTTAATCTTATCGTCAGCAAGGTTGATAATTGCCGCCATGGTGCCTGGGTTAGCGTCGCAGGCTTTCTGCATAGCCATAGCGCGTTGTGATACGAGACGAAGGCCGTCCTCAAACGACAGTGTATGGTTCGCGACAAGCGCGGAGAACTCACCAAGTGAATGTCCTGCGACCATGTCAGGTTTGAAGCCGTCGCCCAATACAGTGGCCAATATCACTGAATGCAGGAATATCGCGGGCTGAGTCACCTTGGTCTGACGAAGATCCTCATCGGTACCCTCAAACATAACCTCGGTGATGTTGAATTTCAAAATATCGTTGGCTTTTGTAAACATTTCTTTCGCTTTTGGGAACTTTTCATATAAATCGCGTCCCATTCCTACGAATTGTGCTCCTTGTCCAGGAAAAACGTATGCTCTCATTGTATTATATTTGATTGTTATTTTTTATCAGTCTTTGCTGTTTCCGAAGAATCTTAAAAGGTAAAGGAAGATATTCAGAAAGTCGAGATAGAGGTTCAACGCCGCATGTATAGTTATTTTCGTCATTGTCTCGCCCTCATCTAAGCCCATCATACCTATCCTCTTGATTGTCTGCACATCGTATGCTGTAAGGCCTGTGAAAACTATGACACCGATGATGCTGATGATGAAGTCAAGTCTCGAGCTGTGCATGAAAAAGTTGACGAGTGCAGCTATTATAATACCGACCAATGCCATCAGGAGTATTGAGCCGAGTTTTGTAAGGTCAGTGTTTGTAGTGTATCCCACTATTGCCATGACACCGAACATTCCAGCAGTGATAATGAAGGTCTTAAAGATAGATGATGCTGTGAAGGCTGCGAAGATGAAGCTAAGGCTGATACCCATAAGCACCGAATACAGCACGAAAAGTGCGACCATGGAGGAGGCTTTCATTTTGTTCACCCTGAACGACATTGTCATTACAATAATAAGTGGGGAGAATGTCACTATCCAACCGAACAGGCTTATTCTTGCTCCTCCTTCAGGCGTCACTGTGAACAACAGTTGGAGCAGGTTCTCGCTTGTTCCGAAAAGATAAGCCGTTAACGCTGATAATCCGAGCGCGGCGAACATCCAAAGGAAAACGTTTGCCACAAAAGAGTTAGAGAGGGTTCTTGTGTTTCCCTGCTGATTAAGATAATTGTTTTCGAAGTTACTCATTTTCAAATATTGTTTTTAATTTTAATGTAAGTTTGTTCCAATAAGTTGGAAGAACTCGGCGCGAGTCTCGCCTCGTTCGAATGCGCCCACGAAATCAGATGTCGTCGTCACTGAGTTCTGTTTCTGCACTCCCCTCATGCTCATACACAGGTGTTTGGCCTCTATCACCACTGCGACTCCGAGAGGGTGCAACGCCTCGTTGATGGCGTCTTTTATCTGTGTCGTCAGTCGCTCCTGCACCTGCAAACGGCGTGAATAAGCCTCCACCACCCTCGCGATCTTGCTCAGTCCGGTGATATAGCCGTTAGGGATATACGCCACATGCGCCTTGCCGATGAACGGAATGAGATGATGCTCGCACAACGAATATATCTCGATGTCTTTCACAATAACCATCTGGCGGTAGTCCTCCTTGAATTTCGCCGACAGGAGTATCTCCATTGGATTCATGTTGTAGCCCTGGGTAAGGAACTGCATCGATTTAGCCATGCGCAAAGGTGTTTTCAGAAGGCCCTCTCGCTCTGGGTTCTCCCCAAGAAGCTGCAATATGGCTCTGTAATGCTCCATCAATTTCTGGGTGCGCTCCGGATTGAAGTTCTCAATCTTCTCGTAGCCGATTATTTCATTTTTGTTTTCCATCAGATGCGTTATCGTCTCTCCTTGAGAGTTTGAATGTTTCAAAAATGCTGAACACCAAATAATATGCCAAGAATGTTATTGCGAATTTCTTGCCGTCTTCTCTAAAGTTCATCACATAAATGAAGATGATAGAAAGATAAACGACCATTTTTACCACCGTAGCAACCATATAGAAGTTGGTGAATTTACGCATATCTTCTCTCTTCTGCCTTTCGCTAAGGAAATAGAGCACAATGCTGACAATGAAAAAGAAAAACACAAGGTACGGCCACCATCTCGTAAGGTAACTCATGAGGAACGCCGACACGAGCATTGTTCCTAATGTCAAGAGACATAGTTGCTTGATGAATTTAACGTCTTTGACTCGCATCATCTGTTATTTCTTTTGGGCGGTAGGTGCGTCTATTTTCTGGGTCATGTCGCAACGGCCTGTAAAGATAGCTCCCACCTCGATAAACAGCTGTTTCGTGAACAGATCCACCTCTAATCTCGATGTGGCTTTGAGCGATGTAAGCTCATCTACGCGTATCGTTCCCTTGACCTTGCCGGAGATGTCCGCACTGTTGCAGTAGATGTCTCCCTCAACAATGCCGTTCTGTCCCACGACTATTTTGCCCGTTGTCTTGATTGTACCGATAACGGTGCCGTCAATGCGAATGTCTCCCGAGGCAATAACCTCGCCCTTAATAGTTGTCCCGTTACCTATAAGGTTGTTTCTTCCTGATGTTTCAGTTTGATTTGCTGCCATAGTAATAGTTTTTATTAATACTGCCCCCAAAACTCTAAATATTCGTCAACGTTTTTCTCTTGATAGAATATAGGATAATTGGAGATTGATAGTTCGAATACTTTATAATCTTCAGGATCTATGCCTCCGAAGATATAGTCGTTGAGGAACATAGCCTTATGATAGTCCTGCGCCTTTTCTAAATTGTCGAATTTCTCGACCGTAATCATAGCGTACTCTCTGTCAAGCATGATGTTCTTCACTGCAAGTTGCAACATTCGGAAGTTGTTTTTGTTGAAGTCGCCGAGACGCACTTTCAGAGGGTTGACTCGAACGTTTTTGCTGTTGCAGATGATGACGATGTAGTAAGGCTCGTTCTCGTTGAAAGAATAAGGGTATTCTTTCTCAGGCGTTGTGTCGGCTTTCGGACGCGCGCTCTCTATATTGAGCCCGAGGCTGTACATGTCGTTAGCCTTGATAAGCACGTCTAAGGCAAGAGGTTTTATGCTGCTCTCAGGGTACTTCTGCACGAGACGGTACAATGCGTAAGCCATTGAGTCAACGATGTCGGTGTATCCGAGAGCCACAGCGTCGAGGAATTCGAAGCGCGGCATGAGCAAAGTGTCGTTAGCATAAAGCTCTTTGGCTCGTTTTACATTCATCTTGACACGCTGATACTGACCGTTTTTATATGCGTCGTAAGTCTTGGCGTAGAGTTGTTCCGCCTCGGCTCCCTGTTCCGCCGCCTTGACGAAGTATTCCGGGTCGATGATGATTTTCGCCTGGTTCGACTCCGGATATTTTGTTATGACGGAGTTCTTATACCGTTCTGCCTCCGCCTTGTTATTGAGTCTGTCGTGCATTCTATAAAGGTAGAACCACGCCGACACCTCGTTCCCGTTGCCTGGGTATCTGCTGCACAACTCGGAATATGCGTCAATAGAGTTCGGGTAGTCGTGAAGGTCGCTATAATAGATGAAGCCTATGTTGTTAAGGGCTTCTGAGATTTTTCTGTTCGCCTCGTCTTTTTGTTCTTGGGTGAAAGGTATCTGACGTAGGTAGTAGTTCCTGTCAAGCTCGGTGTACTGTGTGGTGTCGGCAGGAGTCTTCTGCGGGTGGCTCCTAAGATATTCCTCACGTTCCTCGTCCGAGAGCAGTGCCAGCTCCTCATCAGAAAGCGTCTCTTCCTCTTCTTGTATTACCATGCTTTGTTTGTTGGAGATGAACCAGAAGTCCTCGAGTATCCTGTTGCCCCATTTGTTACGGAACTCATTACCGCCACGCATCCTCGCTGCTTGGTTGTAGAAATACCAGCTTCCGTCCGATGTGGTGGGTATGGTAGGCTCGTTATTGTTGTTGCCGCCGTTCATCGCTATCTGCTCTTCGAGTTGGCGTTGCTCCTCAAGACGTTTCTGTTCTTCCTTATAGTCTTCGATGATGTTGTCTATCAACGCGTACAATTGTATGGTGTCCATCTCGGAGAGACGCAGCAGGCTGTCCTGTGTCTCGTATTCTGTCAAGCTGCCAACGAGGTCGGTGAGCATCACTGAGAGGTTGAGGAGGCTGTCGTAATGAGGATATGAGCGGTCCATTGTCATCACAGCGGTGTCGTAATAAGCCTGGCTGAGGATATAGTCGCTATTTCCGAAAAGCAGGTTGGCGGCTTCGAGCGAGGATTTCACTTTCTGAATGTTATTGTTTGTGCTCGCTGCCACCGAGCGGCGCAGGTATTTGATGCCCTCCTCCTCGTTGTTCTCGCTTAACGAGACGTCGGCCATCGCGTAATATATACGGTCCTTGAAGTCATGGTTCTTAGTGTCTTTAAGCATAGAGCGAAGCATCTTCATCACCACGGCGGTATCGTTCGAGTCATAACATTTCGCAAGGTTCATCTTCGCCTCGAAAGTCATCTCGTATGCCGGGTGTTTCTTGATGACGTTTTTAAATTGTTCTGACGCTTTCTCCTTGTTGCCCTGTTTCTCGTAAATCTGTCCGAGAATGAACATGGCGCGGGTCTTATAGTATTTATCCTTAGATGTCAGCAGCGCGCTGCGCAGATATTTCACCGCCTCGTCCTCTCTGCCTAACGCGATGTAATAGTCGGCTAAGACAAGGTCGATATTGGTGCGGGCGTATTTCGACATCTCCTCTTCCTTATCGTTTGCCACCAGCAGCGACTGCAGCAGCGACTCGGCTTTCTCAAACTGTTTGGTAGCGATATAAGTCTTTGCTAACCATAGTGTCGCTGTGAATCTGTCCTTGCTGTCACGGTATTGTGTGGAGGCGTATTCGAAGGTGCGCCGCGCCGGCACGTAGTCCTGTTTGTAGAAATTAGCCTTCGCCATATCTATGAAGGCATCGTCAATCCACCTTACATATTCCTTGTTGTTGAAACGCATAGAGTGACGCTGAATGCAGACGGCGTCCTTCTCTATTGCACGGTCCATATATTGGTTCAGGGCAAGAGCATCTTCCTTGGTCCCGTAGTTGAACACCGGTAAGATGACGGTATAATCGTCCTTGACCGCGTCACGCAACGCCTTCTCGCCTTCTTGTATGCTCTGGTTGCCATTCCACCATACATTATAATGAGCAGTCATGTTATGCCATACGCGCCTGTTCCATTTGTTTTTTTTCGTCGAACACGACACGAAGAGCATCGCCGAAAATAGCAAAGCTGTGATGACCAAGATTTTATTTGTTTTCTTCATTTTCAATAAAACTTTGTATAATATGACTAAACTCTTATTTTAAGATTTTATTTTTATGTAAGTGTTCCAAAAACTTGCAAAAATAGCAAAATTGATGGTATGATAGAAGTTTTTTGTGATAATTAATTTAAAATTGTCAATAAAGTGGTTAGTTGACGCTTGTGATGCATCAAAGACTTGCTTCTGACACAAACTAAAATATTATGGTTCCCTTGTATTCGACAGTTCGGAATGCTGCTACCATGTCTCAAAATAAATTTACTTTCCTCCTATTTGAGAAATCCACCTTTTATAAAAGAAACCACGCCAATTTCCTGAAACTAATTCTTTATTGCTCCGCTAATCTTTATTATTAATAACGGGAATCAGTACCGACACTCCCCCATCAAACTTAAAACCTTTGGGCCTCCTTATTTAAAAGAGACAACTATTACCTTGCAAATACTTTCCCCGGACCGCAGTTTAAAAAAATTATTTTTTTTCTTGAAAAATAAAAAAAAGTCGTATTTTTGCAGAGTATTAGTTAGCTAATACACAAGGAACGGTGTTTTAGATGAGAAGAGCAGGCAAATTAATACTTGTATGCTGATTTAAAAAAAACCGACAAAGAAGTTTGCAAATAATTATTAACAATAACTAATAACAATAAACTTAAAAATTATGGAAATAGCATTACTAATTATCGTATTCGGAGTTATTTTTTCTTGCCACTATTTCATTGTAAAACGTAAAGACAGCGGAAGCGTCGCAGGCAGTAAAAAACCAATTTGGGACATAATATGCTTGATATTATCTATCACCATGATTGTTGTCTTCGGGCTGCGCTTTCTTTCCCTATGGCGTGAGAACAACGACATCACAACGCAATTCATTGTCTATATTTTATTCATTATAGGCTGCATTGTACATTTTGTCCGCATTTTTACAAAGGACAGACGTGGTCTATCGCGCCATTAGTGCCTATCGAAAAGTTCGGCAGTGCTTCCAGTTAATGACAATTAATCGGGAAGCCATTGCCGCTCATGGTCAAATGAGGCATATAATGTCAGCGTTTCAAACTCATTGAACACCGAATAAATGATTATCGGAGGTGTGCGTGTCGGTGCGGTACCTATAAAAGCTGTGCAAATGGATTCAGTGTAGTTGTACGTGGTTGTCAGTTTTTTCTTTGGAACCTTCACCCAAAACTTAGCACCGGCGGTCCATCCTTTGTTCATGAAAAGCTCCGAAATATATGGCACCGGTACTTGCTGAGAGTAGGCTGATATTTTTTTTCATTTTTTATTTGGAACGTATTGTTTTTTTTTTAATTTTGCTTCGACATTTTGATTATTAACTCCAAATAACCCCTAACCCTATGGAGACGCTCACTATTTCAGGCAAGAACAAGTTCATTCGATAATAAGGCTCCTTTGCGCCTTAATGCAGTTTCTTACAGACATCACTGAAGCGTGCAGAGTGAGAGCTGCTATCCCACAATTGTCTTTATTAAATATTTTTTTCTTTTTTTAACTTAATAAATTATATATCATGAGGAAAATATTTTTTCTAACCATAATAATATTATGCTGCATCTCCGCCAATGCGCAATATTGGTTTAACGAGCCAATAATAGAGTTGGACACGGCACGGCTTCAGGTGATGTACAGACTCACATATATCGAAGACACCAACCACCTCAATTACAAGTGTCAGGAGAAGATGATTCTTTTCACGGGCGATGTAGCGAGCAGTTTCCAGCCTTACAACGGTTATAAATTTGATAAAGTGGGAAGACAGAAACGTGCGGAGGGGACGATGATAGAATGGCTGTCGTCGGGCATATCCTCAAATGAGTTTATCAGCAACTTCTTTTTCAGAATATATAAGAGGCAAGACGACAGGACTATCACCACAACCGACCGTGTGCCTTTGTCGGCATCGTTCAAATACGAGGAGAAAGCCGACGCCTTCAACTGGGAAATCACCGAAGAAACCGCAGTGATAGAGGGTTACATGGTGCAGAAGGCGTGCTGCGACTTCGGGGGAAGGAGGTGGGAGGCATGGTTCACCCCGGAGATACCTTACAGCGAGGGGCCGTACAAGTTCTGCGGTCTGCCGGGCCTCATCTTGAACATAGCCGACACCGATGGACACTACGTCTTTGAGCTGTTGTCGATAGAGGTGCCTGAGCCGGGGACGATGGTGGAGTTCCTCGACAGGGACGACTATGTGGTATCGACAAAGAAGGAGTTCTTCAAGGCGTTTGACGACAACCAGAAGAACCTCATCAACACGGTGAAGGATAACGGCGGAGACGCACAGATGTCGCAGCGTATCTCACGGTCGGCGAAGTCGAAAAATAACCCCATAGAGATTGAAAGAGAATGATAAAAAGGAGAATATTGTTTTATTTGTTATTCGTTAGCAGCATAGTTAACGCGCAGGTCTTTATCAGCGGGAGAATCACCGACACCGTTGGGAGTCCTATCCCGAACATCAATGTGCTGGTGCATTCTGCCGGTGTCACCGCTATCTCAGCATACGGTTTCTCTGATAATGAAGGACGTTATAGCATAAAAGTCAACAGCAGTGCAGACAGCCTTGATATAAAGACAAACTCCATGTTTTACAAGAAAGCGGTGGTGAGGGTTGCAAACGCCACACAATCAGTTGATTTCGTCTTGTCAGACGAGGTGCAGGAACTAAAAGGAGTGACCGTTAGGGCGCGTCCTATCGAGCAGAGAGGCGACACCTTGGAGTATTTTGTCGGCTCCTTTGTTCAGAAGGAGGACAAGAGTATAGAGGATGTGCTGAAGCGCATGCCCGGCATAGAGGTTAGCAGCAGCGGACAGATAACATATCAAGGCGCCCCGATTCAGAAGTTCTACGTTGAAGGAATGGACCTTATGGACGGACGTTACGCCATGGTGAGCAAGAACCTGCCACACCAATCGGTGGCATCGGTGGAGATTTATGAGAACCACCAGCCTATCAAAATATTAGAAGACAGAATGTCGTCAGAACAAGCGTCGCTAAACATAAAACTCGCCAAAAACATCACTATGACAGGCTCCGGCAAAGTGGGAATAGGAGCACCATTCCTTTGGGACGTCTCCGCCACACCAATGATTTTCACTTCTAAAATGCAGGCCGTCGTATCTTATCAAAGCAATAACACCGGCAATGATGTCACTATGTTCCTCAAACAAATGGCATACAACCAGTTGTTCAGCGACAGGCCATCAGAGACCGACGAGGAACTTTCAATAAAGAAAGCCAACCCTCCGATGTTTGACTATAAAAGATATTTGGACAACTACTCCCACCTTGCAAACGTCAACATGCTTCTTCCCATTGGCAAAACAACACAAATAAGGACTAACATCTATTATCTCAACGACATACAGCTACAGAATGCGGAGCAGAAGAACACCATTTTCCTTCCTTCCGACACCACCATTTACACCGAGAAGATTAAAAACAAGAGCTACGACCAGAAGGTTTTCGGGACAATAACCATTGACAGAAACGACAAGGTATTTTACCTCAACGACAAACTTAATTTCTCGAAACAATGGAGCAGCGGCATCGGGAACCTTATTAACAGCGCTGACAACATTCGCCAGAGCCTCGACCAACAATCAATGGCGTTGTCAAACGATATGCGTGTCATCTTCCCCGTCGGGAAGCATCTCTTTGATTTCGTATCCTTCAACTCCTATGGTATCACGCCTGAGAGCTTGGAGATAGAGCCCGGAGTGTTCGCACCCCTGCTGAATGATAGCGCGGCATACTCCAAGACAAGGCAGGAACTAATTAAAAAACAATTCTTTACAGATGAGTCGTTCAGTGCGATTTTCAAGATTGGACCGGTTGACTTAAGTGCAAAGGCGGGAATAAGCCACAGTGAAAAAACAGCAAGGTCAGCCTTGATGGAACTTGAGAACACCGCCGAACATCGCTATACAAAGTCGTATGCCCAGATGAATATGGAATATAAAATACGCCGTTTCACTTTTACCTTGAACCTGCCTTTATCATTTGACATTGCCCGTATTAACGGTGAAACAATTGAGAACCAACATATTGAGCATCTGTTCTTTGTCCCGAGCGTCTCGATGAAGCTTAAAATCGGAGGCTTGTGGGATTTCTACACCAGCACACGCATCGGACAGAATATCGACAACTTCGACCATTATTATGAGAATTATGTATTAAAGGACTACAACAGCTTGGTGAAGGAGGCAGCTCCTCTCTCAATATCACATAATATCCTTTCAAACGTAAAAATCAGCTTCAAACAGCCGTTTATCTCGCTCAACGCAATGGTATCATACACATATCAACACAGACATGCGGCTATGATGTACAAGTATTCCATTGACAGTCAAGGAGCTTCTGTACTCCAGACGGTTGAATTGCCAAACGAAAGGTACTTCCATATCGTTCAGGCGTCTGTAAAGAAATTCTTCCCTTCAATAAGGACCACCATCAGCTTGAAGGTCAACGCATCAATCAACAACGGACAATCATTGTTGAATGACGAATTAGCCAAGGCATCTTCATTATCAACAAGCATGTCGCCAAGGGCAATGATAAAGGTTGCAGAATGGCTCCATCTCGACTACTCATTCAACTACAACATCATTCATTCGAGGGTAGGCAATAATAACAATGATATTAGTTATTTCCGCCATATCGGCGACATCATGATTTTCCCATGGACCGACCATAATATCTGTATTACTTCCGAATTATATGATTATCAAGATGATACATTCGTTTACACTGACGTGTCGTATCAATATTCCTTGCGGAAACACAAACTTGACTTTGAGCTAAGGCTGTCGAACATCTTCAACAACGACGTGTATGTCTCATATTTCACGGGCGCATTCTCACTGATGGAGTCCGTTTACGAGCTTCGTCCACGGGAGTTGTCCGCTTCGGTGCGCTTCAGGTTTTAGTCTGTAATCAATCTATTGCTGTCGGGCGAGATGTGAGCGATAGGAATGATGGATCAGTGATGGAGTCTTGCGCCATCTTTCCGTGCTATCTTATGATTATCAGATGGTTGGATATGCTAAATGTAGTTCTTTGGACAGAATTTAAATCTATTTTATCGGAAAGACTTCGGTTTTGGCTCAATCAAACATTTTAGAAAAGTGACAGAGTGACCATAACAGCCACCCTGTCATTCCATATTAGTTGTGCATTTTCTTTGGCATATTATCAAATGAAGCCTTTAATGCCTTTGTGTCCAAGCCTTTGCCGAACAATGGCAAATAAACAACCACATACTGGTCGTAATAACTGCTATATTCATAGTACACACCCATTGTGGCGGTATTTTCATTTAAACCATTGATAAATACATAAATACCTTCTTCTACTCCCAAAAACTTATATCTTTCTCTGATGAATGTACTTAACTCTGATGCATGTTTGCTTTCCACCCAAATATCATAATCTTCGACACAACGATTATCGTCAAAGTAGATATATAATTCTGGTGCAGCAGGTGAATATTCGTCAATGAAAAGGCAGTCGTCGTCAATTTCAGCGTTTGGATATTTTTGAAGCACAGAAGCCATGCTTTCGCCTATTTCGATATTAGGTTCTGGATAAAGGGTGCTTTTAGGAGCCACTGTAACTTTGAATGTCTTGCTGTCCTCGTTAGATTTAAGGCTGACATTTGTTTCTCCAACATATTGTGCTGTAACGAAACCTGAGTTAGACACAGAGGCGACATACTCGTTGTGAGAAGAATAAGCGATGTTGTCCTTGCAGCTGGCATCAATCTGGTATGTATCGTTATGATACAGTGTAACAGAGTTTTGTGAAAGAGTGATAAGGTTTTTGTCAGATGCCGAGTCTTTTTTACATGACGACATCAACACCACAGCCGCCAATAATGGGAGGGTCATCAATGATAAAATTCTTGTCTTCATGGTTGAATTTTTTTGGTTAATAAATTATAAATAGTGTTTTACTTCAATTTTCAGTAAGACAAACATTAAAGCGAGAATCACATCCTTGCGAGAGCCGGCAGTATCAAGCAGCCACATAAAGCCAAAACACGGAGCGATTGTTCACTTTCCATAACAATTCTGTTACAGATCCAATGGCAAAAATATACATTTTTTTAAAATAATACAATTTTTTCTAAAAAAAACATATATTTGTGAAAGAGCATAAATTGATTAGTAGCAAAGAAGGAGTCGATAATTAATCTAAGGTGTTTATTCTCAATCATGATGACACGAGAGTCTGTTGCAAGTGATTGTCTGACATATTGTTATCACAAGTCGAAGGCGTCCCAAGGCATACCCGAGGGCAATGGAGCCGTGACAGTCACATTTGTTTTGAGAGTAGGATGTTCGAACGACACCTTATATGAGTGGAGGCAGATAGAGGCGTCAGGGTTTGAGCGAGGATAGCCGTATTTAAGGTCGCCTTTGATAGGGCAGCCGATATGGGCGAGTTGGCAGCGAATCTGGTGATGACGGCCTGTAAGTAAATCTATCTCAAGAAGATAGAAATTATCGGAATGTCCGACCACACTATAGCGCAAAGTTGCTAATTTCGCGCCTTTAGTGCCTTCTCTCACCACATACGATTTGTTTTGTGCCTCGTTTTTCACCAAATAGTCATTCAGTTCATCAGCGTCTTTTGGAGGGCGGTTTTTCACTAAGGCGAGATATGTTTTTTGGAAGTTACGGTCTTTCACGGAGGTCGTCATTCGGCTGAGGGCTTTCGAGGTACGTGCGAAGACAACGGCGCCACTTACCGGGCGGTCGAGGCGGTGCACGAGTCCGGCGAACACCTCACCGGGTTTGTTCTTTGTCTCCTTGATATAAGACTTCACATCATCGAGCAGGCACACATCACCGGTTTTGTCGCCTTGCACAATCTCCGACGGCAGTTTGTTCACCACAATCAGATGATTATCCTCGTATAATATTCTATCATTGATTTCCATATCTTTATGAGGCAAAAATCAGTACTGTTCTGTTTCATTAGGGAAATCCATCTCTTTCACGTCGTTGATATAGGCGTGGACGGAGTCTTTTATGCTTGTATAAAGATTGTTATAACGGCGCAGGAAACGAGGTGAGAAATCGTTTGAGAGGCCGAGCATATCCTGCAGGACCAGCACTTGTCCGTCGCAGCCCTGGCCCGCGCCTATGCCTATCGTAGGGATACGCAGCGACTGTGACACTTCGGTAGCAAGAGCAGCCGGTATTTTCTCTAACACTATACTGAACACGCCTTTTTCCTGAAGCAACAAAGCGTCTTCGCGAAGTTTATTAGCCTCATATTCGTCCTTAGCACGCACCACATACGTCCCGAACTTATTGATACTCTGAGGAGTAAGTCCAAGATGCCCCATAACAGGTATTCCTGCGCACAATATTCTCTCCACCGATTCGAGAATCTCCTTCCCTCCTTCCATCTTCACCGCGTTCGCACCCGTCTCTTTCATTATGCGTATTGCCGAATCGAGAGCCTTCTTCGAGTTGCCCTGATAAGTGCCGAAAGGCATATCCACAACCACCATAGCGTGTGACACGGCACGCACCACCGACGACGCATATATTATCATCTCATCAAGAGTGATTGGAAGGGTGGTCTTATGTCCCGCCATCACATTCGAGGCACTGTCACCGACAAGTATAATATCGATATTCGACTCGTCAAGAATCTTCGCCATCGTATAATCATAAGCGGTAAGCATGGCAATCTTCTCGCCACGGTTTTTCATCTCTTGAATGACACGAGTCGTTACTAACGACGCATTATGTGATAAATACATGTTCCAAATACTTTATTGGGCGCAAAGTTATATAAAAAAACAATCAGATGTCTATATTATTTCAAAAACATGCGATTATGCGCCATCGGCGTTGATAATCCGCGATTTCTATGTGTGTTGAATCAAATTTGTAAATAAAATTATGGTTTTGATAAAGATACCATGCTAAATCTCTCCATAAATCCAACGGCTTAGGAGAGACGGCTATATCGTTACACTTCTGCCATTTAAAATAAAAAATATAAAATGTTGTAACGAACACACACTATTTCCACAAAATTTATATATCTTTGCGCAAAAATAAATCGCCATGGTAAAAAACAAAGTCTCTAATATAATGAGGTGCGGCATTATTCTTTTCGCATCAATGTTTATTTTTTCATGTAACACCAAGGTTGACGTTTTCAGTGAGGGGAAAGAGACAACCGTCGTATATGCGATGCTTGACCCCGAGGCGGACACCAATTTCATCAAGATTACAAAATCCATAATAGGGAATATAGCAGAGGCAGGACAAGATTACTCGCAGAACAATTACGAATATAACGAGATTGATGTTATCCTAAGACAAGAGAAAAAATTGGACACAATCCATCTTGATACCGTTTGGAAATGGCTGCCTTACAATCCGGACGCTCCATTTTACAGCGGATGCCGTCAGATGTACTATTACACCACAGAGAAATTACAAGAGGGCGAGGAATACGGCTTGTACATAACGAAGCAAGATGGCACGGTGGTCTCATCGAAGGCGAAGACAGTAAAGGCGTTCAACATCACCAAGCCTTCAGTACAGATCAACCTCAACACATACAACAGCATAATAGAATGGAGGCCTGAGAATGTCAGCAATGACATACACGACATCGCGGCATATTTCGAGGTCGCCGCCATATTCCATTATGACGAGATGATGCCTGGAGCTACAGAGTATGTAAGCCGCAGCATAGTATGGCCGTTGAAGTCGGGAAAGGCGGATTCTTTCATCAACGACAGGATTTTCACCTTCAGTTTCTCACCCAACGCATTCTATAGTATCTTGGAGAGCAATGAATACATTAATCAGAACAGCCCGGCAGGGGTGAAGCGTGTTGTCAGAGATTTCGAGATAAAGATTACGGCCGCAAGCGATGAGTTGTACAATTATATTATTATCAATAATTCGAGTAGCGCTATACAGGATACACCAAACTACAGCAACATCACAAACGGAACAGGTTTGATGGCGGCGCGCGTTATTCATAACAAATTAATAAAGGTTATGGACAATTCGCGCAAACACCTTCACGACAACTATCCTCAGTACGGCTTTATATATCCAGATGCTGGCGAATAACATGACGATTTGTCACATTAATATTCATTTGTCAGAAGTATAAGGATTTGCTATTTTATTCTAATTAATTAAGTATCAATATATTAAGTATTTATCAATAATTAATTCAAACTTTTATATTTTATTATTGTTTTGTTTTGGCACAAAGATTGTCAAGGGCATGACAAATTTTTCAGAATAATAACAAAAAAATATAGGAGAACAGAATTATGTCAAAGATTATTGGTATCGATTTAGGAACAACGAACTCATGTGTTGCGGTAATGGAAGGCAGCGAACCTGTAGTTATCCAGAACAGTGAGGGGCATCGCACCACCCCGTCAATAGTAGCATTCACAGACAATGGTGAGCGCAAAGTTGGCGAGCCTGCAAAACGTCAAGCTATTACAAACCCATTGAGGACCATATATTCAATCAAGAGATTCATGGGTGAGACATACGACAAGGTCAGTGGAGAGATGAGCCGTGTACCATATAAAGTAGTAAAAGGAGCGAACAACACCCCACGTATTGATATAGACGGCAAGTTATATACCCCACAGGAGATTTCAGCAATGACACTTCAGAAGATGAAGAAGACGGCTGAGGATTATCTTGGGCAGCCTGTAACAGAGGCGGTTATCACCGTGCCTGCGTATTTCAACGATGCGCAACGTCAGGCGACAAAGGAGGCTGGAGAGATTGCGGGTCTTAAGGTTCGCCGTATCATAAACGAGCCTACAGCGGCAGCATTGGCATACGGTCTTGACAAGAAGAAGAGCGATGTGAAAGTTGCAGTATATGACCTTGGAGGAGGCACATTCGATATTTCAATCCTTGAGTTAGGCGATGGAGTATTCGAGGTAAAATCAACAAACGGAAACACACACCTTGGCGGTGACGACTTCGATGAGAGAATCATCAACTGGCTTGCGCAGGAGTTCATGAACGAGGAGGGCATAGACCTTCGCAAAGATCCAATGTCGTTGCAGAGACTTAAGGAAGCAGCCGAGAAGGCAAAGATTGAGTTGTCATCATCAACAGAGACAGAGATCAACCTGCCATATATAACAGCGACACAATCAGGTCCTAAGCACCTTGTCCGCAAGTTGTCGAGAGCCAAGTTCGAGCAACTTTGCGATGACCTTATCCATGCGACAATAGAGCCATGCCGTAAAGCATTGAGTGACGCGGGGATAAGCATAAGCGATATTGACGAGGTCATCTTGGTTGGTGGTTCGACACGTATTCCGGCAATACAGAACATCGTAAGAGACTTCTTCAAGAAAGAGCCATCTAAGGGTGTAAATCCAGACGAGGTTGTGGCAATAGGAGCTTCAATCCAAGGCGGAGTGCTCACAGGAGAGGTGAAAGACGTGCTGTTGCTTGATGTCACGCCATTGTCACTCGGAATCGAGACATTAGGCGGTGTCATGACAAAGCTTATCGAGTCGAACACGACAATCCCATTCAAGAAATCGGAGGTGTTCTCAACAGCTGTCGATAACCAGCCATCGGTCGAGATCCACGTGTTGCAGGGCGAGCGTCCAATGGCTAACCAGAACAAGACCATCGGCCGTTTCAACTTGGACAACATACCTCCGGCGCCACGTGGTGTGCCACAGATAGAGGTCACATTCGACATCGATGCAAACGGCATCCTGAACGTGTCGGCAAAAGACAAGGCCACAGGAAAGAGCCAGAGCATCCGTATCGAGGCATCATCAGGCTTGAGCGAGGACGAAATCAAGAGGATGAAGGCAGAGGCAGAGGCCAACGCTGACGCTGACAAGAAAGAACGCGAGCGTATCGACAAGATTAACGCGGCAGACGCCACAATCTTCAACACAGAGAAACAGTTGAAAGAGTACGGCGACAAATTGCCAGCTGACAAGAAAGCAGAGATTGAGTCGGCACTTGAGAAGTTGAAGACAGCACACAAGGCACAGGACATCGCCGGCATAGATGCGGCAATGGGTGAGATGAACGCTATCTGGCAGAAAGCATCAGAGGAGATGTACAAGAACGCCGGAGCACAGGGCGGACAGCAAGGCCCATTCGGAGGACAGCAGGGTCCACAGGACAACCAAGGTCCGAAGAGCGATGACAACGTCACCGACGTAGATTTCGAGGAAGTGAAGTAAGATAAGAAAACAACTACCATATTATGTAAAAAGCATGTAATCTATTGGGTTACATGCTTTTTTTGTCTGTAATTATCGGTGTCCGGGATGGGGGATACTGAAGAGTTGAAAGCCAAAATTTTATTTCAGGCTTTTTCACTAATTTTGTACTTGCTTGTTGAGAGTAGAGAACTTTTTTGTATGGGATTTTTGAAATATATTTTTTTATATCTTTGCAAGATAGAAAACAAACAATAAAGTTGAAAAAAGGAATATATCTCTATAGATTCCCGACACATAAAAAACGCTATGGATGTAAACAATAACAAAACATATACGTTTTCAGGACACGAATCATTTCCTTGTAAGACATTATGGTTAAAGAAAGGGCATGATTTCACAATAGCAAATAAGGATTTCAACTCACCGAAAGCAGTTGTAGATTTAGGAGTAGGTAAAAACATGGTATCATCTATTCGCTATTGGTACAAGGCTTTTGGATTAAGCAAAGACACAGAAACAGAATGGCTTGCGGAGTATATTTTTAACAATGATATTGGCAAAGACCCGTTTGCGGAAGATTTGGGGACCCTTTGGTTAATGCATTTTTTGTTAGTTCACTCAGGTAAGGCGTCTCTATACAATATGTTTTTTATTGATTTTCAAAAAGAGCGCCGTCTTTTCTATAGGGAACAGGTTGTAGGATTTGTAAAACGCAAAATGATGGAAGATGGCAAATATAATCTGTATAATGAGAACACTGTCAAAAAGGATGTCGGAGTTCTTCTACAAAACTATTGTTTGCCGCGCAATCCTCAATCGAACGAGGATTTTTCAACCTTGCTGATGGATTTGAATATATTGCGGCAAACCGATAAAAACGATAGTGACAACCGAACCTGCTATTTTTTCAATATAGATGGGAAAAGGCAAGTGATTCCTGAAATATTTCTGTTCGCCTTGCTGACTGTAAAAGACAAGTCTGACAACACCATTCCGTACGAGACACTATATGAGATTGGCTTGATATTTTGTATGACTGATTTGGAAGTTATTGATATGCTGAAACTTCTTTCAGAATCTTATGCCGATTCATTGACATATAGCGATGTCGCAGGAATCAGACAATTGCAGTTCACAAAACAAATGAATGCTAAACATGTATTGGAAAAGTATTATGAACAAAGGATTTAGTTTATCGGCAAATATTGAAAATGGTTTTCCTGATGAATTCCAATATATTGTTACACCAAATGGAAGAAGGGCGGCACAAAATATTATTGATAACTTTCATTCTGGCATACATTCGTTTACCATTATAGGAACATACGGAACAGGAAAATCTTCATTCCTTATGGCTCTGGAAGCGGATTTAAACCACTACAAAAAAGAAAAACGGCTCTTGAATCCGAAAAATCTTTCACAAACTGCTGATTTTGAGATTCTAAACATTGTTGGTGATTATATGGAACTTTCTACTTTGTTAGGAAGAAAGTTAGGCGTTGACGGTCGTTCTCAAAGCATTTTGGATGAGTTGAAGGTCTATTGCAATCAGCTGAAAGCAAAAAACAAATTCTTGCTAATTGCGATTGATGAGTTTGGCAAGATATTGGAGCACGCTGCTAAAAACAATCCAGAACAGGAATTGTATTTTCTTCAAAAATTCGCAGAGTTTGTAAATGTGCCGTCGCGCGACATATTGTTACTGACAACCCTGCACCAAAATTTCGGTGCTTATGCAAAAAATCTAACAGAGACACAAAAGAATGAATGGACAAAAGTGAAAGGCCGATTCAAGGAAATCACATTTGTGGAACCCATTGAACAACTTTTATTTTTGGCGTCGCAACAACAGCACGACAACTTGCTGCAAAAAGAAAACGAAAATACGAAACAACTCTATCAGCTTGCTATTGAAACCAAGTTCGTTTCAAACACATTTTCCACCAACACAGCACTACAATTGTATCCGCTCGATCCATTCTCGGCGTTTGCCGTTACTTCCGCTATTCAGCGTTACGGGCAAAACGAACGGTCGCTTTTCTCTTTCCTCGCTGCACGTGGTCCAAATTCATTGTCGGAGTTTAAGACAAGCACGAATCTGACCTACAACTTAGCAAATGTGTACGACTATGTTGTTTTCAATTTCTATTCATACCTGAAAGATGCTAATGTTGATTCGATGAGCTGGAGTTCGATACAAGTTTCCATTGAGAGAGTTGAGGGATTGAATTGGGGCAATACCAAGCAGATGATCGATGCTATAAAAATTGTAAAAGCGATCGGGTTATTGAATTTATTTGGAATAGCAAGTTTTGCAATGAAGCCTGAACAATTGGCTGAATATGCATATCTTGCGATGAACGTGCAGGATGCCGTAGATATTATTGACAAATTGAAGCAGTTCAAAATCATACGATATGCAGAATACAAACAACGCCTTTTGCTCTTTGATGGAACCGACATTGATTTGGAATTGGAAATACAAAAAGCGGGAGCTGTGGTTGCAAGACCTGTATCATTCATTGATGACCTTCGGAAATTCATCAACAGTCGTATTTCGCCAGTCAAGGCTCATTATTATCACAAAGGCACACCACGCTATTTCGAATATGAAATCCGCGAGGACGCCGTTGATATGACGCCAACAGGCGATACAGACGGATATATAGAACTGATTTTCTCGACCGAAAAGAACTCGCTTGACACAATCAAGACAACAAGTGCCAATACAGAACACGCTGTCATTTATGCCTACTTCAACAACATAGATGAAATTATTGAGCACCTTTACAACATCAAGAAATACGAGTACATTCTCACTAAAGTGTTGATTGACAAAGATACCGACCGCGTGGCATACAACGAGATGCAGAAACTGAAAGAATATGAGGAAACACTGTTGAACAAAGCGGTAAACGACAACCTTTTTGCTTATAGAGACCGGGTTATATGGCTTTTCAAAGGAGAATATCAAGAAGTATCATCCCTCAAGGATTTCAATCAGTTGCTTTCTAAAGTTTGCGACGATGTCTATCCGGAAACTCCTGTGATGATTAATGAGTTGTTCAACCGCCATAAATTAAGCGGAGCGATTTCCGCAGCACGCAAGAATTATCTAACAGCACTTGTCGAACATTATAATGAAGAAGATTTGGGTATTGATAATGATAAATTTCCACCTGAAAAGACAATATATTATTCTTTGCTAAAAAATACAGGTTTGCACAATAAGAATGGATTTTCTGATGTACCTACCAACAATGATATCTTATCGTTATGGAACGAAAGTGTACTATTCCTTAAAAGTACAAAAAACAAGCAAAGAAAAATATCCGAACTCATTAAAATATTATCCGAGCAACCATTCAAGATGAAGCAAGGTTTTATTGATTTCTGGATACCGACATTCCTGTTTATCAAACGTCAAGATTTTGCTCTATACGATGCTAATCGTGGCACCTACATTCCAAACGTCGATATGCTTTTCTTCGACTTGCTGCAAAAGCACCCTGCCGACTATGCCATAAAGGCTTTCGAGGTAGACGGTGTGCGACTTGATTTTTTCAACCAATATAGGCGATTTGTCAATCTGGACGATGAGTTCAATATCACAACGGAGAATTTTATCGAAACCATCAAACCATTCCTTTTCTTTTACAAAAGATTAAACGATTACACTAAACATACACGAAAATTCACTCATAAATCGACAATGCGTTTCCGCGATGTGCTTGCCACCGCCAAAGACCCTGAAAAAGCTTTTTTCGAAGACTTGCCAGAGGCTTTGGGATTCACCAAAAAACTAAAAGAAAACACCGACATCGAAGAATACGGGAATGTCATTCAGAAGGCTATCCGAGAGTTGCGTTCGTGCTATACGCAGCTAATCGACAGGCTCGAAATCCGCCTTATTGACGGATTGGGACTTGAATCAGCTGATTATAACGAGTATGTAGAAGAAATCAGACAACGGCTTGCAAACGTCAAGATGCATTTGCTTACGACCAAACAGAAGGAATTTTATCATCACGCGACAACGGAATATGACAACCGTACATTATGGTATCAATCAATTTGTTACCCTATTTTAGACCACAAACTTGAATCTCTGCGCGATGATGAGGAAGACAAGTTGGCCGACGATTTAGTTTACCTTTTCCGTGAATGTGAGAAGTATGCCGACATTTCAAAGAAAACACTTTCCGATTCGGATGTCGCCTATTCTTTTGATATGGTAACAAATACGGGTTCCAATATAAGAACGCAAACCTATATTCTTTCTGAGAAGGACAAAAACAAAGCCATAGAGTTGGAAGGGAAAATAAATGACATTCTTTTGGGTGACAACAATGTGGATATTTGTACATTGTTGGAGATTCTGAACAAAAAAAATGAAGCGATGAATACAGAACTTGATAAAATCAATAGCGGTCATCTGATAGATAATGCAAGGGGAATAATAGAAACAGCCCGTGCCAATGCTGTACGTAGCGTTGACTTTTGCCGTGTGCAGATGTACTGGAATTTAGGTCGCCGAATTTTTGAGGAAGAACAGCAAGGCAAGCAGCGCGCCGACTATGGAGCGTACATCGTCAAAACTCTTGCCGATAGGTTGGAAACTGAGTATGGTAGCAGATTTGGAGTGAGACAATTAAAGCGTGTACGACAATTTTATCGCATTTACCCAAATGCGTCCACACTGCGGACGCATTTGAATTGGAGTCAATACAAAATTCTGATTCACATTGATGACCCGGACAAACGGGAATATTACGAGTTGGTGTCAGTCAACAATGCGTGGACATCCCGTGAAACCGAACGCCAGATTAATAGCCAACTTCATGAACGACTGATACTAAATAACGATAAAGATACAGTGCTTGCCGTTGCCCGAAAAGAATGGATTCCTGAAACGCCACAAGAAATCATCAAAGACCCTATGGTGCTGGAATTCTTAGGATTGGAACGCAAACCATCTTATTATGAGAAGGATTTGGAAAGTTCTATCATAACACATATTGCCGATTTCCTGTTAGAGATGGAGAAAGGGGTTTCGTTTATCGCTCGGCAAAAGCGAATTTTGTTGGAAGACAACGAGTTTTTTATCAATCTTGTGTTTTATAACAGACTATTGAGATGTTTTGTTATTGTGGAACTCAAGACTGGCAAACTTACACATCAGGATTTAGGACAGTTGCAAATGTATGTCAATTACTATGACCGCACAGAAAAACTGCCTGATGAAAATCCAACAATAGGGCATCTTGCTTTGTACAAACAAAAACGGCACCGCCGTAAAAATGGCTCTTCCTAAAGACAATAAAACAATTCTTGCCAGCAAATATAAACTTTATTTGCTTACAACGGAACAACTTATCAAAGAAATAGATGAGGTAAAACAATTCACTTCGAGAAACAATAAAACAGAAGACCAATGACAAACGTAAGGCACATATTATGACTCTGCCACAAAACACCCAACTCCCCATTTCTGCACTTGCCGGAATTTTCAGTAACACCACTGCCACCTATAAATTCTATTGGTTTGTGGCAATGATGGATATTATTGTAAAAGAGCGTAAAACAAGAATCTCCTTTTGGGAAATCATTATAGAGAATCAAAGGCGAAGTAAGAGTGCGATTCCATGGCAGCAGCAGTACTGATATAAGTATGAGAAATAACATATTAGAAATATTAGATAATTCACCCAGCGTAGCAGCATTGCGATCCAAGAATAGTCGCATCATTATTGAATTCCTCACAGATGTCTTTGATGATACCGTGGCCATCTCTCAGGAGAACATACATAACCAGTTGGCGGAATTCCTCAACGACCATGGGGTTGATGTGGATGATGAGAATAATATACTTTGTACTGATACATACGAAGAAAAATCAGCTAAGTATATTAAGAAGTGGACAGACAGTGGGTTCTTGACAAATTACAGAAACGAAGACGGAGAAATTTATTATGAGTTATCTTCACATTCGAGTAAAGTAATTGACTGGTTGTCAGGACTAAAGCAAGAAGAGTATATTGGCACTGAATCGAAATTTAAGTCAATTATTAACCAGCTTAAAGAGTTGGTTGAATACACTAATGAGGACAGAGAGAAACGTTTGCAACTGTTGGAAGACAAGAAAATGGAAATAGACCATCAGATTCAGCAGTTACAGATGGGTGAGGATGTAAAGGTGTTTGAGGAATATGAAATTGTTCCGAGGTTTCAGCAGATTAACAAACTAGCAAAGGAACTATTGACCGATTTTAAGGATGTGGATGACAATTTCAAGACGATTATCAAAAATATATATCAAAAACAGATTGACCCTTCTTTAAATAAAGGTGGTATTTTGCAATACACATTTGACGCTTTGGATGAATTGAAATCAAGTTCACAAGGCAAGAGCTTTTATGCGTTTTGGGAGTTTCTCTTGGCCCGCGAAATGCAATCAGAGTTAGACACATTGATTACAGAACTTTTCCAGACACTCAAGGAAAAGAACATCAACAGTGGTGATACATTCTTACAGAATATGGTAGAATACCTGTATGAATCAGGTCGTAAGGTATATCAGACTAACGATAAGATGGCAGACAAGCTGAGCCGTATCATTCGTGAAAATGAGATGTCGAAAGCGGACACGTCCAAGCGTATCGTACAAGAAATCAAGAACACCCTCATCGAAATTTCCAAAAAAGGTCGAAAGCCGGATTTGTCATTGGAAGTTGATGATGGAATGGAGATAAACATCCCATTTGACAGAAAAATAACTTTTGAGCAAAGCGAGAATACTGAATACGATTTTAAGCCAGACTTAGAAGCACTTTCAATCGAAGAATTTGGTGAGTTGGGCAAGGTGTTTGGTAATGTATATATTGACCGTAAGAAACTTGAGAGGAACATTAGAGAGGTTATGGATGGCAAAAGCCAAATAACTCTATCAGATGTCATCGAGCAATTCCCATTACAGCAAGGACTTCCGGAATTATTCGCCTATTTTGGCGCATTAGGTCAATTTCCACATAAGTCAATCAATGAAGACAAGAGTCAAGCCATTGTGTTTAACTATGAGAATAACAAACGTATACGAATTCCAGAAATCATCATATCAATATGAACGAGCAAAAACCATATTCTAAAGCGATCATACTCCTTCTGAAAAAGACCGTTGAAAAGGGGTCACCAGTATGGGATGACATCATAAACTACCAAGTAGAGATTCAAGACTATCTGGCGGTTATTGGGCTGGAGTTGATTCTGAAAAAAGACGAGGGTTTTGCTTTTGTAAAACAGATAGTATTTGATGACGACTCCACATTGAATTTGGTATCCAGACGGCAATTAGGATTTGAGGTGTCAATCGTAGTAATTGTTCTGCGTCAAATTCTGGAAGATTATGACAACAACCCCGTGGAAACGCAATCTACAGATAGGATTATCACGAGTAATGAGATAAAGGATGAGGTCCGATTGTTCTTACCTCAAAATTACAATAAGGTAAAGTTAGAGAAGGACTTGGATACTTATATACAGAGAGTTGCAGAATTGGGATTTCTTAAAGAAGTCAAGCGAAACAACGACGAAGTGCGATATAAAATACGCCGCATTATCAAAGAGAAAGTTACGCTTGAGGATTTAGATGCATTCAAGAAAAAATTGGAAGAGTATGCTAGAGCAATATGATTTGTTTACAACAAATGCCGGGACTGCTGGCTACAGGTTGAGTTATATGGAAATATTCAACTGGGGCACATTCAATAATAGGATTTATCGAATTGCTCCAGAAGGCAACAACTCGCTACTTACCGGAGCCAATGCATCTGGTAAGAGCACTTTAATTGATGCATTATTAACTCTGCTCGTTCCAGCAAAGAAAGACAGGTTCTACAACCAATCGTCTGGCAATGAACGGAAAGGAGACAGAACTGAGGAAACTTACGTTCTAGGTAACTATGGCAATATTCAAGCAGAAGGAGAGGCGGCCACTAAAATGCAGCAACTGCGCGATAAAAAGACCTACTCTGTCCTGTTGGCCTCATTTGCCAATAACCACAATAATATTGTAACACTCTTTCAAGTCCGATGGTTCGTAAATGGTGAGTTAAAATGCTCGTATGGATTCTCTTCAATGCCATTATCCATTAAAGAAGATTTTTCAAGGTTTAATGGTAGTAAAGGGGACTGGAAAAAGTCTCTTGAGAAGCATTACAATACCAACGTACCCCAAAAGCGAATAGAGTTTTATGACACTATCAAAGATTATAAGGATAGAATTATCAATGCATTTGGATTACGATCGGACAAGGCGCTAACGCTGTTTAATCAGATTGTAGGCGTTAAAGTGCTGAATGATTTGGATGAATTCATTCGCAACAATATGTTGGAACAGCGTGATTCAGAAAACGAATACATTCACCTAAGCGAGAGTTTTGCCACGTTGATGGAGGCGAAGACCACTATTGAAAAAGTCAAAGAGCAAATAGCGCAGTTGCAACCGATTGACGAAAAAGCAAGGAAGCTTGAAGAAATAGCCAAAGCTCTTGATGAGTTAAAGAATACACGAGAGTTGGCAGAGTATTGGTTTGCGAAGAAGAATGTTGAACTGGCAAATGCGAAGATTGCAGAGCTGAACGAGAAACTATCGGGATTGAGAGAAGAACTGGCAAAGTTGGAAGAAGAGAAAGAAGAACTTAAGAAAAAAGAGAGTGAATTAAGAGTCGCAATTGAAGGTGACGATGTCGGAAGGCAAATAAAAGCGCTAAAAGAAGAGATAGGTAGATTAAACCAAAGGAAAAGTAATCGACAGTCTAAACTTAACGAGTACAATAAAAAAGTTATTGAAGTGGGTTTTTGCCAGAATCCTAACGAGGAATTGTTTGTCGAAAATCGTGGAAAAGCAAAATCAGAACGGGATAAGTGCCAGATAGAGTTAGGCAAGAAGAACGAAGAATCACGTCTTGCGCTAAATGAAAAGGAACAGATTGAACGTAAGATTAAAGAAAATACGGAAACAATACAAGTCTTACAGAAAAACAAAAACAACATATCTGGTCGTGAGGCCGAAATACGAGAGGAAATATTGACGGAGGTCGGAGCAACAGCAAGTGAGATACCATTTGTGGGAGAACTAATTCGCGTTAAAGATGAAGAAAAGGAGTGGGAAAACTCTATAGAGAAGATTTTGCACAATTTTGGGCTCCGTCTTATTGTGCCCGAAAAGTATTATAAAGCGGTAAGTGAATTTGTAAACTCTCATAACTTGCGAGGAAGAATTGTATACCATCGCTATGAGGGAACATCTTCTTTGAGGGGATTACAAATACCTCCTACTAATTGTCTGCTTAATAAGCTGGAGTTTAACACAAAGAGCCCATACGCTGGTTGGGTTGAAGACGCGATAAATGACCATTATAATTACGCGTGCGTAACTGATTTGGACGATTTCTATCGTTATAAAGAGAATGCCGTAACTATTGAAGGTCTAATCAAGTCGGCACATAATAAGCATGAAAAGGATGATCGCCCCCATACAAACAATCGGGAAAACTATGTCCTTGGATGGGATAATAAGGAGAAAATTACTGCTATTCGTAACATAGTAAAGGATTTACAAGAACAGCAGAAACAGAATAAAGCTGATATTCGAAAAATCAATGAGGGAATAGATGCAATCGATAAGCGAAAACTTTGTTTCCATGATATATTTGAAAACTTCACGAAGTTTGAAGAGATTAATTGGGAAGAATCCGCTCGAATCATACAAGAAAGGGAGGAACAGAAGAAAAAGCTGGAAGCTGCAAACAATAAGGTAAAGGAACTTGAGGAACAGCTAAAAGGTGTTCAAGAGGCTTTGTCGGTATTGGAAAAGAAAACGATTGTTTCCAAAAACGAAGAGATTTTCCAAATAGAGAAGGTTGAATTAGTCAATGCCAACAAGAGATTAGTGGAAAACAAACCAATTTTTGAGTCTTTTGGAGATATTGATGTGTCTCTCTTTGCGGAGAGAAATAGAGCATGGCTTGATGTCAACTATGATACAATTGAGCCGAATAGGAATGAATTACAAGAACATATAAAGGAGCAAGAAGAAAAGAAGAATTCTGAAAAGAATCTTGTTGAACGGGAAGTAGCCAGTTTAATAATGAAGTTCAAGAATCCAACTGAAGAGATTTCTCAAAGATTCAAGGACTGGCGCTCTGATGTACACGCTTTGCCGGAGGCAAGCAGTATTAACTTAATCAGTGAATATCAAAAGCTCTATGAGCGGTTGAAGAATGAGGACTTGGTTAGGTACGAGAAGAAATTTGATGAATATCTGCAAGAGACAGTTATCAACAAAGTTTCTGACTTCAGAATGTTCTTCAATAGCTGGGACAGGTCAATAAGAAGCACCATTCAGATGCTTAATCAGTCGCTCTCAGAAATAAATTTCAGCACGGCACCAACAACTTATATTCAGTTGGTTAACTCAAAAAGGATTAATACGGACATAACTGATTTCAGGCAAGTGTTGGAGAATGCGATTCCAAACATCCATGAAATAAACGCAACTATTGATGGCAAGCGGACTCATTTTGAGAAGAAAATCCTGCCATTGATGGAGTTGCTAAAAAATGAGCAATGGCGAAAAAAAGTGATGGATGTAAGAAGTTGGTACTCTTACCGAGCAGAGGAGTTCTATAAAGAAACCAGACAGAAGTTCAAGACATACGAGAGTATGGGACAACTTTCGGGTGGTGAGAAGGCTCAGTTGACATACACCATTTTAGGTTCAGCCATTGCCTATCAGTTTGGACTTACCAAAGACGGTTTGCAGGCAAAGTCCTTACGATTCATCGCCATTGATGAGGCCTTCAAAGCCCAAGATGAAGACAAAGCGAGATACCTGATATCACTGTGCAAACAATTGAACCTACAGTTGTTGGTGGTTACCCCAAGCGACAATATCCATATTGTAGAGAATGACATATCGTTTGTTCACTATGTGGAACGCAATGGGAATGAGTCGCGACTATTTGATATGCCGATAGAAGTATTTAAGGAAGAACGTGAAAAGTATCAAGGCAATGATTACACCAGCTGAAATAAAGAAAAAGGCAGAAAATAAGTATATCGCTTATCTGCAGTCAATAGTAGAAGAAAGTCAATTCTTTCCGCTTGTTATTGTTGGCAACAAAAAGCCTAACGGAGATACTGCTATATTCAAGAGAGAATTAGAAGAACTGATTGACAACTCGAAAGAAAAAAGAGTCTATGGCTACACGATAGAATACAAAACAGTAAAGACTAAACTTCATGGGACACAAGATGTTCCAACATCCATAAGTTTTCAATCAGAGGTTGATTATCTGAAATTTTTGCATAAAGAACGGGAAGCTGCAAAGTTTAGAGATGATATAAGTAAAATAATATGTTCTTTTCCGGACTTGAAAGATTGGGTCCATAAATATCCAAGCAAGATAGTCGACAATAATTGGGATGATTTGCTAAAAGTGTGTTCGTATTTCAAGAACACTCCAAAGCCAAATCTGTATATCCGTGAGTTACCAATAAAAGTACACACAAAATTCATAGAAAATAATAAAGGCATTATAAGAGAACTTTTGGATATCATAATATCAGAGCATATCAATGCCAATGAAAAGCAATTTGAGAAGCGATATAACCTCAGATATGATGAGCCTCTTGTGCGTTTTAGGATATTAGATAGTTCCATATGCCAACAATCGCTTTCGGGAGTTGAGGATTGTAGTATTCCAATAAGTCAGTTTCAAAAACTCAATCTACCCATTGATATTGTCTATGTCGTAGAAAATAAGATGAATCTATTGACATTCCCGTTAATTGAAAAAAGCATTGTAGTTTGGGGACATGGCTTTGGCGTGGATCTCATGCGTGATGTCGAATGGATGAAAACAAAGAAGATGTATTATTGGGGTGACCTTGATGCACATGGATTCCAGATACTTTCTGAAATTAGAACGCATTTCCCACATGTAGAAAGTTTCTTGATGGATCGTGAAACATTTAACAAATTCTTTATGGGTGACAAAGGGACAGAAACAAATCTCGAAAAGGAACTCTGTCTCACTCATGAAGAGAATAAGATATACAGATATCTGAAAGAGAATAATTATAGATTAGAACAGGAGAAAATTCCATGTGAGTTCGCATCAAAAAATATTCCGGGTCAAAATGAAGCAAACAGAAAAGATATACGATTTGTGGGCAACCCGAAACCCACAATGGGAAAAGAGATACGAGGACAGTATCATAAAAAACTTTTGTGATTATGGTCGTGGAGCAACTTCTTTACGCGAGGATAGAGGTAAATTCTTTGGAGGTGGTTATGAAATCTTTATCATCGCCTTTTTTATTGGCTTATATTTCAACCAAAAGCGACCACTAACTGATGACCCGCAAAAACGCAAGACGTTCGGTCAACCAATTCAATACTGGGGCAATTTGGATTCTGTCAAAGGACGAAAAGCTTATCCGAAACTTCGTGAGTATATTTTCACCGCTCTTGTTGCCCGAACAGATATTGATTTTATTGCTTTGGAAAAAGGTGAAATAACATCACGAAAAGCTGTTGATTCGCTTATGCAAACCATGGAAGAATATGCCAATTGGGGGTTCCATTTTATGGAGGATAAACTAATGGACAACCCTAACTATTTTTTCCGCGAGACCGCTTTTCTTGAAATATTTTTGGCTTTCGATGCTACTGTGTCTGAGAGTACTGATGACGACGAACCCGAATCGTTAGATTAACGTAAGTTCGATATAAGCAACTAAAAGAGGGTCAATTGGTTATCATGACATGTTGTCAGTGCGATAGATGGTTTCTTTGGGAAGAGGCTGTATGCGGTAATGGCTCCCAAAAGGTTGACAACGAATTTGTCGAAACATCTGTGTCTTGAATGCTCGACTTGGGCGATGTTTTTCAGTTCGTCATTCACTGTCTCAATGATAGCTCTCTTTCTGAGAAGCAGTTTGTCAGATACAGACATCAAGGCTCCCTTCATGTTGTTCTTGAGTTTCGTGATAAGCTGAATACCATCTACAAAGAGTCTTTCAAACACTTGCTTGCCGATATACCCTTTGTCACCAACGAGTTTCCCATATATGAATTCAATTATTGCTGTCCGGTAAACCACGAAATGGCATAACAATCCAGCCCGAAGCCCTGA
>JBJEGZ010000009.1:0-77620 GCA_051875555.1 Candidatus Limimorpha sp. | reverse complement strand
GAGAACATCACTATGATATTCGTCAACAACGGTATCTACGGTATGACAGGTGGCCAGATGGCTCCAACGACACTTGAAGGCATGAAGACCGCTACCACACCTTACGGCCGTAAAGCCACATTGCCGGCAGGCGCAGGTTTCGACGGTATCCCTAACAACGGATATCCTCTCCATATAACCGAGTTGGTGGCACAGCTCCCAGGAACCAAATATGTCACACGCCAGGCTGTTTATGACCCTGCTCACGTGCGTAGCGCAAAGAAAGCTATCAAGAAGGCTTTCGAAAACCAGCTTAACGGAAAGAGCGGAGTGAACTTCGTCGAAATAGTGTCTAACTGCAACTCTAACTGGAAGATGGACGCTGTCAGCGCAAACAAATGGTTGGTTGAGAACATGCTCCCTGAATATCCTCTCGGAGATATTAAAGTTGATGGTAAACTCGTTCAGAAATAATTAAAATATATAACAATGACAGAAGAAATTATTATTGCCGGATTCGGCGGACAAGGTGTCTTGTCAATGGGCAAGATCCTTGCATATAGCGGCATCATGGAAGGCAAAGAGGTTAGCTGGATGCCATCTTACGGCCCTGAGATGCGTGGCGGCACTGCCAACGTGACTGTCATCGTAAGCGATGAACGCGTTTGCTCTCCTATCCTCAACGCATTCGATACAGCTGTGATTCTTAACCAGCAGTCTCTCGACAAGTTCGAATCAAAAGTGAAACCGGGCGGCGTCCTCCTTTATGACCCAAACGGTATCACCCACAAACCTACACGTACCGATATCAAGATTTACACCATAGAGGGCGCAAAACTTGCTTCGGAAACAGGTAACACTAAAGTCTTCAACATGATTATCTTAGGCGCTTTTTTGAAACTGAAACCAATCATCACTATGGATAACGTTGAAGAAGGCCTTAGACACTCTCTTCCAGAGCGCGCACACAAGCTCATCCCTCTGAATATGAAGGCTGTTCAGATAGGAATGGAAAATGTAAAATAATCTAATCGGAGTCCTTTTATATAGAGACGCCTTTCATGGCGTCTCTTTTCTATTTACGAAATACCATAACCAATAGAAAATCAATCTTTTATTAGCCTCTTCCGGATAGTGGCGCGCTCCAAAACAGTTCCCGCCTATAATGGGAATGCCTGCCAAGAGATGAGAGAGCCCTCAGACACCTTTGGCACCAGAGCGGTAGCTCAGGGATATGACGCTTGCGCATAAAGCTGAAAACATGCCCGTATCACCGTTAATCCTTTTTCTACAAGTGGGGCATGGCTATAAAACAAGTGGAGGGCAGATGCTCTTTAATAAAGCAGATGTAGAAAAAGATGAAAAAATAATTGCCGTCTTTTTTGAAATATTTGGAAAATCTTTATATCTTTGAGGAAAATTTAAATGCAATGCTCGAACGCTTCCTAATATATATTGAGACGGAGAGACGTTTTTCGGCACACACGGTGTCGTCATATAGGCGTGATGTTGAGCAGTTCGGGACATACCTTATTAATAAATATGAAGTTGACGATGTTCTGAAGGCTACCACGGAAATGGTACGCTCATATATAGTGTGGCTGAAGGAGGGTGCGATGGGGAGCAGGAGTATAAATAGGAAGATGTCGGCGTTGCGCTCGTTCTACCGTTTCTGCATGCGGGAGAAGGCGATAAGCGAAAGCCCGATGCGGGGTGTCAAGTCGCTAAAGCAGCCGAAAGAGCTTGCGAAGTTCGTACCGGAGCATGATATTGAGAAAGTGAGGTTCGAGGAGGGAGATGATTTCGTGCTTAGGAGAGATGAGTTGATTTTCGAGATGCTTTACCAGACGGGGATACGCCAGGCGGAGTTGCGGGGGTTGAGGGACGAGGACGTGTCGGTGGAGAACGGCAGCGTGAAAGTGAGGGGGAAGAGGAACAAGGAGAGGGTGATTCCTGTCGGGAGGGAGCTTCTTGAGATGATAGAAAAATATAAAAAGGTGAGGAGCGAACAATTTCCGGAGAAAAATGTCGTTGTACTGATTGTTGACGATAAGGGTAGGGAGATGAGCGCGTCGTTTGTTTATCGTAAGATACATGGGATTTTGGAGGAGGTTACGAGTTTGAGGCAGAAGAGTCCGCACGTGCTCAGGCATACCTTTGCGACGCACATGCTCAACGACGGGGCGGATATCAGGGCGATACAGAAGATACTTGGGCACAGCAGTCTCGGCTCGACCCAGATATACACGCACAATACGATAGAGCGATTAAAGGAAATATACAATAACGCACACCCTTTGGGTGATGAATAGAAAAATATTAACTTATCAAACAGGAGGTAAAAATGAAAGTTACAATTAATGCGGTCCATTTTAAGGCAGACAGCAAGCTTGAGGAATTCATTACAAACAAGATTGAGAAGCTTTGTGGAAAGATAGATGATGCAATAGGGGCAGAGGTGACATTGAAATTGGACAACACGGATGCGCCTGAAAACAAGGTTGTTGACGTAAGGATCATGCTCAGGGGCAATGATTTGTATTCGAGCAAGCAGTGTAAGACATTTGAGGAGGCTTCGGATAAGGCTGTAGATGCGCTCAAGAATCAGGTTGAGAAGCATAAGAACAAGCATGACAAGTAATATATAGTGGTGAGACTCAATAATTTGGCAGGTGTTTTAAAAAAAAATAAAAAAAAAAGTATAAAAACACTTGTTGGTAATTAAAAAATATGTATTTTTGCAGACCATTTCAAGCGAACGAGATGGTCTGCAAAAGCAGGTAGGTTCTTTAACATAGAGGCCGGCATAGCTCAGCGGTAGAGCACGTGATTTGTAATCTCGGGGTCGGGGGTCCAAATCCCTCTGCCGGCTCAAAGATAGAAAGTCATGCACGAACGCCGGCATAGCTCAGCGGTAGAGCACGTGATTTGTAATCTCGGGGTCGGGGGTCCAAATCCCTCTGCCGGCTCAAGTTGAAAAAGTGCTGAAAAATGGCTTTCTGGGGGAGTCGCATAGTGGCAATTGCAACAGACTGTAAATCTGTCCTCGGATGAGTTCGGTGGTTCGAGTCCACCCTCCCCCACGACAATAGCGGAAGTAGCTCATTTGGCAGAGCGAAAGCCTTCCAAGCTTTAGGTAGCGGGTTCGAGCCCCGTCTTCCGCTCAAAAAAGAAAGCCGGCGTAGCTCAGTGGTAGAGCACTTCCTTGGTAAGGAAGGGGTCACGAGTTCAACTCTCGTCGCTGGCTCTAATTTTGTAATATAAGATAAATAGAATATTAACCTTAAGTAAACAACAAATAGTATGGCAAAAGAAAAATTCGAAAGGTCAAAACCACACGTTAACATCGGTACAATCGGCCACGTTGACCATGGTAAGACAACCTTAACAGCAGCTATCACACTGCACTTAGCAAAGAAGGGTCTTTCAGAAGTTAAGACATTCGACTCAATTGACTCAGCTCCAGAAGAGAAAGAGAGAGGTATCACAATCAACACAGCTCACGTTGAATACCAGACAGAGAAACGTCACTATGCACACGTTGACTGCCCCGGTCACGCTGACTATGTTAAGAACATGGTAACTGGTGCTGCACAGATGGACGGCGCTATTATCGTTGTTGCTGCAACAGACGGTCCTATGCCTCAGACACGTGAACACATCCTTCTCGCACGTCAGGTTGGTGTGCCAAGATTGGTTGTTTTCTTGAACAAGTGCGACCTTGTTGACGATGAGGAACTTCTCGAACTCGTTGAAATGGAAGTGCGTGAACTTCTCAGCAAGTATGAGTTTGATGGTGACAACACACCTATCATCCGCGGTTCAGCTCTCGGCGCATTGAATGATGAGCCACAGTGGGCAGACAAGATTGATGAGCTTATGGATGCTTGCGACACATGGATTCCAGAGCCAGAGAGAGCAGTTGATAAACCTTTCCTTATGCCAATAGAGGACGTGTTCTCAATCACAGGCCGTGGTACAGTTGCGACAGGCCGTATCGAGACAGGTGTTATCAAGGTCGGTGACCCGGTTGATATCATCGGTATGGGTGCTGAGAAACTCAAATCAACCGTTACAGGCGTTGAGATGTTCCGTAAGATCCTTGACGAGGGTGAGGCTGGCGATAACGCAGGTTTGCTCCTCCGTGGTATCGATAAAGACGAGATCCGCCGTGGTATGGTTATCGCAAAGCCAGGCTCAGTGAAACCACACGCACACTTCAAAGGTGAGGTTTACGTCCTTTCAAAAGAAGAAGGTGGTCGTCATACTCCTTTCAGAAACAAATACCGTCCTCAGTTCTACTTCAGAACAACTGACGTTACAGGTGAGATTTCTCTTCCAGAAGGTATGGAAATGGTTATGCCAGGCGATCACGTTACAATCGAGGTTAACTTGATTTCTGAGATCGCAATGGATAAAGGTCTCCGTTTCGCTATCCGTGAAGGTGGTAGAACAGTTGGTTCAGGTCAGGTTATTGAACTTATTGAAGACTAATAATAAAAAATATATGGGGTTCTTAACCGGACCCCATATCAAACAGGCGTAGCTCAATTGGTAGAGTGGTGGTCTCCAAAACCATAGGTTGAGGGTTCGAGCCCTTCCGCCTGTGCTAAAGAAAAAATAGTTCAAACAATATGAAAAAGTTCGTCAACTACATTAAAGAATGTTACAACGAGTTGGTCCAAAAAGTTAGTTGGCCGACTTGGAAAGAACTGCAGAGTAGTGCAATCGTCGTATCCATTGCTTCCCTTATAATCGCTTTAGTGGTTTACTTGATGGATAAGTCTTTTGAAACCTTGCTCGAAGCTTTTTATCGTATCTTCTAACAAGGAAATGTTTGATCTAAAAAATCATCATTTTTATTTTTTTAAATCACGGATAAGATGAGTGAGCAGAACGAAAAGAAATGGTATGTGATTCGTGCAATTAGTGGCAAAGAGAAAAAAGTCAAAGAATATCTCGATGCTGAGATTGCGCGTGATCCTTCTTTAGGGGATTTGATATCGCAAGTGCTCATCCCTACAGAGAAGGTCTATTCAGTCAGAAATGGCAAGAAGGTCAGTAAGGAAAGAAACTATCTTCCGGGCTATGTTCTTATTGAAGCTGTTTTGAACGCAGAACTTACACACCTTATTAAGGACACTCCGAATGTACTTGGTTTCCTTGGTACAAGAGGAGGGAACCCTGACCCGCTCCGTCCTATCGAAGTCAGCCGTATCTTAGGAAAAGTTGATGAGATGACAGAGAGTGGCGAAGGTTCAGACCTCGAGTTCATCGTTGGTGAGACTGTCACGGTTAACGACGGACCGTTCTCGAGCTTCAGCGGCGTTATCGAGGAAGTTAACGATGAGAAGAAGAAGCTTAAAGTCATGGTGAAAATCTTCGGTCGTAAAACGCCTCTCGAACTCAGTTACTTCCAAGTGAAGAGGGAAAATTAAAATGTGATTGTTGTTTTCATTTAACTTTTTATAGAAAATCAAATGAAAGAAGTAAGCGGATTAATTAAACTGCAAATCAAAGGAGGAGCCGCTAATCCAGCACCGCCAGTAGGACCTGCTTTGGGTTCTAAGGGTGTGAACATTATGGAATTTTGCAAGCAATTCAACGCTCGTACACAGGATCAGGCTGGTAAAGTTTTGCCAGTTATTATCACTGTTTACAAAGACAAGAGCTTTGACTTTGTTGTAAAAGCATCTCCAGTCGCTGTCTCTGTACTCGAGGCTGCTAAAATCGCTAAAGGCTCAAAAGAACCTAACCGTTCTAAGGTTGGCTCTATGAGCTGGGATACAGTCCGCGCCATCGCTGAGAACAAGATGAAGGATATGAATTGCTTCACCGTTGAGTCGGCAATGAGCATGGTCGCTGGTACAGCACGTAGTATGGGTGTTAAGATTACAGGCGAATCACCTTTAAAAAAAGACTAAGTCTTAAGCATTTGTAGAACAAAAAAAATTAAAAAATGGCAAGAGTATCTAAAAAAAGAAAAGAAGCTTTAGCTAAGTTCGACAAAAGCAAGGCCTACTCCTTGACAGAAGCTGTTGAAATCGTTAAACAAATCACTTACACCAAGTTCGATGCATCTGTTGACCTTAACGTACGTTTGGGTGTTGACCCGCGTAAGGCGAACCAGATGGTGCGCGGTAGCGTCACACTCCCTCACGGTAGAGGTAAGACAGTCCGTGTCTTAGTGTTATGCTCACCGGATAAGAATCAGGAGGCTATCGAAGCTGGTGCAGATTTCGTTGGATTTGAGGAATATATCCAAAAAATCAAAGACGGTTGGACAGATGTCGATGTCATTATCACAATGCCTACGCTTATGCCAAAGGTTGGTGCCCTTGGTAGGATTCTCGGTCCTCGTGGATTGATGCCTAACCCAAAGACCGGCACAGTGACAATGGATATCGCAAAAGCTGTTAGAGAGGTTAAAGCTGGTAAGATCGATTTCAAGGTTGACAAATACGGAATCGTTGACACACCTATCGCAAAGGTCAGCTTCCCTGCTGAGAAGATTTTTGATAATGCGAAGGAAGTCATTCAGATGATTGTCAAACTGAAACCAGCCGCAGCTAAAGGTACTTACATCAAGAGTATTTATATCTCGAGTACAATGAGTCCGGGTGTTCAAGTGGACGTTAAATCTATAGCCATCTAAACCTTAAATAAGTATTGACATGAGAAAAGAAGATAAAGATGTTATTATTAACTCGTTAGTCGAGCAGTTGAACGCATGTCCTAATTTCTATCTGACAGACGTTGAAGCATTGAATGCTGAAAAGACAAGCCAGCTTAGAAGACAGTGTTTCAACAGTCAGGTCAAGCTTGTTGTGGTTAAGAATGCTTTGTTGAAGAAGGCAATGGAGAGGACCGGAAAAGATTTCGGTGATCTCGCTACAGTCTGTAAAGGCACAACAGCAATGATGCTTTCTGAAAACGGCAACGCCCCTGCAAAACTTATCAAGAAGTTTCGTAAGACAAACGATAAGCCTATCCTGAAAGGCGCATATATAGAAGAATGCGTTTATATCGGCGACAATATGCTTGACACATTGTGCAGCATCAAGTCTAAGAACGAACTCATTGGCGATGTTATCGCATTGCTCCAGTCACCTGCTAAGAATGTTATCAGCGCTCTTCAGTCAGGCGGTAACAAACTCAGCGGTATTGTAAAGACCTTATCCGAAAGACCGGAATAAAATATCAGAATGATTAACATTCAAATTTGTAAAGCATAAATAAAAATTGTATAACGAATAAAATTTGAAGAAAAATGGCAGATTTAAAAGCTTTTGCTGAACAATTAGTGAACCTTACAGTAAAAGAGGTTAATGAACTCGCAGCAATATTGAAAGATGAATATGGTATTGAACCAGCAGCAGCAGCAGTTGCAGTAGCAGCTCCAGCAGCAGGTGGCGAAGCAGCTCCAGCAGCAGAAGAAAAGACTTCATTTGATGTTATCCTTAAGAGTGCAGGCGCACAGAAACTCGCTGTTGTTAAACTTGTTAAAGACTTAGCAAGCCTTGGCCTTAAAGAAGCAAAAGATTTAGTTGATGCTGCTCCTAAAGCTGTTAAAGAAGGCGTAAGCAAAGAAGAAGCTAATGCACTTAAGACTCAACTCGAGGCAGCCGGTGCAGAAGTTGAAATTAAATAATTTAATTTCCTGGTACAACAGGCTACAAGACCTCAGCTCCTTTATTATTAGGGGGTTGAGGTTTGTGCCTATATTTTTGTTTTGACTAACGTCTTTGTTTTTTAATAGCTTTAATAAGTAAACATTTAAATCATAACACTTTGGCAGACATTAAATTAGATAGAATAAGTTTCGCGTCAATAAAGAAACCTTTCGACTATCCTGATTTCTTGGATATCCAGCTGAAGTCATTCCGCGACTTCTTCCAGCTTGACACAAATCCTGACAACCGTAAGAATGAAGGCTTGTTCAAGGTCTTTGCAGAAAACTTCCCTATTACTGACGCGCGAAACAATTTTGTACTCGAATTTCTCGATTACTACATCGATGCCCCACAATATACAATCGCTGAATGTCTTGAACGTGGTCTGAGCTACTGCGTTAGATTAAAGGCTAAATTGAAACTCTCTTGCAACGACGATGAGCATGAGGATTTCGAAACAGTGGTCCAGGATGTGTATTTAGGCTTGATCCCGTATATGACACCACAGGGTACTTTTGTCATAAACGGCGCGGAACGTGTTGTCGTGTCACAGCTCCATCGTTCCCCCGGCGTTTTCTTCGGCTCAAGCGTTCACACTAACGGAACTACCTTGTATTCAGCCCGTATTATCCCTTTCAAGGGCTCTTGGATGGAATTCTCGACCGATATCAGCAACGTAATGTATGCCTATATCGACCGCAAGAAAAAATTGCCTATCACAACACTGCTACGCGCTATCGGATATGAAACCGATAAGGATATACTCTACATCTTCAATCTCGCTGAAGAAGTCAAAGTTACAAAAAGCGGCTTGAAACGTGTTGTGGGTCGTAAACTTGCAGCGAAAGTGTTGCGCTCAAGATTTGAGGACTTCGTTAATGAGGAAACAGGCGAATGCACCACAATTGAACGTAACGATACTATTATCGAACGTGGTGTCACCCTCGAGAATGAGCATATTGACCTGATTATCGAATCAGGCGTGAAGACAATTCTTCTCGACCGTGAAGAAATTAATACTTCCGAATATTCAATAATATTCAATACCTTACAGAAAGATACAACGAACTCGGAGAAAGAGGCCGTGGAATATATCTACCGTCAGCTGCGTAATGCAGAACCGCCAGATGAGGAGACAGCCCGCGACGTTATCAAGAAACTTTTCTTCTCCGACAAACGTTATGACCTCGGTGAAGTCGGCCGCTACCGTATCAATCGGAAACTTGGTCTAAGTATAGACGAAAACACCAAGGTCCTGACCAATGAAGATATTATCGCTATCATCAAATATTTAATCGAGTTGTCTAACAGTAAGGCTGAGGTTGACGATATCGACCACTTGAGCAACCGTCGTATCAGAACCGTTGGCGAACAACTCTATGGACAGTTCGGCGTTGGACTCGCACGTATGGCAAGGACAATACGCGAACGTATGAATGTCCGTGATAATGAGAACTTTACCCCAACAGACCTCATCAATGCCAAGACATTGTCTTCTGTTATTAATTCGTTCTTCGGTACCAACCAGCTCTCACAGTTTATGGACCAGACAAACCCACTTTCTGAGGTTACCCATAAACGCCGTATCTCAGCTCTCGGACCTGGTGGTATCTCCCGTGACCGCGCCGGTTTCGAGGTGCGTGACGTTCACTATACACACTACGGACGACTCTGTACAATCGAGACACCTGAAGGCCCTAACATAGGTCTGATTTCTTCCCTGTGCGTGTTCGCGAAAATCAATGACCTCGGTTTTATTGAAACTCCTTACCGTGTCGTTAAAGACGGTAAAGTTGATTTCGACAACCCTCCTGTCTATCTTACAGCAGAGGAAGAAGATAATAAGATTATCGCCCAGGCATGTACACCAATGGATGATGAAGGCAATATCACAGACGATATGCTTAAGGCTCGTTATGTCGCAGATTATCCTATCATTACTCCTAGTGAACTCGACCTTATCGATGTCGCACCTAACCAAATGTCTTCAGTGGCTGCATCATTGATTCCTTTCCTCGAACATGACGACGCTAACCGCGCCCTTATGGGTTCGAACATGATGCGCCAGGCCGTGCCTCTCATGTGCCCTGAAGCACCTATCGTAGGTACCGGAATAGAGCATTATGTCGCTAAAGACTCCCGTACCCTCGTGGAGGCTGAAGGTGACGGAGAAGTCGTGTACGTTGACTCAACAAAAATCATTATCAGATACGACCGTACCGATAAGGAACGCCTTGTCAGCTTTGACGATGACACTAAGGTCTATAACCTTATTAAATATATTAGAACTAACCAAAGTACAAGTATCAACCAGAAACCTATAGTGAGAAAAGGACAGAAAGTCACTAAGGGACAGATACTTACTGAAGGTTATGCTACTCAAGCCGGTGACCTCGCCCTCGGTAGGAACCTTAAAGTCGCTTTCATGCCGTGGAAAGGTTATAACTATGAGGACGCTATCGTTATCTCAGAAAAGATTGTCAAGGAAGACTTATTCACATCAATCCATATTGAGGAGTTTACACTCGAGGTGCGTGATACAAAACGCGGATTGGAAGAGTTGACAAACGATATCCCGAATGTTAGTGCCGATGCGACAAAGGATTTGGATGAGAACGGTCTTATCCGTGTCGGCGCCGACGTTAAAGAAGGAGATATATTAATAGGTAAGATCACGCCAAAGGGTGAGACAGACCCGACACCGGAGGAGAAACTTCTCCGCGCTATTTTCGGTGATAAGGCTGGAGACGTTAAGAACGCTTCTCTTAAAGCCGGTCCGTCAATGAAGGGTGTCGTTATCGGAAAACGTCTGTTCTCTCGCGTGGTGAAAGACCGCAAATCGAGATATAAAGATAAAGATATTATTGCAGAACTTGATGCCGAATGCCAGAAAGAACTTGACGCCTTGAAGGCAAAAATGATGGAGAAACTCATGTCAATGCTTAATGGCCGTACCTCTACAGGAGTGTTAAATAACTTCAAAGAGGTGATCATTCCTAAGAAGGTCAAGTTCTCACACAAGGCTCTCGCTGCAATAGATTATATGACGGTGAACCCATACAAATGGACCACTGACCCTGAAATAAACGACTGTATTGTCAAGTTGGTCAACAACTACAATATCAAGTGCAAGGAGATTAATGGCGTATATAGCCGTAAAAAGAATGTCGCCAGCGTCGGTGACGAACTTCCAAACGGAATCGTACAGATGGCAAAAGTCTATGTGGCACAGAAACGTAAACTTAACATCGGAGACAAGATGGCAGGTCGTCACGGCAACAAGGGTATAGTATCAAGGATTGTACGCGAGGAGGATATGCCGTTCTTAGCAGATGGAACCCCGGTGGATATAGTGTTGAACCCTCTTGGCGTGCCTTCACGTATGAACCTCGGACAGATATATGAGACCGTTCTCGGTTGGGCGGGCCATGAACTCGGCCTGAAGTTCGCTACACCGATCTTCGACGGAGCGACACTCGATGAGATTAATGAATATATGAAGAAGGCAGGACTCCCTGAAAATGGTAGGGTTCAGCTTTATGACGGTGAGACAGGCGAGCCTTTCGACCAGAAAGCAACGGTGGGTTACATCTATATGCTTAAACTTCACCACATGGTTGATGACAAGATGCACGCCCGTTCGATAGGTCCTTACTCATTGATTACACAGCAGCCACTCGGCGGTAAGGCACAGTTCGGTGGTCAACGTTTCGGAGAAATGGAGGTCTGGGCACTCGAAGCCTTCGGCGCAAGCAACGTGCTTCAGGAAATACTTACAGTGAAATCAGACGATGTCGTCGGTAGAGCTAAAGCTTATGAGGCAATAGTCAAGGGAGAGAACATGCCTACACCTGGTATCCCTGAATCATTCAACGTCTTGATCCACGAACTTCGCGGATTGGGACTTGAGATAACGTTTGAATAATAAAGCTCTTAATATTTTGTACATCTATGGCTTTTAAGAATAATAACACATTGAACAGCAACTTTTCAAAGATTACCATAAGCTTGGCATCACCGGAATCAATCTCCGACCGCTCTTATGGCGAGGTGTTGAAACCAGAGACAATAAATTATCGTACATATAAACCAGAACGTGACGGTTTGTTCTGCGAGAGAATCTTTGGACCTGTGAAAGACTGGGAATGCCACTGCGGTAAATATAAACGCATACGCTATAAGAATATAGTGTGTGACCGCTGCGGCGTGGAAGTGACAGAAAAGAAAGTCAGACGAGAACGTACCGGACATATCGAACTCGTAGTGCCGGTGGCTCATATTTGGTATTTCCGATCCCTTCCAAACAAAATCGGAGCTTTACTCGGCATTCAAACCAAGAAGCTCGAGAGCATAATCTATTATGAGCGTTACGTGGTTATTAATCCAGGTATTAAGAAAGATGAGGGTCTGAACAGACTCGACCTTATCTCTGAAGAGGAATACCTCGATATTATGGATTCTCTTCCATCTGATAACCAGCACCTCCCAAATGATGACCCTAATAAGTTCATCGCTAAAATGGGAGCTGAGGCCATCTATGACCTGTTAACACAGATTGACCTTGAGAAGGAATCGTGCGAGCTCCGTGACAAGGCCAATAATGAGACATCTATGCAACGTAAGGCAGATGCTTTGAAACGGCTCCAGGTGTTCGAGGCCTTCAGGGAAGCGAACAAGCATGTTGAAAACCGTCCTGAATGGATGATCCTCAAGGTTATACCTGTTATCCCACCTGAGCTTAGACCTCTCGTCCCCCTCGATGGCGGACGCTTCGCTACATCTGACTTGAATGACCTTTATCGCCGCGTTATCATTCGTAACAACCGTCTTAAACGCCTTATCGAAATCAAGGCTCCAGATGTTATTATGCGTAATGAGAAACGTATGCTTCAAGAAGCTGTCGATTCATTACTCGATAACTCACGCAAATCAAGTGCGGTAAAGACTGACTCTAACCGTCCTCTTAAATCATTGAGCGACAGCTTGAAAGGAAAACAAGGACGTTTCCGTCAGAACCTTCTTGGTAAACGTGTTGACTACTCTGGCCGTTCCGTTATCGTTGTCGGCCCAGACTTGAATATGAACGAGTGCGGTCTTCCTAAAGATATGGCTGCCGAGCTTTACAAACCATTCGTCATCCGTAAGATGATTGAGCGTGGTATAGTAAAAACAGTGAAGTCTGCAAAGAAAATCGTTGACCGTAAGGACCCTGTGGTCTGGGATATCCTTGAGAATATTTTGAAAGGACACCCGATCCTCCTCAACCGTGCTCCTACACTTCACCGTCTTGGTATCCAAGCTTTCCAACCAAAACTCGTAGAAGGTAAGGCTATCCGCCTCCACCCACTCGTATGTACGGCTTTCAACGCTGACTTCGATGGTGACCAGATGGCTGTCCACCTCCCACTCGGAAATGCCGCGGTGCTTGAGGCCCAAATCCTTATGCTCGCATCTCACAATATCCTTAACCCTGCTAACGGCGCTCCTATCACAGTGCCTTCACAGGACATGGTTCTCGGTCTGTACTATATTACCAAACCTCGTAAGAGTACCCCTGACCATATCGTTCACGGAGAAGGAAAGAAATTCTATTCTCCAGAAGAGGTCATAATCGCCTATAATGAGAAAAAGGTCGATATGCACGCTATTATTTATGTGAAGGTCCCTGTGCGTAAAGATGACGGTAGCATCGTCGAAGAAATGGTCGAGACAACAGTCGGACGTGTGAAATTCAACGAGGTTGTCCCTGAAGGTTTCGGATATATCAACAGACTCATAAATAAGAAAGCCCTTCGCGATATTATCGGTGACATGGTGAAATTGCTTGGAACAGCAATAACTACAAAATTCCTTGATGATATCAAGAATATGGGTTACTATATGGCTTATAAAGGTGGCTTGTCATTCAACCTCGGTAACGTATTGATCCCTTCGGTAAAGGAAGAGTTGATTAGAGAGGCTAATGAGGAAGTCAATGCTATTCGTGAGGAATATAACATGGGCTTCATCACCGGTAACGAGCGTTATAATAAGATTATTGATATCTGGGGCCACGTCGTTACAAAATTGACCGACGAGGTTATGAAACTCCTTCCTCAAGATGACCAGGGATTTAACCCTGTTTACATGATGCTTGATTCTGGAGCCCGTGGTTCTAAAGAGCAGATCCGTCAGCTCTGCGGTATGAGGGGACTTATGGCTAAACCACAGAAATCAACAGCAGCGGGTGGCGCTGAGATTATCGAAAACCCAATCCTTTCTAACTTTAAAGAAGGTTTGTCAGTTCTTGAATACTTCATCTCAACTCACGGTGCTCGTAAGGGTTTGGCTGATACCGCTTTGAAGACCGCTGACGCTGGTTACCTTACACGCCGTCTCGTTGATGTCGCTCACGATGTCATTATCAATGAGAAAGACTGCGGCACATTGAGAGGTTTGTCAATCGGCGCACTTAAGAGAGGTAAGGAAATAGTTGAGTCATTATATGACCGTATTCTTGGCCGTGTGGCTCTGCATGATATTTTCCACCCACAAACAGGCGAACTGCTCTGCAACGGCGGTGACGAGATTACAGAGGAAATAGCAAAGAAGATTTGCGATTCACCTTTGAAAGACCAGACCATCGAGATCCGCTCGGTGTTGACTTGTGAGTCGAAACATGGTGTTTGCGCTAACTGTTATGGTCGTAACCTCGCATCCGGTAAACTTGTACAACGCGGTGAGGCTGTGGGTGTTATCGCAGCTCAGTCAATCGGTGAGCCTGGTACACAGCTTACCCTCCGTACCTTCCACCAAGGTGGTACCGCATCAAGTACATCTGACGACTCAATGATTAAGGCGGAATACGCTGGTAAACTTGTCATTAACGATTTGAATGCCGTTGATTATAAAGATAAAGAAGGTAGAGAATACCAGGTCGTTGTCAGCCGCGCAAGCGAGATGAAGATTATCGACCACAATACCGGTGTCGCACTTATCACAGAGAATATCCCTTATGGTTCAAAACTTTATATCCCGGCAGGAAAAGATGTTAATGTCGGTGACGTAATATGCGAATGGGATAAATATAACTCATTGATTATCACAGAACATGAAGGAAAAGTCCGTTTCGATAATATTGTTGAGGGTGTGACATTCCGCAATGAGTCTGATGAAAGGACAGGTTATAGCGAAAGAGTTATCATTGAAGGCCGTAGGTTCACAAAGAACCCTTCTATCTCTATCGTTGATAAACAAGGCGAGGTTGTTAGAACTTACGACTTGCCTGTAGGCGCCCATATCATGGTTGAAGACGGTGATAAAATTATGGCAGGCGATGTGCTCACTAAGAAACCGCGTGCAACTGGTGGACTTGGTGATATTACCGGTGGTCTTCCTCGTGTTACAGAGTTATTCGAAGCTCGCAACTCGTCAGAACCAGCAGTCGTTTCTGAAATCGATGGTGAGGTGTCATTCGAGAAGAAACTCGTGCGCGGTAACCGTGTAGTCGTCGTTACATCAAAGACCGGTGAGTCGAAGAGATACCTTATACCTACTACAAAAGAAATTCTCGCCTCTGAAAACGACTATGTTAAAGCAGGCCAGCCTTTGTCAGAAGGTGCTATTACTCCTGCGAACATTCTCGCTATCGAAGGTCCAATGAAAGTTCAGGAATTTATTGTTAACAACATTCAAGAGGTCTATCGTTCACAGGGCGTTACTATCAACGGTAAGCATTTTGAAGTCATCGTGCGTCAGATGATGCGTAAAGTTGAAATCGATGACCCGGGTGATACAAGATTCCTTGAGGGTGAACTTGTTAACAAAATCACTTTCCAAGAGACAAATGACGATATCTTCGGTAAGGTTTACGTTACTGACCCTGGTGATTCCGAGACATTGTTGACAGGACAGATTATATCGGCAAGAAGACTGCGCGATGAGAACTCAGCTCTGAAACGCCGCGATAAGAAAACCGTCGAGTCACGTGACGCTAAACCGGCTACCGCACACCAAGTGCTTCAAGGTATCACCCGAGCCGCTCTGCAAACAGAAAGCTTTATCTCGGCCGCATCATTCCAAGAGACTACAAAAGTGTTGACCCAAGCCGCAATATCTGCAAAGACCGACTATCTCGAAGGTATGAAGGAAAACGTTATCGTTGGCCACAAGATCCCTGCCGGTACAGGTTTGCGCGACTTTGAGGATATCATAGTTGGTTCAAAGGAAGACTTTGAGCAGGTAGTTGATACTGAGACAGTTCAGGCTTAAGCCTTAATGAATAATTATCTAAGGTTGGCTATTTTTTAGCCAACCTTTTTTAACAAAAATAAAGAAAATGGAAAATAAGAAACAAAATCAGATTAGCATCGACATCTCTGAATCAGTAGCTGATGGAGTTTATTCTAACCTCGCAATTATCAGCCATTCTCCTTCAGAATTTGTGCTTGATTTCGCACAGATTGTACCTCCAATGCAGAAAGCCAAAGTCCGCTCAAGAGTGATTATGACTCCCCAACATGCAAAACGTTTGTTCAGAGCCTTGGCTGAGAATATTAATAGGTATGAGTCAAACTTCGGTCCTATAAAGGATGTTAATGATGATGCAACCCCATATATTACAGGAAATGCTGGGGAAGCATAATTTGTTGCAAATTAACGTTTTACAATGAATTTGTAAAACATAGCTCGAATATGGCTTATGTGATGACAGTTGGTGAAATGCGATAAACCGCATTTTTCAATTGTTGTCACTTTTTTTGTTGTCCGATAAAAAGAGTAAGCCTTATCGCTTTTTATTTTGGTAGAAGACGACAACGGGGACAACATTAGACAACTTTTTTATTGTTGTCCGATAAAAAGAGTAAGCCTTATCGTTTTTGATTTTGGTAGGTGACGACAACGGGGACAACATTAGACAACATTTTTTGTTGTTGTCCGATAAAAAGAGTAAGCCTTATCGCTTTTGATTTTGGTAGGTGACGACAACGGGGACAACATTAGACAACTTTTTTATTTTTGTCCGATAAAAAGAGTAAGCCTTATCGCTTTTGATTTTGGTAGGTGACGACAACGGGGACAACATTAGACAACATTTTTATTGTTGGTGCATGGGAAAGGAGTCAAAGGTCTATCGCTTTTGATTTTGGTAGAAGACGACAACGGGGACAACATTAGACAACTTTTTTATTTTTGTCCGATAAAAAGAATAATCCTTATCGTTTTTGATTTTGGTAGGTGACGACAACGGGGACAACATTAGACAACATTTTTCGTAGGTGTCAGGTAAACATTTCGATAGAAAATCGGCTTAAAAATTCCCCAGACAGCAATAATTTTCTTTATAATATTGCGGTCGGTGTATTGTTCATTGTCTGTACTGTAATTTGTTAATTTATTAGATACCAACAAATTAAAAATAAAAAAAAACAACCCGACGATCATCATCGGGTTGCAATAGGATAAAGTATAGTGTTTAGATAAATTCAATATTCTCTTCAGTAGTATATTTCTCGCAGTAGTGGCATTTTAACTGTATTCTGCCTAATTCGTTTTTACTTACAGTAAATTTTGTCATTACATTCTCGGCGTTGGTAACACATTTGGGGTTGAAACATTTTACAATACCCTCGATGTTGTTCGGAATCTGGACCATTTGTTTTCTAACCACCTCAAAATCTTTGATTTCAATAAGAGTTGCAGTCGGAGCAACGAGAGCTATTTTATTTATATCCTCTGATTTGAAGAATTTGTCAGAAATCTTAATAATGCCTTTTTCACCATATTTTTTGCTTTCAAGGTTTGTTCCGAAATAAACCGGAGAGTCGCAGTTTTCGAGGTCAAGTATTTTGATAACCTCGAATACTTTATTAGCGGGGATATGGTCGATTACAGTGCCGTTTTCTATTGCTGAGACGATCAGTTCTTTTCTTTTTTCCATGTCTTTAAATGTTAAATGTTATTTTAAACCTAAGATTGATGCAATCAGAGCTTCGCGGACGTAAAGTCCGTTTTGAGCTTGTTGGAAATAATAAGCCTTTGGATTAGCGTCAACATCTTCATTGATTTCGTTGACACGAGGGAGAGGGTGAAGAATACGGCAGTTGTCCTTAGCTGTCTCAAGCATACAGTTGCGGAGGATATAGGCGTTCTTAACCTTTTCATATTCAAGAGGGTCTGGGAAGCGTTCGCGTTGAACACGTGTCATATAGATGATGTCTGAGTGAGGAATCACTTCTTCGAGGTCGGTATATTCGTGATACTCGAGACCGGCGTCTTTAATATATTGTATTACTGTAGCAGGCATTCTAAGTTCCTCCGGAGCAACGAAGTTGAATTTTGCATTGAAGTGGCACATTGCTTGGACGAGGCTATGCACAGTGCGGCCGTATTTGAGGTCGCCAACCATGGTGATCTCAAGGTTTTCAAGAGTGCCTTGGGTCTTACGTATTGAATAAAGGTCAAGAAGACATTGTGTCGGATGCTGGTTTGAGCCGTCTCCTGCGTTGATAATCGGGACTTTGGACACTTCTGAAGCGAAACGTGCTGAACCATCAATTGGGTTGCGCATAACGATAAGGTCGGCATAACTTGCAACCATTGTTATGGTATCTTTCAATGATTCTCCTTTCTGTACGCTTGTTCCTGCAGTGCTGCTGAATCCTATGACATTTCCGCCAAGAAGCTGAATCGCTGTCTCAAAACTAAGTCTGGTTCTTGTTGATGGCTCAAAGAACAATGACGCTATGACGCGGCCGTTTAAAAGATTCTGAAGGCGGTTCTTCTCAAAATCTTCCGCAATGTCGAGAACATGGCATATTTCTTCTGGGGTGTAGTCGTTTATAGAGATCAGACTACGGTTTTTTAGTGATATAGACATTGTTGATATATTTTAATTGTTTGATATTCTGTGATTTGAGAGGCAAAAAAAATGACGGCTTTAAAAGACCGTCGGCAAAAAATAAAACGAAACCAATGAAAGAATGACTTCTTCTAACACCTTCATTATTAGGCGAATCCGGTATCATTAATTGTGCTTTCATCAAAAAGCAAAAATACACTATTTTTTAATTTGTCAAGATAAAAATTCATTTATTTTTTACACTGTAAAGAAAAATTTTTTCAAATGTTAATAATATTTATAATAAAAACACTTGACAAGCCATAATTAATGTTATATCTTTGTGCATCGAAATAATATTAAAATAAGGATAAGATGCAAACCAAAACAATTGAATTTAGTCCAAAATTTTAGCACGAGTAATTTTGGACGATAACCCTGATCAATCCATTGTGCGCAAAAGAAATTTATTAAATTAAACCAAAATTATTATGAGACCAAATTTAAAAAAATGTTCTGCACTTTGTGTGCTATTTATTTCATTGATTGCTGTAGGTTCTATTTCCTGCAAGAAACGAATTGTTGAACCATTAAAAACTAAAACCGCACCAACAAATGAGTATATCGAATACACAGACTTGGCAAAATCTGTTGTCGGAAAGATTAAAAAGTTTAAAAACCAATTGTCTGACATAGATTTTGTCACAAGGGAGACATCATATATGCCGTTGGATAGTGTGATATGGAATGTCGAGGCACTTTTTAATGTGTCATATACGTTCCCTGAGAGTAAATGCACCGAGACTGTCAAGCAGAAACTTGTCTTTACTGTGAATGTAAATGATGAGGATGAGGTGTTGATGAGAGAAGTCTATGACCTTTATGAAGATGTGAAAACTTCTGTCAGAGAAGTCTATGCAAATGACGGTATCGTTAATGATAAGTCTTTATTTGCGGTGGTTGTTGATGAGGGGATGCGGCATGGCAGCAGTGTTGATATAGTGGTTAACGTTATTTCAGGTAAGGTTGACACTTCCACATCATCGGTGTTGTTTGAGAATCCTTTCGGACCTGGTGACTGCTGGTACTTCGGCGAGTATGGTGGCTCGTGTCTGGACCCTTCTATTTTATATGATGCTGCGGAAATCTTGGAAGATAGCATTAATTATCACTATGCTGAATGCCGGGTTCCGTATTCTGGATATAGGGGAATTAATGTGAACCTTGTTGAATATGGCTTAATTGGCAGTGAATATTTGGATTCAAATAATGAGCCTTATCTTTTCTTCTGGAAAGAAGAGGATGTGCCGCCTTATTTCTTGGATTATGAAGACTTGAATTATTATTACAATAGAGAATTATATGTTCTGTTGGAATTATTGCCAGAAGATTTAATTGCTCAAGGAATTATGCCGATTGCACCGGCTTTTTTAGATGTTGATATTCAAGGGATTCATATTGAGATTAGTGAAGTCGATTATTTGATACATCGGAATTCGATCACTTATGGTTGTAGATTGTTGATACCAGAGGGTGAATTGGATCCAGCAAGAAATATTTTAAATTAGAAATTTTAAATTGATTATTTATGAAAAGAATCCTTGTTGCTCTATTTTGTCTTATTGCTGTTTCGGTAAATGCCCAATCATGGGATATTTTTACACCTGTTAATGGCGCATTGCATAATTATGGAGGAACTTCAACTGTTGCTGGCGAATATGTTGTCGGCTTATTAAGAGATGATGATGATTTTGTGAAAGGTCACATCGTTTTTATTGATAAGGAAGGCAACTATAAGCAGAAAACGTTTTTGAATGACCAATATAACACTATGTTATGTGGAGCTATTGGTCTTGAAAATGGTAACGCATTGGTTGTTGGCGGTATGAATTGGGCAGGAGAGGGTAAAGAAAGAAGTATTGTGTTGGTAATGGTTGTCAATCCTGACCTTGATGTTATTACCGAACATAGATACGAGGTTGATGAATCCCTTGACCGTATTTCATCTATCGCTTATCTTGAATATGATGAAAATGGAGATATCATATTGGCGTTACAATGTGGAATTATACATAATTCAGTGTTCAAGGGCGTACCGTATATGTGTAAGTTAGATACAGAAGGTAATATGTTAAAAACCAAGTGTATTATTGAAGATTTGGGGATATCAAGTAGAGATATTACCGGTATGACCATGGTGCCGAATAGTAATCAGATATTGTTGTTTGCATCAGGATTGTTTTTTGATGCAAGATTAGGTGCTTGTTATCTTGATGAGGATTTTAACATTCTCAATAAGTATTTGACGCGTAGAGGTATTTTCAGATACTATTCCAATTTTTGGAAAGATGATGAGCACTTTATTGCATCTACAATTGAAAGTGAAGATGTTGGACCATATAACATATATGATGTGACACTTTATGAGGTTGATAAAGAGTTCAAATATTACGATACCCTTGTATTACATAGGACTGATACCAATACTATTACTGCTCAAATCACTTCAATAGCCCCTATTGATGAAAACTATATGTATGTCGCCGGATTTAAGTCGGTGATTTCAACGAATGAATTTACTGATATTGTTGTGTGGCTTGTTGACAAGGATCTTAATGTACATGGTGCGAAGACATTAATTAGGGATAATTCTTATAATTACCTTATGGAGTGTCGTGGGACAACCGAAGGTGGATTACTTCTGTATGGTCATACAACATTGTTAGATAATACAGAAATGATGTCAATATGGAAGCTTCTTCCTGAAGATTTTGGATTGTCATTGACAGTAAATGAAGTCGCACACGATAATTCAAAGACTGGGGTATATCCAAATCCAACGAATGAAGTTATTAATATTCCGGTTAGAGATATAAAAGGGGACTACTCAGTTTCTATTTGGGACATTTCAGGAATAAAATATCTCGATATGAGAATTGACAAAGAAGGAGATGAGTTGTCTATTGACGTCTCGTCATTGGAGAGTGGTACATATTTTTATGAGGTGGTTGTTGGTAAACAACGTGTTAAGAATGGAAAATTTATTAAAAACTGATTAATTTAAAATAAACCAAAATTTATGAAACCAAATTTTTTTATCACACTATTATTTATTTTTACGATTGGAAATTCAATGATTGCGCAAGATAGGGGAGGCTGTGACCTCTGCGGTCCTACGGGCGCTACACAGAATCAGGCTGTCGGGAACTACTCGGTGACTGCTGGTGTCGGAAACGAGGCCAATGGAATCTGCTCAATGGCGGTGGGACAAGGATGTAAGACAGTCGGAGCATCATCTTTCGCCTTGGGTCGATTCCTTAGGGCTAACGCGACAAATGCAATCGTAATAGGAGGTGGGACCGATAATAGCGATGCAAAAGCACTTACAAACTCGTTGCCAGGTACTCTCATGGTTGGATTTAATAGCCAGAGACCAACATTGTTTGTGAGTTGCTCTAACGGCGGTATCTCTACAGGCAAGATTGGCATTGGAAATATTACAAATCCAAAGGCAAAAATCCATCTGCTGTCGGATAATAATGAAGACGCTGGACTGATCCTTGAGACTTCAAATAAAAATTCAAAGAACGCTTACATACAATTGTATGACGTGAATCATAAGATTGAGGTGTCAAATAAGGGGATGAATATTGTATCTACCAATGACAATATGAGTATAGATGCTGTCAATATCCGTATGAACGGTAAAGTCGGAATAAATATTGACAATGGCTTTACCGGCAATTATGATTATGCCTTGGCTGTTAATGGTGGCGTCCTGACATCGGAAGTGTTTATAAAAGAGGTGGATGAGTGGCATGATGACGTGTTTGATGATGATTATGAACTGATGTCGCTGGATAATCTTGAACAATATATCGAGAAGAATAGGCATCTTCCAGAAATACCTTCGGAGACAAGTGTGTTGTCGAATGGTTACGCACTTGGTGAAATGAATGGCCTCCTATTAAAGAAAATAGAGGAACTGACATTGTATATCGTTGATTTACAAAAACAATTGCGGTTACAAGAGGATAGAATCCAAGAATTAGAAAAGTCTGAATATTAATGTTTTAGTTTTTATTATTATGAGAGTGAAATATTTATTGATATTTCTTGGGCTTGTATTGTGTGATGTTATTTGTAATGATGCTATGGCTCAAAAATGTTTGAAGTTCCGATATGATGCTAATGGCAACAGGGTTTGGAGGCATGTAGCAAACGATTGCTATGAGGTAAGAGATGTGTCTGATGTGTTTGAAAGTGATGCCTATGAGATGAAAGTCTTCCCAAATCCTACCAAAGACCAAATAAAAATAGTAATACCTTCGAGCGTAAATATCGATTGTTCCTTTTATGAACTTTATAATCTTAATGGTGTGAAAGTAAAAGAGGGGCATCTTGAGAATCATGAGTCTGTTATCAATATTGAAACGGAAGAGATCGGAGTGTATTTGTTAAAGGTGTTTTACGGTTATGAGGTAAAGTCGAAGATAATTTTGAAACAATAAAACCAAATTTATGAAAAGATACATGTTTTTTTATTTGCTAATTCTATACGGAGTGGCGTTGTATTCTCAGGAGGAATACCAAGGGACTGAAATAGAGGCTTGTATGGCTCTCCCGAGTGATAGGAGTAGCTTGTTTGAGGCATCGTCCTCAATAAAACTGAAAGAGGGATTTTATTCTAATCCCTCTGCCGATAATGCCGTGTCTATTAAAATAAACAGGTATGGGGTTTTCCCTCCTGAATCTGGTATGGAGGGAGGACCTTTCATATCGAGTGATGGTGTGGTAGGAGCCTTGCCTTCTATTGTCGAAACCAGCGATTTGGGAGGGCTTATATACTCTATTCCGGTGCAAGTGCCAGTTGGAATCGGGAATATGACACCGAATATCGGGATAACTTATAATAGCCAATCAAATAACGGGATACTTGGCTGGGGCTGGAATATCACAGGTCTGTCGGCGATAAAACGTGTAGGAAAGACATTATATCACGACGGTGAAATTTCTACTGTAAATTTCAAAGATGACAGGTTCTCCCTTGATGGTAAAAGGTTGATTGTCTGTTCGGGCGATTATGGATCTAACGGCTCTGAATATAAGACCGAGATTGATGAGATGAGTAGGATAATAGCATATTCAGAAGGCGGTGATACCCCCTCTTATTTCATTGTAAATAAGGCAGATGGAACAACTTGGGAGTATGGCAATTCGGAAGATACTCGTCTGCAAACGAAAAATAGAGGTGACCAAATCATTACATGGTTTGTGAATAAAATTGTTGATGCAGATGGTAATTATATGGTTTTCAATTATAAAGAAAACACCGCGATAGGAGAGTCCTATATTGATAAGATAGAATATACACTAAATGATAAGGTCGGGGTGTCATCAATGTACTCAGTGTGTTTTTATTATGAGGACCGTGTTGACACTGAAGTGTGTTATGTGTCAGGTAACGAAGTCCAGAACTCTAAAATATTAAAAAATATCATTGTAAAGAACGCAAACAATGATGAGCTGTTCAATTATTCGTTTGATTATCTTGAGCCTGGCGTGTATGGAAATAATAAGAAATTCTTTTATTATCGTTTGAGAAGCATAGGCCTTACGGTTGATGGCCTTAAACTTAATCCGACAATAATAAGTTGGAATGATGAGAACAAACATTATAACGAGAAATTCGAGTCATTCCCATTAGAAAAGATGGCGTTTAACAAGGTGCCTTTTGTCGGGGATTTTAATGGTGATGGATACTCAGATGTTGTGACAGTTCCATACAAGACGGGAAATACATATACTGGTGATGTGAATGTCTCCTTGCTGTTGAATAATGGAGACGGCTCTTTCCAGATATTACCGTCATGGTCGGAAAATCTTGATAAAACTCTTGATTGGATTTATGTGGCAGACATCAATGGCGACTTTTTAGACGATATTGTTGCTTATTTTGTGAATTCAGATTATGGGTCATGGAAAACGAGGATAAAGGCATATTTGAATAACGGCGATTGCACGTTCTCATATATCGGTGGTTATTATTCTGATACTCCGTTCAGCATTTTCCCAGGAAAGTTCGAGACACAGATGAAAACTTCGTTTTTTGTCAGACATTATTCTAATAATAGTAATTATGATGCAAGTGTTTTGTTTTATGATGGTAAAAGTGTTGAAATCCAGAATCTTGGAAAACATCAATCAATTTCTGACTCTGAACGTTTCTTGGTTGAGGATGTTGATGGTGATGGGTTGTCAGAAGTGTTTTGCCTGAATTCGAGTGGATGTGTGGTGGCAAATGTGTTGTACGAAGGTGGACATTATTCGTTTGTCGAAAAATATACCGATAATAATATTAGCAGCGGCGATTTTATATTCACTGGGGATTATAATGGAGATGGATATTCTGATTTCTTGAAATACAATGTTAAAACAAATTGGACTGTAATGTTGTCAGACGGAATAAGGCTGAGAAATCCTGTGAATTGTAAGAATAACAGCTTGTTGGGAAATATCGCACTTCAGCCTTACGATAGGTATGAATGCTCTTTGGAGACTCTTTCTGAACCAACGGTTACAATTAGAGTGGCTGATTTTGATGGTGATGGGAAGTCAGATGTAGGTGCGTTTAAGCATAGCGCCGGAAATTATTATGCGCTTCTGGGATTGAAAATGTTTCGCCAAAGTGATGGCTCTTACGGTTTTACTGACATTCAGCGTAATTATTTCAATATCAATAGTTCAAATCAGTTTGTTCATATAGGTAATTTCCTTGGACGAGAAAATGTTAGTATTTTGGCAAGTGTTCGTCAAAATCCATATTCGGCTGAATTGCCAAAAATTGTATCTGTTCACTCGCAATCATCAAAGTATGGTGTTGAACGAATAACAGACGGGTTGGGGAATGTCCGTGGGTTTAAGTATGAATATATTATGCCATACAAACAGGATTCTTTTTATGTGTATGATTTTGAATGGATGAACAGTAATTTAAAGACAGCAACATTGCCAGCCCGAGCACTATGCGAAGATACCGTATTCTCTATTAACAATAATCCCTGTGTCACAAAGTATTATTATGAAAACGCAATGCATCATGTGTCTGGGCATGGACTAATAGGATTCCAGAAAAAAACGATAAAGTATTACGTGAATAATTCATTTGTCGGCTCAAAAGAGATTGAAAATGAACTTGATACAATGGAAAAAGAATGTATTCTGTTGACATCAAAACAAATGATTTATAATAATGTAGGGCAATTGGTTGAAAAAGAAGAGTATTCTTATGAGAAGTACTCGTGTGCTAAGAATAAACTTGTGGTAATGCCTTTGCTAACATTAAAGAAAACAATGAGTTACGATCCTGATTCTCCGAGCAGTATTCTAAAAGTAACACTTGAAAATAGGAAGTATGCCAATGATAATAAAGGACATGATTATTTCGATGTTGTTAATGTTGATAGAATTGTTACTGGCTTTGACAACAAATATTGTGGCGATGACGCTGAAATGTATAATTATTGGGTTGAGAATGTCTGCGAGTTCAATAATGACTTGTCGTGTTGGATAGTGTCAAGGCCTAAGTGGCAGAAACGCATACACCACTCAAGTGATGGAGATGATGTCGGCAGTTGCGATATATTTGAGTATGAGTCAAATAACCCATATCATGTGAGAAAGAAGACATCTCTTCCAAATACTAACATGAACTATTCTGACGAGTTGAAGATAATAACTGAGTATTCTTATGATGCTGTAGGACACGTAGTAGCACAAACCATAACATCGCCCTCATCAAAAAAAGAGAGGACAACTCGATTGACGTATGGGGAAAACTATTCGTATCGTTTTCCAACATCTTCAGTTAATGAGAAAGGCTGGGTAATAAACAATAGTTTTGATAAGGACTTTGGATTAGTTAACTCAACTGTTGATTATAATGGTTTTAATACTGATTGTGACTCTGATCCTTTTGAGATTACCACGGAAATATTGTTGCCTGATGGAGTGAAAAATGTGAAAACAAAGCGTTGGGCGAAAGAAAACAAACACTCACCTCTTAACGCAATGTATTATTATTGGGAGAAATCATCAGGAAAGGCGGAGCGGCTTTCGTTTTTTACTAAAAATGGAAGTGTTGTAAGGGAGGTGTCATTCGGCCTCAATGGTGAAGCGTTATACGTTGATACTGAATATGATGACAGAGGGAATGTCGTTTTTAAGACGATGCCGTATTTTGCTGGCGAAGAATCAAAGAAGGTGATATTTAAGTATGATAATAACAATAGGATGGTGACAGAGGAATGGCCGAATGGTGTCGTGAAAAATATTCGATACGATAAGAATACCGTCTTGGTTCAAAGTGTTTCATCTGATGGGGTCACTCAAACGTATATCGAGGAGACAAACCCCATGGGCTGGGTGTCTAAAGTTGTTGATTTGGGTGGAAACGAGATCGTATATGACTATTATAGCGATGGTATGTTGAAAAGTGCCGTCATTAATAATAATGTGTCAACCAAAATCAAATACGAATATGATGGCAGACGGAACCTTGCAAAGATGGATGACCCATCATGTGGTGAAATATCGTATAAATATAATGCGTTTGGTGAACTTGTTGAGGTTAGGGATTCTAATCGTGGGACTACAGAGTATCAATATGATGAGATGGGAATGATGGTCTTTAGACGTGAAACCAAATCAGGAGCGGGAGATGAAACAGATACTCAGTGGTTTTATGATGTGTCAAAAGGTAAAAAAGGCACCTTGTCAAAAATTGTATATGGGAACACTCAAAATGTCGAATATGAGTATGATGATTTGCTGAGAGTGACGAGTGTTGTGGAGACGGTCTTAGGCGAGCAGTATAAAACACAATATCAATACGATGACGCTAATAGGGAAAGCATTATAATCTATCCTAATGATTTTTCAGTACAAAAGAAATATTCAAACACGGGATATTACAAATCTATGGTGAATGTTGACGGTGAAGTCGTCCTTTGGAAGACTAATTCTATTGATGCTCTGGGTAATATCATTGATTATCAAGTTGGTAATGGACTTAGGACTATTAGAGAATTTGATAATAGAACGAATCAAATTAGCTTGATTCAAACAGAGGGGAACAAGAAGGTTTATCAAAGTTTTTCATACCATTATGATTCGTTTGGGAATATGGTAGATAGAGAGAAAAATACTGCTAATCATCAGGTTGAGAGCTTTATTTATGACGAATACAATAGATTGTCGGAAATAAGGCTCAATGGCGCGCTAACCGGGAAAATGGTTTATGATGACTATGGTAATATATTGTCAAAGACATCTGATAATACCGCGGTGTTTTTTGAGGCTAGTTATGATGATGGAGGACCGTATGCGATAAGCAGGGCTAAAACTAATCATAATAATATTAAGATGTTTGAACACGATATTACATATACCATATTTAATAAGACAAAAACAATCTGTAACGGAAGTGATTGCTATTCTTTGGATTATGGTTACGATTATCAACGTGTTCGTTCTGTTGAGCATGTTGATGGCAGAGTGAAAGAAAAGACCTATGTCGGTGATTGTGAATATGTTAATATAGATGGCAATAAGGAAATCGATATAATGTTAAAAAACCCAATGGGTATATTTGCGGTTTGCAGGTTCAATAGTGATGGGAAATATGAACTGTTCTATATTAATAAGGATCATGTTGGATCGTGGTGCCTTATTACAGATTCTGATGGTGTGATTGTCCAGAATGTGAGCTATGACGCATGGGGGAATCCCCGCAATCTAGAGAGCTGGTGTGGAGAATATGCTGGTGATTTGAAATTTGATCGAGGATTTGCCGGGCAAGAGACCGTTTCTCGTTTTGGAATCATTAATATGAATGGACGAATGTATGACCCCCTGATGTCGATGATGGTAAGTCCTGACAGTTATGTTCAGAGTCCTGACTATTCTCAGAATTTTAATCGTTATAGTTATTGTTTTAACAATCCTCTTAAGTACTATGATCCTACTGGAGAATGGATTGAGTGGGTGGCATACGGGTTGTTCAGTGGTGTTGTTAATGTTGTGATGAATATTGATGACATTGATAATTTTGGAGAGGGCGTTCTGTCTTTTGGGGCTGGTTTTGTAAAAGGCTGTCTTATGAATTGTTTCGCATCTTGTTCCTGGGGCGTACAGATGGCTGGTTCAATTGTTGGAAGTGTAGTGAAGGCCGGAGTAAACAATTATGTTAAGCAAAATGACGGTTTGGGCAATTGGGCGAATATTGATAAAGACGAGCTTCGGGAAGAGATGCTGTTCGCTTTTGGATATAGTTTTGCAACATCGGTGTTAAATGCAGACATCTATAAACCGGCTGGTTCAGATGAAAGTGTTAGTTTGATAACGATGATTAATGAAGAATATCCAGACCTTCATAATATTGAGACCTCTGTCGCTACATTTGTTGGAAACGTTTTATCTGGAAGAATATCCTCAGAGGGTCTCAGTTTAAGTAGCCTTGGAATAGGGTTCTCTGATGTCTTGCCAATATTGTCAAATGTGTTTAATACATATTTGTTATCTTTTGAAGATGGTGACGGCTTTTTTGCGGATATTGTCAGTTTCTTTTACAACATTATGAATTCTCCAAGTGGTGGCGATGGGCGTTTGGGTGGACTTGATGGAAGTATAAACAATAAGTTGTGTGTTAACAATAATGTAGGATCATATCTTACAAGCAATAATGGGTATGATAAGAACGTTAAAAACAAAAGCGGTTGGAATGTAAACATGAATTATAGCAAACTGCGCTATGTAATGAATAATAATTGATAAAGAAATAGATATTTTTTACTATTTTTGCACCCAAATACAAAACGATTTATACTATGTTGGAACAAATCTTGAAACAGCTTTTTATTGATGCCTTCATGAAACTTTATGGTCAAGAGCCCGCTTCACAACAAGTGAGTTTTCAGAAGACACGTCCGGAATTTGAGGGAGATGTGACCGTGGTGGTTTTCCCATTCGTAAAGACAGCGGGTAAGGCTCCAGATGTACTTGCAAATGAAGTTGGAACAGAGATGATGAGGGGAAGTGATATGATTGCCAGATACAATGTGGTGAAAGGATTCCTTAATCTTGTTATTTCTGACCGATATTGGTTGTCATTCATGGAAAAAAATCATCTTAATGAGAAATTCGGTAGAAAAGAGGTTGCAGGAAAACCAGTGATAGTAGAGTATTCTTCACCGAATACGAACAAACCGTTGCACTTAGGACACATTCGTAACAACCTGTTGGGGTGGAGCGTTTCCGAAATCCTTAAAGCTAATGGCGAGAATGTTGTGCGTGTGAACCTCGTTAATGACAGGGGAATACATATTTGTAAAAGCATGATCGCATGGCAGAGATGGGGTGATGGTTGTACTCCGGAATCCACAGGAAAAAAGGGAGATCATCTTGTTGGGGATTTTTATGTTTTATTTGACAAACATTTTAAAGAAGAGGTAAAACAGTTATTGCCAGCTAATTATGAAGAACTTGACGACGAGGCCAAGGAAAAGGCAAAGAACGAGGCCGAGAACGCTTCTCCATTAATGCAGGCGACAAGAGAGATGCTTCGTAAATGGGAAGCCGGTGATCCAGAAGTGAGAGAGCTTTGGGAAATGATGAATAATTGGGTTTATCAGGGATTTGATGTGACATATAATCGTCTTGGAGTATCTTTTGACAAGATTTATTATGAGTCTCAAACCTATTTGTTGGGTAAGAGTACTGTTATAGAAGGATTGAATAAAGGTGTTCTGTATCAAAGAGATGATAAATCTGTGTGGTGTGATTTGCGTGACGAGGGGCTTGACGAAAAACTGCTGCTTAGACGTGATGGAACTTCTGTTTATATGACTCAGGACCTTGGAACTGCCCAACTTCGTTATGACGAGTACCATCCAAAGAAACTGATTTATGTAGTTGGTAATGAGCAAAATTATCATTTTGATGTACTAAAAAGAGTACTTGTCAGATTAGGATTTGAATGGGGTAACGATATTGAGCATTTGTCATACGGTATGGTTGAGCTGCCGAACGGAAAAATGAAGTCTCGCGAGGGTACAGTCGTTGACGCAGATGAACTGATGGATGAGATGACCGCAACAGCAAAAAACGTGTCGGAAGAACTTGGGAAAGCTGATGACTTGAGTAAGGAAGAGGCAGATAGACTGTATAATATTATTGGTCTTGGAGCTCTTAAGTACTTCATCTTGAAAGTTGACCCAAAGAAAACGATGTTGTTTGACCCTAAAGAATCAATTGACTTTAACGGTAACACAGGCTCGTTTATTCAATATACTCATGCCCGTATATGCTCTGTGTTGCGTAAAGCATCTGAGGCTGGTATCGTTGTGGGTGATGATGTTGATATCGACACTATCATGAGTGGAGAGAAGTCTTTGCTCACCACTATTCATATCTGGCCATCAATTCTTGAACAAGCAGCTGTTAACAGAAGTCCGGCTATGATTGCTAATTATATTTATGATCTCTGCAAAGGCTTTAACCAGTTCTACCAAGAATGTAGTATTCTTAAGGAGACAGATGGAAAACGCAGAGTGTTCCGCTTGCAATTGGCCTCAATGACAGCGCGTTTGCTCAGGAACGCTGGTGAACTGCTTGGTATGCAGATGCCGGAAAGAATGTAACAATAGTAAATATGAATGTCTTTTATTTGCCTAACGCTGAAATAGGAATGGTCTCCTTCTCTGAGGAAGAGTCAAAGCATTGTGTCAAAGTACTTAGAATGCAGGAAGGAGATCGTTTCTGCGTTACTGATGGTAAAGGCTCCTTGTTCGATGCGGAACTTGTTGATGCCCATCCCAAAAGAGCTGTCGCCTGCCTTTCCAACCAACGTCCCGGATATGATAACAGGGATTTCAAATTGGAGATAGCGATGGCTCCAACGAAAAACAACGAGCGTACAGAATGGTTCCTTGAGAAGGCAACAGAAATCGGTGTCGATAGAGTAAGGCTCTTTAAATCATTTCATTCGGAACGCCGGGAAGCTAATGTTGAACGGTTCCGTAAAGTGATGGTCTCGGCTGTAAAACAGTCAATAAAGTCGAATCTACCCGATATTGACGACGTCGTTTCTTTCTCTGAATTGATATCACAGCCTTTTGATGGTCAGAAATTCATCGCTTGGATAGATGACGGAGTGAAAATACAGCTTTGTGACGCATATAAAAAAGGCAATAACGCACTTGTCTTAATTGGTCCAGAGGGCGATTTCACAAAAGAAGAGGTGGACTCGGCTGTTCAAAATGGCTTCGTCCCTGTCAGTCTCGGCGAGGCAAGGCTTAGAACGGAAACAGCAGCCGTGGTCTCTTGCCATACAATTAACCTTATTAACCAAATGGGAAAATCATTATGAGAACCTTGCTGGTGATATTGTCCTTGCTGATGCCGTTACAAGTGATCGCACAACAGACACGTATCGCGCTTCTTAAATATAGGGGTGGGGGCGACTGGTACGCAAATCCTACATCTTTGCCAAACCTTGTCAAATTCTGTAATAAAGAGCTTGGTACTGAGTTGAATACCGATATCGCAACGGTTGATGTCGGTAGTTTGGATATTTTTAATTATCCTTTTGTTCATATGACAGGACACGGGAATGTCAGTTTTAATGATTATGAGGCTCAGAACCTTAGAACATACCTGCTCTCCGGTGGCTTCCTTCATATCGATGATAATTATGGCATTAGGGATTTTGTTATGTCACAAATGACAAAAGTGTTCCCGGAACTTGAATGGGTGGAACTGCCTTATTCTCATCCCATTTTCAAGAATCCATTCCCTTTCCCTGATGGATTGCCAAAGATACATGAGCATGATTTAAAAGCACCCCAGGCATTCGCATTGATTTATGAAGGCAGAATGGTTTGTCTGTTTACCTACGAGTGTGATCTCGGTGACGGCTGGGAAGACCAACGTGTACATAAAGACTCGGACGAGACTCGTTTGCAGGCCTTGAAAATGGGTGCGAACATTATTCAATACGTATTCTCACAATGATTTTTTAATTTGATATTTTAAACTTTTAATTATGAACGGACCGGAATTGAAACCTGAAACAAGAAAATGCCTCTGCTGCGGTAGAGATCTGTTTGGAAGAAGTGATAAGATTTTTTGCGACGACTACTGCCGTAATAATTATTATTACAAGATTAATAATGAACAGAAGAGGCTCATTAGAATCGTTAACTCTAAACTGCTGCATAACAGGGGTATTTTGAAGTCGATTAATCCTTGCGGTGGAAAAACCTTAAGCATTAAAGAACTGGAAGAAAAAGGCTTCGACTTCAACTACTTCACTAATGTCCATAAGACAAAAAAAGGCAGGGTGTATTATGTTGTTTACGATTATGCCTATAGTGTAGATGAGAAAGCATCTGTGGTTAAGGTAATAGTGTTTTATAATCAGACTTCTATCTGCAACCCGTCATAGGCAAGCATCATGTTCGATGGAAGTGACTTGTTTACTGTCTCGGCTCTACCCATTGAATGCCCCGTATGTGTAAACCACGCTTTCTTGACCTGTAATCGATTAGCAAGGTCGATGGCTTCTGAAAGGCATAAGTGTGAATAGTGCTTTTTCACACCTAATGCTTCAACGATTAGATATTCTACACCGTTGAGTTTGTTGAAACTTTCTTCTGGTAGTACGCTTAAGTCTGTTAAATAAGCGAATTTGCCTATCCTGAAGCCGTAACTAATAAGGTTGTAATGCTGCATAAGAATTGGAATAATGGTTAGGTCTTTGATTATTATCGGACTGTCACTCTCAATGTCTTTGATGTTGTAGGTGGGAGCACCTGGATATAACTTGTCTCTCTCAACAAAAGCGTATGAGTATTCTCGCCTGATCTCTTCCTGGGCTTCGGCAGATGCGTAAATAGGCATGGACGTGTTTTGTAGGAAATTGAAAGACCTTACGTCATCAAGACCTCCAATATGGTCTTTGTGCTGGTGTGTGATTAGGATAGCGTCAAGGTGATGCACTTTCTCACGTAACATCTGTTGGCGGAAGTCGGGACCCGCATCAACGCAAATGGTGGCCTGACTCGTCTGTATCAAAATCGATGACCTGAGCCTCTTGTCTTTTGGATCGTCCGACCTGCATACTTCGCAATCGCACCCTATCACAGGTACGCCCTGAGATGTACCGCACCCTAATACTGTAATCTTCATGATATGGCAATTTTAGGCTGCAAATATACTTTTTTATCTTGAGATGTTAGAAATCAAAACGTAAATATTCTGTCCTATTCTTTAAAAAAAAGATATTGCGATTGAAATAAAAATGTTATCTTTGCAAGATTTATATTATCCATGAAATCGATAGTAAAATTCTTTAGGAAACGCGCGCTAATGCAATTCGTAGAAAAAAACAAGTCTTGCATTATTCCGGATATTAATACATATCCAACGATAGCTGTTCTTGTTGATTTAGACCAACTTAACGAGATTGAAGCAATAAAGGCGAAACTTTCGGAACGGTTTATAATTAAAGAAATAAGGTTCTTCGCTTTTGCTGATGCAATACCGCAAGGTGTCACAACAAATGCAGCCGCGTGCCTCATTACAAAACGAGATTTTAACTTTTGGGGCATTATGAGAGAAGAACGCAGGAAAGAGATATCGCTGCTCTCGTATGATATTTTTCTCGATTTGTCTAATAATGCCGACGATTTACTCACACATGATTATTTTATGACCTTGTTGAAGTCGTCTATGCGGGTTAACTTCAGCGGATCATATAACTCGTTGTATGATATTGTTATAGACTCAAAGAAAAATGAAAACTTGCTGTTTAAACTTGATGTTTTTAACAAATACCTAAATATGCTTGGAGGAAAAAACAATGAAAAATAATCCTTTTGTTGGTACTGGAGTGGCTCTGATTACTCCTTTTAACGAAGATTTTTCAGTTGATTATCAGTCTTTAAAAAATATCGTCGATTTTACATTGCAAAATGGAGCGGACTTTTTGGTGGCTCTCGGTACTACTTCAGAAGCGCCTACATTGACACCCGATGAGAAAAATAAAGTACTTGACACAATTGTTAAAACCGCTAATAATCGCTGCCCTATCATTCTTGGACTGGGAGGGAATAATACTCAAAACGTGATTGAAAATATTAAAAACCAATCATTTGACGGTATTGATGGTATGCTTAGCGTTGTCCCTTATTATAATAAGCCGAACCAAAACGGAATGCTTGCACATTTCAACGCTATCGCTGACGCGTCTCCAGTGCCGGTGGTGCTGTACAATGTGCCTGGCAGGGTGGGAGTAAACATGCAGGCATCAACAACGATTGCCCTGGCTAAACATAAGAATATCATCGCAATAAAGGAAGCCTCTGGCAATATCCAACAGATAATGGAAGTGCTTCGTGATAAACCTTCGGATTTCGACGTCTTGTCCGGTGACGACGGAATTACCCAACCCTTAATGTCTCTTGGCGCAACCGGTGTCATATCTGTCGCTGCGAACGCTTATCCGAAACTGTTCTGCGAAATGGTGCACAATATGTTGGATAAAATGTATGATAAGGCTTTGTCAATTCATTACAGATTGTTGAAAATGAATGGCTTGCTTTTTGCTGATGGTAATCCGGCCGGAGTAAAGGCTCTTATGTCCCATATCGGACTTTGTAAAAATGTTTTGAGACTCCCTCTTGTTAGTGTCTCCGAGAATGTGTTTGAAAATATTAAAAATGAATATCAGAATCTAATATAAAATAGCATATTATGAAAATAAGGTTATTATTTGTTATTTTGTTCCTCTTTTCTGTGGGTTTGTCAGCACAGGAAAAGGACCTTAACGCTTTGATGCAGAAAAGAAACGAGTATTATTTTTCTTTTAAATTGAATGCTGGCGACGACCTCGCAAAAATTGCCCGGACAATATCTATCGATAAGGTTGATGGCGATGTGGTGATAGCTTACGCTAACAATAAAAGCTTCGCGGAGTTTATGGAACTGAACCATGACGTTACTCTGCTTACACCTCCTTCAATGTTGGAGGATTATGCTATGTTCGATGGTAATAACCGCGCTGCGTATGAGTGGGACTCATATCCAACTTACGAGGCTTATGAAGCTATGATGTTTGAATTTGCTCAAAATCACCCAGATAAGTGCGAGATTATCACTGTTGGAACCCTCCCAAGTAATAGGAAAATACTTGTGGCACATATTAATAATGGTGTTGCTGACGGTAAACCGAAGTTCTTATATACTTCTACAATTCATGGCGATGAGACAACGGGATATATCATGATGCTCAGACTTATCGACTATCTTCTTGAAAACCAGTCCCTCCCAGAAGTCGAGAACATACTCAATAATATTGATTTGTTTGTCGGCCCCAACACTAACCCGGACGGTACTTATCACGGCGGGAACAATACGGTGTCTGGCGCTACTCGTGCAAACGCACAGGGTATTGATATGAATAGGAATTATCCTGATATGAACGATGGACCTCACCCTGATGGTAATCCTTATGCCGCAGAGACAGAATGGCTTATGGATTTTGCTCAAGAATATCAGTTCACTATGGCCGCCAATTATCATGGTGGAGCTGAGGTTATGAATTACCCTTGGGATAATGAGACTTCTCTCCATGTAGATGATGCATGGTGGCAGTTGGTGTCTCACGAATATGCTGATTTATGTCATCTGGTTGATCCTAATTACATGACTTTCAAGAATAACGGAATCACTAATGGCGCACAATGGTATATGATTGGCGGAGGTCGTCAGGACTATATGAATTATTATAACAAATGTCGTGAAGTCACTATTGAATGCTCTGATACTAAATGTCCTTCTGGAAGCCAACTTCCAAACTTCTGGAATATCAATAAGAATTCCATTTTCGCTTATATGAACCAATGCCTTAACGGAATCCATGGAGTGGTGACCGATATGAACACGGGGAATCCGATAAATGCAACAATATCAATCTCTAACCATGATATGGATTATTCTGTTGTTGAAAGCCAACTTCCAAATGGCGACTTCCATCGCCCTATTAAAGGCGGTACTTATAATGTAATCGTTACAGCAAATGGTTATTATCCTTATCAACAGTCGGTGACCGTCGCTGATGGACAGATGGTTGAACTTAATGTCGCTCTCGAACCAGGAGAAGGACTCATAGCCGATTTTAACGTAAGCTCTACAAATGTCGCAAACGGTGGCCTGGTTAATTTTACTGATGCCTCTTGGGGAATTGGCATCAACAGCTGGAGCTGGGAGTTCGAGGGAGCTGAACCTTCTACATCAACGGCCCAGAATCCGCAGGGAATAAGATATACCGAGAATGGCGTTTTCGGTGTCCGCCTTACTGTTACAAATGAAGACGGCCTCACTGACACAAAGTATGCCGCAGGCTTGATCACTGTTTTGAACTCAGTCAATATGTACTCAGGCGAAGAGACAACATGCTCGTCCTTGTTCTATGATGACGGAGGACCAAACTCTAACTATGGCGATAGTAAGAATTATACACTTACTTTCTACCCTGATACTGAAGGCGCTAAAATCAAAGTCGAATTCATCTCATTCAATACGGAGTCGAATTATGACTATCTGAAAATCTATGACGGAGCATCAACTTCATCTGCTATGATAGGCTCTTACACTGGCAGTAACACTCCTGGAACTGTGGTGGCTACTAACGCCCAAGGCGCATTGACATTTAACTTCACCTCGGATTCTTACTATACAGAATCGGGCTGGGAAGCTGTGGTGAGCTGCTCAGGACTTCCGCTTGAAGTGTATGCCGAAGCAGAATTTGACACATTATGCCCTGGGGAAACAATGACGTTGTCAGCCGTGGTCTCTGGCGGAAACGGGAACTTCACCTATGAATGGTCACCTAAGGAAAACCTTGATGACTACTCTTCAATGAATCCTGTTTTTACCGCATCGGAAAATGGCGAGTATAGCTATGTCGTCACTGTGTCAGATGGAGAACAGACGAATACAGCCTCAGTGTCATTCTTTGTTGAAGACTGCCTCTCGGTTGAAGGACAATCGTGTTCTGAGGTGGGTGTCTTCCCTAATCCTGCGTCATCGTCGGTTCAAATCGTGATCAATGGAGACTATCAAAATGTTGGCATAAAACTGTTGAACACTCTCGGACAAGAGGTTAGAACTGTAGATAACTCTCTGGAAATTAACGTTGAGGATATGGCCCCCGGCGTTTATTTTATCCGTGTGGATTTAGATGGGAAACAACTTGTGAGAAAGATTTTTGTAGAGTAGTCGCTTACAATAAAAAACGATAATTGTCGTTATTTTGAAACTAAAAAATGCGTAATTTTGCAGCATGCGTAAAAATAAACTATTCATATCGGCTTTGCTTTGTCTAATGTGTTGCTTCTCATGCAGCTCATATAATAAATTGTTGAAAAGCACAGATAACGTCGCTAAATATAATGCAGCGCTCTCCTATTATGAGAAGGGTAACTATGACCGCGCGTTACAGCTTTTTGATTTATTGCAGGTTTATTACAGGGGAAAACCTGAAGGTGACACAATATCATTCCTTACCGCTGAATGCTATTATAATAAGGAGGATTATATCATCGCAAGCCATTATTATAAACGTTATGTGAGTAATTACGCGTTCTCGGATAGGGCAGAGGAGGCCTTGTTTAAAAGCGCGATGTGCTATTACAATATCTCTCCCAAAAGCTCCCTCGACCAATCGGATACCTATACAGCTATAAGCGAGTTCCAGGCTTTTGCCGACCTGTATCCTAAAAGTCCGAAAGTGGCGGACGCTAACGCAATGATTGATACACTTAGGATAAAGATAGAGGAAAAAGACTATAATATATGCCTGCTCTATTTCAAAATGGAAGAATACCAGGCGGCGATAACAAGTTTTGAGTCTTTCTTAAAAGATTATCCTTCCACATCGCATCGCGAGGATATACTTTACTATATGGTTATTAATTATTATAGGTATGCGGAGAATAGTGTCGTCTCGAAACAGCGCGAGCGGTATGAACTCGCCTTGGAAAAGTATAACACCTTGTGCTATGTGTACGCGGATAGCCCTTATATCAAGGAGCTGAGTCCGATAGTGAATAAAATTAATCAGAAGTTAAATAAATAAAAATAATAAGTTAAGATGATAGATTTTAAAAAAGTTAAAACGGAAACGACAGCAATCACACGCCAGAAAGATCAGTTTTATGCCGGAACCGGTAATATTTATGAAACAGTGGCTATCCTTTCAAAAAGAGCCAACCAGATAGCTGCGGAAGAGAAGCAGGAACTTAACAAGAAAATAGAGGAGTTCGCTTCAAACAACGACAGCCTTGAGGAAGTCTTTGAAAATAAGGAGCAGATTGATGTGGCGAAATTCTATGAGCGACTTCCAAAGCCAACCCTTATCGCTATAGATGAGTTCCTTCACGACAAAATATATTACCGCAACCCTAACAAGCAACACGAAGGCGATTTCTAATTAAGGAGGTTCAATGCTTGCCGGAAAAAAGATCCTTATTGGAATTACAGGTAGCATTGCCGCCTATAAAATTCCACTTTTAGTGCGACTGCTTAAAAAGGAAGGTGCTGAGGTTCAAGTTGTTATGACTGAATCGGCGAAAGATTTCGTCACTCCTCTTACCTTATCCACTTTAAGCGGACAGCCCGTTTTGTCAAAAGGCTTTGATGCGGAGACGGGAAAGTGGAACAGCCACGTTGAACTTGGACTGTGGTCCGATTTATTTGTGATAGCTCCTGCCTCAGCGAATACATTGGCTAAGATGGCTTGTGGAATTGCGGATAACTATCTGCTGACTGTATGTCTGTCAGCGAAATGCCCGATAATGTTCGCACCCGCAATGGATCTTGATATGTATAAACATAAGGCGACACAGGATAATATTCAAACCCTGATAAAACGTGGTTGCATCATGATCGCTCCTGCCTCTGGCGAACTGGCTTCAGGTCTTTGTGGAGAGGGTAGGATGGAGGAACCTAATGTGATTCTCAATAGGATAAAGGAGTTCTTCCAATCAAAACGACGTTTCGCAGGGAAAAAAGTGCTGGTTACCGCTGGACCTACTTACGAGGCTATCGACCCTGTCCGCTTTATCGGTAACCATAGCTCAGGACTTATGGGCGTGGAAATAGCCCGCGCCTTCGCTGACCAAGGCGCAGATGTCACCTTGGTGCTCGGCCCGTCCTCAATCAGGCCGGAAAGGAATAATATCAATCTGCTGCCCGTTACCTCGGCAAAGGAAATGTTTGACGCAACAACCGCCTCTTTCCCTCATTCGGATATCGCGGTCCTATGCGCCGCCGTAGCAGACTTCAGACCTGAAACCGTAGCTGACCATAAGATTAAAAAGGATCCTGATGTCGATGAGATGCTTCTCAAATTAGTGAAAACTGAGGATATTTTGAAACACCTCGGTCATAATAAGAGAGCCGGACAGTTCCTTGTGGGCTTCGCCTTAGAGACTGACAACGGAATAGAGAATGCAAAAGTCAAACTGCATTCTAAAAACTTAGATATGATAGTGCTGAACACTATGAATGAATCTGGCGTCGGCTTTAAATACAATACTAATAAAATAAGTATTATCACTAAATATGATGAGATACTGTCGTTTGACAAGAAACCTAAAAACGAAGTGGCTCGCGATATTTTAAATGTTATATATCAATCGTATATTAATAAATTATGAAAAAAATCATTCTTTCCCTCTGCCTTCTGATTCTGGGTGCGACAAACGCTATAATCGCACAAGAATTGAACTTCTCAGTGACGGTCAATTCAAAACAAGTGGCCGGTACTGACCAGCGTGTGTATGAAGCACTTAAAGAAGGAATGGTTAATTTCTTGAATAACCGTATTTGGACTAATGTGAAGTTCGAGGATTATGAACGTCTTGAGGGAGCTATTGTGGTGACCGTGAGGAATAGATCAGGGAATACAATAACCGCTGACCTTAATGTGGTCCTTCGCCGCCCGGTATTTAAGTCGAATTATAATACCCCGCTGCTCAATTACATTGATAATGACTTCGTTTTCGAATACATAGAGTCACAACCGATGGATTTTACCGAAAACTCTTTCACATCTAATCTTACCGCAACACTCGCTTTCTACGCATACTATTGCCTTGGCCTTTACTTTGACTCTTATGGCCTTTATGGCGGTGACGCGTTCTTTAAAGCGGCAGAAACTATCGTTAACTCTGCACAAAGCGCAACAGAACCTGGATGGAAAGCCTTCGATGGAAATAGAAACCGTTATTGGCTCCTCGAAAATATGACAAATCAAACTTACCGCCCTCTGAGACAGTATTATTATGAATATCACCGCCTTGGACTTGATGTTATGGGTAACGGCAAGGTTGATGACGGAAGAACCGCGATTACAAAGTCTCTCGATTGCGTGAAAAACGTCTTTAACTCAAAACCAAACCTGTATTTCCTTCAGATTTTGTGCGATACAAAACGTGACGAATGGAAAAACATCTATTCAAACGGACCACAACAGGAAAAAACAAAGGCTGTCAATATACTTCGTGAGATTGACGCCTCCCATGCTGAAGAATATGAGGAAATCCTTAACGCAAAACCTCGATTGTGATTCGTTATGTTGAGCCGCTTATTAATAAATAATTATGCCTTAATTGACTCATTGTCAATCTCTTTTGATGATGGGTTTAATGTTATTACAGGAGAAACCGGCTCTGGAAAATCTATTCTACTCGGCGCTCTCGGTTTTGTCATTGGTGACCGGTCGGACTCAAATGTCATTATGGATGACACGAGAAAATGTGTCGTCGAAGCCGTATTTACCTTTGATGATGACAGATTCAAATCGTTTTTCGATAATAACGACCTCGATTATTGCGATGAATGTGTCCTTAGACGAGAATTGTCTCCATCAAAGAAAACCCGTGCATTTATTAATGATACTCCGGTGACAATTCAACAGTTGAAAGAACTTGGAGCCCAACTGATTGATATTCACTCACAACACGATTCGCTGCTCCTTACTAACGCTAACTTCCAACTTAATGTCCTCGATAATGCTGCAGATAATAGTGGATACTTATTGGAATATTCAAACCTTTATCATTCTTTCCTCGACTGCTCAAACGAATTGAAACGCCTTGAGACTATAAAACGTAATAATTTGGCGGAATCTGATTTCTTGGCTTTCCAACTCGATGAACTGAATAAGGCGGCTCTTCAAGATAATGAATATGAGGAACTTACCCAGCGTATCGAAATACTTGAGAACTCTGAGGAAGTGAAGAACCTTCTTCTTCACTCAAATGCTATACTTCAGGAATCGGAGGAATCCGTTGTAAACCAATTGATTGACTTGAAGTCTGTCCTCGATCGCCTGAAACGTTTCCTGCCTTCAGCCTCCTCTTATCTCGATAGAATAGAGTCTGTTAGAATTGAACTTAAGGACATCGCCCGCGATATTGACGAACTTCAAGACGATACTCAATTCGACTCAGACAGCCTTCAAAATCTCCGTGATAGATTCGATATTATTCAACGGCTGATGTTTAAACATCATGTTAACGACTATTCTGATTTGTTGGAGATTAGAGATGAATTGTCAAAAAAAGTTTACGATTTCGCAAATATCGACGATACAATCGCTAATAAGGCTAAGGAACTTGGTGAGATAAAGTCTCACTTGACATCGATTGCCTTGACTGTCTCCGAAAGACGCTTGAATGCTAAAGTGCAGTTTGAAAAGGATGTCACGGATGTCTTGCGCCACCTTGCGATGCCTCATGGGGCGTTTGTCGTTGAGTGTAAGGAGACTGATACTCTGGGTGCTACCGGCAAAGATAAGGTGCGTTTCTTGTTCTCGGCTAATAAAGGCGTCCCTCCTGAAGAGTTGTCGCGTGTCGCTTCTGGCGGAGAACTGTCTCGACTGATGCTCGCAATTAAAAGCGTTGCCGCAAAAAATAACTTTATCCCAACTCTGGTCTTTGACGAGATTGATACCGGAGTGTCTGGCGAAGTGGCCTCGAAACTCGGTGATATCATGATGACTATGGGGAAGAGCCTCCAATTGTTCTCTATAACCCATCTCCCTCAGATCGCTTCTAAAGCAACTAATCATTTCTTTGTATATAAAGATAATTCGGATTCAAAAACACGTTCCTGTATCAAAAGGTTGTCCTATCAGGAAAGGGTGTCGGAAATCGCGAAAATGATGAGCAATGACAGTGTTACAACAGAAGCATATAAAGCCGCTGAAGTACTCCTTTCTTATCGTAATAACTAAATCACAATTTTTTATCTGAATTTGTATGCCTGAACCATATATCTTATATTATAGCGTTAATCTGATATTGCTGGTGACGCATATCTATGGAGGCTTTCTGAAGCTTTTTTATAAACCGCGTCATTATAAAGATGATTTTGGAAAATATTACCCAGGCAATTCCCTGATGGCGTCGTTTTATCTTGTTCAAATAGTTGAGTTGCCCTATCTTCTTAATATCCAATCGCCCGCGGCTCTCCTGTATGTGAACGGAATTACATCGATGATTTTTCCACTGTTCCTGTCTTATCTTGTGAAAGTGTACTTCTTTTCCTTTGAGTTTGATTTTAAACAATTCTTTATAAAAGGGATACCCGCTCTCCTGATGTTGGTAATGATGCTCCCTTTCGCTTTTGGAATATCTGAGCTGACCGACACTATCAGAGATATTTTTGTCATCTTAACTACACTTTTCACCTTCCTTTATTGTGTCGATTTGCTGATTTCTACTAATACGATAAAGAAAATCAGCAATGAACGTGATGATATGTGGTTTTCAAATGAATCGGATTTTGTCTCTATGGCTCTGCCAGATCGAAATGTCTCTTTTTTTACTAAGGTGATGGTCTGGATACCTGTTTTATGTAGCTTAATTGGTTATGTGGTGTTTATCGCTGATAATCAGCTGCTCAAAATGTTTAGGGATTTGGCATGGATTATTATTAATTCCATAGTTTGTTTGTGTGTCCTGGAACCATATCGGCGTATTGTTGAATTTAATAAGATGTCTGAAACTTCTACTGATGACGTTAAGGAGGTTAAGGTTGAGTCAAATAAATACTCTGATTTGATGGCAAAGATGGTGGCAAGGCTGAAAGAAGAGAAATTGTTCACCAACACTAATCTATGTCTTGAAGATTTGGCATCAATGATGGGTACAAATAGAAGATATGTATCCGAGGCTATTCGTGAAAGTAAATGGGGCTCCTTCTATAATATGATTAATGATTTTAGAGTGGAATACGTAATAGAGTTGATGAAACGAAATCCTAATGCGAAATTAGAAACCCTCGCAATGGAGTCGGGCTTTTCATCGGCAAGTATGCTCTCAAGAACCTTTAAAAGGTTGAAAAATCAAACACCAAGGGAATATCTGAAATCAATTGGCTGAAAGTAAATATTTTTGCCTTAAAATCAATAAAATTATCCTAAAATCAAGGTTTTTGTTGATTAAAGTAAAAAAATGTTTGCTTATAAGCTTTGCCTTAATAATAATTATTGCGAAATTTGTATCACGATTTTAGCAATGATGGAGGTTTTGCACATGGTTAAATTAATCCCCTGTGCTTTAAAAGAGACTGAGAAATCAGTCTCTTTTTAATTGTATCGCTCACTTATAAAAAATACGCCTTCTTATGGAAAATGTCGATATTGCCACGCTCCATTTCTGAAAAACTGCTATGGCTGACGTGTCTTCACCCCCCCCCACACATAATCATTCTTGTATAAGCAAGGGGATACGCGCTTTTTAACTGCTTCGTTTTTATCTTTTCCCTTCAAATGTGCTTCGTGTGACGAACTGACATGCTTTCATGTGATGTCGATAGGTTTGGGAGGTCAGGGGCTTGCACTTCTACATAAAGATTCATTCCAAGGCGGAATGTGCTATTATTTTTGGGTTGAGACCGTGTTTCTTATTTTGAACGTAAGTTTAATAAAACGGTTGATGTCGTCTTGAACCCGTTTTCAAAGGTTGTTTTACATTGTTTTTATGATGGCAATGTTAGTATAAGATGGAAAGTCGTCCCTTATTTTTGTCAATTTAAAGATTTCCGTGTGGGCCTTCCTGAAATCAACATAATAAGGGACGACAATTGGTTGGTGTTTTTATTTGTTTACAAATTACATCTTTATTTCACGGTTGAGGTGTTTCTTTAGGAACAATTCCATTGCGTTATAGAACTCAAATTTGTTTTCTTCGTTGCTAAAGCCGTGACCTTCATTGTCTTTAACCATGTAATCCACATCAATGCCTCGTTTTCTGAGAGCTTCTACCATTTGGTCCGATTCGTTCTTATTCACACGTGGGTCGTTCTTGCCCTGTGCGATGAAAAGAGGCGTTTTGATTTTATCTACGTTAAAGATTGGGGAGTTCGTTTTCATCATTTCATGGTCTTCTTCGGGATTTCCGACCATGTCGTACATCATTTTGAGGAGTGGTTCCCAGTAAGGAGGAATAGTGCTCATAAAAGTGAATAAATTACTAACTCCCACATAATCAATTGCGCATGCGTATAAATCAGGTGTTTTCGTGATTCCGCAAAGTGTTGCGTATCCTCCATAACTTCCTCCATAAATCGCAATGCGGTCTTTGTCGGCTATACCGTTGTTTATTAGCCACATTACTCCGTCAGTGATGTCGTCTTGCATCGTTTGCCCCCATTGTTTGTATGACAGCTCCTTGAATTTTCTTCCGTAACCTGTCGAGCCGCGGAAATTCATTTGCAGTACGGCATAGCCTCTGTTAGCAAGGAATTGTGTCTCAGAATTATATCTCCAAACGTCACGGGCCCATGGTCCTCCGTGTGGGTTGATTATTACGGGCATGTTTTTCGCTGTCTCCATTGTGAATCCGCATGGGAGCGTCAGGTATGACTCAATGCGTAATCCGTCTCTCGAAGTGTATTCAACGGGGAGCATATTGCCCATTTCCTCTTCTTTTAGCCAAGGCCTTGTGTCTGCAATCTTCTCAAGAGTGCCGCTCATACCGTCACTGCCGCTTTGCTTTTTGAAAATATAGTATGAACCGGGATTTCTGTCGCTGTAGGCAAACACTATCATCGTGTTCTCAGACTTGTCCCAATCAATAATATTGTAATTATAGGATTTAGGAAGTAAGTCGGCGATTAGATTGACTGTCATTCTGAAATCATCGTCAAAATAGTGGCGTGTCGTTTCTTTATGCCCAATGCAGCTTACCGCGAGAAGTTTGTTCCGTGCTTCTGAATAAGATAAGCCGCTGCAATCGTAAGTTGGGTTTGAATAGAGTGTTTCTATTTCCTCACATGTCGTCGGGTTCATTAACACCAGCGCTGATTTGTCGCGATTGATGTTTGAAAATGCATAAACGTATTGGTTGTCAGGAGTGAATCCGACGATGTTTATTTCGTCCTTATAATTTGTGGTGATGATTTTCCGGAAACATTCGTCTTCGCTATCTCTGTAAAGAATAGACGTGTTGACTCCGTCTTCGATAGTGTATGCTATTCTCACTTTCCCGTTATGGTCTGTTTTATAACCCTGAATGTTGCCGGGATTTTCACAGATCAGTTGTTTCTCGCCGGTTTTCAGATTGAGTCTGTATAAATCGAAAATCTGATTCTGGCGTTCGTTTGTCGCTATCAATATCTCTTGCTCATTGTCTTTCAATATGTCAATTATCTGTGTGACAACGTTTGGTATCGCTGTATATGCTTTGAAATCGCTGCCGTCTCTGTTCACTCCGAAGAGTTGGAAATTCTCGTCTCCGCCGTTGTCCTTTAAAAATACAATCCGCTCGTTATTGACCCATGCGTGTTCGCTAATATTCCTGTCAGTCTCTGATGTTATCCTTGTCGGCTCTCCGCCTTTTACACTCTGGACATATACGTTCAACCTGTTCATGTATGGCGCCATGAAAGAATAATATTCCCCGTTTGGCGAAATTCGGTATTGTATCTTTTCTGAGTTGCGGAAAAACTCTTGTACTGTGTAGTTCTTGACTTTACTTGCCATGTTTTCTTCCATATTGTGTTATTGACAATTAGAATTGTAGATAATAATCAGTTGTTAAATTTATTTCATGATGTCGCTGAGTTTTAACTCTGTGATTTTGCCGAGTTTCCCGAGTTCCGTCATGTCTATTGAGGATTTGTTTCCTGACATCATTATTATGATTGGTCTGCCGGCAATGTGTCTGTTATAGAAATCCTTAACGTCGTTGTAATTGACATTTTTGATGAGATTTGTTGTCTCAATTCGAGGATCGTAGTCGTAACCTTTTTCTGTCCAATAGATTACGTTTCTCGGAATCTCTCGGAAATTGATATAGTCGGCAGCTCTCGACATTATGAGGGCTTCTTTTGCCGCATTGAATTTCTCTAATCGTTTTGGAGTGTCCTTGATAAGGTCTGTCATGGCAACAATGCCTTCGTTGGTCTTATCCGACTGTGTGCCAAGGAAGGTGTAAAGGTATCCCGGTTTCCTGTTGAGATAGTCGGTTCTGAAATATCCGTATGCGGTGTATCCTAATGAACGTAGTTCTCTAATCTCTTGGAATACAATTGAATACATGTCGGTTCCGAAATATTTGTTGTAAACTTGACAAATCGCTTCCTCTTCTTTGTCTAATTTATCTCCTGAAACATACATGTGGATATTGCTCTGTCTGAATTTTTTGCTATGGGCGATAAATATTTGATTATCATCGTATTGCTTTTCAACAAGGAATTTCTTCTCCGATTTGTTTGCGTTTTCATCAATGATGTTGTGGTTTATTAATAAGTCGATAACGGCTTGATTGTCTGTGTTGCCAACAAATTCTATCGTTCCGTTATATTTAAATGCTTCTTTTACCTCGTTAAGTAGTTCTTCTCCACTGCGTTTGCCCCATTTCTTTATTGGTGATTTCGATAGATATTCTGATTCATCACCATATAACGCGGCGTTATATACTGCGTAAGCCCATGTCGCGGCATCTCCGTAAATTGTTTGGTTTTCAATCTGTCCTGTCTTGACAATAATCTTTATCATGCTTTCGTTGTTTGATGGAGATGTCATTTTCTCTTCACATAGTGCGAGAATCTTGTCCAAATCACTCTCGAAACCTTCAATTGTGATGCTTGTGGTGCTGTTACTTGCGTTAATGTTTATCTCTGCCCCTAATTTTGCAAGTTCGAGTTCAAAATCCTCAAATGATTTAGTGTCAGTGCCTTGCATGTTAAAATATGTGATGGCTCTACTTAATTCGGGGTCGTTTAGCGTGCCGTAGTTGTATTGTATTTTCAAATTGAAAATGTCATTGTATGGGTTTTTTGTTGAATACATGCTGAAGCAGTCGTTGATTTTTGTGATCTGAACATCTTTCCCAAAATCTATTGTTTGTGGCTTTACTTCTGGAACGATTTGATTTTCGATCATTAATGCGAACTCGGACTTTGCTTCGGTGTTCTTGACTTCTATTGGTTTCCAATCAGGTTTGCTTACTTTGTCTTTATTGGGGAATCCTATTTTTGAGCGCAGGTCGATATAGTTCTCGTTTAAGTATTTGTTCGCTATAGCGACGATATCGTCTTTTGTCATGTTTTTAATGCGTTCTGTGTCAGCGAGATAATCTTCGTATGTCTTGCCTTGTGATTCAAGGTCCAGCAACAGTTGGTATGTTGAGCTTATTGTCTCGGTTTCTTTGATGCGTTCTTTCAAGATACTTGTTTTTGTCGCTTCGAACAGGTCGTCGCTGAAGTCGCCGTTTTTCAGTTTGTCTAAGGCTTTGAAAACGTATTCCTCGGCTTTCTCATGCGATTGGAAGAGAAGTTTGGGTAAGTACATCAGGACTATTGCGCCGGCATCTTGTAGTGAGAGTGGGAATAAAAGTGCGCCCATGTATTTGCCGTCAAGCATGTCTTTGTCAGCAATACCTGATGAGCCGTTACTGAATATTGCAGGTAACATGTTTAGAGCCAAGTTGTCTTCGTTGTCTATAGATACACCCTTGAAGATGATTATACCTGTTTTCATAGGTGTCATGTTAACGGTTTTTATGATTTTGCTGTCGTATTTGGGTAATTGGTATTCGGGTTGAGGTGGTATTTCTCCGCTTTTCCATACACTGAATTTCTCTTTTACCATTGGGGTGATTTCATCTGTGTCGAAATCTCCTACGAGGAGCAGTGTCATGTTGTTGGCTACATAATAAGTGTTATAGAACTCGCGCATTCTTGTGGGCTGTGGGTTTTTCAGGTGCTCTGTCAGTCCGATCACGGGTCTCCCGTAAGGGTGTTCGCCTGCCGCCTCTTTTAATGCATACTCCATAAACGCGTTCATCGGGCTGTCTCCATACATGTTTTTCTCTTCATAAACCGTCTCAAGTTCACTCTGGAACAGGCGGAATACCGGGTTGCGGAAACGCTCCACATAGACATCCATCCATTTTTCTATCTGATTGGAAGGGAAGGAGTTATAGTAAACAGTCATGTCGTATGATGTGCCGGCGTTGAGATTCTCGCTGCCTAATTTTGTCAAGATTACGTCAACCTCGTTCGGAATGGCGTATTCGGCTGAAGCAATAGATAACTCGTTGATTTTCCTTTGAATCGTGGCTCTATCCGCCTCGTCATTGGTGTCGTGTAGCTTGTTGTACATCATGTCGATGCTGTCGAGATAAACCTTCTCGGCCTCCCAGTTTGTCGTCCCGATTCTGTCGGTGCCCTTAAACATTATGTGCTCGAAATAATGAGCCATTCCCGTGGCATCCGCGGGGTCGTTCTTACTTCCCGCATGTACATAAACCGCACCGTAAACCTCTGGCGTTGAGTGGTTCTCACACATCACAACCTTTAATCCGTTCTCAAGGTAAATGGTGCTTACATTGAGATTGTTATCTTGCGCATGAATGATGTTTAAGCATAATAAAATACTTGTTATTAATAATGTGACTCGTCTCATATTTTTTTAATTTTTTTTAATTTTTTAATAATGGATGTAGAGGCACAGCCATGCCATGTCTCTACATCTCCTTTTTATTATTTATTTTATTTACCCTTCGTTTGATTTTTTATATAGCGTTAAAAAGTCGTTGCCGCTGATGTTGTATAGTTTCATCTTCCTAAATACTTCCGGTAGCTCTTGGTTGATAAACAGCTCCTTCTGCTCAGACAGTATCTTGGATTTTGCATTGCTGCAAACATAATAACCTATACCGCGTTTGTTGGCTATGATGCCGTTGTTTTGCAATAATTCAAATGACCTCATAACAGTGTTGGGATTTACTCCGAGCTCGACACCGAGTTCTCTTACCGACATTATTCTGTCTCCCTCGTTGTATCTTCCGCAAATTATGCATTCCCTTATATGGTCGTATATCTGTAGGTAGATTGGCTTGTGTCCGTTGAATTCCATGACTAATATCTCTGTTTCCTGATTTTATAATATGTTCCGGCTAAAAGTCCAACGGTGATGATGGAAATGATGATTTCTGAGAAATAAGTCGCTTTCTTGATGAATGACATAATCGAAAACGCTATCGCTTCCTTATCTAGTGAGCAGAATGTCTCATCTAAGTTGGCAGTAATCTTTATCGTCACTATCATAACAATGACGAATAATATTATTAGTATCCCAATGGTTTTCGAGGTCTTGTGTTTCTTAAAAACCATATTGCCGAACATGAATATTGCTGCTGTCGAAACTATTTTTAACACATAGATAAAGATGATGTTTGGTCTCGAGTATAGCGACTTAAACTCTTGAAGAATGTACTTGTCTGTTTCTATGTCATTGTTCATGAATAACAGCTCTTTGAAATCTTCTTTGATACGGAAAATCTCGCTTACCAAAAATCCTTGGTAAGGGTTCTTCCCTGGAATGAGTACGAGAAGCGTGTCGATTATGAATGACCCACACCAGAATATTACTGGAGTTACAATAATGCAATAGAATAACATGCTTATGAACTTCTCAAGTGATGATGCCGGCGTCATTGCGTACTCTATGCCTTTGCGCGGGTCGTTGCATTCACGGTAAATCCTTGCCGGTGCAAGAATAATGGTGATTGTGAATAATATACTAAGTATTGAGTATCTCGATAATGTGTTTAACCCAATGTTTGCCGTGATATAGTTTATGAACCATATCCCAATAGGAATACCGAGCATAATGGTAATAGTTAATCCGAATTTTTGATAGAAAGAGTAAGCATCACGTCTTATCACTTTCCATAACCTGCTGATATTTAGTGTGTTGTTCATTTCATTAAATTTTTTATCTGTTCCTTGTTTTTCATTACCGCATTAAATAGCGCCTCTATGTTGATATTGCTTTCCAAATGATATGTGTTTGGAAGTACATTGATGTAACCACCCGGAAGTAACTCGGAGTAATATGCGTTTTCGTGCTGCTCGTGACTGTACTCGAAGTAAATCTTCTCAGTGATTTTTGCAAAACTCGCATTCAAAAGCACCTCGTCATGGTCAAGTATTACTATTGGGTCAATTAGGTTCTCAACATCTTTCACCTGGTGTGTTGATATTATTATACTTGACTCATCATTGCAATATTGTAATATCACTTTTCTGAATTGTGCTTTTGAAGGAATGTCAAGCCCGTTTGTCGGCTCGTCGAGAAGCAGGTACTTTGTCTTTAATGATAGGGCAGTCGCTATTAATGACTTCTTTTTCTGACCATACGATAATGCGCCGAATTTCTTAAATGGGTCAACCTCAAAATCTTGGCAAAGTTTTGTGAAATATTCATGGTCATAGTTAGGATAAAACATCCCTATTTTGTTTGTGTATTTGTCGGGGGTCGTATCATATATCACAACCTCCTCCGGTAGATAATAAATGTTCTGTAAAAACTCTGGTTTCCTTTGGAATGGTATCAATCCGTCAATCTCGCAAACTCCGTTGTCGGGCTTTTGAAGTCCGCATAGGAGTTTTAACAAGGTGGTCTTTCCAACACCATTCTCACCTAACAACCCGTAGATGTTGCCCGTCTCAAACTCTAAGCTGATGTTATTGAAGACATTGGCACTCTTGTAACTGAAGTCTAAATCGTTAATTCTTATCATATTTTTTATTTTATTTGTTTCTTGTGTATTAGTTGACTAACACACCGCAAAAATACAGCCTTTTTTTTATATTGCAAGAAAAATTTTAATTTTTTTTAAAAAAATAATGCATATGGCTTGAATGAATAATGTAATGCGCTGATAAATAATGTGTTAAAATTAATAAACACTTGTATTCTTGTGTCTTGCAGTACAGAATAAGCGACAGGTTTAGTTTGTCAGCAAGTAAAATCCATAGAATTAATAGGGAATCTCCGTTCCTGTGTCACCATGCATATTGCAAGACAACCATACTTGTCTGTTTGGTAGTACCCGTCAAGGTTTTGGTGCACCCAGTCCGCTTCATAAATGTTGCCATCATACATCCATTTTACACTAATTCTTTGAGTCCCTTCAGATTCATCGGTATTGTATTCAACAGTTGAGGGTTCAACACCGTAATGATATTTAAGAATAATCTTGTTTGGATTCATCAACATAAAGTAGTATGGAGGGTTTTTCACCACATATCCACTCGGGTCGGTGAACCTCAGGGGGTTGTTGAGGCAGTAGGAGTATCTGTTATAGGCCTGCGAGTTCTGTTCATCTTGTATTACAATGTCGGGCGAGAGCATACGGCCGATGAGAGGGTCGTATAAACGGCCGTTCATGTTGATGAGTCCGAGGTCGTCGTAGTGCTCGTGCATGGTGTAGCCGCGGTCGAGGGAGGCGGTGGCGTTGTCGTAGGACAGCGTCTGCGGGTCGCGGCGGCGCCCCCACGCGTCGAAGCCGTAATGCGACACGGCGCCGCCTGTTACGGTGGCATTCAGGCTGCCCTGGTGGTCTTTGATGACATAGCTCATAGTTCCGCTGTTGTTTGACTCAAGTGCAAAGATAGCGAATAATCCTGTAGATGAGGTCAGATAATGGATTTTTTTTGTGGTGCCTCCTGTTGATATGGTTTCGTAACGTGGAGTGAAATATCGTTTTGTCTTTGACACCTCACCAACGTTAAGTGTTTGTCGCACGCGCTGGCGGTCGGCACCATAGCTTATATGAAGGTTTTTGTTATCTTGGGAAATAGACTTTACTTTGTCAAAAGAGGTGTAAGTCACGTCCTGAGAGCCGCCAAAAGAAGTGATGTCTGAAACATCGGTGATCATTCTTACTGCGTAAGGATTTGTAGAGTTGTATATCATTGAGCCGGCATCATATTTGAAACTGATGTTGCCAAGATTATCGTAAATGATGTTGTGTGACTCGTTCCCGTCAATTTCAATGTTTGTCAGTCGATGCGATTTGTAATTGTCGTCATCCCCCTTAATCAAGTGTGAGTACCATTCGATAGCCTCAGACAAAGTATAATAACCGTCCCATTCCGGTCTGTCTTTCAGGGAGGAATAATGCAGATTTATTATTAATGCAGCTTCTTCCCAGTTGTTTTCTGCCAAATAATACATTTGTCTGATTTTTTTATTAGTTTGTCATTTCTTACCAAAAATGTATCCTGCTCATACGTTTCTATTGGAAAGCGGTCAAAATATGTTATTTGATAATAGTATCCGGCCTCTAATGTTATTAATTTGCCGCTTCCTGTATGGTCGGAATAAAAAGGAATCACTCTGTCAGGCAGCATAACTACACCATCATCATTTGTCCTTTTCCCCAGAATCAAATCATGACTCGTTTCGTCAAAATAATCAAAAAACATATCAACTGGTGAACCGTCCGAAAAATTTACCACCTTGAGTTTTATTGAATCAGAAAATTCAATTGGTGATATTTGCACTATATTATCATTAGCATCAATATTTTTACAATCTGTTGTAAGAATGACGGATTCATCATGCATTTGCCACTTTCCTTTTGTTGTGTCGCATTGTATTATATAGTCCATAAAAGAGTTGCTTTCATTGGTAAAAGTAATGCTAAAAGTACCGTCATTAAACAATTGTATAAATTCAGTATAGGAGGACGAGTTCCCAAGAGGTTTTTTCTTATAGATTCCTGAGATGTCGGATTCTTTATGAGTTCTACATGTTGTAAATAGCGATGCGGTAAGAAAGCATAACATTATTATCGTATATCGTTTTCCCATACGTGATAAATAAATCTAATTTTGTTATTTTTTGTTTTATAATCATGATTATTCAATTCTATTATTTGTCTCTTGTTATAAGGCATCGTAATATTATCAATTGTAGTACGTGTTTGATTTAATCTTTTATATCTATCATTAGTTACATCATTAGAAATAGTATTTTTATCAAATAATGATTGTCGTTTGTAAGCATCGTATTCATCATAAATATCGTATGCAATTGGTTTGCCAAATCGATTATCACCCACTAAGTCAAACCCCAATTCTCCTTTCATGTACTGGTCGGCGTGTTTTAACTCATGGGCTATTTCCCCCATGGTGTTAAAATCACCATAATCAGAGATATTCACGTCAAATTGACCTGTTTCTTTGTGCTATCTCATGCCGTGTGCTTTTTGCAGGAAACGAAAATAGTTTGTTCATAATTGTTTGTGTATTAAAGGATTATTGAACTATTATTGTTTTTTAAAATTAAGTTCTATACCGATTTTTATGCCTAAAGCAAAAACGCTGTTAGGGAATCGCCAATTATAATGTGGATTGTCATCACCCTCATTGCGAACCTTAAATTCTGCGAAAGGTGACACGAAAACATCTAACTGGTCGAATAATTGCCTGTGATAAAGGATGCTAAATAACAAGGAAATGCCAAGATGCGAATCTGGCTTGTCCGTTGCAAGGATGTCGTCAGTCACCGAAATGTCGCCATCGAAGTATTTGTATGTGGTTGTTGTCTTGAATTTGCTAAAATGGTCAAAAGATACTCCGGTAAAGATGTCAAAACGATTTGAACTTTTTGAATAAACATTATAACCGATTAGTATTGGAATATTAAGATAATTGATATCATATAGCTTGTTGCTGATTTTGTTTATCGTTGTTATTTCATAATCACAAGAATACTTTTTTGTGGCAAAATTAACACCTGAACCGATTTTTAGTTTATCTATATGGAGAAACAGTAGCGGAGACAGTCCGTAGTTGAAATATGAGGCGTTGCTTTTCAAATTGGGGTAATTGTAATATCCTGCTCCCAATTGCAATGACAGGAATTCTTTGTTTTGCGAATAAACCTGTCCGACTAAAAGCGCAAATACTGCACAGATAATAATTTTCTTCATTATTGTATAAATATTTTAGGTGGGCTCTATTTATTAATAATTTTCCTACATCAATGGATAGAACCCGTTTCCCCATATCAGCAGTTTGGTTTGTTCCTTAATATACCTTTCCCGATAAGTTCTCTAATCATACAATTTACCGGGATATTATCGTATGAACTTGTTTTTACCTGTTATTTGCATGTCGCTTCTAACATTCTCCATACCTTTAATTTTATTTCTGCAAAAATATATTTTTTTTCATTATCCCAGCTTTTTTTCTGTTTTTTTAATACTTTGTCGTTTTAGGACTGCCGCTTATCAGGATATGAAAATATTTTCAAAGACCTTATTAATAAAATAATTCTGTTTACACCGTGTCGATAACCGTAAGTTCAGGGACACAGTGTAAACAAAAATAATTGACCGAGTTCTATTGTTCTCTAATTAGATATTGGTGCTATTCAAATAAAACCATATTATGAGCTTCCTTGTCGAAATAAAAACCGGAAACAAGGACCTTGTTTTTTACAAGGCATAAGCCTGTTATTTCCAGTTGATAAGCGTCGAATGAGTTGGGGATTAGAATGGTGCTCTTCAGTTTCCCTTGTCTGCTGAACGTCTTTTTGAAGTAGCAGCCGTCTTCTACAGATAGAGTGTATATGTTCTTTGAATCAATTAGAATATCTATTATTGTGTTTTGGAAGGCGTCTTGAAACTGATAGGCGTATTCTTCGGTTCCGTATAATGTGCTGTCGATGTTGAAGTCGTTGGAGGAGATGTCGAACACTTGAATTGAAGATAACGGTTCGTCGAGGTCTTTATCGTCATAAACTGTAATTGTTCCTGAAGTGCCGTCGGAAACCGCGATAGTGTGGTCTTGGCTTGTAATTTTGGGGTTGCAGTAGGCGTATCCGAGGTGCATGTCCTTGTGGATTTGCCCCAGCTGTCCGATACGGGCAATGGGTTTCCTGTTGTTGTCAAAAACAGTGAATAGAGGTGTCTCGTCATAAAAACTGTCTTCAAATACATTTTGAGGTCCATCGCCCAGTTCAAAATAGGGGTATCCTTTTAACGTGCTGAAAAACAGCCGTTCCTGCTCTGCTGAATAATAAAATCCCTCATGTGAGAGGAAGGATGTGCTGTCGATGCTTCCAAACAGATTCAGAGGTACAAATGCTCTTTCCTCGCCGTTATTAATGTTTTGTAGAATGATGGCAGGGGCGTTGTAGTACTCAATGTGCTCGTCGTTATATCTTAGTTTTGGCAGGGAAACAGAGAAAGCGAGAGTGTCTTTGTTTATCATAAATCCGGTCAGGCACATGGCAATAACCATATTGTCGTCACGCAGCTGGAAATATTGCTCGTGGTCAATAGATACGAAGGTCAGCTCCTCGCTTTCATTGGGGAAATATTTGCCGTGAAAAGAAATGTTGTCGGCTTTAGGGGAAAGAGAATAGAGTAAGATGCTGTTGTCCAATTCATCTGTGAACGAGAGGAATCCGTTGTGGATGCTTGGGTAACTGATATTTGACAATATTGTGCCGGTGTCGTTAGGCACTTCTAATTTACGGAATATCTTTGCTTTCTTGTAATGGCTGTCATCACAGTTTGACGTGGCTGGTTGGAAAGAGATAGTCCCTTCCCACAGCTCTCCGTAGTAGGGCATGGGCTCGGTGTGTCGGACAAGGGCGTCGGCGAATTCGTTGTTTATGCTTAAATAGTCGCCGCCGGTGAGCATGCGGCCGGTCTTCCTGTCAATCTTCATAATAAATGGGATGCGAGGGTCGTCGGTCCTGAATGCGAGGAAAGATTTGAATGACAAGTCGGTGTCGTAAATCACATCATCGAAATAGAATTTGTTCGCAACATATTTTTGCGCTGCCTTCTCGTTAGGGAACGATGCTATCAGGACCATGGGGTTGTCGGGAATGCGCATATATAGCAGCTCTTGAACCACATTTATCTCCGCCTCGCAGCGGGGGCAGAACATCAACGGACAGAGTATTACATAAAGGGTGTCGTTTTTGTTTGACACTTCAGAGAAGTATTCTATAAGTAGGTTCTCGGAGCCTTTGATTTGCGCAACCCTATGGTACTCATCAGCGTTTGCTATCTCGTTGAGATTTATCTGGGCCTCCGCAAAGCTAATAGTCATTAAAATGGCTAACAAGAGTATTGATTTCTTCATGATGATTGTTTTAAGATATTGATGTGTAATTTTTGTTAATGTAAAAGGCAATCCACATTGGATTTGTGGACTGCCTTGAGTTTGTGCTAAATGTCAACGCTTCCGTCTTCGAAATTAATTCTTTTAATATCGACGACTATTGTTTTTTCACCATCAGAAACAATTGCTGTGCCTGACCTATCGCTGATTGTTATCTCTTTACATACCAATATACATTCTCCTCTACACGGTCTGAATAATCCCGCTCTTTCTCCATAGTATTTGATGGTTTTTCCAGATTCGTTAGTCTCTTTTTTCAATTCATTACGCGTTTCGTTGTTTTCTAATGGATTTGTTTCATTGGCAAAAGTTGTGGATGATAAAGTAAAAGCCAAAATTAATGAGACTAAAATACTTTTTTTCTTCATGATGATAAATTTTTAATTGCGAACCCAATTATTTGTTGTACTGCCGGTTTTACAGTGGGTCCGCATTTGCTGTTCCACCGGTTCTTCATGGTCTTTTACAATCTTTCGTAAATATCCGTTTGCAAAGTTATTTTTTTTTTTTTTAATTGTCCAACAAAAATTTTTAGTTTTTTTAAAAAGTTTATTTTATACATTTTGTTTGTGAAATTCGTTATAACACAATGGTGTAGTGATAGTCGATGGTTAATGGGAAGTGAGCGGTGATTGTCAATCGTTCGTAATGAAATTTGCATCATGAAATATGAATGAGTATTGACAACCAGAGAATTTTAAATCGTAAGGCGGAAGGAAGGAATAAGTCTGACTTTTGTTGGCAGATGTGGGGTCAGCAAAAAAAGAATCAAGGGTAAGGTCGGGAATGGCCTGTACCCTTGATGAACATTTGTGTAAGATTAAAGAATAGTGCAGCCCGGGTTGGGTTTCAGCTGTTTGAAGAAGTCGTTGCCCTTATCATCGACGAGGATGAAGGCTGGGAAGTCAACGACGTCTATTTTCCATACAGCCTCCATGCCGAGTTCGGGATATTCCACGCATTCAATGCTTTTGATATTGTTTTGGGCGAGAATGGCTGCTGGCCCTCCAATAGAGCCGAGATAGAAGCCGCGGTGTTCTTTACAAGCGTTGGTGACGTCGATGCTGCGGTTGCCTTTGGCGAGCATGATGCGGCTTCCGCCGTGCTCTTGGAACTCGAAGACGTAAGGGTCCATGCGTCCTGCTGTTGTAGGGCCCATAGAGCCGCAAGGCATTCCGGCGGGTGTCTTGGCTGGTCCTGCGTAATAGACAGGGTGGTTCTTCATGTATTCTGGCATGGGCTCACCTGCGTCGAGACGCGCCTTAATCTTGGCATGGGCGATGTCGCGGGCGACGATGATGGTGCCGTTGAGTGAGAGGCGTGTGCTCACCGGATATTGGGATAGTTGGCTGCACACCTCTTCCATAGGACGGTTCAGGTCAACGGCGACGGATTGTCCTTCGCCAGCCTGACGGAGCTCTTCTGGAATCAGTTCGTAAGGTTTGTCGTCCATCCTTTCGAGCCAGATGCCGTCCTTGTTGATTTTTGCTTTGATGTTACGGTCGGCGGAGCAGCTGACGCCGAGTCCGATAGGGCAGCTTGCGCCATGACGTGGCAGGCGTATAACCCTCACATCGTGAACCATATACTTGCCTCCGAACTGTGCGCCGAGTCCTATCTTATATGCCTCTTGAAGAAGCTGTTTCTCAAGCTCCACGTCACGGAAGGCGCGTCCTGTCTCGTCACCTGTTGTGGGCAGCTCGTCATAATAATGTGTTGAGGCGAGTTTGACGGTGAGGAGGTTTTTCTCCGCGCTTGTGCCGCCGATGACGATGGCAACATGGTATGGAGGGCATGCTGCGGTGCCGAGGCTCTTCATCTTTTCTACGAGGAAAGGTATGAGTGTTCCGGGGTTCTGGATGCGTGCCTTGGTCTCTTGGTATAGGTAGGTCTTGTTAGCAGAGCCTCCTCCCTTGGTGACGCAGAGGAAACGGTACTCCATGCCCTCGCATGCCTCGATGTCTATTTGTGCTGGGAGGTTGCATTTGGTGTTTACCTCGTTATACATGTCGAGCGGGGCGTTCTGGCTGTAACGAAGGTTGTCCTGCGTGTAGGTGTCATAGACGCCGCGTGAGATATATTCCTCGTCATTAAAGCCTGTCCAAACCTGCTGCCCTTTCTCTCCATGAATGATGGCGGTGCCGGTGTCTTGGCATAGTGGCAGTTGTCCTTTGCATGACACCTCGGCGTTGCGAAGGAACGTCAGGGCGACGTATTTGTCGTTCTCCGATGCCTCCGGGTCGCGTAATATCTTGGCAACCTGTTCGTTATGGCTGCGTCTGAGCATGAAGCTGACATCATGGAAGGCTTGGTTCATAAGAAGCCTCAGACCTTCTGGCTCTATCTTAAGAATCTGATGGCCTTCAAAATCGCCAACACTGACGTATTCTTTTGTCAATAAGCGGTATTCCGTCTTGTCCTCGCCGAGCTGGAACATCGGCGCATATTTGAATTCTGGGTTCTGTGTCATGTTATTATTGTTATTATTTCTTTTAATAGTTGAATTAAATTATTTTATTATTTTGAAATATTTAATCTTATTTTTTAATACTTAATATCACGCCAAGGGCAACGCCGAGCATAGCTGCGAACAACACTTGGTAGGTGCCGGGTAATAGGAATGTTATGGTGTGTGCGGGATACCAGAACAAAGGCAGGGTCTTTTTGAATACGAAGCCGTACTGTATGTCCCAGTTGATTTTTTTCGACATGGTCTCCTGAATCTTGAGAGGGGTGCAGAAGAAGCTTTTGAGGGAGCCGCCGGTCTCAGCTATGTGTATGTCTGTAATCTTATGGAACGTCATAAATACCGGGGCGAAAAGGGTGTTCATCAGCACGCTGATGCTGAGGGCGACGAAGACCTTGCCCCAGCTGAGTCCTCCCGCGAACCACAACGCTGCCTTGGATATTTTGAATCCGCCTTGGAGCAACACTATGGTGCCACTTTTGAAGATTGTCATGGCCGATGCAATAACGACGCCCAACACTCCCCACACTAACATCTTAGGGGCGAGGCCGAAGCCTTTCTCTAAATACACGCCTTTCTTAATCCTGAGCGACAGCATCTCTCCAAAGGTGCCGAGTATCGCGAACTTGAAGAAACTCATGATGAGCCCGTGGTTCTTTGTCGTCTCGTTGAACCAGTCCCACGCTCCGGGGATGAAGGCGAACCCGCCTATTATCAATAAGGCTATAAGAATAGTGATGATATCTGACTTTTTCATGGTTAAAACAAATGAGGATTGCACATACATGGGCTTTGATGTCACTCCATGCAAGTGCAATCCGTTATTGTAAGTTATTATTTCTCAATCCTGATACGTGCGTCAACGGCGACAACGTTGTTCGGGTTGCCGAGCAGCGGGTTGAGGTCCATCTCTGCTATCTCAGGTGCAGCCATCACTAATGCGGCTACTCTTGCTATCTGTTCAGCATAGATGTCGATGTTGACGGGCTGCTGTCCTCTCACGCCCTGCAGAATCTTGTATCCGCGTAGTTTGGTGAGCATCTCCTTGGCTTCCGGTGCGCTTATTGGAACGAGTGCGCTCTGTACGTCCTTGAGCACCTCGATGAAGATGCCGCCGAGGCCGAAGAACACCTGATGCCCGAACTTCGGGTCGCGTATTGCTCCGATATAGACCTCTGTGCCGTCAAGCATAGGGTACATCTCAACAGCGTAGGTGTCTTTTATTGCCATAAGGCGGTCGAACTCTCTCGCCACGGTGTCGATGTCTCTCACGTTGAGTGTCACGCCGCCTACATCAGACTTATGTACGGGGCCTACTACCTTCATCACGAGCGGATAGCCCACCTCGTTGGCGAAGTCGAGGGCTTGCTGCTTCTGGTCAACGACGCGAATCTGTTTCTGTGCAATGCCGGCGGCGTCGAGGAGCTCGTAAATCTGCTCCGGACTGATGTATCCATCTTCGCAGCTGTCGATACACCTTCTGATACGTGCGGTGTCAATCTCCGGCATCTCTACATTCTCCGGCTGTGGCTTTGGAGTGTTGTAAATCTTGCATAAGGCGTTGCCGAACACGCATTCCTCTGGGAAGTTGATGCGGTGTTTGTTGTTGATGAAGTCGGCGATCTCGTCTTTCACGTTGATGATAGACGGCAGTATAGGGAAGATAGGCTTCTTGCAAGTCTTCATCTTCTGGTCGAGGACCTCATATACCTCCCAGTTGGGGAACAGTCCCGGAGAGCCGAAGATGACGCACATGCAGTCTATGTTGTCGAAGTCGTTCTCGCAGGCGTCGATGATGTATCCGAGTTGCTCGGCTGTGCCTGTCGCGAGGAAGTCGATGGGGTTGCCGACAGAGGAGCCGTTATAAAGTTTGGAGAGGAGCTCGTCGGCCTTGGGTCCTTCGATATGAGGGACGTCCATGCCGTTGTTAGAGAGAGTGTCGGTAAGCATGACTGCGGGGCCGCCGGCGTGGGTGATGACGGCCATGTTCTTCCCCTTGACTTCCGGGTGCATGAAGATGGCGCATACTGTTGTGAGCTCTTGGCGGTTAGAGCAGCGCACTATGCCGGCCTTGCGGAACAAGGCATCGACGATGGCGTCGTTGGTGGCGAGGGCGCCGGTGTGCGACGAGGCGGCACGGCTTCCGGCAGCAGAACCTCCCGACTTGATGGCGGCAATGCGGCAGCCTTTCATGATGAGTGAACGTGAGTGCTTCAACAGTTTCTGCGGGTTGCTAATCTTCTCCATATAAAGCATTATCACCCTTGAGCTTTTCTCCGGGTCGAACGTCTCGTCAAGATGTTCGAGAACGTCCTCAATACCTACCTGCGCCGAATTGCCTACAGCCCATACACTGTTGAATGACAACCCGTTGGAGATACCGTATTCTTTGATGAAAACGGCAGTGGCACCAGAGCCTGTGATGAAGTCAACGCCCTTTGGGTCGAGATGCGGAATAGGCGCGTCAAACGCTCCGCAATAGTTCTGGCAAAGGAATCCTGTGCAGTTAGGACCGATAAGGCTGCCTCCGACACTGGTCACCGTCTCGGCAATATGTCTCTCAAACTCCTTGCCCTCTTCGTTCTCCTCACCGAAGCCGGCAGAGACGATGATGAATCCTTTTGTGCCTTTCTGATATGCGAGAGTGTCAACGGTTGCAGGACAATATTTGGCGGCGATAGCGATGATGGCGCAATCAACCTGTGGGAGGTCTTCTACCTTCGCATAACACTTAACACCTTGAACCTCAGTCTCTTTAGGATTGACTGTATAGACATCGCCTTTGAATGGGCTGTTCAGTAAATTCAATAACACACGGCCGCCCGGCTTGTGGACGTCGCTCGATGCACCTACGACAGCGATGCTTTTTGGATTTAATAATTCTTTTGCAATCATGTTGTTTGTTTTATGTTATTATTATTGTTTCTTCGGAGCCACGAACCTTATCGCTTGTTTTATGTTGTTAACAACGACTCTCTCGCTCTGTAGCACCTCTCCGTCAAGAGATACGCAGAAACCCTTTCCGCCCTCAATAACCACCTGCCTGGCCCTGCGATAGACGACAATGTCCCTATACTTCGGGTTATCGAGATGTGTGCCGTTTATATAATATTTTATTAGAAATGGGAAACGTAACCTTGAGACAGGCTTGACAAGACATATTTCTAAAAGCCCGTCATCATTTATTGAACGCGGAGCGCATTTGTAAATACCTCCAACATATTTGCCGTTGGCAATGGTGCAAAGGCAGATGTCCCCATCGTTGATTTTCTCGCCATCAGCATATATAGTGCATTTTGTGCGCATCCCTGTTAGGAAAGCCCATATTACAGCGAAGAGATAACAGTTCTTGCCTCCGAAAATGCTGTGCCTCCTGATGATGTTCATGGTTTTTGCGACAACAGCGTCAAGACCGAAATGCGTGGCGTTTAATGCGTACTTCTCGTTGACCTTCATGATGTCAACATTATGCTCTTCCCCGTGTAATACCTTGCTGACATCTTGGAAATCTTTTACATCGGCGTAATACTTCACATAGTCGTTACCGCTTCCGTGGGCAAGCACCGACATGCTTGCGTTAGGATGGTTTATTATCCCTGTCGCTACCTTGTTTATCGTCCCATCGCCACCGCATGCATAGAAACGAATCTCCTCGTCAGGATGGTTGTCAAGGTACTGCCTTACATAATTAGTGTTGTCTTCCGCCGACTTTGGTGTATATATTTCATAGTCGCTGAATTCGTCGTCTCGTGTGATTTCCTCGCTCACTTTATTGAGACACGAGTGCTTTCCTGCGACTGTATTTACCATGAAAATATGTTTCATTAATACTTTCTTACAATTATTCCGCAAAAATATAAAAAATACCGTTCATTTTGAATAAATATTTATCTTTGTGCAAATTTTTAACTATGGCATTAAATATTGGAGACAAAGCACCTGAGATTCTCGGTGTGAATGAAAATGGCGAGACCGTGAGGCTTTCTGATTTCGCTGGGAAGAAACTCGTATTGTATTTTTATCCTAAAGATAACACGCCCGGCTGCACCGCTGAGGCTTGCTCGCTGCGCGATGGATTCGATGAGTTGCAAAACGCAGGATATGCAGTGCTCGGCGTAAGCAAGGATAGCGCGAGATCGCATCAGGGATTTAAGGCGAAACATGAACTTCCGTTCTCTCTTATCGCTGATACTGAACATGTACTGAGTGAGTCGTTCGGCGCATGGGGAGAGAAGAAGATGTGCGGCAAAACCTCTATTGGAATGATACGTAAGACCTTCATCATTGATGAGGAAGGTGTCATTGCCGATATAATTACCAAGGTTGACACAAAGAACGCCGCATCGCAGGTCCTAAACGCTTGAACCATAAAGATGAGATGCTGACTTATGCCGGCATCTCTATTTACCTATAAAGGCTGATGTTATCGTCTTACCATTGCGTTTGATAGCAAACTGCCACCCGTTGTCAATCTCCTTCCGGTAGATGCGTAATGTGTCACCTTCAAGGCTCTCTGCTTCGTAGCAGATCTCTAACTCTTTGATATCCATGGATTCTAATTCGCTTACGCTGAAAGTGTCGAGTATCATCATGCAATATCTCACGTTGTTGGTGTGATGTGATAAGTCTATGTCGAAGGCTCTGATTTTCTTATCATAAACGAAGTCGTCTTCCGAGAATATGTCCTTGAATCTCCTGAAATGGGTGTTGACGGCTTTTTCCTTGATGAAGTCAATTTTTGGGAAATTAATCGAGTCGGCATATCTTGGCCTACGCGTTTCACAATCTAATATCACCCATTCTGCCAACGCATTCACAAACGGAGTGCCGTCCTCTTTTGATATTTGATAATTTCTTAAGCATCTTAGACCTTCGGTGCCTGATGGCCATGTCTTTAATGTTACTTCGTCATGTTCCCTTATCGCCTCGTTAAACTCAAGCCTTACTCTTTTTATTATCCAGAAAGCATTGTGCTGCTCCCGTATTGTCATGCCGTCAACATTTAGTTCTGCGGCGTGTTGCTCGGCCAGTTCCTCAAACCATGTCATCATCTTCACGGGATTGACTCTGAGCGAACTGTCGCAAAACGCTGTCAGTATTTTCTTCTTTTCGCTATAAAAATTGTTCATGATTTTATTGATTTTTTCTTCTTTGTCTTACTGCTTCAAAAGTAACTATTGCTGTTGTAACGCTTACGTTAAGAGAGTCGGCTATGCCGTTCATTGGAATGATGATGTTTTGGTCGGCGGCTTTGACCCATGTGTCGGACAACCCTGTGGCCTCGGTCCCCATCACTATCGCGGCGGATTGTGTGAAGTCGGCGTCAAGGTAGTCTATTGAAGCCTGAAGATAGGTGCAGAAGATCTTTATGTCGTTGTCTTTCAACCAGTCTATACATTCTTGCGATGAGCATGAGAATAAAGGTACAGAGAAAATGCACCCCACGCTCGCTCGTATGGCGTTCGGGTTGTATAGGTCGGTGCGCTTGTCGGCAATTATCACCGCGTCAACACCGGCGGCATCGGCAGTCCTCATCACCGCTCCTAAGTTCCCGGGCTTCTCCACGTTCTCAAGCACTATGAACAGCGGGGCCTTGCTCTTTGGCTTGAACGAGCGCAGGTCGGAATACCGAGGTATAGCTACCGCGAGAACGCCGTCGCTGCCTTCTCGGTACGCTATCTTCTCAAAAACCTCTAAGCTGACTTCCTCCAACGTCCTTGCAGGTATGTCCGCACACGGCCCCGCAATCTCAGGACATATAAATAATGTGTCAATCTCGAAACCGCACGCAACGGCGCGTTCTATCTCACGACGCCCCTCTATGAGTATCCTGTTCTGCTCCCTCCGCTCCGATGCCTTCTCTAACTTTATGACGTTCTTTATCTTAGGATTTGATTTGCTTGTTATCATCTTTAATGGATTTTTTTTGTGATAAGAATAAACCTCCGACAACTAACGCGATGCCCACTACTTTCTGTATGTTCAACTCGTATGCCTCTATGTCGCCCGGATCCATGTTCTCTCGGTTGTAAAGTAAAATGATATAACTGAATATCGCCGTGAAGACTGGTATCAGGTTGGTATATACGTTCGCTTTCGACGCTCCTAACTTGCTGTATGCGTATGCCCATAAGGCGTATGCTATCGCACTGCAAAAGATGCCGAGACATACTAATGGCACAATGTATGCCCTGACATTCCCGAAATCTGACGGCATGACCCTCTCCATGATAAACACTAACGGGATAAAATAAATCATTCCGATGATGTTCTGCATCCATGTGACAGTCACGGGTTTGTATAAACGGGTCAACTTGATGAGCGCGATGGAGTAGGCCACGGCGACTAATACCGTGAAGAAAAGGAACATTATCCCTATTGGGGAGGCTGATAACTCCATCTCCTTGTTTAAAAGCATCACTATTACGCCCGTGAACGAGACGACTAACCCTATAATGTTCATCAGGCTGAGCCTCTCTCTCAGGAAAACCGCCGCCGCAACAGGCGTCACAAGCGGAATCATCGCGATGATGGCGGAACTTATTATAGGTGAAGTGTAGATAAGCCCGTACCCCTCAAAAATGAAATATAAAAACGGCTCGAACAATGCCGCCGTTGCGAATAATCTTAGATGCTCGCGCCTAATCTTCTCCTTTAATCCGAATAAAAAAAGTATGGCAGTGAAGAAAACCGTAGCTATGACAAGACGCAGGAAAATGGTTGCCGTAGGATTAAGACTCTTATATGCCTGCGATGACCAAATGAATGATAACCCCCAGATTATCATTGCTATGACGCCTGCAATGTGTACTAAAAAGCCTTTGTTTTTCATGCTGCAAAGGTAGTCTTTTTTTGAAATAGGAAATATTTTTTTCTCGTATAATAAAATTATGTGTACTTTTGTTATCCTAAAAAACAACAACTATGAAAACTCTATTTAACTCATTAACAGTACTGATGATCTGTCTGGCTGTTTTCTCATGTAAAGGACCAAAAGGAGACCAGGGTCCCGTAGGCCCTGCCGGTAACGCTAATGTCTTCAGCGCGGTGGTCGATACCCGCCCAAATAACTGGATATGGGACTCCGGTGGCTGCAATTGGTATGTTGACTTCGACTGGGTTGATGGGATAACGCCTGATATCGTTGACAACGGCGCGGTACTCGTCTATATGGAGAACCCCAATCCTTCTTATTACGCATGGCATCAGCTGCCTCTGACGCTTTATATCTCAGATGAATATTCCTCTACAGTTGAAACGACTTATTATGATGGCGGATTGTCGCTGTTTTGGACAAACTCTGACCTTAACGAACATCTGAATCCTTGCTCTGCTCTGTCAACAGATGTGCTCTCATTCAAGGTGGTGGCAATTGATGGCTATGCCTTCTCAAATAACTCTAACTGTGATTTCAGCGATTACGAGGCTGTAAAGAGAACGTTTAATCTTGAGGACTGAAATATCCCGAGATTGCATGATGTCAATGATTATTAAGAGATTATTAAAAGGATTCCTTTTTGTCGCACTCGGATTGCTGCTTCTGCTCCTCTCGATGAACGTGTTGGTGCCGGTGTATGTTTTCGACGAACCTGAGCCCTTCCATGGCGATTATCTTCACAATCCTTACCAAGAAATCGACTCTACTGGTTGGAAGATTTGTAATTTCCATGGACATACCCGACAATATGGCGGAGTGACGAACGGAAGGGTGAACGCTAATGTGGTCTATGACAGCATGTACCGCCTTTTCAATTATGACCATGTGGGAATATCGGACTATAATAAGATAAATAATTACGAGAGCATAAACGAGGGCCATATCCCTGCCTACGAGCATGGATATAACATCTGGAAGATACATCAGCTGTGTATTGGCGCTGAAAAGGTTAGGCGTATCGACTATTTCTTTTTCCAGACTTTAAGCATGAAACAGCACATGCTGAACAAACTGTTGGAACAGAACAGGGTGGTGGCAATAGCGCATCCGAGTTTCGTTAAGGGTGGTTATCTGGTGGAGGATATGAAATATCTGAGCAATTATAGGATAATGGAGTCGATTAACGGCTTCGTAAATTCTCCGGAACATTGGGATTCTGCCTTGTCAAATGGTCATAGGATTTATCTTATCGCTGATGATGATACTCATAATGTGTTGGTTGTTAACGATATAGCCCTTCGTATCACATGCCTCAATGCGGAAAACACTGCCGATGGGCTGTGCGACGCTCTTTTGTCGGGAAAGTCGGTCGGAGTGGATTTCCATCTTGACAGGTCGGAGAAGATGGAGGATAAAGTGAAGAGGTTCAAACGCGATATGCCGTTTCTGAACAGTGCGCTCCTTGAGAACTCCGTTTTCAGTGTTAATGTGACGAAACCTATTAAGAAGGTTGAGTTCATAGGTCAGGGCGGGAAGGTCCTTTCAGAGATGAGCAATACGGATAGAGATGTGTTCGACGCCTCGTATTGTATTCAGCCTTCTGACACTTATGTGCGCACCGTCATCACGTTTTTCGATGGTACCTCAATGTATCTTAACCCTGTCACTCGTCATGAGGATGAGAAAATGGAAGACCAGAGTCTCGCACATATATCATATTTCAGGACGGCGGTCGTCTGGTCTCTTTATCTTGCCTCTGTCGCTTTCATTATTTATCTCGTTTTCATAAGGAGAAAAAAGAAAAAGACAGGTACATGAACGTTCCTGTGTCAGAATGAGAACTCCGGGTGAGGTATTGGTTTGAGTTTGAACATGTTGCGTTCGTGCTTCATATCAATAGCCTTCTTGGTGTCCTCATCTTCGCAAACACCTGTGCGAATGTAACGGTCTAATGTCGCATAGGTGAAGCCTAAGTTGTCCTCGTCGCTTTTGCCGCATAATCCGTCGGAAGGTGTCTTTTCGACAAGGTCTGTCGGAAGTCCGAGTTCTTTGCCAACGGCTTTCACTTCCTGCACCGTCAGGCAGCCGAGAGGGGAGAAGTCGCCCGCGGCATCGCCATAACGGGTGCTGTATCCGATCCAGTCCTCAGAAAGGTTGCAAGTGTTTGCCACTCTTCCATTTACCGACTGTGAGATAGCGTAAAGCGATGTCATTCTTAATCGCGGGGGCATGTTGATGACAGTCTGATTTGAGACATCAGCGCCAATATTTTTGAGTTGCCCTTCGATTTCTTTCATCAAGGTTTGATATGTGTCGCCTATATTCACGCAGCAATGCGGTATGCCGAGATGGTTTATCAGCTTCATGCTGTCGGAGATGTCTTTCTGAACGCCGTTAGGCATAGTGACTCCCACAACACGTTCTTTCCCCAGTGCCTCTGCACAGAGGGCGGCGACAACACTGCTGTCCTTGCCACCGGATATTCCAACAACAGCCTTGCAGCCGGGGCCGTTCTCCTCAAACCAGTCCTTAATCCATTGGACTAATTGATTCTTAACTTCTTTAGCATTAAATGAATACATGGTATGATATTTTTAATGATAAGTTCTCTCTCCAAAAATCTTGCTTCCAATCCTCACTATGGTCGAGCCTTCCTGCATAGCGGTTTGATAGTCGTGCGACATTCCCATGGAAATCTCCTTGAATGCCTCGTCACCGCTGAAATATTTTACCTTTAGGGTGTCGAAAATGGCCTTTAAACATTTGAACTCATTCCTGACAACAGACTCGTCGTCAGTGTTTGTAGCCATGCCCATTACTCCGCAAATCCTAACGTTAGCCATTGATTTATAAGCTTCTGAGTTGAGAATGTCCTCCGCTTCCTCAAGGCTTAGCCCGAATTTAGTCTTTTCCTCAGCTATATGGAATTGCAGCAGGCAGTCCACAACGATGTCGTGTTTCGCCGCCTCTTTGTTCACAGCCTGAAGCAGGTTGGCGGTGTCAATAGAGTGAATGAGCTTCACAAATGAAATAATATATTTTATTTTGTTTGTCTGAAGATGCCCGATAAAATGCCATTCGATGTCTTTTGGTAGCGCCTCATGTTTGTCTCTCATCTCAATAGCGTGGTTCTCGCCGAAGACCCTCTGCCCGGACTCGTATGCCTCTTGAATATATTCTATAGGCTTTGTCTTTGAAACTGCGACCAGAAGCACTCCTGACCCAATGGTTCTCCTTACTGTTTCTAAATTCTCCCTAATCATTATTTTTACAATAGTTTTGCAAAGATACAAATAATTAATATGCCGATATTACTAAATTTCATTATTTTTGCAAAAATTTATAGTAATGAAAAAATATGTGGTTTATCTTCTTAAGTTGCTGATTTTCATGTTGCTTTTATTTGCATCTATGAGAGTCGTCTTTATTGGTAACTATTGGCATCTGGTAAATGTTGAGGACGTGCCTTATGCGGAGATAATAAAAGGTTTCTTTAGAGCCATACCTCTCGATATTGCTACCTCGTGTTTCATGATGGTCATTCCGGCGCTGGTGATTTTTGTCGGAATCTGTTTTAACAAGAATTTCAGTTACCGTTGGGTGCGATGGTATTTCTATATCGTTATCGCCATATACATTTTGATTGTTATGGGTGAGATAGGAATTTATGGTGAATGGCGTACTAAGTTGAGTTATAAGGCTTTAGTGTATTTGCGGAATCCGATGGAGGTTGTCAATACAGCCTCGACAAGGCAGATGGTGATATTGCTCTCGCTGTGGGCGTGCTTCACTATGCTGTTCTGCTGGTGGTATGTGAAATGGATTGAGCCTGATGAGGTTATAGTGAAGAATAATGACAACAAGCTGTACTATCCTTTATGTTTTGTCGCAGTTTTCGGTATAATGTTCTTAGGTATGCGCGGCGGTATTAACGAGATACCCATCTCCACAAGCTCCGCTTATTTTAGCAAATACAAGCTCGCCAACGTGATGGCCGTCAACCCGGCCTATAATATTGTTGAGAATATCACTAACGCTATGAAAGTTGAGACAAACGCCCATTTCAACTACATGGATTTCGATAGCGCCAAGGCAATAACGGAGCGGACGCATGAGGTGGAGTGCGACTCGACGCAGAAGATTTTTAAAATAGAGAAACCAAATGTTTTGGTGGTGCTTCTTGAGAGCTGGTCGTCTGACCTTGTGGAGTCGTTAGGCGGCGACCCGAGCATTACGCCTAACTTCCATGAGATGGAGAAAGACGGACTCTTGTTCACAAACTTTTATGCGAGTGCGAACCGCTCCCAACAGGCGATAGCGTCGATTTATGGAGGACTCCCCGGCCTGCCGGTGACAACGATAACAAATCACCCGGAGAAATATTACGCTATCCCTTCTATAGTGCAACATCTTGATACTCTCGGATATTATTCGAGTTTTTATTTCGGAGGGGAGCTGAATTACGGGAATATACTGTCATATCTTCGTTATAATGAGATTGACAGGATTGTGGAGGCGAAAGATGTCAACGAGAACTTCAGGAAAGGGAAACTCGGTATCCAAGATTCGGATATGCTGCCTTGGGCTGCCAAGGATATGAGCACCCAGCCGGAGCCTTTCTTTACGACGCTCTTCACTCTCAGCTCGCATTCCCCATACGATTATCCTAAAATCTTCGAGGAACTTGAGTGGCCTGAGATTGAGAAACCATATATCAATTCCGCGAAATATTGCGATATCTCATTGAAAATGTTCATGGATATGGCAAGGCAGCAGCCGTGGTACGACAACACTGTTTTCATCTTTATGGCGGACCATAGCCATACCTCGTATATGAATTATCGATTGGAGTCGTTTGATTATCATAAGATACCGCTGCTGATTTATGGCGAGCCGCTTAACGACTCGTTGAAGGGAATAACCTTCGATAAGATCTGTGGAAACACTGATTTCCCCGCTACATTGCTCGCACAACTCGGATTGAGCCACGACAGCTTCTTCTGGAGCAAGGACGTCTTTAACAAATGCTATCGCCCGTTCGCCTTTTTTGAGATTTATAGCGGCTTCGGGTGGAAGACCGATGAAGGGGAATATGTGGCCTATGGCCTTGACAATGTGATAAAAAACACTATGCCCGCCGATGTATCCGACAGCCTCGTCCAACAAGGCAGGGCTTATATGCAATATCATTTTGATTTGTTTAACAGATATTGAAAAATTTTGTATTTTTGCAATCATAAAATAAAAATAAAAGAGTATGTTTGAAGGCTTAAGCGAGAAACTGGAACGTTCGTTCAAGATACTGAAGGGACAAGGATATATCACGGAAATTAACGTGGCGGAGACTCTGAAAGAGGTGAGAAAGGCTTTGTTGGATGCCGATGTCAGCTATAAGATAGCGAAAGATGTTACTAACGACATCAAAGAGAAGGCCTTGGGTCAGAAAATCCTGACAGCGGTGTCACCAAGTCAGCTCATGGTGAAGATTGTTCACGACGAACTTGCCGAGCTTATGGGAGGTGAACATGCGGAGATTAATATAAAAGGTAATCCTGCTGTGGTGCTTATCGCTGGTCTCCAAGGTTCCGGTAAGACAACCTTCTCCGCCAAGCTCGCCAACTTTCTGAAGACAAAGAAGGGGAAGACATCTCTCCTCGTTGCATGCGACGTGTATCGTCCCGCCGCTATCGACCAACTCAAGGTCCTTGGCGAACAGGTGGGCGTTGAGGTCTATTCGGAGGAAGGCAACAGCAACCCCGTGGAGATAGCGGAGAACGCAATAGCTAAGGCTAAGAAAGACGGTAAGAATGTCGTTATCATCGATACCGCCGGACGTCTCGCCGTTGATGAGGAGATGATGGCTGAAATCGCCAATATCAAAGAGGCTGTCAAACCTCAGGAGACATTGTTCGTCGTTGACTCTATGACAGGTCAGGACGCGGTGAATACCGCTAAGGCTTTTAACGAACGCCTTGATTTTGACGGTGTTGTGCTTACCAAACTCGATGGCGACACCCGTGGCGGCGCGGCACTCACTATTCGTACCGTGGTGGAGAAACCAATAAAATTCGTCGGTCTCGGTGAGAAAATGGACGCACTCGACATCTTCTACCCTAAACGTATGGCTGACCGTATCCTCGGCATGGGCGATATCGTCTCCCTCGTGGAACGCGCACAAGAACAATTCGACGCAGAAGAAGCCGTCAAACTTAAAAGGAAACTTCAGAAAAACGAGTTTAACTATAACGACTTCCTAAAACAAATACAACAGATTAAGAGAATGGGCAGCATCAAGGAACTCGCTGGCATGATACCGGGTATGAACAAAATCAGCGACGAGGATATTGACGAAGACGCATTCAAAAGCATAGAGGCTATCATCGGCTCAATGACTCCGGAAGAACGAGAGAACCCTAAAATCATCAACGGAAGCCGTAAAAGAAGAATAGCTGCCGGCTCAGGTAACGACATCAATGAGGTTAACCGCCTTATCAAACAGTTTGACGAGACCTCCAAAATGATGCGTATGATGACAACAGGCGGCGCAAAAAGAATGATGCAGATGATGCAGCAGGCAAAGAGAAATCAAAAAAAATAATTTTTATATATGACAGTATCACCAGATAAACTTATCGACGGCAAAGTTATCGCCGAGGCTCTGAAAAAAGAAATAGCCGCTGAAGTCGCAGAAATGTTGGACAAAGGTTTGGACGCCCCACACCTCGCTGCTATTATCGTTGGCGATGACGGCGCAAGCAAAACTTACGTCGCCTCTAAAGAGAAAGCATGCCAGTCCGTCGGAATGACATCTTCCGTTTATCGCCTCCCTGAGTCAACGTCAGAGAAAGAACTCCTTGACCTCATAGATTTCTTGAATAAAGATAACGAGGTTGACGGATATATTATACAACTCCCTCTCCCTAAACATATCGATGAGAGAAAAGTGGTGCGCTCTATCAGCCCTGATAAGGATGTCGATGGATTCACCCCTTATAATATCGGCCTCATGCAGCTCGGTGAGCCTTGCTTCCTCCCTGCAACTCCTTTCGGAATTGTCGAACTCCTGAAACGCAGCGGTGTGGAGACCCAAGGCAAAAACGTAGTCGTACTCGGCCGCTCTAATATCGTTGGCACACCTATCAGCGTTATGCTCTCGAGAAAAGGCGCCGATGCTACCGTGACAATGTGCCACAGCAAAACAAAAAATATAGCTGAAATAACCCGTCAGGCCGATATCCTTATCGTAGCAATAGGAAAACCCAAATATCTTACCGCTGATATGGTTAAACCCGGCGCTGTCGTCATTGACGTCGGTATCCACCGTATCCCCGATGAGTCAAAGGAGAAAGGCTACCGTATCGACGGAGACGTCGATTTTGATAACGTGGCGCCTGTCGCCTCTAAAATCACCCCGGTGCCCGGCGGCGTAGGCCCTATGACTATTGTCTCCCTGCTCTATAATACACTGCAGGCTAAGAAAAGAAAATGATGCGGATATATAATGTTCTGAATGTAAAAGGATTGGTGCTTATGCTAATCCTTTTTTTTACCTCGCTCACTTACTCCTCCTTGGCACAGAATCAGCATGAGAACAATAGGCTCTACTCAAAGGCAAGGGCTTCCTTTGAAAAGGGCAACCTCCCCAAAGCCTTGGACCTCATCGACAAATCCCTGCGCTCAGACAGCCTGTCCTCAATGGCATGGCTGCTTAAGGCTGAGATCCTACTCGAACTCAATGACGGAATAAACGCTATACCATGCCTTGAAAATGTCTTTGAACTGGACCCGTTAGCATCTCCCCGCTCCGCTCTTACTCTGTCGGGACTTTATATCGATAACCGGCAATATGCTGATGCCATCGTTGTCCTTGAATGGTGCCTCCAACTTGAAAATCAAAGTGATAACTTTAGAATCGTCGCATCAGACATGCTCTCTTTAGCTCTTTTTAGGAAAAATGCCGTTGAGAATCCGGTGTGTATGCCGCCTTCCAATCTCGGCAGAAACGTTAATACCGATGGCGATGAGTATGTTAACCAATTGCTCCCAACCTCTGACCGCCTGTTGTTTACACGCCGCTCACCATTGGAAGAAACGAACCGCTTCCGACAGGAGAAAGTCTTTGTCTCTGCCTTCAATGATAATGAGTTCCAACAGGCAGAACCGGTCGCTCTGTGTTGGGACGATGGTAATAGAGTGGGCGCGGCGTCTCTGTCCTATGATGAGAAAGAATTGTATTTCGTTGGTATTGAATGGCTTGATGGCGCTGGAAGAGGCGATATCTATTCGGCGGAAAATATTAACGGCTTTTATTGCTCCCCCAAAAACCTCGGTACTGTAATCAATACACCTGCTATGGAGTCGCAGCCTTGTATCAGCGCAGACGGCAATGAATTGTTCTTCGTCCGTTACTCTAACTCAAAACAGAATACGGATGTTTTTTATTCCCAACTGATTGACGGACAATGGACCAAACCTAAATCTATACCTGCTGTCAATACTGACGGCAATGAGATGAGCCCTTTCCTGAGCTATGACGGAACGACATTGTTTTTCGCTTCGGACAGGAATGACGGTATGGGTGGTTTCGATATTTTTTTCAGTAAGAGAAATAAGGAGGGTGTATGGACACCGCCTGTAAATGCCGGATACCCGATAAATACGGAGGATAATGAGATTTGTTTTGTCACAAATGCCGATGGCTCAAAAGCTTATCTCTCCTCTGACCGTGACGGCGGCTTCGGTGGATATGATATTTTCTACTGTGAGACTGAAAAAAACGTCACTATCGATTACGATGACTTTTCTCGCTTTTTAATGCGAAATATCAATTTCGAGCTTAATAGCTTTGTACTTGACGCTTCTTCTGACGCGGCACTCGATTCTTTGGCTTCTTTCTTGAACCATAACACTTTGCATATCGAGATTTCGGGACATGCTGACGACACGGGCAGTGATGACTATAATATGCGGCTTTCCATAGAGAGGGCTGAAAGTGTAAGGCAGGCGTTGATAATACGAGATGTTGACATCGTTAGAATGTCTGTCGCGGGTTATGGCGACAAAATGCCCATCGCACCTAACGATAGCGAGGAAAACAGGGCGTTGAACCGGCGCGTGGAATTCCGTTTCTTGAAATGAATCGCCTCTCCATTACACCTTTTATATCTCCTCTCCCTTATGAGAGCATCGTAGGTGATTGCCTTCGTTTCTATTGAAATAATCTTTCTCCCTATAAATTTTCCCCTTTGCGCTTTTTATGGTGATTTGCTTGTCATTTAAATAATTTTTGTATTTTTGTAACTATTAAAATGATTTGTTACCATGACTAAACGTATCATTCTTTTTATTTCAGTATTGTTATTGTTGCAGACATCATCGTTTTCACAAGCTAATCGTAACGGCCGGAAGCAGGCAGAGCAAATAAAGACAAACCCTGAATATTTCTGGGGAGATAGCGGCGAGTGTAACAACGGACGCAAGGCTGACGAGAAGGCTGTTGAAGAACTGTTGAAGAATATCGCTAATGACAACTCGCTGGACCCAATATATTTCGCGGACGGCGGCGATAAGGACGAGCAGAGAAATAAAATACTGCATACATATATTGATGTGCTTAAGAAAATGGCTGGCAATATCGTTATTGATGATGCCGATGGCAATGCGAGAATCCTGAGATACATCAAGAGAAGCGATTTTAACAGTATCTGTGGTTTGAGGGAGAACAGTGCCCGTGACTATATAGCGCAAGGTATAGCGGCAGAAGAACAGTTACAACTCGGTGTCGCTCTGCGAAGCTACTATTGGGCAATGATGCTCTGCCATTCACACCCTTTCGGCAATGCCTTGCTATACGGCGACTCGGAATCAGGACTGTACTGCCCCACTTACAAATGGATTATGAGGAGGACTGAGACACTGCTTTCCGATATCGTTGTGGTGCCGCGCAAACAGGAGAAAGCCGACAATAACGAGTTTATCTTTGTCGTAAACCTTTATGGTAACGGAGTGAACGGCATTGAATTTGAATATTATAACGGCTCAGGCACTTCCGTCACTTCTGTGGAAAACGGAATATGCACCGTGAAACTGCTGCATCACGACGTTGACGAGGTCTTTTTCGTGATTGATATTGAAAACAGAGACGCCGCTAAATACTACGACCCCGAAGTGTATTCCATCATGTGCACTCTCGATGAACAGATAGAAATCCCTGAGGCAAAGAAAAAGGTTGACATCAATAAGGCAAAGAAAGTGAAGGACATCTCCGAGATGAAGACTTACTCGCAGAGCTATATGGAGACTATTGAGAAATCAGAGTCGTTCCTGGAGTCTGTCGCCGCCCCGGAACAACCCTACACCAAGCTGACGAAAAGTATTGAGAAAGCCATCACTAACCTTAACGCTGAAAGCGTCCGCTCTCTTTTCACAAACGACGGCTACCAGATGTTCCAAAGTATGCTCGCCACAAGCAACTGCAAGATTATCGCCACCCCTTCGTATAAATTCCTCGAATTTAACGATATTGTTTTATGCCGCTCTATTCCTCTCCGCTTCGACTTCAACGGTAACGCAAGCTTCATCCGCAACCTATGCCTCAGAATCAATAAAGATTCCGGACTTGTCGAGTCTATAGCCTTCCAACTCACTGATATTGCCGAGAGCGATATCCTCTCTAAAGATAAATGGTCGCAGGAAGCCAAACTCACCCTGCTCAACTTTTTGGAAGACTACCAGACCGCCTACGCACTGAAACGCCGCGAATATCTTAACCAGATATTCTCCGATAACGCACTCATCATCATAGGCTCCGTATTCAGAGAATCTAAGAAATCTGACATTATAAGTATGAAAGACGAGGTTAAAGTGAAATACGACACTCTCTCTAAACCACAGTTTATCAATCGCCTTAACCGTATTTTCGATAATAACGAGTTCGTGAACTTAAAACTTTCCGACACCCGGTTCAATACTGTTAATGGAATTAGCAATGTGATAGGGGTGGAGGTGAAACAGGAATATCTGTCAAGCACTTACGGCGATATAGGCTACCTCTTCCTTATGGTTGACCTACGCGGCGACAAGCCTGTGATTCATGTCAGGACATGGCAGCCTAAAGAAACTCCGGTAGATGAAAAGATAAACGCAAACTCGTTCAGATTTGAATAAGAAAAATAATAAAAAGGATAATAGATGAAATTTAAAACCAGACTAATCATCACAGCGTTCGCGCT
>JBJEGZ010000008.1:14965-81362 GCA_051875555.1 Candidatus Limimorpha sp. | reverse complement strand
GGCTGCCAGGTAAAATGACTATATTTGCCCATGGTTATAATTGTGGGTTTGCAAACACAAAGATAACCAAAAGGACTGACACTTCTCAGTAGGTACCAGTCCAATTTTCACTTGCTTATAAAATATTTAACGGACAGTGATGATTTAGTTATTATCGCAAAGTTACGGAAATTTTCTTATATAATGTATAAGAGTATCGTATGTTTTTTAGCTCTAAAAGACACTATTATGCGTTTCCCATCCTAAAAAATGTATTAGACCGCTGAATCAGAATCGGATAGGTTGCCAATATCTATGCCATAATTTCTTAATGCTTCAATTTGTATGGTCCCTTGTCTTAATAATTAATATTCTCTTTATTTTTATTTGTCCTACTGCCTTATTTTTTATTTTTGCAGAAATTTCTTTCTATGGACGAAAATGAATTGATATCGGCACAGGATAGTGCGAAGATTATTCTCGTTAATGATGCGTCTGTCGATGATAAAAAAATCGTGAAATGCCTTAACTGTGGTACTGAGTTTAAAGGAAATTTCTGTCCTGAATGTGGACAAAGTGCTGATACAGGACGATTTACGGTGAAATTTATCTTTCAAAACTTGTTGAAAGCAATCTTAAGTAACGACGGTGGCATATTGTTTACTTTGAAAAAGATTTTTCTGAGTCCGGGACAGATGGTTTTGGATATGATTAACGGCAAAAGAAAAAGCTATTTTTCTCCTTTCCCAATGCTGTTCCTGATATTGGGATTATATATCCTTGTGTTCTCATATACTGGAAGCAATAGTATCGATGTCGATGTAAACGACACGCCAAATCTTGATGTCTCAAGCGGAATGTCTGACAGTGATGCGGTTGTGGTGTCGGGTGTTGTTACTGAATTGATAGATCTGTTTAATAGAATTCTGGGTTTTTATTTTGATAACTACACCATGGTGATAATTTTGACGATCCCAATTTATGTTTTTGTTGTGAGACTTTGCTTAGGTAAAGAATTTCGAAAGAAATTTAATGTGGGGGAGACCTTTATCCCAGTTGTTTACTCTCTTGTCCCTGTGATTATTTATGAGACGGTTTGCAGTATAGTATTTGTATTCTCACGACATTTATTTGATATTCTTGATAATTGGGTCTTTGTTGTGCATGTCGTGTTCTTATCGATGTTTTTCAATAAGTTAATTGGTTTTAATAAGATAAAAACCGTATGGAGGTGTACTCTGTCTTTAGTTCTATATAATTTTATAGTGTTTTTTATAATTGTTTTATTGATCTTCATTATTGTAGTTGTATATATTGATGATATCTCAGAAGTTGTTGGAATTATTATGCAATAAAATCCGTCACTTGGATTCATCCAAAGAAGAAGTCTCACCGCCGGTGAATGGTGTTGTTCTCTGATAAGAAACTGATTTACTGGGCTTTATGGCTCTTTCTGAAAACTTCTGCCATTATTATTCCCGCTGCTATCGATGCATTCAGCGATTCTGTTACGCTTCCTTCGGCTCGAGGTATGTTTATCGGACAGCTGATGAACGGCAGCACGTTTTCCCTAATCCCGTGCGACTCACTTCCGATGATTATAACTCCTTGGTTTGCTTTAATGTCAGTCTTATATATGTTCTTCCCTTGCATCAAAGCACCAAAAACAGTTGTGCTCACTCCTTTTAAGAATTGTATTATATCGGTCTCGACTATCTGTGTCCTGAATATCGAGCCCATTGTTGATTGTATGACTTTGTGCTGCCACGGGTCGCAGGTGTCTTCTGACAAAATGACTTTCTTTATCCCGAACCAGTCGGCAGTGCGTATTATTGTGCCTAAGTTGCCAGGGTCATTGATGCCGTCAAGAAGCAGTAGAAGCTCGTTGTTTGAGTCTTCGGGACTGATATTAAAAGATGGAGTGTGTGCGATGGCGAAGATTCCGGGAGGTGTTACAAAGTTGGAAATTTGCTCCATTTGTTTTGACGGGATAATCTCTATGCCTTTTATCTTGTCTGCGATAGCCTCGTTTTTCGCTATCCACTGCTCTGTTGCGAAAATATCTTTTATTGCGAAGTTTGTCTCAGATAGTTCCTCAACGAGTTTGTTCCCTTCGGCTGTGAACAATCCCATCTCTTTACGTCTTTTGGCGAGGCGTAGGGACTGTATCTCTTTGATATCGTTTTTCGTCATAATTTAAAAAAAGCCGAAGGAAAATATTCTCTTCGGCTGAGTTTAAAATTTAATATGAAAAGTTTTATTCTGCGAACACTTCGAAATTGATGTCAACAGATACTTCTTTATGGAGGCGGATTTTTGCTGTGTAGTTACCGACTTCCTTGATTGTGTCGTCGTCAATTATGATCTGCTTGCGGTCAATCTCAATGCCTTTAGCCTCTTTGATAGCGTTAGCGATCTGGACGTTGTTGACAGAGCCATAAATCTTGCCTGTTGCGGCTGCTTTTGCAGGGATACGGAGTGTGAGGTTCTCAAGAATTGTTGCGAGATCCTGTGCCTCTTTCTTTATTTTCTCCTGCTTGTAAGCCTGTTGGCGCATGTTTTCTGCCAATACTTTACGTGCTGATTCAGTTGCGAGGATGGCCATTCCCTGTGGAATCAAAAAGTTACGTGCGTAGCCTGGTTTGACATTTACGATGTCATTTTTATAACCCAAGTTTTTAACATCTTGAATAAGAATAATTTGCATATTGTGTCCCTCCTCTTATTATTTTAAACAATCAGCTAAATATGGCATCAAAGCAAGGTGGCGTGCTCTCTTAATAGCTTGGGCAACCTTTCTCTGATATTTGGTTGATGTACCTGTGATGCGGCGTGGTAAAATCTTACCTTGCTCGTTCACGAATCTCAATAAGAAATCAGCATCTTTATAGTCGATGTATTTGATGCGGTTCTTTTTGAAGCGGCAGTATTTCTTCTTTTTTGTATCGACAGCTATAGGTGTCAAATATTTGATGTCTGTGTTAGCTTGTGCCATTTTTATTCAAAATTAAATGTTAAACAATTAGTTAGCTTTATTTTCAGCAACTGTCTCTTGAACTTTGCGGCGTTTCTTCTCGTTGTACGCAATGGCGTGTTTGTCAAGTTTCACAGTTAAGAAACGGATGACGCGCTCGTCACGTTTAAGTTCAGTCTCAATTGTGTCAATAACATTACCTTCGGCTTTGTACTCTATCAACTGATAGAAACCTGAAGATTTCTTCTGAATAGGATAGGCAAGCTTACGCATTCCCCAAAAATCCTTGAATACAATCTCAGCTCCGTTGTTTGTAAGGATTGTCTCAAATTTTGCTACCGCTTCCTTCATCTGTTCTTCAGATAAAACGGGAGTTAAAATGAAAACGGTTTCGTACTGATTCATAATTTAAATTGTTGATTATTAAATATATAACTTTTATTTCTCTTTTTATGAGAACGAGTGCAAAGATAGTGAATTTTTTAATATCCACAAGAAATTAATTAATATTTTTCAGCATCTCCTTGCAAATGAACTTAGCGGCGTCACCGTCTCCGAAAATATCCGGGAAATACTGTGGCGTCGCAGTGGTGAACGCCTTATATGCCTCTTGAATCCTCGACTCGTCGGCGTCGGTGAGGATGGCGGCTCCGCACTCCACAATCTCCCTCCATTCCGTCTCGCCCCTCAATATCACACATGGCTTGCCGTAGAAAAAAGCCTCCTTTTGCACCCCGCCAGAATCTGTTATTACCATCTTCGAGTTACGTTCAAGCGTTATCATGTCGAAAAACGATACGGGCGGCATAGTGACAATATTGTCGCTATCCGTGATTTTGTCGAGAATAACGCTGTCGAGACTGTCTCTCAATATTTTAGATGTCCTTGGGTGTAATGGCAATACTATTGGTGTCTCTTCCGATATGTTGATGATGGAGTTGAAAATGGCTCTCAGCCTCTCTTTGTCGTCAGTGTTGTTCTCTCTATGTATAGTGCAGAGAATGAATCCGTTAGAAGAAAGACCTGCCGTCTTCAGTATGTCCGATCTCTTCTCGGCTACTGATGCGAAATACTTGCTGTTGTCGAACATAACATCGCCACAATGGAATATCCCGGGGTTGTCGGCGGTGAATCGTGGCTTGTTTCCCGGACTGAACCCTTCTTTGATAAGGTTGTTGTAACCTGTGACGGTGGGCGAGAATAGGAGTGTGGAGCAATGGTCACAGCAAATCCTGTTTATCTCTTCCGGCATGGCTTTGTTGAAAGAGCGCAGCCCCGCCTCTATATGTGCTATCGGCACACGCAGTTTGGAGGCGGCTATCGCCCCGGCGAGTGTGGAGTTTGTGTCGCCATATAAAATAAGGTAGTCTGGCTTTTCTTTAATGAGAATTTCTTCAACGCCTTCTATCATTCGCGCCGTCTGCCTCCCGTGTGACAACGAGCCGACTCCGAGATTATAGTCCGGCTTCGGAATTTCAAGCTCGTCGAAAAACACCTTCGACATGTTGTTGTCGTAATGCTGCCCTGTGTGTATGATGACCTCTTGGATATCATCGGCAAAATAATCCCTTATCGCGCGACTTAACGCTGAGGCTTTGATAATCTGTGGCCTTGCTCCTATGACTGTTGTTATCTTCATAATTCTCCTGAGTCTGCAAAACTATAATAATTATTGATACCGATGATCAAGTGGTCTAAAATTTTTATGTCGAAATATTTCGCTCCGTTGACGATGTTGTCTGTGAGTCTCCTGTCGTTGCTGCTTGGCTCGAGGTTTCCCGACGGGTGGTTGTGGCAAAGCATTATGGCCGACGCTTGGTTGTCGATGGCGGCTTTGAAAATCTTTTTCGGGTCAGCGACGGTGCTGCTCAGCCCACCAACTCCAATCCGCTCTATCCTGATAATGTTGTTAGCGTGGTTCAACAGCATTATCCAGAACTGCTCGTGTGTGAGGTCTGACATCTTCAGGTAGAAGTGTTCAAATGCGTCTCTGCTGTTGCGAATGCTCCTTTTGGTGGCGGTCTCCGCGAACCTCCGTCTCCTTCCAAGCTCAAGCGCGGCGGCTATGGTGACTGCTTTCGCCTCGCCAATGCCTTTGTAACTCATCAGCTCCTTTATGCTTAGTTTTGAGAGGTTTATGAGGCTGTCTTCTACGTCCTTTAGCACGTGTCTCGCTAAATCCACCGCTGTCTCGTCGCTGTTGCCGCTTCCGAGAAGTATCGCTATGAGTTCAGCGTCGCTCAAGGCTTCTCTCCCTTTTGCGAGCATCTTCTCCCTCGGACGGTCTTCCTCCGCCCACGCTTTTATAGTGGTGATGTTTGTCATTGTTTCGGTTTTGGTTCTCAGGTGGGGATAACAGCAAAGAGTTCCCCCTTACTAAGGGAGAACTCTTATTATTTCCTTTTGTTATCCTGTTATGCTAATTTGGCTGTGAAGCGTGCGAGCTTGGATTTTAAATTAGCAGCTTTGTTACGGTGGATGATGCCGCGTTTTGCTACACGGTCAATGGTACTGTACATTTCAGGAAGCTTTGACTCTGCCTCTTTCTTGTCATTCAGTGTTCTGAAACTTCTGATAGCTGAACGCATCGCTCTTGCATAGAAGCGGTTGTGTAAACGTCTTTTCTCTGTCTGACGGATTCTCTTCAGTGAAGATTTATGATTTGCCATTTTTATAATATTTTATTACTTTCTTAAGTCTTATTTTCGAACTGCAAAATTAGATAATTTTTGGATACGAAACACATTTTTGTTATTTTTTTTTCAACTAATTATTTCTGCGATTATTTCGGAGTTGTCTCCTTTATAATAAATGTCCTTTAAGATGACATCTACGAAAGTGTTTTTTTTCAACTTGTTGTCTTTTAATCGTATAGGGATATAATTCTCGCCATAGCCACGTGCTGTGCCGTCTGCCATGATGCGTTCGACGAGCATTCTCTGCCTTTTTCCGAGCATCTGGTTGAAGTACCTTAGCTTGTTTTCAGCAGAGATTTCCCTTATGACCGCGCTTCTCTCCGCCTTGATTGATTCCTTGATTTGGCCGGGCATAGTGGCTGCCTTTGTCCCTGTCCTGACCGAATACTTGAAGGTGTGTATATGGCTGAAACCTATCTCCCTGCACAATTCCGCGCTCTCCTTGAAATCCTCGTCTGTCTCTCCCGGAAATCCAACAATGACGTCGGTGGTGATGTTGAAGTCGGGGACGGATTGCCTAATCTCCGCGCACATCTCTTTGAACCGCTGTGCGGTATAATGCCTGTGCATGTCTCTCAATGTTTTCTCAGCCCCGCTTTGAAGGCAGATGTGCATGTGTGGGGCTAATCTTGGGTTTTGGAAAAGACTGATGAAATGCTCTGTGAAATTGTCAGGCTCTATTGACGAGATTCTGACTCTGTAGTCTCCCTCGATCTTGATGATGTTCTCTATCAGGGTCTCGAAATCTGTGCCGCCATATTGGTAACGTCCCATGTTTACCCCTGTGAGCACCACTTCCTTAAATCCATGCGCTATCACGCTTCTAATATTGTCGTAAATTTCGTTGTCGGGACGGCTCGCGGATCTTCCTCTTACCATCGGAATGATGCAGTAGGAGCAGAAATTGTTGCACCCGTCATGGATTTTTATGAGGCTTCTTGTGTGGAAGGTGTCGTATGCCGGCCTGTAGCTGAACAGGTCTTTGTCGAGGCCCTCGGGGTCGGTGGGCTCGCCTTTAATATAGCTGTCGATGATGCTGAAAAGAGCGTATTTCCTCTCGTTGTCAATGGCGAGGTCGATAATGCCGGAGTCGAGCATCTCTTGTTTCCTGTGGTTCACCATGCAGCCCATTGCGGCTATCACGGCATCGGGATGCGCCCTCCTGATCTGGCTGATGGCCTGCCTGCATTTCTGGTCACTCTGGTTTGTGACAGTGCATGTGTTGACTACATATATGTCGGCATCGCCTCCGTTGTCAACAACGTCATAGCCCGCGCTCTTGAACTGTGAGGCTATGGCGTCTGTCTCGTAAAGGTTTACCCGGCAGCCTAACGTCTTGAAAGCAATCTTCTTTTCCATAAGGGTTGGTTGTTATGCTACAAGCTCGCCCTCTATCGATAAGGCTGTAGCGCTTGTGACTGAGACGTTCACCATAGTGCCTATCAGACTTCTCTCCTTCGATTTGAATCTGATGACGATTTTTCCTTCGGTATGCCCCGTGAGATAACCGTTCTTCCTGTCATATCCGCTTACAAGCACCCTCAACGTCTTCCCGATAAGTCCTTTGTTATATATTAATGAGTGCTTCATAAGCTCGTCAGTCAGAATATGGTAACGCTCGCGTTTTTTCGACTTAGGCACGTCGTCGGCCCATGTTGAGGCGACGGCGCCGGGGCGCACACTGTACTGCGCTATGTATGCCATGTTGTATTTGAACTCCTCCATGGCTTTGCGTGTGTTCTCGAACTCCTCTTCTGTCTCTCCCGTGAATCCTACAATGATGTCGGTGAAAATAGTGGCGTCAGGGAGCAGCCGGCGTATAGTTTGGATAATGTGGCGATAGTCATCGAGAGTGTGCTTGCGGTTCATGCGCTGAAGCATGTCGTTGTCGCCTGATTGTATAGGTATGTGTATCTGTTTGGCGAGACATTTGTGTTGTGAGATGACCTCGATGACCTCGTCGCTCATGTCGCGGGGATGTGGCGAGGTGAAATATACCCAGAACTCCTTGCCGGTTGAATCGCCATATTGCCCTATCCTCCTGAGAAGCTCAGCGAAATTTATCTCTTCTCCCTTCTTGTCGAGACCGTAAGAGTTTACGTTCTGCCCAAGCAGCGTTATCGATTTGAAGCCTTTGTCAACCAGCGCCTTGAGCTCCTCAATTATGTCTTCAGATTTCCTCGATACCTCCCTGCCTCTCGTATAAGGGACAGCGCAGTAGGTGCAGAATTTGTTGCAGCCGTTCTGTATAGGGATGAACGCCTCGAAATCCGACATGTGGTCGGGACAGATGTCCCAGAAACGGTCCATGTTCATGGACGGATTGACGTTCCTTATAATCGGAGCTGCCTCAAGATTGAAAACGGGCCTCACCTCAATGTTGTTCGCCGTTGGTATGAACACCCCGTATTGCCTGACCATATCGGGTAACTCAGGCAACTCGTTCATGGTGAAAACAAGGTCGAAGAGCTTTACAAAACGCTCACGGTCGGCAGGGAGAATGCAGCCGGAAACAAAGGTGAGACAGTTGCGATTCTGCTTCATCTCATTCCATTTGAGTATCCTCGTATATACTTTGTCAATGCCCTTCTGTCGTACAGAGCACGCAATGATGCCTAATATAGTGGCCTCTTCCTCGTTGTCTGTCTCCTCAAAACCTATCTGGTGAAGCACTGTCCTCACCCTTTCCGTGTCGCTTCTGTTCATCTGGCATCCTAACGGCAGCAAGAAATATTTCATATCGTCTGAATGTTAATAAGTTATATAATTTTTAAGCCGTAAAACTCGTTTCGCCTTAAATCTTGCAAAATTACACTTTTTTGATTTATAAGCATGACTTTACCTTCAAAAGACTTGTTTTTTTATCAAGATGGAATGGACCTGTTGTAAAAAATGAATGAGACGTTTTTTTTAAGGTATGGAGAAGCGCACATCTTGAAAAATAATAGTGACTTTGATAGGAAAGATAACTTCAACAAATCAATTGGTCGGATTGCTTGAAATTTGGGTGGCGAGATAATAACCGCCCTTGTCTCTGAGTCATTCATTGTTATGTTACAATGAGATAGCCTTGATGGCGGAAAGGTGCAAAAAATACAGGCACAGAGAAGGATAAAATATTTTTCTTGTCTGCGTCTTCTGCATATCACCATGATTATCCTATCAGATGTATTTTCCCTTGAAGTGATTTTTGTACGTCAATGACTCTTTGATTACGGCTTCCTCTAAAATGAAGTGATAAATCCCTTTCCGATTCTAAGTATGGTCCGTCAACAATCACATCGCACAATTCGACCAAATTGCGTCGAAGGGGATGTCGCATCAAATCCTCAAAGCGATAGCCTGTATAGCACCAGATGGTTTTGTCGGTACATTCCTTTATCAGCCTTGCTAACTTGATGAATCCCTCGGGGTGAAACATAGGGTCACCACCCGTAAAGGTTACATTCATGTCGGCTTCGACTATGCGATCAAACAACGCTCCTATCGGAATTGCAACACCGCCGTTCTCGTCCCACGATTGCGGATTATGGCAACCCGGGCAACGGTTCTCGCAACCCGCGCAATAGAGCGAGGTGCGAAGTCCGATGCCGTCAACCGATGTGCCGAACTTTATATCGAGTATGCGGATGCTATTTGTGTATGACTCTGTCATTGAGTTCTGCTAATTTAGCCTTATTCCATCTTTCTGTTGTTCCGACAAGATAGCCTGTAATGCGTTGGAGTTTGTCAATATCTTCGCTTCCACATTTGGGGCAAACCGTCAGCTCTCGTTGTGCATCCTCGTAACCGCAATTCATACAGCGGTTTCGGTTGTGGTTCACTGAGCAATAGCCGATATTATACTTATCCATTAAATCGACAATGTCCATAATTGCTTGTGGATTGTGTGTGGCGTCGCCATCAATCTCAATGTAGAAGATGTGTCCGCCGCGGGTCAAATCATGATAGGGCGCTTCTATTTCAGCCTTATGCTTCGGGGAACACTTATAATACACAGGTATATGGTTGGAGTTGGTATAATAAATCTTGTCTGTCACACCAGGGATCTCTCCAAATCTCTTTCGGTCTATACGGGTGAAATGTCCTGACAATCCCTCGGCAGGTGTCGCCAATACGCTGAAATTATGTTGGTAACGCTCCGAGAACTCTTCTGCCCTGTCTCGCATATAGGTTATAATACGCAGTCCCAGATCCTGTGCTTCCTTGCTCTCCCCATGATGTTTGCCCACTAATGCTATCAGGCATTCTGCAAGACCGATGAAACCGATACCGAGCGTGCCTTGGTTGATGACACTCCCCACAGTATCATTGGGTCTCAGGCTTTCACACCCCGACCAAAGTGAAGACATCAACAAAGGAAATTGCTTTGTTAGTGCTGTCTTTTGAAATTCGTAACGGTCGCAAAGTTGTTTGGCTGTTATTTCCAACAGCTCATCTAACTTGGCAAAGAATTTTTCAATGCGTTGCGACTTGCTTTCGATCTCCATACACTCGATAGCAAGGCGTACGATGTTGATGGTGGAAAACGAGAGGTTGCCGCGTGCGATAGAGGTCTTCTCACCGAAACGGTTCTCAAATACACGGGTGCGGCAACCCATTGTCGCCACCTCATACATATAGCGTTTCGGATCCTTCTCGTCCCATTTTTCATGACGGTTGTATGTTGCGTCGAGATTTACGAAGTTAGGGAAGAAACGGCGTGCTGCCACCTTACATGCGAACTGATAAAGGTCGTGGTTCTTGTCATTCGGCAAATAGCTCACGCCCCGTTTCTTCTTCCATATTTGAATGGGGAATATAGCCGTAGAGCCACCGCCTACACCCTCGTAAGTGGATTGTAACAGCTCTCTGATAATGCAACGTCCCTCTGCTGAGGTGTCCGTCCCATAATTAATGGAGGAGAAGACGACTTGATTCCCACCCCTCGAATGTATGGTGTTCATATTGTGTATGAACGCTTCCATGGATTGATGCACTCTGTTTACAGTGCGGTTGATAGCGTGTTGTTTGAACCTCTCATCGCCTTGTATGAAATCAAGGTCTTTGGCGATATAATCGTCTATTTCGGCATCGTATAGAAGTTCCAAATCAAAGCCGGTCAACTTCTCGATGTTCTTTATTTCTTCGATATATGTGCGGCGGACATAAGGTGCAAGGTAAAAGTCAAATGCTGGAATGGCTTGCCCTCCGTGCATCTCGTTCTGTACGGTCTCCATGGAAATACATGCCATCATGGCTGCGGTCTCTATGTGCTTGGACGGACGGCTTTCTCCATGCCCCGCTTGAAAACCGTGTCCCAGAATCTTATCCAGCGGATGCTGAATACAAGTAAGTGACTTTGTGGGATAGTAGTCTTTGTCATGGATATGCAAATAATTGTTGCGCACCGCCCACAAGGTCTGTTCCGACAAAAGATAATCATCTACGAAAGGTTTGGTTGACTCCGACGCAAACTTCATCATCATACCGGCAGGAGTGTCAGCGTTCATATTCGCATTCTCCCTTGTAACATCGTTCGATTTCGCTTCTACGATTTCGAGGAACACCTCCCGCGTCTTAGCCTTACGGGCAATGCTACGCTTGTCACGATAGGCAATATAGCTTTTTGCCACCTCTTTGCGTGGTGACGCCATCAACTCCAACTCAACTATATCTTGTATTTCTTCGACTGACGCTTGCTCCTTACCTTGAATTTCAATGCGGTCAACAATCTTGTAAATGAGGGCTTCGTCCTCTCCTTTTTCAGTTGTTAACATCGCCTTGCGAATGGCAGCGGCAATTTTTTCGCGGTTAAAGCCCACGATTCGGCCATCTCTTTTGACTACTGTCTGTATCATATTCAATAAAATTTTTTCAGCCTATGATACTAACGGTTAATGTTGCAGATGAAATCTTTCCTGTATTGCAGATTTTATCTTTGACGCTCTATCTCCCGAAAGCATCTGAAAACAGATGAAGGCAGGTCTTCTGACTTGTTCCAGACCGCGCGACCTTCCCACCCGAAAGGCAGTGGCCATTGAGAATGCACGGACTATAAAAAACTTACAGCTACGGGTATAGTCTCGGATTTTCACCGAAGTTCCCTTTTCATTCTTGGTGGATGATCCCCCCACCTCAAACACCTTAATCCGGTGCAAAGGTAATAAAAATTCATAATAATATACCTTTGTAATAAATATTTTATTTAAAACGAAAAATGAAATAGTTTGCTGACTCAAAATGAATACCTTAGTGGCGCAGAAGAATAATCCAACTGCTTTTTTTTATACTTTTGAGCAAGTAATCTCCTCTTTTTTCCCCCAGAAAAAGTACCCGGGAAAATTGGGATGCCAGTGGTGTGGAACGAGGAAATAACTATTGTTATCGAGTTGATGACCAACGACTTCAAATTAGCGGCATCGACAGTCGCCTCGCTTTATAAGATCGCTCACAGATAGATGTTCCTTTCCGCAATCTCAAAAAAGCCATTACATGTCAAGAGTTTTACCGCCATTTCCCACAATAATGCCGCTTTTGACATGGGCAAAGCATTAGGCGTTGGCGAAGCTCTCATGTATCTCCGTCCTAACACATTCACAAAATAAACCTCGGAAAGTGGCTCAACGAACACTTTACACCACTTGTTTGGATTAGGTGATAAAAAACGGTGTTGATTTTGTAAGACGTTGATATTCTGTAATTATGCCTAAAATTTATTTAAGACAATATTGGTTTTTATCAAAATGGAACTGATTTGTTTTAAAAAATGAATGAGGTGGTTTTTAATTAAAAAAAAGTATGAAGAAGTGTATTCGTCTTGAAAAAATATAGTAATTTTGCTGAGTATAAAATGCTGATTCTTTTCCGTTTTTTAATGATAAAGAATGTCGGTATATTATTGTTTATTATAGATATGACTGATTTTTTGTTAGTGTAATTAAAAAATTGTTTGCTTATGAAAAAAGTATTATTACTATTCTCGGTACTTGCATTGTCTTTTACATTGTTTGCTAAGAAAGTTGATAAAGATGTAGCCAAAAGAATCGCTGGGGTTGTGATGACAGATCGTGAGATATCGGATGTGTCTGTGCCTCAATTGTTTGACAACCTATATATATTCAATTGTGGAGACGGTTTCGTGATAGTTTCTGCCGATGATTGTTACAATCCTGTCATCGCTTATTCCGATGAGTTCCCGTTCGTTACGGAGGCGATGCCTGACAATATCAAGTGCTGGCTTGGCTCGATGAATAACGAGGTCGGGTATTTTGCAGACAACAACATTGAAGCAACGGAGGAAGTCGCTGCCGAGTGGGCGGATTTACGCAGGGGAGTGATGCCAGCTCCTAAGACACGTACTTCGGTGTCACCGATGGTGCATACGCATTGGGGACAGGGCACACCTTATAATAATATGTGTCCTTCCACTACAACAGGCAACGGTCTCTGCCCTGTTGGCTGTGCGGCTACCGCGATGGCACAGGTGATGAAGTTCTGGGAATGGCCTAAAACAGGCAACGGCAGCCACTCATATAATTCTTCCGTTGGTGGCACTCAGTCGGCGAACTTCGGGAACACGACATACGATTGGGATAATATGATTGACCGGGCGACATCATCGAGTACACAGGCCCAACAAGATGCTGTCGCTGTGCTGAGCTATCATTGCGGAGTGTCTATCAATATGGGTTATGGCAATAGTGGTAGTGGCGCATATCCGTCAGATGTTATCTCCGCCTTGAAGACTTATTTCGATTATAGTAGCGGAATCGGCTCTGCGTCAAGGAATTACTATACTCTTACACAATGGGTTGACCTTCTGAAAACGGAGATTAACTCTGGCAGGCCGATACTATATTCGGGCTGGGATAACGCAGGAGGCGGGCACAGCTTCGTCTGCGACGGATACGACAATAATGACTATTTCCATTTCAACTGGGGCTGGAACGGCTCCTGCGATGGCTATTACGCAATTGGTTATCTGAGTCCGGGACAGGGCGGTACAGGCGCAGGCTCTGGCTGCTATAACGAAAATAACTATATTTTGACGGGAGTGCAGCCGAATAACGCAAGTATTGCGGCTCCTTCAAATGTCACGGCATCGGTCAACGGACGTGATGTGACACTTAGCTGGAGCGCAGTGTCGGGTGCTGCACGCTATAAGGTGTATCGTAACGGCTTCATATTGAACAGCAATGTCACTGCCACATCGTTCACCGACACTGATGTGGCCTATGGATCACATACTTATCAGGTTAGAAGCGTTATGTCTAACGGGAATTACTCTCATTCCTCAAACCCCGTAGTGGCAAATGTGTCGTTCCCAGGCCCTGTGCCAACAAACCTTACGGCCTCAGTAAACAATAATAATGTTCATCTTTCGTGGAACGCTCCTGCTTCTGAAAACGCAGTGCTGAAATATGGGGACAGCTCTCCTTCCTCCTCAGCATACGGCTTCGGAAGCGAGGTGCCTTTCTATTGGGGACAGTGCTATACCCCTGAACAACTCGTACCTTATGCTGGCATGGCTATACAGTCAGTGCAGGTGTACCATGGCGATGTCCACCAATATACATTGCATATCTATAAAAATGTCAATGGAGTATTTACCGAAGTCGTCTCGAAAGACTATAACACTACAACAGCAAACGCTTGGTTTACTGTGACATTGCCGTCTCCTTGCGTGATAGATTATTCTAATGACCTCTATGTGGTTGTTAGTTCTGCCGACTTAAGTTATCCGGGAAAATTCACCAACTACAGCGGAAATACTAATGCCGCCTTGTATTCGAGCAATGGAACCGGTTATAGTGCAATTGATAATATCTCATGGCTCATCAAGACAAACATCTCTGACGGCACATATACTTACGATATTTTTAGAAATGGCAGCACAATAGCAACGAACTATACGCAGACATCTTATAATGATAACAACCTCGCTGTCGGCACCTACAATTATTCTGTCAAAACAAACTATTATGGCGGTCAGTCAAATGCTTCAAATACAGCTACGGCTGTCGTGAATAATAATGCTTTGGCAGTGACTGTGACAAATGTCCTTCCTCCTGCCTGTCATGGCGGTGACGATGGCAGCGTGACAGTCAACGCATCGAATGGAACGCCTCCGTATATTTATTATATGAACGGACAGTCGTCACCATCGACTAACGGGTCTTACACTTTTGGCAATCTTAGCGCGGGGACATACACTGTCTCAGTAAGTGATAATGCGAGCGGAACCGCCTCAACATCAGCGACAGTCAATGACCCGGCGGAACTCGTTATCTCAATAGCCGGAAACACTAATATTGTTTCAGGACAGTCAACGACATTGACCGCAAACGGAGCGGATACTTACTTGTGGAACACTGGCGCAACAACGCAAAGTATCACGGTGTCACCTACCACCACCACAACTTATTCGGTGACGGGAAGCAACTCCGCAGGTTGTACGGCTGATGCACAAGTGACTGTAACCGTATCGAACTCAAATATTAATTTGGTAGTGGATAACATAAACGAGGTGACATGCAATGGAGGTGACGACGGAACAATCACCGTGACAGTGTTTGATGGAATCGCTCCTTTCATTTTCAGTATCGGCTCCCAAACATCGGCTCCTACTAATAACGCGACTTATAACTTCGAGGGCTTATCGTCAGGCACATACGAAATGAGCGTTACCGATAACATTGGAAATACGGCATCAACGTCAGCCTCGATAGGTGAGCCTGAGGCTTTGCAACCAGGCTCTATAGGCACTTCGGGTGAGACACTGTGTTTTGGCGATAATGCTCAAACAATTCCGAGCGTCATTGATGCCTCAAGTGTTCAGCCGGGATTTTCATATAGATGGAAAGAAAATGGTGCCGTCATACCTAATAGTAATGTAAATCAATATACACCTTTGTCCCTTTCTTCCGGTATGCATGTGTTTACTCGCGAAGTGACTGATGATTGCTCCGATTGGACACAGTCCGCCGGCGAGTGGATAGTGACGGTAGAGGAGGAGGTGGTTGTGGAAATCTCAGGTAACACAACGATAATATTAGGTGAGACCACAACGCTGACAGCAAACGGAGCAGAACGGTATGAATGGAATACGGGTGAGACAACGGCTTCTATCAACGTTTCTCCAACAGAGAATACCGAATATTCTGTTACGGGTTTTGTGGGTGATGACTGTTATGATGTTGAATCAGTCATAGTTGTTGTCTCTCCAGACGCAATTGGTGAGAGCGCAAATCGTGTTGTGACTGTTTATCCTAATCCTGCAGAAGAGAAAGTCCGCATATCGTGTGAAAACATGAATGACATCACGATAATGACGGTGACTGGCCGTATCGTTGGTTATGTTAAATCTGACTCCGACATCATGACGGTAGATGTCTCAACGATGAGTGCCGGGACTTACGTCCTCCTGATCCGTGACAAAAACGATTATCTGATTCGAAAGAGTCTGATCGTTTATTGATAGATGTTTAGATAAAAATGCGTCAGTTATTACTAACCGCACCTTAAAAGCCTGCAAAACTTTCAAGGTGCGGTTCTTTTTTATAAATCCTCTTATGTTTGAGGAAATATTTTTAATCAAAAGTTACTCATAGATGAGGCTTGCGATGTCTTTGGCAATCTCGTTTTCACCTAAATCGGGTATTTCCCTGATGCTCGCTCCTTTAAGGAGACGTTCTGTTTCCTCAATTAAGTCTGGCTCAAGTCCGTCGGAGGCGATAGAGATTTTCTCGATAATGCCTTTTTCTTCGTTGACACTCAGGTCAATTTCGGCGAGACCCCAAGAGAATTGTGCGGTTTTTTTCGCATTGAAGTTGCGCCATTTTCCGAAAAGATAGTCATCGCTTGCGTATAAATCGCGGGTCTTCAATACTTTTTCGGTGAGAAGGCTGTCGAAATCGATTACTTCTGCCTTCATTCCATACACTTCCTCAAAAGCGCGTGTGAGGTATGGGATAATGCTGTCTGAAGTGATGTCTGCCACTTCCGAGAGATTAATGACTCTGCTCGCCACCGATTTCACTCCGTGTTTCTGAAGCTTTGCGGGATTAACCTTGAGGTAACGCATAAGTTTCTCAGTATCAGTCTTAATCATTATTGTGCCGTGATGCAGCCTTCTGTCTTTATAGATTCCGAAAGCGTTGCCAGAGAACTTGCGTCCTTCGTAAGTGATGTCGTTCCTTCCTGAGACCTCTGACTCAAGCCCTAAATACCTTAGAGCGGTTTTGATAACCAGCATCTGTTTTGCTACATCATAATGCTTTTTGTCTGCCATAAAGGAGAAATTGAGGTTCCCAAGGTCGTGATACACCGCGCCTCCACCTGTGCGCCTCCTCGCTATATGTCCGCCATCGTTCAGGAGCAGCTCAACGTTGCACTCTGTGAAAGGGTTCTGATTGTATCCGTAAACAACGGTGTGTTGGTTTTTCCATAAAAACATTGTGACAGTATCAGCGTCGCCTTCATTTGACAACGAGTTCTCAACGGCAAGGTTGAGATGTGGTTCGTACTGATTGCCAATAATAATTTGAATCTTTAAACTCATATTTATTTTAATAAATAACCTGTGCTTATCTGAATACTGAAATTTTTGTTGGGAGTAGTGTTCTTCAAGACATTGTTCATGCCGATATATACTCTCAACTTAACGAAAAGGTCGCTTTGCGGTACGAGATCGGTGGTATAAACACCAAAAACAAGGCAATAGTCAAAAAAGTTATAGTCGTTCTTCGTTAATCTCGTTGTCTCCCAATTGCTGTTCCCGATTTTGGAGAATATTAAGGCGTTGGTGCAGAAATTTAAACTTGAGCCGGTCTCCAATCCTAAAATATCGGTGAAATAATATTGGTATAGAATGGGGATTGTGATGTAATTAAAGGTGTGTTTCTTATAGACTTTCATCTTGTTTGACATCTCGCTTTCAATCCAAATCTGCGATTGTTGGCCGTATGAAGAAAAGGCGAGGTCTGCCGAAATCCTTGAGTGTTCGTTGATGATATATTTGCCGCACACTCCGCCTGTAAGTCCGAGTTTCAATCCGCTTTCTTCAATCCCGTTTATCGTTGACATGCCGATACCGCCGCAAACCCCGTAATGGAATCTGCTATCCTGTGCATTGACTTTGTTGGAAAAAGGAAATAAGAGAAACATAATCGCTAACAATGCTATTATGTCTCTTGATGTTGTTCTTGTTCCTTTTCTTATGCGATATTTCATGTTATAAAAAACCAAAAAGCCAGAATACAGCCCTAATAACTTGCGTTATAACAAACTGACTTCTGACTTCGCTTTCAATACTTGTAGTCTCTAGGGGATTTGAACCCCTGTTACCAGGATGAAAACCTGACGTCCTGACCAGACTAGACGAAGAGACCCCGAAACTTGTAGTCTCTAGGGGATTTGAACCCCTGTTACCAGGATGAAAACCTGACGTCCTGACCAGACTAGACGAAGAGACCATTTCGTTTTTTTCGTGATGCAAAATTACAAATTATTATTATACAAAAAAGAAAAAAATAATTTTTTTTGAAAAATTTTTAATCTGTTGATAGTTAGTTTGTTATATATTTAAAACCAAAATCACTCAAATGTGAGTGACACTTGGAACGTTCTGTTATGTAGATTTTCGATGCTGGAATCGTAAAGAAGATTCTGTTTGTCGAGGATATTTAACAGTCCGTATCCCATTTTCACTTCTATTCCGAACTTGAAATACCCAGTGTAAAAGTCAAAACCGACTCCGACCTCGGCGGCGACATCGGCTCTGTTAACCTTAATGTTTTTATAGACCTCCTGTCCGTTATTGTCCAAGGTCTGCCATTTTTTCTGTGAAGCAAGGTCGATCTTGGTGTTAGCTCCGCAGACTAAATATGCAGCGACGTTGTTGAGGCGCTTCGACTTGTACTTGACGAGCAAAGGGAACTCTACGAATGTGGAGAAAATCGATTTGTTGTTCTCAAGATACAGGTTCCTGTCCTCATTGAAGATTTGGTATGTTATTGTCCTTGTCCCGAAGTTTAATGATGGGATGAAACGCAGGTCGAAATATCTGCCGAGACGCATGTTGCCTACAACACCTACGGTGAACCCTGGGTTCGGCTTCGACTCCATACTCCTTACGTAATAGGTGTCGTCCGAACTGAAGTTGTGCTCTGGGTATTCCGATGAGGTGTGCGGAACGTTCTGATAGTCATCAATATAATTGAATGAGTACGACATCTGGTTGTATCCTAAGACAAAGCCAAAATGATAAGGCTGGTTGTCGTAATTCCTCAAATTCATGGGCTTCTTTGTCTGGGCCGACATGTTTGAGGGGAGAGTGGTTAAAACGATCGCGCTTATTATTGTAAGCAGGGGTTTTAGTATTTCTGATTTGATTTTCATAAGACCAGTAACGATGATATCTCGAAATTATTATATCTTCTCAGTTTCTAATAATAGCCTTTCTTTGTTGATTGGCACCGCGCCTATCTCCTCGCAGACGAGGCCTCCCGCAAGGTTGGATATTGCAGCGATATGGTATGCGTCCATTCCGCACACGAGGCAAAGCATAGCAACTCCGAGTACGGTGTCACCCGCGCCTGAGACATCTGCGATTTTACGGAGATGTGCCGGAATGTAGTGGTGCCGCCTCTTACCGTCGCCGCTTTCCTGAATGATAACGCCGCGCTCCGACAAAGTGCTCATTAGGTACTTGCAATTTATCTTGTCCTGAAGCGCGTTTACACCTATTAATATATTGTCAATGGTGTCAGTGGGGAAATTGAAACCGACGCCTTCTCTCAACTCCTTCAAGTTCGGCTTGAATAATGTGGAGTTCTGATACGCGAGGAAGTTGTTTCTCTTCGGGTCAACGCCAACGGGAATGCCTTTCTTGTTGGCTATCGCGATAGTGTGCCTGATAAGTGACTCCGTCAATACACCTTTGTTGTAGTCCTGAAGGATGATGCCGTCGATTGTGTCGCTGTACACAAACATGTCAATCTTAGAGCAGATGCGCCCCATCTCGTCTTCCGTTAGGTCGAAAGTGTCCTCCTCATCAACACGGAGCATTTGTGCGTTGTTGCCTAATATCCTGTATTTTGCCGTTGTCCTGCGCTCTCCACTCTTGATGATGCCTTCCTCCGACATATTGTGCTCTTTAAGTATGTCGAGGAAATCCAATGATTTGGCATCGTTACCGATAACAGAGCATAGTATTGGCTCCGCACCCAGCGCCTTGATGTTTTGCGCCACATTCGCAGCCCCTCCAAGTCGTTCGAAACGCTCTCTCACTGCCACGATGGGAACGGGAGCCTCCGGGGATATACGGTCAACATTGCCCTTAAGATACAGATCTAACATCACATCTCCAATGATAAGAATCCTCTTCCCATTGAACGATTCAAACAGTTTTTTTATGTCTTCCTTTGGCATGTCGTGTCTCGAAATTATGTCTTCTTTAGTATTTATATGTCAACTAAATAACTGATTATTAAATAGTTGAAACTGATAACCTCCCAAATGGGGAGTGTGTTTTTATTTTACAAAGTTACATATTTTTATGTATAAGAAAACTTTGTTTTAAAAAAATATGTATTTGTCATAATTAATAGTTATTTTTGCAGCATAAAAAAGAGATATGAATACACTCGCTTGGATAATAGTAGCTGTTGTGCTTTTGGTTTTCGTTGGCAGCCTTCTTGTCACAGCGCCGGAAAAGAAGAACAATCCTGTTGTGGTGAACCTGAAGATACAGGCATGCGAGCGGTTGCTGCTTTATCTTGAAAGAATACAGTATCCCGTGCTTGTTAAAAGGATTTTCCTTCCGGGAATGACTCGTGACGAGCTGCTTCTCTCATTGATACAGAATGTGCAAGATGAGTTGGAACATAACCTCGCACAACGTCTTTATTTGGGGGAAGATACGTGGCTTATGATACAGATGGCGAAGGACGAGGCTCTTGGAACTATAAACTCGGCATTTTCTGACAACCCTGATGCTGATGCCGCGGCAATAGCACAACTGCTTATATCGTCACATAACAATGTTATTGACAAGGCAGTGATAAAAATTAAGGTGGAATTTAATAATTTATAGATGAAAATAGAGTTTACAGCTGCTCAGGTTGCAGCACTTCTTGGAGGAAGGGTTGAGGGCGACCCGGAGGTGAAGGTCTCAAATATCGCGCGTATTGAAGATGGAGCGCCGGGAATGCTTAGCTTCCTCTCAAACCCCAAATATATCCCTTATCTCTATACTACGAAATCGTCGATAGTGCTTGTGAATGAGGATTTTGTACCTGTTGAGAAGGTTAACACCACTATGATTAGAGTGAAAAACGCGTATGAATCGTTCGCACAACTCCTTTCTATTTATCAGGAATATACAAACAATAAGGTGGGCGTGTCGGATTTGTCGTTTGTCTCAGCTGACGCGCAATATGGCGAGAACTGTTATATCGGCGCCTTCGCCTTTGTTGGAGAGAGGGTTAGGATCGGGAACAATGTCAAGATTTACCCTCACGCTTATTTGGGCGATGATGTGGTGGTCGGCGATAACACTGTAATCTACTCTGGCGCAAGGCTTTATCCTATGACGCATATAGGTAGGGATTGTATCGTTCATGCAGGAGCGGTGCTCGGCGCAGACGGATTCGGCTTTGTCCCACAACCTGATGGCTCGTATAAAAAGATGCCTCAAATAGGGAATGTGCTCGTGGGCGATAACGTTGAAATAGGCGCTAACACTACTATCGACCGCTCAACAATTGAATCGACAAAAATACATGACGGCGTGAAACTCGATAACCTTATCCAGATTGCCCATAATGTGGAACTTGGCGAGAATACCGCAATAGCTTCCCAAACCGGAATAGCAGGTTCGGCCCATATCGGGAAAAACTGCGTCATAGCCGGCCAAGTGGGGATATCAGGACATATCAATATCGCTGACTTTACAATTATTGGACCACAGTCGGGATTGACGAGCGGTGTGAAAGAACCCGGAAAGAAAATAATGGGCTCACCCGCTTACGACTATACAGCCTATCTAAAAGATACGGTTAGAGTGCGTAATATTCACAAACTTGAGGACAGAGTATCAGAACTTGAGAAAAAACTTAATGATTTATTATCAAGTATGTAATATTTTTGTAATTTTGCACCTTAATAAAATGTGTTGATTGATTATTAAGGTGGAAAAACAGCATACAATAATAAATAGTGTAAGCCTTACTGGTATAGGGCTGCACACGGGTCAGACAGGCACCCTGACATTTCATCCAGCTGGTGAGAATCATGGAGTTGCGTTTAGAAGGATTGATGTAGTAGGAAATCCTATTGTTGAGGCAAGAGTTGAAAACGTGGTTGATACGTCACGCGGAACGACTATTGCCCAGAACGGTGTGAAGGTTTTCACCGTTGAACATATCATGTCTTCTTTGAGAGGCATGGCTATCGATAACGTGCTTATCGACATTGATTGTGAGGAACCTCCCATCTTGGACGGCAGCGGTAAGATGATGGTTGACGCATTGTTGAGAGCCGGCATCGTTGAACAGGAAGCCGAACGTAAGTATCTTAAGATAGATAGAAAAATAACTTATACTAACCCTAAGATAGGCTGCGAGATAACAGTGGAACCATCCGACACCTTCTCTGTTGACGTGAGAGTTGATTATAACTCAAAGGTTCTCAAAGCCCAAGAGGCTCATTTCGATTCTAATTCTGACTTCTCCTCTGACTTCGCCTCCTGCCGTACTTTCGTGTTCTTCCACGAATTAGAGTTCCTTCTGAAAAACAACCTTATCAAAGGCGGCGATTTGTCTAACGCTATTGTCTTCGTTGAGAACGAGGTGTCGGAAGAAGACCTCTCACGTGTGGCAAAACTGTTTAAAAAAGAGGCTGTCGGTGTCTGTAGCAGCGGTATCCTCAACAACCTGTCTCTTCACTTCGAGAATGAACCGGCCCGACATAAGCTTTTTGACCTCATCGGTGACCTCTCATTGCTCGGAATGCCCCTGAAAGGAAAGGTGACTGCTTTTAAACCAGGACATTTCGCTAATACGGAATTTGTGAAGACTATGGTGAAAGAGATGGCTCTGTGCTCAATTTTAGCATGACAAAAGCTATAATTGCCCTGCCTCTGAATCACTATGCCTCGTTATAAATGCTTGCAAACGCTTCCCCAATCCTGCTTGGAGAATATACCTTCTCTATATTTTCTCTTAATGCCAGAGGATTATAGTCCTTGTGCCTGACTATCATTGTTTTAATCGCCTGTGCCAACTCTTCTGGCGCATTCGGCGAGACGAGAATGCCGTTGCTGTCGTTAACAATCTCAGGTATGCCCCCTACTTTTGTGGCTACAACAGGAATCCCACAAGCAAAAGCCTCGAGAATGACCACTCCCTGTGTCTCATAATTGCTCGATAATACAAGAAAATCACCGGAAGCAAGCTCGTTAGCTATCGTCTCTCCTTCTAAAATGCCAGTGAAAACAATGCTTTCTCTATCTCTGATTTTTTTTGAATAGTCTTTAATATACTGAAAATCAATGCCGTCACCAATTAAGATACATCTGAACCTTATGTTTTCTTTTTCAAGGATCTGTAAGGCATCTATCAGGCTCGTTATGTTTTTTGACTTGTTCTCAAAACAACTGATGTGTATTATCTTTGGAATAGTGTTATGATGTGGCTCCGGCTTGAAAGTGTCTGTGTCAACTACATTGGGTACGACAGTGTAATTGCTGTTTCTTAACCCGTGACTTTGCATGGCTTTTGCTAATAATTCAGTCACTGTAGTGACGGCAGAAGCGTTTTTCACTACCGTCTTTGTGATTCTTTTTCTGATAATGCCACTAAAATCGTTGCCGGGAAGATAACGCGACCAATGCTCTGTGATGATATATGGAGTCCCTTTTGTTATCTTTCGCCATAAGGCTATGATTCCGCAACGTGTCAGAATGTTGACATGTATGATGTCAGGCTTGCGTAACCGCTTGAAACCGAGTTGGCAAGCTCTGAAATACCGTATTAATGATATTATTTTAGACTTGTGTTTCTTGAAATAAATCTTTACGGTGTCAATGCCGTTTATCTTATCTTGGCAAATATCGTATTTTACCGAAATATTGTCATCGGAGTGGGCATATATCACACTGATATCGTTGTATAATGCTGCGGCTTCGGCATGTCTTTGTACGAATAACCCGAGCATTGGGTCGTAACGATTTGGATACCAACGCGCTATGAATATAATATGTTTTTTTTGCCTATCCACTTTATCTCATGTCGATAATCTCAGCGTCAGGATGATCAGACGCCTTGAACGTGAAGAAACCTTCAGATAGCTTCTGGTTCATGACAAATTTCTTGATAACATAAACGAATTTCGTGTTATTCTCGTCAGAGACAGTCAAATCTTTTAACATCAATGTTTTAGGCTCGATTGATACTATGATTTTTTCTAAGACATCAGATGAAACCGATGTGACTTCAATTGTTTTTATGTCGTTATTGTTTTGTGAGATGAACCTGGCTGTGATGTTTTCGTTGAATGAGTTTAATAACGATAGGGGAGAGGCGTTTTCTTCATCATTGACGTTGCTTATTATAACTTCTTCGTTATCAGAGTCGTATGTCCATAATGTGGTGCCATCGCAGATGATTTCCTGCCCCATGATATTTAATTTGTACTCTTCACCTTTTAGAAATCCAGAGCCGTCTAATGTCTCGTTGATGCCTGCCTCGGGGTTTATCATCGAGTATTCAAATTGAATCTCTATATTGTCATATCCTTTGATTTTCTCAACTGCCGCCCTGAACAATGATTCTGCGTCTTGGGCTTTAATTGTAAGAGAAACAAGGAATATAAGTAGTAATGCCGCGGTTTTTTTCATATAAGTTCGTTGTTTTTAATATTTTCTTCTAAATCAAGGTCTTTAAGGAACTGTTCCAATGCAAATTCGGTTGCGACTTTCACTTCACGTTGTTTGCTGCCTGCGAATGGTCCGACTATTCCTGCTTTTTCGAGTTGGTCGATAATTCTTCCTGCCCGGTTATATCCGAGTTTGAGTTTTCTTTGCAGCATAGATGTTGAGCCTTGTTGTGTTTGTACGACAATTCTTGCGGCATCTTCAAACAACGGGTCGCGTTCGTTAGAGTCGTATGACTCTTTCTGTGAGCCATCGTCTTGTTCATCAGGGCATTCAGGTAGTAGATAAGCTTCCGGGTAACCTCTTTGTGAGCCAATGAAATCGCAGATGGCCTCTACTTCCGGGGTGTCGATGAAAGGACATTGCAGGCGCACGAGGTCGCCTCCCGTTGACATAAGCATATCGCCTCGTCCGACAAGCTGTTCGGCTCCGTTGTTGTCGAGAATGGTAGCCGAATCCACCCTTGAGATTACGCGGAACGCTATTCGCGCTGTGAAGTTTGCCTTGATGTTTCCGGTAATGATTTTCACTGAAGGGCGTTGTGTGGCAATGATAAGATGTATTCCTATAGCTCTCGCTAACTGTGCGAGACGCGCTATTGGTCCTTCTACTTCCCTTCCGGCTGTCATGATGAGGTCGGCGAACTCATCGACAACGAGTACGATGTATGGCAGGAATCTATGCCCGTCGTATGGGCTGAGGCGTCTGCTGATGAATTTCGCATTGTACTCCTTGATGTTTCTTACACCGGCATCCTTAAGCAACTCATAACGGTTATCCATCTCTATACAAAGGGAGTTGAGTGTGCGCACAACTTTGCGTACATCGGTGATGATGGCGTCCTCCGCATCGGGAAGTTTCGCAAGATAATGCCGTTCTATTTTCCTGAATAGACTTAACTCCACTTTCTTAGGATCGACGAGGACGAATTTCAGCTCCGAAGGGTGCTTGCAGTAAAGTAATGAGGCTATTATCGCATTAAGTCCCACCGACTTGCCTTGTCCTGTCGCGCCGGCCATGAGAATATGAGGCATTTTTGCAAGGTCAGCGACGTAGCTCTCGTTTGATATTGTCTTCCCGATTCCGAAAGGAAGCTCATAACCGCATCTCTGGAATTTCTCTGAGCCTATGATGGAACGCATCGACACAATCTGGGGCTTCTGATTCGGCACTTCAATACCGATAGTGCCTTTCCCCGGTATCGGAGCTATGATTCTGATTCCGAGCGCCGACAGGCAGAGCGCGATGTCGTCCTGCAATCCTTTGATTTTCGAGATTCTCACTCCGGCAGCCGGGACAATTTCATACAATGTGACGGTTGGCCCGATGGTGGCTTTGATCTTATCAACCTCTATAGAATAGTTCTTTAAGGTGTCAACAATACGTTTCTTGTTGGCTTCCAATTCGTTACGGTCAACAACCGCAGTGCCGTCACCATAATCTTTCAAAAGACTGAGTGGTGGTAGCTTGAATGAGGACAGCTCGAATTTTGGATCATATAACGTGTCAAGGCCGAAATGCTCGCCGTTTGTATGAACCTGTTTCTCTTTTTTCTGCTCCTCAATCTCTATCTCGATTCCTTCGTCAACAGGCTCATTATCAGTGTGTTCTGTCTTCCCCTCGTTGATTGTCTCAATTTTATATTCTTTTTCGGACTCAATCTCAACAGGTTCTTCTTCATGGATATTAATCCGTTTTACGGTGATTGGCTGTCCTTCAATTTCTTCGTCTTCAAGCTCGATTTCAGGATAGTCTTCCTCATCTTTCGGTTGAGTGGTCTCTTCTTCCTCGCCTTTCAATTCAAATCCGTCAGTGAGGTCAATTTCCGTCGCCTTCTCATCAGAAGGGGAGCGCTTGAAGTTGGCTGGTTTAGGTGAAGGCAATATTTTTTCTTCTTCCGAATCGTTGATGGGATCGTCAGAGTCATCATCTTTTCCATCGCTATCGATCTCTGCTTCATCAGTTGGAGAAGTTTTTTTGAGAAAAGAGAATTTGATGTTGAAAGTGAATATGATATAGGTGACAAGTGCAAAGAAAAGAAGCAGTATCACACCGGGGAGTCCTATATATTTAAATAGGAATGCGTAGCAAAACTGTCCGATTAATCCGTAATATAATTGGAATGGGATAGAGATATTAATAGGTATCGCGCTGAAAATCATTGCGATAAAAATTGGGACCCAAAGAAGTGACATGATAAGGTATTTCCATAAGGTCCATGGTTTGATGTATATTCTTTTGTCAACGAGGTTGAGGCCCAATAGTGTTATCAGGAAAATGATATAGAGGGTGCCTATACCGAACATTTTCTCGCTCATGAAACGCCCGATATTGTAAAGCCAGATGCCTCTTGGAGCGAAGCCGAAGTAAGGGCTTGCGAATGCGATTAGTAGGAAGATGCTAATCAGCACAAAAAATAATCCTATACAAATCCTGAACCTTCCGTCGGTTTCTTTTTGTCTTTTTCCGACTTTGCTTTGTTTAGGCTTCGTTTTTTTCTTTTTCTTTGGTGGGGCTTCTTTTTTGCTCTCTTCCACAGGAGCGGGAAACACCCGTAATCTATTTTTGTTCTCAGTCATCTCTCGTTATTTAGGGAATTTTAATAATCTGTTCCAACGAACCTTCCCGTTATTGTTATCTATTGATAGCCAGACGAATAAAGGTTTTCCTATGATGTGGTCGATAGGGACATATCCCCAGAAGCGCGAGTCTTGGGAGTTATGTCTGTTGTCGCCCATCATCCAATAATAATCCATTGCGAAAGTGTATTCGCTGGTTTCTTTCCCGTTGATAAAAATCCTGTTGTCTTTGATATTCAAATCATTATGCTCGTATGCCGTGATACATCTGTCGTAAAGTGCGATATTTTCAGGGGTGATTTCCACTGTCGCGCCTTTTTGAGGTATAACGATTGGCCCGAAGTTGTCAACATTCCATTTGAAGTGTGTGGTGTCGTTAGGGAATATCTCCTGAGAGATCTCTGTACCCGCCGGCGCTATTACTTTTGTCACCTCGGTCACGAATGCCTGCTTGCCGAAAGCCTCTGCCGTCGTCGCGCTCATGTTTAGAATGAACTCATTCTCGACGGGTGTCCTATAACCCTCGCTAATGCCGAATTTCTCAAGCATTTTAGGGTTAAGGTTGTTGCCTTTTATCTTAACGAGATAGTTGTGCTGCATGCACTCCGGTTGGTAGCCCATCTCACCGTTGATAAATACTACACCGTTGATAATCTGTAGTGTGTCGCCTGGCATAGCGATAAGTCGTTTCACATAGTTCTCGCGTTTGTCAACAGGTCGGGTGATGATTCTTCCGAAGTTTCTCGTGTCGTTGTTGACGCGTTCTTTTCCGAACTGCCTGACGAGTTGGTAATATGTTACATTGCTTTGATAAACCTCGCTCACTGTGTCACCTGCCGGGAAGTTGAACACTATGGGGTCGTTTCTCTTTATCTCGGAGAAACCTGGAAGGCGGAAATAAGGTATCTGTGGTTTCTCAATGTATGATTTTGCTGTCTTTGACCAAGGTAATGTGTTGTGTACGAAAGGCATAGCGATAGGTGTGTTGGGAAATCGGGGACCATATCCTATTTTGCTGACGATAAGGTAATCGCCTGTCATGAGCGTTCCCTCCATACTTGATGATGGGATTGTGTATGCTTCAAACACGAATGTCCTGATTATCAATGCGGCAAGCACAGCCCATAGAATTGCGTCGAACCAGTCTCTGACCCAACCCTTCGGAGGACGCACTGTCGTTTTAGGGTCATGGTACTCAACGTTTTTCTTTGAGAGGAGAGGGAAATACACGAATGGGAAAAGCCCGGAGCAGATGATCTCACCTATTCCGAAACGGTTGTAGCATTTCGCAAGCTCGATAAACATGAGTATTGCCATGAACATGTTCACGTAAGGGAACAAAAGCAGTAGATAGCACCACCATTTATTCCATCTTATTATTTTAGAAAGGATGTATAGGTTATAATAAGGTATGAATGCGTCACTGCGTTTGTATCCGGCTTTCTCGAAAAACACTGGGCAGAAAGCTGTGAAAATAGAGAATATAAGAGGTAGTATTATTATTGTCAAAATCATGCTCATAAGTAATATGTTTTATTGTTTATCAATATTTTATCCAATTAAATCAACCATTGTGAATACGCCTTTCCTATTATAAATGAACTCTGCGGCCAATACCGCTCCCAAGGCGAAGCCTGTCCTATCGAATGCCTCGTGCCTCACTGTTATCTTGTCGCATTTGGAGATGGCGTCAATCTCATGTATCCCAAAGACTTCTCCTTCTCTTATAGCGTTGACTCTCAGAGTACGGTCGTCATTGGCGTCGTCAAGTGCCCAAGAGGTGTAGTTCTTGTTGTTGCTTAGGGCATCGTCCGCGAGTTTCACTGCCGTACCGCTGGGCTTGTCGAGCTTATGTACATGGTGCGTCTCGCTTATCTCCATGTTATAGTTGTATTTATAGGCGAATCTCGCCAGTTCCATGTTCAGTTTGAAGACGAAGTTCATACCGATGCTGAAGTTCGGGGCGTAGAACATCGCCTGCCCTTGTTCTTTGCAGCGTCTTGATATCTCATCGAGGTGTTGGTACCAGCCTGTAGTGCCAACCACTATTGGGATATTGATGTCGAAACATCTGTTGATGTTGTTCAAGACCGTTGCCGGAGTGCTGAACTCTATGACAACGTCGCATCTCGATATTTCGTCTATGTTTGTGTTCCATTGGTCCTCGTTATCGATACGGAAGGCTATCTCGTGGTTGCGAGACAACGCTGCTGTCTCAACCTCGTGCCCCATTTTCCCATATCCCGACAAAACAATTCTCATATTAGAAATTAATTATTATACTAACTCCGGCGTTACACATGCCGTAGCCGCATGCTGTCTGTGTGAATGCCGGATTATATTTTGGTTCAACTTTCATTGTAAGGTTGTCATCTACTTCAAAATAGAAGAAGTGAGCATCGACAGCGGCATCCATTATTTGTATGGCGTACCATGCGGCAGTGAGAATCCAGCCTAACTCCATGTTTCGGCGGTAGCTGTCGCGTATCGAGATGAGGTTCGACTCGGTGTATTTCGATGCTTGCTGTTGTGCCTGCTCGCTGACGTTCGGTTTGGTGCCGGTCTTGAAATCGTATGCGTCTCTATAAAGCCTGTATCCTTTGTTGTTTGATAATGCAAAATAGCATGTCGCGCCGAAACCGGTATATACTATAGGTATTTTCCAGTATTTCTTGTTGTAGGCCTGTCCTGCTCCCGGAATGAGTGCGAGTAATGTCGCCTTCTTTGGGTCGTGATGCTTTACTGTTCCCGCCGTTGTGATGACGCCCGGGCCGTCCTGTTGTAAGGTTAGGTCGCTGCCGTATTGCTCTGTTGGTATAATAGTGTCCTGCGCGCGCATGTATTGCATCGCGAGCAACATGGTTACAAACAAAAACAGCATGCGCCTCATCTCAGTTCCCGTTGTTAATGAAGTTTAACAGACGCTCAAACTCCTCGTCGTTCTTGAAATTTATAGTCAGAGAGCCTTTGCCTTTGCTGTTACGGTTCACTTTCACAGCCATATTTAGTACTTTTGACAATGTGGCGGCTTTGGTCTTAAATGCCTCTGGCACGACGTCTTTGTGTCTCTTTTCTTCTTTCTTGTCGTTCTTCCCGAGTTGTCGTACGAGTGTCTCCACTTGCCGTACGTTTAGGTTCTCGTCAATAATTCTCTTTAAGATAATGAGTTGTTGTGTCTTATCCTCAATATTTATTATTGCCCTTGCGTGTCCCATTGTGATATATCCGTCTCGTATGGCGATTTGGATTTCAGCGGGAAGTTTTAGCAGACGCAGGAAGTTTGACACGGTGGAGCGGTCTTTGCCTACTTTCTCGCTCAGTTGGTCCTGGGTGAGTTTGCATTCCTCCATGAGGCGTTGGTATGAGATAGCTATCTCTATGGCGTTCAGGTTCTCGCGGTGGGTGTTCTCTATAAGTGCGAGTTCGAGCATCTGCTCGTCGTTGGCTACGCGAATGAACACGGGCACAGTCTTAAGTCCCGCTAACCTTGATGCGCGAAGCCTGCGTTCACCGGAAATGAGCTGGTACTTGTCGTATCCCATCTTCCTCACCGTGACTGGTTGTATGACGCCTTGTTGCCTTATCGATTCGGCTAACTCGTTAAGCATGGCCTCGTCGAAGTCGGACCTTGGCTGGAACGGGTTTGTCTCTATTTTGTCGATATCGAGTTCCGCTATAGCTCCTGCGACGTAGTTCCCGGAGATATCGGCGGAGGTGATGTCGGTCTCAGGGCTTTGAAGAATAGCGTCGAGTCCTCGCCCTAATCCTCTTTTCTTATTTTGATTCGGTATTGGCATTGTCTAATTTGTTTCGGTTTAATATTTCTCTTGCGAGGTTAAGGTGGTTAATGGCACCGGTGCTCGCCGCGTCATGCATGATGATTGTCTGTCCGAAGCTTGGGGCCTCGCTAAGACGTGTGTTGGTGTTAATGATAGTGTCGAAGACCATCGATTGGAAGTGGGTCTTCACCTCATCAACAACCTGTTTGGATATCCTCGTCCTGCTGTCGAACATGGTGAGGAGTATTCCCTCTATGTCGAGGTTGGGGTTGAAGCGCGACTGCACTATCTTGATGGTGTTGAGGAGTTTGCCGAGCCCTTCCAGTGCGAAGTATTGGCATTGGACTGGTATTATCACCGAGTCGGCGGCGGTGAGTGAGTTGACGGTGATAAGCCCAAGGGAAGGCGAGCAGTCTATGATGATGAAGTCGTACTCGTCTTTGATAGGGGCGAGGCAGTTGCGCATCATCTGCTCGCGCTGAGGCATGTTTATTATCTCTATCTCAGCTCCGACGAGGTCGATGTGCGCCGGAAGCAGATATAGGTTCGGTGTCTCCGTCTCCTTGATGATGTCGCGAGGGTTGATGCCGTCAATAATGCACTCGTATATGCTCGCGTCTATGTCTTTGGGGTTGAAGCCTACGCCCGATGTGGAGTTGGCCTGTGGGTCGGCATCAATGAGCAAGGTCTTGTGCTCTAATACTGCAAGACTCGCTGCCAGGTTTATCGAGGTGGTGGTCTTGCCTACACCTCCCTTCTGATTCGCTATTGCTATTATCTTTCCCATCGTATTTTTTAATGAATATAGAAACGTACAAAATTATATAAAATTTTGCAATATATCGTATGTTTTTTTATTGAAGTTTTCAACTTTTTAGAGTGTTGATTCTCAATTTCCATCTAAAAAAAAGATTCCCACCCGAAGGCAGGAATCCATATTATCTGAATTTTTTCCACTTACTTGGTCTCGATCTCGCTGAACCAGTCGTCAACATCTTCCTTGAGGTCGAAGTCGCTGTGCTCGTCCATTGTTAATGGCTCGTCAAAATATCCATCAGGATATTCGCCTGTCTCTATAAAATTAAAGGTGTCTTGCAGCGCGCTCATGAATTTCTCAAAATCTTCCTTGTATAGGAAAATCTTGTGCTTCTCGTAGAAGAAGCGGTTCTGCTCGTTGCTGAAACGACGCTTGCTCTCTGTTATTGTGATGTATTTCTCGTCACCCTTGGTTGCTTTTACATCGAAAAAATATGTGCGTTTCCCTGCACGTACCGGTCTCGAAAACAATTCCTCACGATTGTTCATCTTTTCATTTTCTTCCATACTTATTCCTATTTTGATGTTAAAGAATTCGTGGCAAAAGTATGAAAAAATTAAATATCATGATAAAAAACTTTGATAAAATCATTTTTTACAAATCAATGTCTCCTCCATGACGTCTCCTCCTGTTTTTTTGTGTATGTTTTTTGCCTGAACATGCCACAACTTTGTTTTTTTAATTATCTTTGTAGCCTGATTAATAAATGCGATATGAATACACTTAAAAATTTTCTGATGACAGTCCTCGCTGGCTTGTTATTGGCCTCCTGTGGCGGCAAAGTTGATAATATGTGCGTGGTTAAAGGCACGGTAGATGATCCTTCTTTTGAAGGGAAAACGGTCTATATGTATGATTATAAACAGAAAAACAGATATAAACAGAAAGCCGTTGATTCTGCCGTTATAGAAAATGGCAGGTTCTTGTTCCAAGACTCGGTGCAGGAGCCTTTCTGCCGCTATCTGTATGTCGTTAATGACGATGAGGTCTTGGATATCGATATGTTTGTTGAGGAAGGTGTGGTGAATATTAACCTTGGCAATGGAACGATTTCGGGAACATACCTTAACGACCGCCTCAATAATTATTTCTCAGCATTGAATGTTAATGAGGTCTCCCGTTTGATTAACGACTTGGTACAAGAATACATGGCTACGGAAAATCAAGGGGTTAGAGATAGTATTGATGTTGTCTATGATGCGATCACTGCCGAATATTATGAGCGTCTTTCTTTCAATGCGGATAAAATGTATTGGGACAATGCAGATAACGAATTCGGCAAATTCCTTGTTTATGAGATGATTGACAACTGCGACCTCTCTTCAAAACAGCTTGAGGACTATCTGAACGCTGAAGGCTCGATTCTGCAGCAAAATCCCGAATATATTAATAGGGTCATAGATAGGCTGAGGAATGAGGAAAACACATCGAAAGACTGTAACTATGTCGATTTTGAAGGTGTGGATTTCGTAACGGGTGAGACATGCCGCTTGAGCGATATCATTGGCGGAAAATTCGCACTCATCGATTTTTGGGCGTCGTGGTGCGGACCTTGCAAACAAGAGGTGCGTGACAACCTTATTAGATTGAGTGAGAAGTATGCTGGCAAACTTGTGGTTGTCGGCGTTGATGTCTGGGATAAACCTGATGCTCACGCACAAATGGTCAAGGAACTCGGAATAAAATATCCACAACTGATTGATAATAACAATGTGGCATCGAAACTTTATGGATTCAACGCTATCCCGTTGATATTACTTGTTGGAAATGACGGCGTTATTATTGAACGTAATATCAGAGGGGAACAAATTGAAGCTGCAATAGAGAGCGCATTGTCTAATTGATGGGTTTTTAGGTTGCGTCTTGAAAAAACAAGATGCCTGTGTTCTTGCCGTTTGCATATTTGTTTATTAGCCATAAAAAAACATTTTTTTCAGTCATTGAACATTGTTTGGCTTTTTTTGTTTTACTTGTGGTTTTGGTTATACATTTCAATTTTCTCAAAGTAGAGGCACCTTTCGTTCCCAGCGGAGGTGCCTCCTTTTCAGTGCGCTCTAAACCTGCTGTCTCTTCACCACGCCTGTGATGGCAGTCAGAGAACTATTGCCATTACAAGGCTTGTGTCGTATGCTCAACATTGAATATCATCATCTTGTGCCGGAATGAGCGTCATTGTGAATCTTTGAAATGCAAATTGGCAGTTTATAATGTTGACACATAAGCGGTTGCTGCTAACAGTTATTGTTGCTGTCGGAACGGAATCTTATTTCTGTTTCTTATTGATACTGAATCTATATGCTGTAATAGTTGGAACTGTGATTTATGAATTCGATAAATGCAGTATGATGATTTCAGATTTTTCTGTTCCTGACCTTGCAAAGAAAAGGCTGTGCCTTTCATATAGCATAGATTGACACAGCCGGTTGTTTCTTTTTTTAGAACGATATGTTCCTGTCAGGGTATCTCAGTTTTGTGATGATGCGTTTGGTGTATTCAGGGAAATCGCTGTTCATAATCCAATCATAGTATTGCGGCTCTTTTTTGAACACATCTTCAACTCTTTTGTCTTTGTGTTTTCCGAATTTGAATACGGCTTTCCCCTCATCGTCGTAGATTATCTGCCCCATCAGGTCGGCATTGTGGTGATGTGATGAGAATGTAGCTAATTGATTGACATCGTTAACGATAGGTTTTGATGTGATTCCTTTTTGGTCGGTGTATTCCGTATCCTTGTATTTGTCGAGCATTGCCATTAGCACCTCGTAAGTCGCGAAGGTGTCGGCGTTGGCTGAGTGCGCATTGTCTAATTCTTTGTGCATGAAGAACCGATATGCTCCTTTTAAAGTGCGTGGTTCCATTTTCATGAAGATATTCATGACATCGATAAACTGGCGGTCTTTAAGGTCGAAGTTGACACCTGCGCGAATAAATTCCTCTACTAACAACGGGATATCGAACTTTAGAATGTTGTATCCAGCAAGGTCGCAGTTGCCGAAAAACTTGGAAATCTCGGGCGCTGCCTGGCGGAAAGTCTTCTCGTTTGCGACATCAGCATCGCTGATTCCGTGAATAGCGGTAGTCTCAGGAGGGATAGGAATGCATGGGTTGATACGCCACGTCTTCTGGTCTTCAGTGCCGTTTACGTTGATTCTAAGTACACTCACTTCTACGATACGGTCGTGGACGATATTCAGTCCTGTTGCCTCAAGGTCAAAAAAAGCGATAGGACGCTTTAAATTAAGTTTCATCTTTATGCTTATTTTTAAGTTTGTAAAAATACATGTTTTTTTTATAATTTTGTCACGTCAATAAAATTATTTGTGATGAAAAAATATTTAGTGTTTATTATGTTGTCATTTATGGCTGTCGCTTCCTATGCTCAACAGCCTTTATGGATGCGTTATTGCTCAATTTCTCCTAAGGGTGACAAAATTGCATTCACTTACAAAGGTGATGTATATATCGTTGATTCTAAAGGTGGTTTGGCACGACAGATTACCACCTTGCCTTCGTATGATTATTCTCCTGTCTGGTCGCACAATGGCGATATGATTGCCTTCGCCTCTGACCGTAACGGCAATTTTGATGTTTATGTGGTCGGCGTTGACGGTGGAGTGGCGAGACGTGTCACAACCAATTCGGCAAAGGAGATTCCGATGTCTTTCTCATTGGACGACAAGGAGTTGTTTTATTCTGCCAATATTCAGAAAGATGCCGTTGATGCTCAGTTCCCGGCTGGTTGGATGACGGAACTTTACCGTGTCCCCGTAGAGGGAGGACGCCCGCGCCAGATCACAAGCGCATCTGTCTGCTCTGTGTCGCTCGATACCGATGGAGAGTCGTTCCTATATTATGATAAAAAAGGTGGGGAGAATGTCTGGAGAAAACACCAAGTGTCGTCAATAGCACGTGATATAGTTTATTATAATGCAAAAGAAAAGACGCATAAGATATTGACAACCAATGTTGGAGAGGATAGAGAGCCTGTCTTTATGCCAGACCATAAGTCGATGGTGTTCCTTAGCGAACGCGATGGCAAGAGTCAAAATGTGTTTATGATGAAAGTCTGTCCGGAAAATGAGGCGGAGGTCTTACAGCTTACCTCCTTCTCCGATTACCCTGTCCGTTTCCTTAGCGTAGCCGATGATGGCACCTTGTGCTATGGTTATCAAGGCGAGATTTTTCTGCAGCGTCCTAATGGCGGCCCTGAAAAGGTGTCAATAAATATCATTAACGACCAGGCTGACAACGTTGAACGCGGAAAGTTCGGGAAGGCTTACGATCTTACCGTCACTCCTGATGGCGACCTGATTGCCTTTGTATCTCGTGGCGATGTGTTCGTGACAAGCGATAAATATCAGACGACAAAGCAGATAACACATACTCCTGAGGGAGAGAGAAACCCCTGCTTTTCTCCTGATGGCAGAACACTTGTCTATACCTCTGAGCGCGACGGATATTATAATGTATATATGGCCAAAATCTCGCGAGAAGAGGATATCAATTTTGTATATTCAACACTGATTGAAGAGGAATCCTTGTTCGGAGACGATGGCATTGAACGCACACAGCCTCTTTTCTCCCCTGATGGCAAAGAAATCTCATACATCGAAAATAGAAGCATATTGAAAGTCATCAATCTTGAAACAAAAAAAGTACGCCAAATTACTGATGGGACACAATATTACGGCACAAGTGCGTATGCTTTTGATTATCAATGGTCTCCTGACGGAAAGTGGTTCGCCCTCGAACTTATCTCAAATATGCGTGACCCATATTCCGATGTGGGTATTGTTTCTGCAAATGGCGATATGAAAATTTATAACATCACAAATGACGGATATATCACGGGTGGCCCTAAGTGGGCTCTCGATGGCAACGCGGTCACTTTCTACTCAAATCGTTATGGTATGCGCTCCCATGCCTCGTGGGGAAGCCAGAACGATGCATTTATCTGTTTTATGAATCAAGACGCTTACGATAAATTCCGCCTCTCAAAAGAAGAGTACGAACTTATTAAAGAGGAAGATAAGAAAGATGCTAATAAAGAAGAGAAAAAAGATGATAAGAAAGGGGATAAGAAGGGAAAGAAATCGAAGATTGAACCTATTGAGATAGAACTCGATAGGCTTGAAGAGAGGGTGGTGCGCCTCACTCCGATGTCATCTCGGCTTTCAGGTGCGGTGCTTTCTAAAGAAGGTGACAAACTGTTCTTCCTGAGTTCTTTTGAGAAGGGCTATGACCTTTGGGAACTTGATGTCCGTGAGAAATCTACAAAGATACTGAAGAAACTTGATGGCGGTGGCGCAGGTCTTGTTTTGAATAAGAAAGGTGATAACATTTATGTGCTTTCCGGAGGTGACCTTCAGAAAATAGATGTCAATAGTGGAAAATCGACACCTATAAAATATGATGCCACTATGGAGCTGGACCGCGCCAAGGAACGCGAATATATGTTTAACCATATCTTCCTGCAAGAGGAGAAACGCCTTTTCCGCCGCGACAATAATGGTGCTGATTTTGTACGTATCAAGAAAGACTTCCACCCCTTCCTTGAGCATATCAACAACAATTATGATTTTGCTGAGCTTATGAGCGAGGTGCTGGGTGAACTGAATGTGTCGCATTCCGGCGCCGGTTACCGCGCTTCCTCCAACGGCGATGTTACCGCACAACTCGGACTGCTTTTCGATTTATATTATGAGAAAGATGGCCTTCTCGTTAGCGAGGTGCTCGAATATGGTCCGTTTGATGTGAAAAACTCGAAACTGAAGGCGGGCGATGTCATTGAAATGATTGATGGCGTGCGAATTACAAAGGATATGGACTATTTCCCACTGCTGAACAAGAAATCGGGAAAGAAAGTGCTTGTCTCAATTTACCGGCCTTCTTCGGGAAAACGATGGGAAGAAGTCTCGAAGCCTATATCGAAAAGCGCTCAAAACGAGTTGCTTTATAAACGTTGGATAAAACATAACGCTCATCTTGTTGATAGCCTCTCTAATGGCCGACTCGGATATGTGCACGTGAGGAGTATGGGCGATGCGAGCTATCGCGATGTGTATGCTGATATTCTGGGAAAATACAACCGTCGTGAAGGTGTTGTGATTGACACTCGTTTCAACGGAGGAGGCCGTCTGCATGAGGATATCGAGATACTGTTCTCCGGTGAGAAATATCTTGAGCAGGTTATACGCGATACTGTCGCCTGTGTGATGCCTTCGCGCCGATATGTCAAACCGTCGATAATGGTGGTCGGTGAGGCTAATTACAGTAACGCTCACGGTACGCCTTGGGTGTATCAACACAAGGGAATGGGAAAGGTGGTCGGTATGCCGGTGCCGGGAACAATGAGTAGCGTCACATGGGAAACATTGCAGGACGATAGCATGTATTTCGGCTTGCCTGTTGTAGGATATCGTACCCGTGAGGGGGTGTATCTTGAGAATACTCAACTTGAACCTGATGTCAAAGTGAAGAATACACCTGAGAAACTCGCGGAAGGCGTTGACGAACAACTTGAAGCCGCAGTAAGGGAACTCTTGAAAGATATTGAGGCGTTTGATTATTGGGGGAAATGACCGTCTTGAATAAATGAGGGAAAGACATAATCATTTATAATAGGTGGATAATTAACAAAAAAGGGCAGTGTCTTGATAATTGATCCTGCCCTTTTTATTGGTTAATAATGATTTATGGGAGATGGTGCCTTAAGTCAGCTCGTTATCACAGATAATATGTGATACCTAAATATATGGTTTCGCATATTGTTAAACTTGAGTTAGACGCACGGTCGAATGGGGCGTACAGATTCTCTATCTCGAAATATATTCCCAATTTATAGGATATCTTCTGGTCAAATCCTATTTTTGAAGAAATGACAGGTGACTTAAGGTTATTAATCTTGTATCTGCCATCTTCATCTACGCCATTCAAACCGGTGCCTGTACGTTTATAGGTTGTCGTCCCGACAATCGGGAAATTGATGCCGACACCCGCATATATGCCATCATACCATTCCCCTTCATTCTGTAATTTAATACAGAGAGGAATAGCCATGTATGACAGGCGATACTTGAATTTCTCGGTGAAATCTGACGCACCTGTAAGTCCTCCAAGTCCGGAATAAGTTCTTAACCCCGTGCTTTTTATTTCAACTCCACTCTCAATCGCTATCGGATTAAAAAGAAGGAAGTCGGCGTAGTCGCCCGCTTTATAGGCAAGGATACCTCGTAGCTCCGAATTGGAGAAGCCATATCCTAACGCACCCCTTACGATAAAATTGATTCTTTGGGCTGAACAAATGCTTGTTGAAAGCATCAGAATTGTGATTAAACTAAGATAGAAACGTCTCATTAGTATAAAATTAAGGTTATTAAATTGTGTTTATGTCTGTGTTTGGTAATACATTCACTTTAAATGTCTTTATTATAAAGTGTAGATATACATTTTTTATAAATCAGTTTAATTTGTAAAAAATTGTTTGTCCGCTGTATGTGTGTGACTGAAATTTTTGTTCTTTATAAACGACAGTGTCTCAATAAATTATTCGATAATAATCTCATCGAGGAAAATCCATGAGTCATAGCCGGCTCCCGGTGTTCCTTCTGGAAGTTTGCCCGGATTCTCAACCACAATGCGAAGATAACTTGTGTTGATACCGTCAAGTTGCAATGTCTTTGTGAAGATATGGTTTCCTGACAAGGGCACCTTGTCATCGAACGAGAATGTCTTAACAAAAGTATCTGGCATATTCGATGGCATACATGTAGGGAATGCGTAAACCTTTATAGTCTTGGGCATCATAATCCAATCGAAAGGATTTGTTATAAAGTTGATTGTTAGAGAGTTAATAGTTTCAACTTTTCCGAAGTCTATCTCTATGTCTGCATTGCAGCCGTAGAATCCCTGCCATTTTCCGTCTTTGTAGTCGTCGCTTCCTGTGAGTCCGTTAATGAGTGCGTCGTCACCTCCTCCGGAATATTCGGGACGATAGTTGCCAGCAGGGCTGTTGAGTCTTTTTAGATGTCCCATGCCTTTATGATATAGGAAGTGTTTCTCTGTTATGAGGTTTCTGTCGAACTCATCATAGCAGGTGGCTTTCACTGTGCATGTGTTTTCTATTGCGAAAGGTTTTGTGTATGAGTTGGAGTTTTTATTCGGCTCGCTGCCGTCAGTGGTGTAGAATATCTCTTTGTCGTTGAATATGGTGCTAAGCGTAATTGTCGGCCTGCCATCAGTAAGTTTGCTGCCTATGTAAACTGTTTTGTCAGCGTTTATTATGTCTTGCATGATTTTGTCGAAACGGTTCTCAACGATGTGGCGTGAATAGGCACGGCATTCTGCGTCCCATTGTCTGATAGATTTGTATTTTAGTTTTCTTAATATTGAAATATATTGGGTTTCAAGCTCTTTTGCCTCCCTTATATTCGTTTCGCAAGGATTTTGCAATGTTTTGTAAAGTTGTGCCTTATAAATGTTCTTTGTGGCGGTGGCGTAGATTCTGTATGCCGCGGTTATAGCGCATTGTAGGAATTCTCTGTTTGACAGTGTTTCTACATTGATGTCTTTTAACCTGTTATATAGTTCGAGTGATTTGTTTTGAATTTTTTTATTTTCACTTATCGCATCGCTGTTGACTTGGTTCGGGAAGAACTCGAGTAGTGGCTCGTTTAATGACGCGAATGTCATCTTTATATTGCTCAGTTCTGTCAAGTCGTTGATTATATTGTATTTAGTGTTTAGGAACTGAGTGCAGAACTTGTTGTTGAAGGTGTCTTTGTAATCCAGTCCCGACGAGGTGTTCCATGTTGTCTCGGCGCACCATATCATTGAGTGCCATGTGCTGTTGAACATTGATTCGCCGTAGTCGTCCCATGCGGTGTTCATCAGACCCTTGGCTCCGCTTTTATATGCGTCGCGAGAGAAGTTGGCGATATTTTTCATATATGTCTCTATATCTGGGAAGACGAGGCTCCAGCAGCTTGCGCCGGTTGCTGCCCAAAACGTATGTCCTGACTCCTTGAAAGGACGCAGCATTTCCATATAGTTGTCACCGGCTCCGTAGCTCCATATCACAAACTGTATATCTTCAGGGAGTTTGTCTATCATAGAAGGATCCTTGCCTATGATGTCGCCCCACATCATGATATCCTTGTCGTATTCCTTTAATATATCATATACTTTTGTGATATGCTCGCAATAGGCTTCTTCTTTGCCTTTCCCATCTACGAAATATTTTGCTTTCCCTGAGCCAAGTCCTTCTGTCTCATCGCAGTTGATGTTAAAGTGTTTCGACTTGTATGCCGTTGCCACTTCTCTGAAGACATCGTTTAGGAAGGCGTATGTCTCTTGTTTTGAGGGGTCGAAGTTGTATTTGGTGTCGGCGATGTTATCGTAGAAAGGTATTCTTAAAGTTTTTTCGGCGTGTGCGAAACACTGTTGGTTGCCCATGAATTCCACATAATATTGTTTGGCGTATTCCGACAGTTCGTTTATCTCCTCGGCGGTCAATCCGTCGGTCGGCGCGATATCGGGGTGGCTGTCGAGTTTGAACAGATGCTCAGTGTAAAGTTGGAAGAAGTTCATCTTGTAGTATGCGAGTGTGCGTATCTCTCTCTTTATGAACTCTTTGGTCGGTACAGGACCTCTGCTGATGTCGTCCATCCATCCACGGTATTCGAGTGATGGCCAATCTGTTATGGTCATGCACGGTAACTCTATGTCGTCGGCGTCGTTTGTCACCTTTTGGTACATTACCATCTGGCTTAAACTCTGTCTCGCATAGAATAACCCCTGTTCTGTTGTGGCCTTAAGTGTTATTTTGTCGGGCGTTATTTCTATTATATATGATTGCGACTCGTTTTCCTTGACGGGTATGTTTTGTACTATCTTTGTCTTTATGCGTTTCTCATTTTTGCTTTCTTTATTGCTCCATGAGAAAACACCGTCATGGTAATCAATCCGTTGTGGCTTCGGTATTATGCCCGTCTCTTGAGATAAGGCTATAAGAGGGAGCAGGCATGTTATGATAAGTATGAGCTTTTTCATGTGTGTTGTTTTTATGTTGTCTATAGGTTCAGTTTCAATTGTATTGCCTGTACTTGTTTCTTTAAGTCGTTGATAGTGTCTATAAGTTGTTGCTCTTTTGGCACGTTTTGCTGTTCGGGCATCACATCGCTTATGTAATGTACGAACTTCCATACTTCTTTTATTTCGGTCAGGGGTATCTCGAACGGGCTGTAAATAGGGTTGAGCGAATGCAGTCTTAAAAACCCCTCGTCAATATGCTTCTCCACTATTTTAAACACTATCCCGTCATCGATAGTGAGTATGATATAGGCTTGTTTCTCATGAATGTTGTTCCAGTCAACGACATATTCTCCGGTTACATACGACTTGTCGGGTATTGGCAGCATGGAGTCGCCGCTGATTTGGAATGTGCGGTACTTCCTGTCTTTTGAGAGGAATGGCAATTGGAACGTGGGGAGTATCCGAATGTATTCCGGGTCAGCGTAACCGGTTGTGTATCCGGCCTTTGCCTTTTCCGTTACAAGCTTGATGTTCTCGTTGTTGTCGTTATCAACTGTGGTGGCCAGAATGCGTATGTTGCTGCCTCTCATCATCACATCGTAACCGCGCTCGAGCTGCCTGAGTTGGAAGTCCCCTATCTGGGCCAAATCTACTTTTATCAAGGTGTCGATGGCTATATTGAAATATTTTGAGAACGCCAGCAACGCCTCAATACTCGGCTCCGAAATGCCGTTCTCGTATCCGCTTAAAGTGGAGCGTTTCATGCTTAATGCAGACGCTACATCGTCCTGAGTCTTTGAACGCCTCTTCCTTAAGAATTTTATATTGGTACTGAAAAACATAACTGTTATCCTGATTTTATTTGTTGACTCGTATTGTTGCTGTGATTGGTTTTGTGTCGAAAACATTGATTAAAAACTCGTCAAAATTACAAATAATTCTTTAATGTGGTGAAAAAAAACGAGATTTTTTTATAAAAATATTGTCATTGTGCTTGCTGCCGTGTTTGTCCCTGAAATGTCTTTCCGGAGGAAGGATGGACGGGCAGAGAACGTAAAATGATATACCTATATTAATTAATAATTTCTTTTCAATCAACAACGAGGGTGTTGTTTCTGACATCGGCACCATATTACCACAACCATTGGAATAGGTGAAGATATAAAGCATTGTTTATCAGCATGTTATAAAATGCCGCTAATATGGGGAAAGTTACAGAAGGAAATTGGAATCTTCTATATAAATCATAAAAATGGCGGAAATGGGTACAGAGTGAGACTACGCTGTGAATGTTAGATGTCGAATCCGGGAGCCTCGACATTTAACATGTTAAACAGGTCGTCTATCCCCATCTCGTCAAGGGTCCTTTGAATGAAAGGGGCATGGGTGCCATCTTCGTGAACATATCCGTCCTCGTGTATCTCGTTTTTCAAGAAATTGTTGAGTCTCTCAAAGACCTCGTCGTTCAAATCCCAACAGAAATAATTGTCACTGTCAGTGAAGAAGTCGAAGATATCCTTGCCATGTTCGCGGCGCACACCGTGGAAGTTGTCTGTAACTATGAATCGTGCCAAACCGAACTGATACAGGTCAGAGATCAACTCACACTCGTCTTGCAACGATAATGAGCATACCCCGTTGTCGTTAATTTTAAAATTGCCTCCTATCCTCGGACGATGCGTGGCGTTATAGAACTCCTCCGCCTTTAACGCGTCGGAATCACTTGGGAAACGCATATAAAAATCGTAATACTTGTGATCCATAGATAAATATGTCCCTTCGGGTTTTTAGTTTTATTTTTTCTTGCAAAAATACTAAAATTATATCCTTGGTTCAAAAAAATTTTATATTTTTACAAGTCAAAAATCGAATATGTTAATATGGGTAATAGGATAGTATTACTAATACTGCTAACTTTATTGTTTACAAATAGTTATGCTGGTATTGTGCCTGTCGGAAGAGCAAAGGCGGCAGGTGAGAAGTTTATGAGAAACAGATCGGTTTTAAGAGATGTTGCGCAAAACGATATGTCTCTCACACTTGTACATACTTATTCTGACTCGAAAGGCTATCCTTATTTATATGTGTTTAATGTTAATGACAACGCTTTCGTTGTTGTCTCAGCCGAGGATAGAGTGAAACCTATTTTGGCTTATTCTACCGAAGGTTCTTTCTCTAATGAGGATATAGCGCCGGCGTTTAACTTCACAATGGAATCATATATCGATGATATAGAATATATTAGGGATAATGACGTGGCTCGCCTTGATGACATTCGTGATGAATGGGAAAGAGTGGAGTCTTCCGGGGCAGTGAAGTCCCAACGCAACAAACGCAGCGTACCTATGTTGCTTGAGACAAAATGGAATCAGAACTATCCATACAATATGTTATGCCCTGAAGATGAGGAAGGCATCGGCGGACACGTCTATGCAGGATGCGTGGCAACAGCAATGGCCCAAGTGATGAAGTACTTCAACTATCCGGAATACGGCAACGGCTCGTTCTCTTATATCCCGATAACTTACGGTTATAATTACCCTCAACAGAATGCAAACTTCGGTGAGACTTTCTATAATTTTGAGCGTATGCCGATGACCCTTGACTCTACAAGCTCCTATGAAGACATCTTCCATATCGCACAGCTTCAATGGCATTGCGGTGTTTCTGTTGAAATGATGTACGGCCCTGAAGGTAGCGGTGTATATTCAGAAAAAATCCCTCATGCAGTGTCGGAGTATTTCCGATATAATGCGAATACGGAAATAGTTTATAAGAATTGGTATTATAACAGCAGCTGGATGCAACTTCTGAAATCGCAACTCGATGATAATTGCCCGGTTTATTATGCTGGTTCGGACGTGTACGGAGCAGCCGGACATGCTTTCGTGTGCGATGGATATGATGAGAACGACTTTTTCCATTTCAACTGGGGCTGGGACGGAAAAGATGACGCTTGGTGCGCTATATGTGCCCTCAACACTACAAAATATGCGTTCAATAATAATAATCACGCTACCAAAGGTTTCTATCCGGCAGAAGAAGATTATTATCGGCGTGCTAATAAGGTCTCTGACCTTGCAATTGTGGAATCGGAAAGCTTAGATGCAGTGACGTTGAGTTGGACAAACCCTTTGAACAATTTGAATGGCGAAGAGTTAAATATTATTGACAGCGTCATTGTTAGACGCGACTTTGTTAAGATTGCATCGTTCTCTAATCCACAGCCTGGAGAATCCTGCTCTTTCGTTGACGAGCTCCTTGAACCGGGGAATTATGAGTACTCGGTATTGGTGAAAACAGAATATGGATATAGTGCCCCTGTGTATCAGAGGATTATGGTGGGACCGAAGTGCGACATCGTCTTTGATATGACAGATGCCGGCGGCGATGGTTGGAAAGGTGCCTCTGTTTCAGTGGTATGCAACGGGGTGCGTATCGCCATCGTCTCAATGACAGAAGGCGCGGAGGAATCACGAGTCGTTCCATTGCTAAAAGGCGACCTTTCCTTCTATTGGAATAAAGACTGTCTTTCAGACTATTATTCCACCGATGACGAAATAGCTTTCGATATATATGATGCCGAAGAGAACCTGCTCTATAGCTCCCAAGACGTGTTAGTCCCGGGAAAACTCTTCGATTACAATAATGATTGTGCATCCGTTGACGAGAAGCCGCATAAGGCAGAGACTGTGGACGTGTTCCCGAATCCTTCGAATGACAAAGTGACCGTTAAAGCTAAGGGAATGAGTAATGTCTCCCTCTTTAACATTATGGGTCAGGAACTTATGTCATTGGATACCGATGATGATGAGATGATTGTCGATGTCGCCGATTTGAGCGACGGCGTTTATCTCATCTATGTGAAAACAACTGATAAACTTAATATTAATAAGATAATTGTTTCTAAGTAACTAATATTTTTGATGATGAAAAGACTATTACTACTTGTTTTTGTCCTCGCATTGTTCGCAGGACAGACCTATGCATCTCCGGTAGATGTGATTACTGCTAAATCCTTAGGAGTCAAATTTTTAAAGAACAACACTGTGTCTGCAAGGTCAATAACGGATGTTGAGCTCGCATATACCTTGAAAAGCGCGAACGATATACCTTATTTATATATCTTCAATTATTCAAACGGATTTGTTATCGTTGCCGCTGATGACTGTGCTTATCCTATCCTCGCCATCTCGGAAGAAGGCGCGTTAAACGCGAATGATATTCCGGAAGGCCTCGCTTACTACCTGAATCATTATGCTGAACAGATTCAATTCGCTGTTGATAACGGTATCGAGGCAGATGATGAGGTGGCCCAACAATGGGAACTTCTTCGTAATGAGGGTATTACAAAGAAAAACCGCCTTGATAGAGCCGTGAGCCCACTTCTGACTTCCTTATGGAATCAGGATTTCCCCTATAACCTGTATGCCCCAGCATGCCAAAATAACGGCTATAACGGCGGCCATTGCTATTCTGGCTGCGTGGCAACATCAATGGCTACAGTTATGCACTTCTGGAAATACCCGGAACATGGCGTCGGCTCATATTCCTATGTCCACCCTACTTACGGAACATTGTCGGCCGATTTCGAGAATGCTACTTACGACTGGAGCAATATGCCGAACTCGGTGTCAACAAACAACGTAGAAGCACAAGCCATCTCTTTGCTTCAATACCATTGCGGCGTGTCAGTGGATATGGATTTCGCCTATGATGGTAGCGGAGCCCAGACAAGTGATGTGGTGGATGCCGCTATCGAACATTTCAGATATGGCGCGTGCACAAATATCAAAAGCCGTGACTCTTATACAAAAACTGACTGGGAAGACATGCTGATCCAAAATTTTGACAAGGGATTCCCAATGGTTTATGCCGGTGTGTCAGGGACAGGCTCTAGCGCAATGGGACACGCCTTCAACTGCGACGGCTATAACGATGCAAGACAGTTCCATTTCAACTGGGGTTGGAGTGGCTCCGGTAACGGATATTTCGAAATAGACGCACTAAACCTACCTTATTATCTCGGTAGCTACCATTTCAATAACAACCAAAGGGCGATTTTTGACATGATACCTGATTATCTTTATGATAAGATGATCCCTCAAATCACTACTTTCCAAGCAGTTGTAGCCGACGCGATGACAAAAACGTGTACCCTCTCTTGGACAGTGCCTTCACAATCGGTTTCAGGAGCACCGCTCACCTCGATACAGAAGATTGTTATCAGACGTAATGACGAGATAATTAAGACTTTCGATAACCCTGCCGTTGGTGAGGATATGTCATACGACGATGAGGTACAACAATATGGCAGCTATCAGTACTCTATCTCAGCATATAATGAGGATATAGAGTGCGAAAGGTATTCACAAACGGCTATCTTAGGACCGAACTGCACATGGAAACTTGTGTGTACAACAACAAACTTCCAGGGTTGGAACGGCGGTAAGATCCAGATGGTTGGAGAAAACGGCGCGGTGTTTAGAGAAATTACTATGACAAACTCATCGCCTTTGAGCGATAAATTCCAAATAGCAGAAGGCGCGTTCTCTATGAATTGGTGCGCTCCAAACGAAGATGTCACATTGTCAATAACATTGAAAAGCTCCTCTAACCAACAGGTTTATAACTTCTCAGGAAACTCATCACAACTGAGCGGAACCATCTACTCCGGCACTAACGACTGCGATGGCTGCACGCCTCCAACGAACTTCGTGGGTGAATATGTTTATCAAGATGGCGAGGACGGCGCACTACTCACATGGGATTGCGACTATGAACCTTCAAACTTCAAGATTTATAGAAGCGAAAACGGTGACGAATTTGTTGAGATAGCAAAGATTGATAAGACCGCTCGTGAATATTTCGACGCAGTGGGTGTTGGCTCATATTATTATAAGGTCACAGCCTATAGCTCGGCTTGCGAGTCAACTCCTGCATTGGTGCCTGACGGACAGACAGACTTCGTTGTCGTTGATGTGCTTGCTGTTACCGAGAATAGCATCGATGCACATATCTATCCAAATCCGACAGACGGAATGGTGAATATTTTGGCGCCTGAGATGACTTGCGTCAGGGTGTTTAACACTGTGGGTCAGAAAATGCTTGAGATTGCAGCCAAGGATAATCATTGCACCGTTGATCTTAAGAACTTCGATAGCGGAATATATATGGTTGAGATACAGACAGTTAATGGAGTGTCTGTCCAAAAAGTTACACTGAAATATTAAATAATAATTAAATAATAATTAACAAAATTAAAGGAAAAATGAAAAAACTCTTATTGTTATTAGTTGCCGTAATTCTTGGATTTGGCTCATTGTTCGCCGGTCCTGTTGATGTTAATACGGCAAAGTCTTTAGGGCAAAAGTTTGTTCAAGCTAATTTTGAACAGACAAGAGATTTAGGGATGCAGTTGGTTTACACTGTTAAATCAGATAACGGTGATGACTGTTTGTATGTATTCAATGTAGGAAACAACGGTTTTGTAATGTTGTCAGCAACTGATAACGTCCGTCCGGTCCTTGCTTATTCAGAAGAGAGTTTGTTCGATGCCAGCAATCCATATAATGGTGTGAACTATATGCTTGAGACCTATAAACAGAGTATAAGCTATGCGATAGAAAACAATATTTCAGCGACTCCTGAGATTCAGGCTCAGTGGAAATCTCTCGAAAATTGTGGCAACCTCACTTCAAATAGAGGCTCGAAGGTTGGACCTATCAGCCCTGTAAAATGGAATCAGGACAGCCCATATAACCTGTATGCTCCAGAAATCGCAGACGGTCCTGGCGGTCGTTGCTATGCAGGTTGCGTTGCTACGGCAATCTCAATGGTTATGCACGTCCATAAAGAACCGTTGACGGGAACAGGTTCCCATTCATACGTGTCAAGAACACACCACTACAACCTTACAGTGAATTTCGCAGATGCCACATACGATTGGGATAATATGCCAAACACATTAGGCGGCGCTTCTCAGACAGAGATTGAGGCTGTCGCACTCCTTATGTATCACTGCGGCGTCGCTGTTGATATGGACTACGGAGGCTCGGCTGACGGTGGTAGCGGCGCATATTCAGATGACGTCCCAAGCCGTATGGCTCAATATTTTGGATATGGTTACTGCTCAAAGAAAAGCAGGGCTTCTTACACCCTCGCTAACTGGAACGCTATGCTGAAGGCTGAGTTCGACCTCGGTCACCCGGTCTATTACTCTGGCCAAAGCGAAGATGGCGGTCATGCCTTCATGTGCGATGGTTATGATGAGGACGATTTCATGCATTTCAACTTCGGTTGGAGCGGCTCAGACAACGGATGGTATGCGGTTGATGCTATCGATTTCTATCGTAATGCCGCCGCTATTTTCAACTTCGTCCCTTCAGCTGTTTTCGAAAACACTGTGCAAGCTCCGGAAAACCTCTCCGTCGCAAAGACAAGCGATATATCTCAAGAAGCTAATATCAGTTGGACAAACCCTTCAAAGACAATGAACAACCAACAAATCTCTTCAATCGACCAAATGGTCCTGACAAGGGACGGTGTCATTATCGCTACTTTCGACAACCCTGCTCCGGGCGCAACAATGTCATACGTAGATAATGAGGTACCTTGCTTCAGCACATTCGAATACAAAGTCTATGCCGTTAACTCAGGCGTAAAAGGTATGTCTGCCTCTGCATCAGAATCTTTCGGACCTACATGCGAATGGAAAATCGTCGCCACATCAAACAATATGTCTGGCTGGAAAGGTGGTCGCGTTGTGGGTTATGACGGAGCTGGCCGCGAACTCGCTTCTGTGACTATGACAAGCAATAACCCTACATCATTCCCTATCGATATCACTCTCGGTAGAGTATGGTTCGAATGGAAACAATCGTCCGATGAAATCACAAGTATGTCATTCAAGATCAAAGACGCTTCAGGAACAGTGGTTTACGAATACTCCGGATCAACAAATGATATCCCAAGCGGTGTTCTCTATGCAGGCAATAATAGCTGCGGTAACTCTACTCAATGCGACACTCCTTCCGATTTGTATGCTACTCAAGACGGAAATAATATTGTCCTCTCTTGGAATGCAGTCGCAAATCCTGGCTATGGCTATAACATCTATCGCGACGGTGTCCTCTTCAAACTCGCTTCAACAAATGAGTTCATTGACGAGGCTCCTGAAATAGGCGGACACTGCTACCAAGTGTGCGTGCTTTGCGATGGCGGCGAATCTGCATTCTCAAATGAGGCCTGTGCTAACGCTGGCGATGGCTGCGAATCTGGCTCTAACCTGTGGTATGAACTCCAGTCGAATATGAAACCTATTATCACTTGGACCTCCCCAGCAAATGCTGATGGTCTGAGCGGTTACTATGTCTATAGAAAGGTGAACGACGGTGAATATGAACGTATCAAAATCGTCGCCGCAAATAAAAATGAATATAAAGAGACAAAGACTCTTGAATATGATAACTGGTACACATATAAGGTCGTGGCTTATTATCAGGATATAGACTGCTTCGCAGCACCTATCAAGTCTATGTACGGCAACCAATTCTGTGTCTCTATTTACTATTCAGTTGATGGCGTTGAAGAGGCTTCCGCAAATAATGTCAGCATCTATCCAAACCCAGCAAAAGATGTATTATCAATAATTGCTGATGACCTTAGCAGCGTTATGATTTATAACTCTATAGGCCAGAAAGTGCTATCAATGGAAATCAATTCTAATGAAACAACATTGGATATCAGTAATCTCGAGACGGGTATTTACTTCGTCCGTATCATAACTGACGGTAAAGAACTTACAAGAAAAGTCTCTATTGTTAGATAATATCAAAAGTATGCTTTAACGTATTCTCATCATTCTTTAAAGGTCTGTGTTAATTCCTGACACAGACCTTTTTATTATAAGGTAAAAATTAATCTGCATACCATTCCTTTCTTCCTATGAGATTATGATGTAAACCTCTTTTACAAAGTTCTTATATTTGAGATGCCGCCCTCATCGACGGCTGTAGGTTGATCTATAGTTGGCGTCGCTGTTAGATGAGACCATCATCGGAAAAAGGCTGCCCCTTGTGCTTCATAAATTGTTGATTTAGAAATGTTTTGTACCATTATCTGGTCAAGTGAAAGGTGATGGCGCATTATAATATCGGTATCAGAGAGTAGGACACGTCTGAGCTTATTAATTCCATTATTTATAACTTACAAAATAAAACGCAAAGTCTTATCTTAGATAAGACTTTGTATATAAGATGGATGTTATCTATACGCTGTCATCTCGACTGAGAGCAGTGTTTATTCAGATATTCTTTCCCATGTCTCGAACCTATATTCAAAATCGGTTTGAGTGTCGTTATCAATGACTTGTAAATCTGTCAGTGCCCATTCATTGAAATTGATGATAGGGAAGAAGGTGTCCGCCTCGAAACTTTTATCTATCCTTGTGAGATATAGTTTGTCCGCCATCGGGAGGAATTGCTCATAGATCATTCCGCCTCCAATGATTATCACTTCCGGCTCATTTTTCGCAAGTATCATCGCGTCGTCGATGGATTTTGCACATTCAAATCCCAATGGCGCTGTCTCAAGCCTTGAGGAGATAATGATGTTACGTCTGTTTGGCAGAGCCTTGTGCCCGGGCAACGAAAGATAAGTGTTATAGCCCATAAGAACACATTTCCCGGTCGTTAAAGCCTTGAAATGCTTTAAGTCATTACTAATGTGCCATATAAGGTCGCCGTCCTTACCGATTGCCCTGTTCTTGGCTAAGGCTACAATAATAGAAATTGTCTGTCCCATATTTATACTGATACCTCGGCTTTTATTGTGTCATAAGGGTTGTAGTTCTCCAAAGTGAAGTCTTCGTATTTGAAAGAGAAAAGGTCTTTGACCTGTGGGTTTAATCTCATCGTCGGGAGTTGTCGTGGTTTGCGTGAAAGCTGGAGTTTCACTTGTTCTATATGGTTGTTGTAGATATGCACATCGCCGAAAGAGTGGATAAAGTCGCCTGGTTTTAATCCGCAAACTTGTGCTATCATCATAGTAAGGAGCGAGTACGATGCTATGTTGAAAGGAACGCCGAGGAAGACATCGGCAGAGCGTTGATATAGTTGGCAAGAGAGACTTCCGTTGGCCACATAGAATTGGAAGAATGCGTGGCAAGGTGGGAGCGAGGCTTTGCCGGCTGCGATGTTCTTGGAGAAGTCTTTTTCTTTTTCGTCTGGCAGAACGCTTGGATTCCAAGCTGTTACAATGAGACGGCGGCTGTTCGGGTTGCTTTTTATGCTTTCAACAACTTCTTTAAGTTGGTCAATGCCTTCGTTATTCCAGTTACGCCATTGCGCGCCATACACCGGTCCGAGGTCACCATTCTCGTTTGCCCATTCATCCCATATCCTCACCTTATTATTATTAAGGTATTTGATGTTTGTATCTCCGCTTATCATCCATAACAGCTCGTGTATTATAGATTTCAGATGAACCTTTTTCGTTGTCACGAGAGGGAAGCCTTCCGAAAGGTTGAACCTCATCTGATGTCCGAAAACACTGATTGTACCTGTTCCTGTGCGGTCACCTTTTTGGACACCCTCGTCAAGGATTTTTTGGAGCAAATCAAGATATTGTCTCATTTTATTCCTCAGGGTTGTGTTTGTATTTGAAAACAATAGCGAAAACCAAAGCAACCACTAACGCATAAGTAGCGAACACAAACCATGCGTGCTGCCAGCCTTGTGCCACGATTTCGGGAGCTGTGCCTGCTGGTAGATTGTTAACGAAGTGATTTACAACGGCTTGTGCGCCTAATGTCCCTATTGTGGCTCCAATTCCGTTTGTCATAAGGAAGAAAAGTCCTTGGGCTGAAGAACGAGTGCTTGCGCTTGTCTCTTTGTCAACGAAAAGAGAGCCGCTGATGTTGAAGAAGTCGAACGCTACACCATAGACTATACAAGATAGGATAAAGAGCCACACCCCGTTACCAGGATTCCCGAGTCCGAAGAAACCGAAACGAAACACCCATGCGAACATCGCGATTAGCATTACTTTCTTGATGCCGAATTTCTTTAAGAAGAAAGGAATCAATAAGATACATAATGTCTCGGATACTTGGGAGAGTGAGATAAGAATGTTGGCGTGTTCAACTCCAAAAGTGCCGGCATACTTTTCAATCTCGCCGAAACTTGTGATAAAAGGATTGGCGAAACCATTGGTGATCTGTAATGAGACGCCAAGGAGCATTGAGAATATGAAGAAATACGCCATTTTCGGATCTTTGAACAGTGCGAATGCGCGAAGTCCGAGTTTATCGACAAACGACTGTGATTTAGATGTGTCGATAGGGCATTTCGGGAGTGTCAGGGCATAAAGACCGAGAACGACACCTATTCCGCCACTTACTGCGAATTGTGCCGCAGAAGGTTGGAATCCGAGTAAGTCAACAACCCACATGGTGCAGATGAAGCCTATTGTGCCGAAAACCCTGATTGGTGGGAAGTCTTTTACGGTGTCAAGTCCTGCCTTCTCTAAAGCGTTAAATGCCACTGAGTTAGACAATGCAAGCGTCGGCATATAGAAAGCTACGCCTATGGAATATAAGGTGAATAATGGGGCGAATTGAACGTTGTCGCCTGCGCTGAGTCCGTATAATGCGGCGGAAATCATCGCGATGCCTGAGATCAAGTGGCAGAGACTCAAGCATTTCTGCGCCTGAATCCATCTGTCGGCTATGATTCCGATAAGTGCAGGCATGAATATTGAGACAATGCCTTGTATCGAATAAAAAATTCCTATGTTTGATGACAACCCGTGTTTAGCAAGATAGGTCCCCATACATGTAAGATAAGCTCCCCACACAGCGAATTGCAGGAAGTTCATAACAATAAGTCGTGATTTTATGTTATTCATTTCTAAATATTATTGGATTATCTGTGTTTGCGTTTGTTTATCTCTTCATTAATCTTAGAAGCGATTTCGTACTCCTCTTTCTCTATGGCGTCTTTCAAAAGCTGTTTCAGTGTGGCGTTGTCGAATCTCTCTAACTCGTTCTTCTCCGGATAAAATATCTCTTCATCTTCTTCATCTTCATCTTCTTCATCTTCTTCATTTGTGTCGATGTCATTAATGTTGATGCCAGCTTCCTCAATGACGATGGGGTTGGTCAGAATAGGACAATTGAATCGGATAGCCAATGCCACCGCGTCTGACGGCCTCGCATCGATGATGCTCTCTTCACCATCTTTTACGAAAACTATCTTAGAGAAAAATATACCTTCTTTAAAGTCGTTGATTATCACTTGTTTGATACTGATGCCGTAGTTTTTGGCGAAAGTTACGAACAGGTCGTGAGTTAATGGACGTTTGCTTACATGTCTTTCTATGGCTGCGGCAATGGACTTGGCTTCCAATCCTCCTATTATAATAGGTAGTTGTAGGTTGGATTCATTACAGCCTAAAATGAGTGCGTATGCCCCGCTCTGAGAGTTGGAATACGATAATCTGATTATTTCAAGTAAAATCTTATTCATTCTACAAAAATACGGAGATTCTTTGGAATTACAATCGAAAATTAATTTTTTTATTTAATTAAATTTTTTTCTTTGTTTGGAAAAAAAATATTTAGAAATTTGCAAAATGAAAAAGAAAGAAAGACTATTTGTCTAATTACAATATTTATTAACTAAATTAAACTTATGAAGTGGATTATTTATTTGGTTCTCGCAGCGTCGGTATTAGCTCTGGGATTCGCTTATTTCTTCTATAAGAGGATGCTCAGTGAGGACGAGGGGACAGACTTGATGAAGAAAATTGCATTGCATGTTAGAAAAGGTGCGATGGCTTATTTGAAACAACAGTACAAGGTCGTGATTGTTGTGTTTGTCATCTTAGCCGTTATCTTTGGTGTGATGTCAATTTTTGATTTACAGAACGGATGGGTGTGGTTCGCCTTCCTGACGGGTGGTTTCTTCTCAGGACTTGCCGGTTTCTTTGGAATGAAGACTGCTACTTACGCATCGGCACGTACAGCTAACGCGGCTCGTAGGTCATTAAATAATGGGTTACAGGTGGCATTCCGCTCAGGGGCTGTTATGGGACTTGTAGTTGTGGGTCTCGCATTGCTCGACATAAGTTTGTGGTTCCTTGTGCTTGACCATTTTGTTGGGGAGGAACATCATCTTGTTGAGATCACAACAACGATGTTGACCTTTGGAATGGGTGCTTCAACACAGGCCTTGTTCGCACGTGTTGGCGGTGGTATCTATACAAAAGCGGCTGACGTCGGTGCGGACCTCGTCGGTAAGACGGAGTTTAACATTCCGGAGGACGACCCGCGTAATCCTGCCACTATAGCTGATAATGTTGGTGATAACGTGGGTGATGTCGCTGGTATGGGCGCAGACCTTTATGAGTCTTATGCTGGCTCGATCCTCGCGACAGCGGCTCTCGGCGCTGCGGCTTTCGCAGGCACTTGCGAAAATATGCAACTTAAAGCGGTGCTGGCTCCAATGCTTATAGCCGCTGTAGGAGTGTTGCTCTCTCTGATCGGTATATTCATGGTTAAGACAAAGGAAGACGCTGGTATGAAACAGTTGCTCGGCGCCTTGTCTCGTGGCACAAACACATCGTCAGTGCTTATCGCAATAGCTACTTTCGTGATCTTATGGGCTCTCGGCCTTGAAAACTGGCTCGGCATCTCTTTCTCTGTAGTTGTTGGTCTGCTTGCTGGTGTGATCATCGGAAAATTCACAGAATATTATACATCTCAATCGTATAGGCCTACCCAAAAGGTCGCTGAGAGCTCACAGACGGGCCCTGCAACTGTCATCATCTCTGGTCTCGGCCTTGGTATGATCTCAACAGCGGTTCCTGTTATCACAATCGGTTGCGCCATCATTCTCGCTTACCTCTGCGCAATAGGTTTCGATATCGCTAACTTCTTTACTGCCGAGAACCTTTCAACAGGTCTCTATGGTATAGGTATTGCCGCTGTCGGTATGCTTTCAACGCTTGGCATCACTCTTGCGACTGACGCATACGGTCCGATCGCCGATAACGCTGGCGGTAACGCTGAAATGAGCGGTCTCGGTGAGGAAGTCCGTAAACGTACTGACGCTCTCGATGCCCTTGGAAACACAACCGCCGCGACAGGTAAGGGATTCGCTATCGGCTCTGCGGCTCTTACAGCTCTCGCTCTCCTCGCTTCTTATATAGAGGAAATTAAGATTGCCCTCATCCGTATCGGACAGGCGACACTCGACCTTGGCAACGGATTGTCAGTTGAGACAGCTAAGGCTTCGTTGATTGACTTTATGGAGTATTATCAGGTTAACCTCATGAACCCTAAGGTACTTGTGGGTATCTTCATAGGTGCAATGATGGCGTTCCTCTTCTGCGGCTTGACAATGAATGCTGTCGGCCGCGCCGCACAGAAAATGGTTGAGGAAGTCCGTCGTCAGTTTACCGAGATTAAAGGTATCCTTGAGGGTAAGGCTGAACCGGAATACGCCCGCTGCGTTGAGATTTCTACTAAAGGCGCACAACAAGAGATGCTCTTCCCTTCAATCCTGGCTATCGTAGCCCCTGTGGTTGTCGGCTTGTTGTTCGGCCCTGCCGGAGTGCTCGGACTCCTAATCGGCGGACTCTCGTGCGGATTCGTACTCGCTGTATTCATGGCTAACGCCGGTGGTGCTTGGGATAACGCAAAGAAATATGTTGAAGAAGGTAACTTCGGCGGCAAAGGCTCTGCCAACCATAAGGCTACAGTGGTGGGCGATACTGTTGGCGACCCTTTCAAAGATACATCTGGCCCATCATTGAATATCTTGATTAAACTTATGAGCATGGTGTCAATAGTCATGGCTGGTCTGACAGTCGCTTTCAACATCATTTAATGTTCATTGTTTATATCCTATTAATAAAGTGAGCATGGTTTCCATACGGCTCACTTTATTTTTAAAGTAAATTTCATTTCTCTTCCGATTTTTTTATTTTAGGAGAATAATTTATTGCTATTTTACACACCTAATTAGTGTATGGTGGTCCCCCGGTTTTTTTATAAAATAAAAAAAATATTTCAAACTGTATTTGATAATGCGTTTTTAATCAATGTGTTAGATTCTGATAAAAATATTATTGATGCATCTTTTAAAGATTTTTCTTGCTTGTAAAAGATAAATTGTTAACTTTGCCATTTATAATCGTATTACTTAAATAAGGAAATATGGAAATAAGAAGAGTTTTCGATTTGCTGCCACATTATAAGGAAAGATTTCCGGATCAGAAAGTCGCCTTGGCAGGAAAACAGAACGGTAAATGGAGAGAATATAGTATAGACGAATACATCGAGTTGACAAATTATCTCAGCGGCGCATTGATTGAGCTTGGAGTAAATGTGCAGGATAAGGTCGCTGTTATCTGTGGGAATCGTCCCGAATGGAATATACTCGATATGGCTATTACACAGATTGGTGCTGTGATGGTGCCAATTTATCCTACAATCAGTGAGTCTGACTATAAGGTGATTCTGAACAATTGTGAGGCGGGTATCTGTTTCCTCGAAGGCAATGCCGTTATGAATAAGATTGAGGCGATACACCCTGATACACCATCACTTAAGAAGATTTTCACCTTTGTTGACAGAGGCAAATATCCGTATTTTGACAACCTTATTGAGCTTGGTAAAGAGCATCCGCATACCGAGGAGATAGAAAAGAGGAAAGCAGCCGTTGACGAGATGTCGTGTGCCACTATTATTTACACATCTGGTACTACCGGTCTGCCCAAAGGCGTTATGCTCTCTCATCATAATCTTATGAGTCAGTTCAAAGGGTTCTACCATGTGGCGGCAAAATGGTCGAACAAGGCTCTCAGCTTCCTCCCTTTGTGCCACGCCTACGAACGCGCACTCATCTATATGTACCATTATCTTGGAATGTCAATATATTATGCCGAGAGTGTCGCAACAATAGCGGAGAATATGGCTGATATTCGCCCGACTATGATGTGCGCCGTCCCCCGCGTACTTGAGAAATTCTACGATAGAATCTATGACTCGGGACGTAATATGAAGGGTATCAGCAAGGCTATTTTCTATTGGGCGATACGCCTGTCTGAGAAATATGAGATCAATGGCCGCTCAATGTGGTATAACCTTAAATTGAAAGTGGCTGATAAACTTGTATATAGCAAGATCCGTAAGAAGATTGGTGCGGATAATTTTGATGTCATTGTGTCGGGAGCAGCCGCTATCCATAAGAAAATAAATAGGTTCTTCTGCGCTATGGGTATCACTATCATCGAGGGCTACGGCCTTACCGAGACATCTCCCGTTATTGCCGTTAGCACCCGCGATAACAAATATTGCCGTGAAATAGGTTATGTCGGTATCCCGCTCCCGGGCGTTGAGGTGAGGATCACTGAAGAAAACGAGATCGTTTGCCGTGGCCATAATGTCATGATGGGCTACTATAAACAACCGGAGCTTACAGCCGAAGTGATTGATAAAGACGGCTGGTTCCATACCGGTGACCTCGGCCGTTTCAATGAACACGGCCTTCTCGCTATCACAGGACGTATGAAAAACCTCTTTAAGACTTCTTTCGGAAAATATGTCAACCCTGATGTCATAGAGTCGAAATTCCAAGTGTCTGGCTTTATTGAAAATATCATAGTTATAGGCGAGAACCAGAAGTTTGCGGCAGCCATTATTCACCCTGATTTCAACTTCTTGAGAAACTGGTGCAAAAAACATGAGATACCTTATACAACTGATGCGGAGATGATTAAAAATGAAGAGGTCCACATCCGTTACAGCAAAGAAGTGAAGAAACTTAACGTTGACCTCGGAGAAGTTGAGAAAATTAAACGTTTCGAACTTGTCGCCGATGAGTGGAATATCGGTAATGGCATGCTGACTCCGACACTCAAGGTTAAGAGAAATGTCGTTATGGAACATTACGCTGACATTATTGAGAAGATTTTTAACTAATTAATAGCTAAAATACGTCCGGGATTGCGAAGCAATCCCGGACTTTTTCTTTTTATCTTTGTTACTTTGCCCCCTAAAGGTGATTCACCTACGACATCGCCTCACCCGGATATATCATTCAAAAAGAGACGCTCCCTTAATATAGCAGATAACCCGCCACACCGGACGCTACTATCATTAATATAGGGTTGACTTTGAAAAAGAATATCGCAATGAATGTTACAGCACAGATTATCACGCTGAAATTGTTCTGGTGTAGTCCGAAATCAATAAAGTTGCTGCCGTTCATCATCTGTAACGACGCAACCAAAATGAGCCCCCCGATGATTGGCCGCATGGTTGACAATGTCGTGCTTATAATCTTGTTGTCTTTGTTTTTGAAAATATATTTTAAGACAAAGAATAACAATACCAAAGACGGCAGCACTATGGAGACAGTGGCTGTCAGAGCACCTGCGAAACCTGCGACACTGTACCCTGCATAAGTGGCGATATTTATTGAAATGGGCCCGGGCGTCATCTGTGAGATCGCAACCATATCTGCGAACTCCTGCGATGTCATCCAATGGTAATTGTCAACAACATCGAACTGGAACATCGACAACATGGCATATCCGCCACCAAAACCGAATAGCCCTATCTTTAAAAAGACCCAGAATAATTGGAGGTATATCATCTGCTTTGCTTCTTATTTCGTTGTTGATAAAATGTGATCCCTACACATGTCGCAATTGATAAAATGATAATGTATATAGGGGAAACCTTGAAAACTAAAGAGACAAGGACCGTCAGTATAGGAAGGACGATGGTCTTGTGTGTCAGTTTTGAGCTTTTCAGCATCTTTATCGAAGGCGATAATATTAAAGCGACGACGCACGGACGAATCCCCTTGAAGATGCTTTCTATAACGGGATTGCTCTTGTAGTCAAGGAAGAATACGGCGATGAGAAGTATTATCACAAAAGATGGTATCACTGCGCCAAGACATGCTGCCACGGCGCCCGGTACACCCTTGATTTTATATCCGGTGTAAAGCGCGGTGTTTACAGCGAACACTCCCGGAAGCATCTGTACTATCGTTATCATATCCCAAAACTCGTCCTTGCTGATCCACCGTCTTTTGGTGACTACCGCTCTCTCTATCATGTCGAGCATGGCATAACCTCCCCCGAGCGTGAATGCCCCGATCTTTATGAAAGTGAAGAAAAGTTGTATCGTCGTTTTCATGCGGCAAAAATAGTGTTTTATATGATATGAAAATTAATCTTTGCATGATTGAACATTTTTTTGCTTTTAATGTTTAATTTTGTGTCACATTTAAAAATGATTCTTGACAATGATCAAAGTGCTTCTTTTCGACAACGATCGGTTACGCTCTGTCGTTCTCAAGAAAGACCTTGAGGTATGCGGCTTTAAAGTCGCAATTCGTCATGATGGCACCGATGCCCTGAATATAATAGTGAAAAACACTCCTGATATCATATTGGCTAATTTTGAGCTGCCTATAAGAAACGGCTTTGATATAGTGTCGGATATTAGGAAATTGAATATCAGCACCCCGGTACTGCTGCTCTCCTCTAATAACAATGTTGACGAGGCCGTGCATAGCTTCGATGTGGGCGCGAACGACTATATCCGCAAACCTATAGAACTGCGTGAACTCTTGGCGAGGATAAACTATAACCTTCCGAAAAACAAACAGGTGTCTGTGAAAATTGAAGATGACGCGGTGCTGAATGTCAGCGGGGTGAAATTCGATTTTATCTCAAATGTCATCATTCAGGAAGAAAACTGCTGCCAACTGACAAAGATGCAGGCGTCGATAATAAGGCTGCTTTTACAGAACAAGGGCGAGATCGTGCCTTTCGATAATATCTTAAGCTCATGCTTTAACAACAACTCTCGTTGCTATTACGATGCGATGAACTGCCTTAAAGTGGTGATTAGCAAGCTGAGACGTAACCTATATAACAGCTCTATCACCTCCCTGCGAATAGAAACCTATCGTAAAAGAGGTATCTGCCTATATATTTAGACCTCATATCCATAGTCCTAAAATGCCCTTGTCAACACCTTGATAAGTAATAACTTATTTTATTCCATATATTTGATATGGTATCGAAAAAACTCATATCTTTGCAAATAAAATTCTCCTCATGAAGAAATGTAAAATCACTGTGGTGCGCAAGGCATGTTATCTTGATTTGATTGAAAAATATGAGAATGATATCGAACATCAATGCGATATTTGCGATGGCCAGGTCTTTATAGCTAACGGATGGCAGAAACCGGAGGGCTTGTGCGACAGCGCATGGGAGACAATGTCGCCTTTCGTGATGACTCTCGCACACGGTGGCAGCAATATCTATGACGGTTGGATGAAAAACGAGAAGTCGGCTCTCATATCATGTAACGACGGCTTCCGCCCGGTGAGCTTCTTAATTGAGGCATTAGAGGAGGACGCGGAATGAATATGATGTCGGTTGAAAACTTGTCGAAAGCGTTTAGCGACAAGCTTCTTTTTGAGAACCTCTCCTTTGGAATAGAGAAGGGTGACAAAACGGCTCTTATTGCAGCAAATGGAACGGGTAAGACTACCTTGATGCGTATCCTTGTCGGAAAGGAAGAGGCTGACGGCGGGAAAGTGGTGTTTAACGGCAATGTCCGCGTAGGTTATCTCGAACAACTCCCGGCATTTAACCCGGAATCTTCGCTGGAAGATGTTATTACTGAAGGACATACCGACATTATGCGCGTTATCAAGAAATATGAGGAGGCTCTCGTCAATAGGAAGGACCTTGAGGAGGCTATAGCCGATATGGACGCAAATAATGCGTGGGACTATGAGACGCGTATGAAACAACTGCTCTCCACCTTCGATTTGAACGACCTTTCTCAAAAAATTGGGACAATGTCAGGCGGTCAGGTGAAACGTCTCGCTCTCGCACTCGTACTCCTCGATAACCCTGATATCCTTTTCCTCGACGAACCTACTAACCATCTCGATATGCAGATGGTGGAATGGCTTGAGGAATATCTCACACAGTCGAACGTGACGCTTTTTATGGTTACACACGACCGCTATTTCCTTGACAGAGTGTGTAATAAGATTCTCGAGATGTACCACGGCATCGTCTATACCCATAAGGGAAACTTCGATTACTATGTCCGTAAAAGCCGTGAACGTGAGGAGAACAATCGTATCGCTGCGGAGAAGGCGGGGCAGATGGTGAAACGCGAACTCGAATGGATACGCTCTACACCACAGGCGCGTACAGGAAAGTCCCGCGCCCGTATCAACGCTTTCTATGACCTTAAGGAAAAGGCGAAGATGATACGCGACAATCAGGAGATTCAGTTCGGACTCGATATGCAGCGCCTTGGAGGAAAGATTCTTGAGATGAAAGGCGTTAGCAAACGCTATGACGATCAGGTGGTGCTGAAAGATTTCGATTATATCTTTAAAAAAGGTGAGCGAATAGGCATAATCGGAAAGAACGGAATAGGTAAGTCAACATTCCTTAATATGATTACAGGCAGCGTCCAGCCGGACTCCGGCACTGTCGTCACAGGCGAGACGGTGGTCTATGGCTATTATAATCAATCAGGTATAAAGTTTGACGAGAACAAGTCGGTGATAGATACCGTCCGCGATATAGCGGAGGTCATTCATTACGGCAAGGATTTGGTTTATACCGCCGATAAACTTCTCGCTCATTTCATGTTCCCTTACTCTATGCACCGCCAGCCGGTAGCTTTGCTAAGCGGAGGTGAGAAACGCCGCCTTTATCTCCTCACCATACTTATAAAAAACCCGAACTTCCTTATTTTGGACGAACCTACTAACGACCTTGATATCCTTACGTTGCAGAAAATAGAGGACTTCCTTAAAAGTTACAAGGGATGCCTGATTGTGGTCTCGCACGATAGATATTTCTTAGACCAAACCGTTGACCAACTTTTTGTCTTTGAAGGAAACGGAACGGTGAAAGGCTTTATGGGTAACTACTCACAATATCACGAGTGGCTTGAAGATAAAAATAAGGAACTGCATAGACAGCAGGCCGCCGAGAAAACCGATTTTCGAGAAAACCGTCCTCGCGCCGTGGAGAGAAAGAAAAAACGCTCCTTTAAGGAACAAAAAGAATATGAACAGCTTTCTGCCGACATCCAAAATCTTGAGGAAGAGAAAACCGAACTCGCCTCTCAACTTGAGAACCAATCCGACTATAAGGAAATCGATAGGATAGGCAAACGACTCGCGGAGATAAACGCACTTCTTGATGAAAAAGAACTGCGCTGGCTGGAACTTGATGATATCTAAGCCGGCAAACTCCTCGCACATGTGCTTTAAATGATGAAATTATATTGATAATGAATGATATAAATGATTAGAATATGGAAGAATTACAGTTTTTCTTAAAGAAAGTAAATGAAAATGGTTGCATTTGGCTTCTTGAAGCAACCTCTGGACTTTTCGCAATGTTAGAGGACGGAGGAGGAAACTCCTATATCCCCGTCTGGGAAAGCGAAAACGCCGCAAAGTCAAATATTGGCGGCGAATGGGTGTCGTATAACGTCGCCTCTATGGATTTGCCAGAGTTTATCGACTGGACTCGGGAACTCGAATCCGATGGGATAGGTGTCGCGATTTCAGCGGGAACCGAAAACTCTATCTTCCCCATCCCCGCAAAAATTATGCGCCAAATGCTCGGCATCCAAGATGTCTCCGATAAAGAACTCGTAGGTGAGGAGTTCTATGATGAGGAATGGGCAGAGCCTATGCCCGAAGACTGGAATGATGATGACGATGAATGATGATGACGATGAATGATGATTTTTTTTACCCTCTACTAAGATGAAATATATTGTTATTCTTATTGCCATTATAATACTGCCGAGACTGTCTTACTCCCAGTCAGTTAAAAAAATTGTTGAGGAAATAAAAAACGATACGGCTTATTTCTACGGACAGGGCTCGATATGCGACTCATACGATGCCGCAATGAACGACGCCTTGGAAAAACTCTACGTTAATATGTCTGGTAATATTGACTCTTTCGTAATCATTCCCCCTGAATGTAATGATAATCAAACGTGTAAAGTCATAAGTACTTTCAATAGCGAAATAAACGAGGTGTTGATACCTTATACCCTTCAAGAAGATGATTATAAAGAGATGTACCAATATTTTCTGTGTATTAAACGCTCCGATTTCCGGAAAATGTGTATCAACAGATTAAATGATATACAAAAATACGTGAACAAAGGTTACAAAATGGAGGAGGAGGGGAGTATTGAAGATGCCCTGAAATCGTATTATTGGGCTCTCGTGCTTTGTTATGCTCATCCCCAAGGACGTAAGATAACTTTTAATGTTGAAGAGGAAAACCATGGATATGAATGGATTATAGACAGAATCGACGGTAATGACGGGATCTTGAGGTCGTTTAATTTCCTTGTTCCTAAAAATAACGCGATATATACTGAAGGAGATATTTCTACATTACAACTGTTTGTTACAACAAAGGAAGGCTCTAAAGTGAATAACCTTAGCTGCGACTGCCATAACGGAATAAGATTCGTCCCTAACACTGTCAGAGACGGTAAACTATTTATCCAACTCGTGGATAACACAGTGAAAAACATCAGGATAAAGGTGAATTATACCTTCGCTGACGACGCTAAGAAAATGAACCCTTCTGTGTATAAGGCAATGGAGGTGATAAAAATACCCCGCTTTACAAAGAATAATGTCTATTTTATCGACCTTGATAAAACTATTGACGAAGAGGAAAAAACACAGGAACCGCCGCTCCCTGTTGACAATGAAGAACCTGGGTGGAAAGATATCGCAAAATCTCATTCCATAGAGAAGGAAGATTATTCTGAATATCTGAATAAAATGCGCATTATTGAAAACGCTTTGCGAATGAGGAAAATCGAGCTGGCCCGCGACTGCTTCTCAGACGAGGGTTACGGTATGTTCGACACCTTGTCAAAATACGGTAAGATGACTCTGGTTGGAAAACCTGATTATAAGTTCTTGAGATATAATGATGAGGTCCTTTGCCGTAGTATCACATTGCAGTTCGATTTCCGTAATACCGTCGGCTTCTCACAAGATGTGGTGTTCCGTTTCGATACCTTGGATAAAGTGGTGACTTCTATCGCATTCCGCCTTTCCGATGTGGCGGAAAAAGATATTGTCTCAAAAGTGAAATGGCCTGAGGAATCTCGCCTGCTCCTTATCAACTTCCTCGAAGATTATCAAACAGCTTATGCTTTGAAAAGGAAAGACTTCCTGAATGCGATCTATTCAGATGACGCTCTTATCATTGTCGGCCGTGTAGTGAAAAGGACTGTAATACCTGATAGAATGTCACTCAAAATGTCAGACGAAGAGGTGAGGTATTCTCGTTATGACAAACAGAAATACTTGGAGAACCTGAACAAATGTTTCTTAAACCAAGATTATATCCGACTCCGTTTTACAGAAACTGACTTCACAAAGGCAAGCGGCCGTTTTGAAAAAATCTATGGAGTGCGCGTCCGACAAGAATATTCTTCCTCTACCTACGGCGATGTGGGCTATCTATTCCTTTTGGTCGATCTGCGTAAAAAAACACCGCAAATCCATGTCAGGACATGGCAACCGGATAAGGTGGATCTGGAAAAACTTATCGAACTCGGCAGGGACGTGAGGTTTGAATAACTTGCCATTCTCTCACTAAAAAACGGTACTGTAGGAAATGGCATAAAATGGGGATCCCGGTTTTTGAGATGAAATAAAGAACTCTTATTTTGATAAAAAAGTTGGTCTTGTTACAACAGACCCGGCCTTTTTATCGAGAATCGTGTTGCTGACAGTTTTAGGTCAAATCAATTTATTCATCGCAAAATATTTCCATAGCGGAGCCGCCATCATCGCCTGATGGAACTCATCGTTCTTTAGCATGCGAATCACCTCCTCCTGTTCAAGAAGCACAATCTTTATGTCTTCCGATTCTTCAAGATGTTGAGATGAAACTTTCTCTACTCCAATTGCGAGGAAAGTATGGCTGTTGTTTGTGCACGCTCCCGCATTTGGGCTGATAGTCATAAGCTTGGACCATTCTCCGCCAGCATAGCCTGTCTCTTCGTATAACTCTCGCTTGGCGGCATCCATCGGACTCTCTCCTTCCTCAACGCAACCCGCGGGAATCTCAATGCCCGTCAGATGCTGAGCATGACGGTATTGCCGCTCCATCAGAAATTTCCCGTCTTTGGTGATGGCGATGACGTTGCAAAACTCAGGATACTCTAATATGTAGAAATCCTTGATCTCCGCACCCGTCGGCAGCAGTACATGCTCGCGCCTCGCTGTCAACCATGGCTTTTTGTATAGGTACTCGCTTTCAAGCACCTCCCATTCCATACTCTTTTCCTCTCTTTCCCTCATCTGTATTCAATTAATCGTTAGCCTTTGCTTTTTCAAAATAATTGTGCGAAATTACAATTTATTCCCCGATTGTCAATAAAAAATCATTGGTGCCCGAGGAATTTTTTTGAACCGATTTTCTATCGAAATGTTTACCGAACTCCTACGAAAAAATGTTGTCTGAAGTTGTCCCCCGTTGTCGTCATCTATCAAAATGT
>JBJEGZ010000008.1:0-14865 GCA_051875555.1 Candidatus Limimorpha sp. | reverse complement strand
GTTGTCTCCGTTGTCGTCATCTATCAAAATGTATAGCTTTGCCTCCTTTCCGGACTACGAAAAAATGTTGTCTGAAGTTGTCCCCCGTTGTCGTCATCTATCAAAATGTATAGCTTTGCCTCCTTTCCGGACTACGAAAAAATGTTGTCTGAAGTTGTCCCCCGTTGTCGTCATCTATCAAAATCAAAATGGATAAGTCTTTGACTCTGTTGCCAGATACCAACAAAAAATGTTGTCTAAAGTTGTCTCCGTTGTCGTCATCTATCAAAATGTATAGCTTTGCCTCCTTTCCGGACAACGAAAAAAATCAAGGCAGTGTGAATAATAATTCAAGGATTGTTCGGTTTTTACTTTGATGGGAAATTATATTGATTATCAAGATATAAGTTTTGTTTTCACTGGCTTCCATCTGAAAAATGCGCTTCCATTATGGACGGTGTTGAAAAATCATTGTGATATTGCAACTCATTTGCACTTTAATTTGCTTAACTTTGCATCACATAGAAAACAGATACGGGCTGACGTCTTATCTCGCATTTGTATTGCATCGTGAAAGCTCGCTATCATTGTTCTCTCTTATTGTTTGGAAATAAGTCTAACCAAGAATAGCTGATGGTTGATAAAATAAGAATATGATGATTAACGATATAGAAGATTTCTTGAATGAAAAAGGGGTGAAGCCTACTTCTAACCGACTTCTTGTGATGAAAGAGTTGGTAAAGGCCTCGCACCCCGTTAGTCTTGCTAATTTGGAGAGTTGCTTGGGTTATTCGATGGATAAGGCGAGTATCTTCAGGGTGCTTGAACTTTTTAGTGAGAAAGATGTGGTTCACGTGATTGAAGATGGCAGCCGCTCTTTTAAATATGAGCTGTGCCATGGAGGCAAGAGTCACACTGCTTTTGACCAGCATGTGCATTTTTACTGCGAGCAATGTAAAGAGACATATTGTTTTGAGTCGGAAAGAGTGCCGTTGATAAGTATTCCCGAAGGATTCTATCCTCATGCCGTGAATTATGTGATCAAAGGGCTTTGTCCAAAATGTTCAAAACGCTGTGCCGCTCATGATGTTTGATGTGTGATCGGAAACAGATGTGTTTCTATCGTCGCCAAGGAAGCGGATTGGCGGTTGGAACAGGGGACGTCCTTTAACGTTTCATGCTTTGTTTCATTGTATTCAAGGCTTTAATGGCAATTTATAATATGTGTGTGAAAATGATGGCTTGGGGAGATGCAATAAAAAATTCCGTCCATGTAAATTATGGGCGGAATTTTTTTTGATAATATTCTTGTACTAAGTGTGCACTGATTAGTTGTTCTCCTCAGCTTGACGAAGTTTCTGAACGTAGATAGCTTTCTGCAAAGCCTCACGTTTGATAACTGATGGCTTTGTGAATTTCTGGCGATTACGTAATTCTTTTACAACACCAGTTTTCTCATACTTTCTCTTGTAGCGTTTAAGAGCGCGCTCAATGCTTTCACCGTCTTTTACAGGAATAATAATCATTTTTAATACTCTCTCTTTCTTTTAAAGTTTAACTTAAATACCATAAAAAGTGACTGCAAAGATACTATTAATTCTAACACAATCAACAATTTTTTTAAAATTTTATTTATCGAGCAGGTGTTTGAACAAGAAGTTGTTTATTTTTGTGAAGAGGTGCATTCTTGTCTCGCCGTCTCCGTATTCGCCATATCCACCGTATATTCCGTGGTTTTTGTTAGGATAAATCATAAGGTCGAATTGCACATTGTTGGCAACCATTGATTTTATGAGTTCCATAGCGTTTTGATAGTGGACGTTATCGTCACCGCTGCCGTGGCAGAGCAGGTAATTGCCTTTTATCATTTCTGTATGGAACACAGGTGAGTTGGAGTCATAACCTGTAGGGTTTTCCTGTGGTGTGCGCATATATCTTTCAGTATAGATATTGTCGTAGTATCTCCAATTTGTAACAGGTGCCACTGATACGGCTGTGCTGATGACGTCTGCGCCTTTGGTAATGCCGTTGGCAGCCATAAATCCTCCGTAGCTCCAGCCATAAATAGCGATTTTCTCAGCATCCACATAAGGCTGTTTTGCCATATATTTTGCGAGAGTTATCATGTCTTCGGTCTCATATTTGCCGAGTTCGAGATATGTCATCTTCTTAAACTCCTGACCTTGTGCTCCGCTTCCTCTGTTATTGATAGATACGCTTATAATGCCGTGTTGTGCGAGAATCTGCATCCAACTCCAATCGCTATGTCCCCATTGGTTCATGACTGTCTGGTGACCTGGACCGCCATAAACGTAAATCAAGACAGGATATTTTTTGTTAGGGTCGAAGTCGGGAGGGAGAATCTGCCAGCCATCAATTTCAACATTTGTGCCGTCAGGCAAAACGAATGCGGGGTCATTAATCTTGATAAACTGTTTGTCGCTAATATTGTATTCTTTCATCCTCTCAACGAACTCATGGTTGTCTTCAAGTACTCTGACCAACTTGCCTTGATTATTATATAGTTCGAATTGGTTAGGCTGTGTTGCCGTTGAGTTTGTGTTGATTAAGTATTTGAAGCTGTTGTTAAATCTTGCGTTGTTAGTGCCTTCTCTTCCGATAATCTCTCTAACCTGGCCTTTGAGGTTTACGGCGTAAATCTGTCTCTCGATAGGGGATTTCTTTGCGGCTTGGAAATAAACTTCCTTGCCATCGAAACCGTAAATATTTGTCACGTCCCATTCGCCCGAAGTAAGGGCCTTGCATTCGTCACCGTTGAGTGAGCAGATATAGATATGGTTATATCCTGATTTCTCGCTTGTCATGATGAAGCGTTTACCGTCCTTCAAGAATTCCCAATCGTCGGTGATATCGATATAATAAGGATTTTCTTCATCGTAAAATACTGTTGTCTCGCCTGTCTCAGCATTGGCGGCGAGAATCTCTAAATGGTTCTGGTGGCGGTTAAGTCTTTGGATTGCAAGGATGTTGGCATCGTTAGTCCACTTCATTCTTGGAAGATAGATGTCTGTCTCCTCACCGGTATCCATCAAAACAGTTTTGCCTGACTCAACATTATAAACCAGAACGCTTACTATTGAGTTGTCCTCGCCGGCCTTTGGATATTTGAAGCTGTACCAGTCTGGATAGAGTCCTTCGAACTCCTCCATCTCAAATTCTCTAACGTTGGATTCATCGAATTTATAATATGCGATTTTCTTGCTGTCAGGTGACCAGAAGAAGCCTTGTGCGAATCCGAACTCTTCCTCATAGACCCAGTCAGGAGCTCCATTAATTATATGGTTGTATAAACCGTCTTCGGTAAATTGTGTCTCTTCCCATGTCGTCAAATCAGTGATAAACAGGTTGTTATCACGCATAAATGCGATTTTTGACGCGTCAGGCGAGAAAGTCGCGAGACGTTGTCCGCCTTTGTCTGAAAGAGGTCTTAACGTTTTTGTTGTGAAATCATACACGAAATAATCGGCTGTGAAAGAGTGACGGTAGATATAATTGACATTAGTGACAAAAAGAGCCTTGCTCTCATCATCACTCAACACATAGTCATAGGCGAGTATGGGTTGAGTGTCACCTTCAGGGATTAACTCGTTAAAACGAAACAGAGTGTTGACCTTTTTACCGGTTTTATAGCTATATATATTAAACTCGCCATTCTCAATGGTGCCGAAAGAAGCGCCATCTTTCATGGGATTCATACCTCTGACACCTTTGGCACGGAATGTTGGACGCTCGTAGATGTCAGCAAGTTCGAAATTTTTCTTTTGCTGTGCAAAAGAACTGAAGTTAGCAAATAAGGCTAACGTAATGATTAACAGACATTTAATTTTCATCATGATGTTTTAGTTTTGAAAACTCAAAAATAATAAAAAAAAAGTTCAAAAAAAGTTTGCCCATATAAAAATTTGTTGTACTTTTGCACTCGCAATCGGGACGGTAGCTCAGTTGGTTTAGAGCGCATGCTTGACAGGCATGAGGTCACAAGTTCGATCCTTGTTCGCCCCACGAAATTACGCCTTTCGGCGTTTTTTTTTACATAAGGGTTCGGGTCGTTAGCCCAGTTGGTTTAGAGCGCTGCCTTCACACGGCAGAGGTCACTGGTTCGAGTCCAGTACGACCCACACATAAACGGAAAGTCCTATATATCTTTGATACATAGGACTTTCTCTTTTTAGAGTTACAAACACTTTGACCTGACTTATTGTAACCCCTATTATTAAAAGGTGTAAATTAAAAATCAGTCTTTAATAAGTGTCGCTGTCTTGTCGCCGTATCTTCCTTCAAAAACAATTAGATACAAACCCGATTTCAAGTCAGCGACATTGATCCTTGGAGAACTTAGATTGTTTTTGTCAACAATCTTTCCATGAATGTCAATAATCTTGTATGAATCAAAATCGTAAAATGACTCAATAATAACGAAATCTCTTGCAGGATTAGGATACATCTTAACAGTATTTTCAACAGACTCTAACACGGATGTGGTGTCATTTACGTAGAAATCATCAAGGCAGAAATAGGCAGGTGTAAGCATTCCCCATTCGTTATACTTCGAGGATTCCAATCCGAAAGAGATAGAAGAGACAGCACCGAGACCGCTCAAATCGAACCATTCCCAAGTGTTGATGACGTAATCGGCGGAGTTATCATCGGAGCGAAAATCGGCGAGATAGAATGTGACGGTGTCAGTTACAATGTTTTCGCCGTTCCTTCCAACCGCATAGATATAAAGATAGTCAGGGTCGTTGCCAGATTCTCCTCCAAAGGGAGTAGTCATGAAATCGCCCTCTGTAACCGCCTGATATGTCCATAGATTGTTTGTTACGAAACAACCTGATACCTCATGCTCACCACCATCGGCGGCATAGACCTTGGTCTCGCTTCCGTAAGTATATGCTACGGCGTATTTTTCAGAGCCATTATTACCGCTTCCTGTCACGGCAGTATATTGGGCATCAATGCCCGAAACGTTAATATTAGTGTGGTTAGATGCTGTGAAACCTCCCCAAAACGTTGGATCATAATAGTTTGTGAAAAGCCATGAGCCGCTAACCATGGTATTGTATCCGCATTGAGGCTCCCAAATACCGTTAGCGTTTAGCGGAACATCTTCGAATGTGGCAGTCGCCATCTCTACAACTACTTCAAGGCCTGAAACATCTACGAACATATCCACATGTTTCCCATTACTCGATGCCCTGATAACAAGTGTCTCGTTATCAAAGGCTTGGGAAGTGTTCCTGGTTACTGAAAGCGTGTTCTCGTCAATAAAGGCTGAAATGTTCTCAGGTACGTTTTCTAATGACAGCACAATCATAGCATTGTTGTTGTCGGGGTCGTCAAAAGCGTTTGAAAGGTCAAACTCCAATGTTTGAGGGAAAGAGGTGAAGACTATCGGCTCGAGTTGGTTGGCAACAAAAGGTGGTTGGTCTTCAACACGGCATTCCACAGTGAAAGATGTTTCCACCGACTGCCCGTTACTTGTGGCTCTAAGCACTATTGTCGCAACGCCTTCCTCGTTCAGTAGTCGTGTGACTGAAAGAATATCATCATTTAGCAAGGCGGAGACTAAGCTGGAGTTTGAGTTCGAGACCACCTCGACAACTATGTTCTCGTCAGGGTCATCGGGGTCGGTGAAAGTACTCCCTATATTTATTTCCACACTGTCAGGGAAATTCTCAAACACAACATTACCGATGTTTTGAGTTACTATAGGCGGCAGGTTCTGCCCTGAATTATACTCATCGGCTCCAGCGCATGTGTTGGCGTTTCTTGACTCTCCGTCGATGTCGTTAGGCACATACGGAAGCAAGTTGTTTATTGTGATACCTTCGGAAGAGCTGATGTGAAGGTCGTTTGATGAGACAAATGAGGGTTCGCATAAAGAGGTGTTTTCATCGAATCCTGACGCTGATATCCAATCGTTTAGAGACGCATATTCTGTCGTCTCCATTTTCCCGACATTGCAATTCTCGCTCATCGAGATCCTGTTGAAGTCGCAAACTCTTCCCTCTATGTTGTTTTTCTTGAACCAAAACACATATCCGGCGGAGTTGTTTACGAGAAGGTTGTTAAAGATATTAACATTGGTAAAAGAGTCTTCGAGGAAAAACGTAGTGCCTGAGCCATTCCCGTTGAGTAATGCTGTGTTGTGCGCGAAGTCAACGTAAGTGCCATTGTTATCAGACAAGTCGTAGCAATAGTTAGGGCTTGCGTTTGAATTGATTCTCACCATATTATTCCTCACAATGAAATGATCATCCTCTGTACCTATCGCGGGGCGGAGCTCTATTCCAGTGGCGTAGCAAGAGTTAAAATCGATATTTACAACATTATTCTCTACGACACCCGAGTAGCATCTGAATCCGTCAATCGCCTGATAGCCGTTTTTTAAGTCATTGTTATTGTTGATGACGTTGTTCCGCACAATAGGATTATCTTGGAAAGTCATATAGATACTTTTAGAGTATTGGTTGTTGAATGTGCAGTTCTCGATAACCAAACCGGAATCGTGGGTGTAGATATTTTGTCCGGACAAATATAATGCTATATAACCATTTGTGAATGAACAGTTTGTAAATCTTATATCTTCGTCAATGAAAGTGGAGGAGTGGTCATAGACGAGTTGTTTGTCGTTGTTATAAGTCTGTTCGGTGACATTTATTCCGATAAAAGCGACGTTGTCAAAATAGATATGGTTCACATTGTTCTCGAATACCACAAGGTTCCCATAATTTGAGGATGTGGTTTTAATAGTCATGTTTTCAAAAGAAATAAAGTCGGCATTATCAAGTTTGACTGTTGGATTTTGAGTGTATCCCGCATTACTTGTCAGCACAACTTGTTGGTTATCCTGTCCTATTCCTCTGAATATCACACGGTTGTCTTGTGATGCTCCGTTTATTTCTCCGATAGTGACGAACTCTTCATACGTTCCGGGGGACATTTCGATAACGACTTCTCCTGACACTCCGGCTGACGTCAGGGCGGACAGGGCAGAGCCGAAAGATGTAAAATCAGAATAAGTTCCAGACATGCCTTGAGCGAAAGCTCCGGCGTTAATGATGATTAACAATGATGACAATAAAGTTAAGAATAACTTTTTCATAAAAACATTAATAAAAAGATTTATAAATGCTGTAAGTTTTGGAAGAGGTGTCGGCAAAAATACCCGTCTGCAGACAGCTCTTATTCCCGAAAGCTTACAGTTTTACTTATCAAGGCAGGTCTTCTGACTCATTCCACTCTTGCCACCTTCCCATCGTTTTTGGACCGACAGTGGTATATTGGCAAGACATTCAAGAACATACAGCAGCGGGTACTGTTGCCGATTCTCACGGCATTCCCTTAACCGTTGATGGTGCAAAAATACGAATTAATTTGAAATAATGACCAATATTTGAGCGATTATTACTCTGAGGAACATTGAGAGCGGATATACTGTGGTATAAGCCACCGATGCCTGTTCGTTTCCGCAGATGCTGTTGCTATAGGCGAGTGCTGGAGGGTCGGTCATTGCGCCGCTTATCATTCCTGCTATCGTGAAATAGCTTCTATGGAACAGTATTTTCGCGATAGAGCCTACTAATATGCAGGGGACGAATGTGATGATGAAGCCGTAAAGCACCCAGACATATCCGCCGGAGATAATGGTTTTGAGGAATCCTACCCCTGACTCTATTCCCACCGCAGCCATGAAAAGGCATATCCCCATCTGGCGCATAAGCATGTTGGCGGAGGTCGTCGTGTGTGTTATCATCTCAAGACGGTATCCATAACGGCTCAGTATTATTGACACAATCAGTGGCCCTCCCGCAAGTCCGAGTTTCACCGGTACCGGCATGCCAGGTATGTTTATTGGCAGCGAGCCGATGAAAACGCCAATGGCGATGCCGATGAAAGTTGAAAACAGCTGCTCTAATGTGATGTCGCTGTTCCCTGCGAAGATAAAGCTTTTCTTCTTCATTTTGGGCAGTTTGCCGACGCGGATATTATTTTCAAAAACCTTTTGCTCCTCTTGGAAGTCTATTTTGAAAATCTTTCGTATCGCGATGATGCTCAGTATGGTTCCCACTACGCCGAGGGGATAGGCGACGGCATAGCCTTGTGCGTAGAGAGGGTCGGCCGCACCATTGTTCAGATCGCTGAATGTTTGCTGTGCGGCTCCGAGACCCGGGGTGTTCGTCACAGCACCGTACAGGACACCTATCATAGCCGACATGTTTTCTCCTGTAACGACATGTATGAAATATGCCGTCATGCTGCCCAACAGTATAAGCGCGAAGGCAAGAAGGTTTAATGTCAAGCCTCCATCTTTAAAGGAAGAGAAAAAGGCCGGACCTACCTGCGTTCCAATGGAATAAATGAATAAAATCAGTCCGAACTCCTTGATAAACAGAGATATGGACGGATCGAGAGTCATGCCGATACTGCCTGCGAAGATCCCTACAAAAAGAATCCATGTGACTCCAAGTGACACCCCCGCGATTTTAATCCTCGAAAAGGAAATGCCCATCGCGATTGTAGTGGCTATCAGGATAACATTATATGCCACTCCCGATAAATTGACAATAGCGTTCATTATCATTGGATTATTCTTTTCAGTCCGCCTCGTTCTTAAAACGGTTCGCAATGTCTTTCTCGTCAAGTGTGTTCCCTTGGCTTTTTCTCCTCATTTCTCTGAATTCAAAGTACAAGACGACAAGCCTTAAACCGATAATCAAGGCAAAAGTCAATGGCAATAAAAACCAGTTCATTGACACAGCGGTAGCTACGATGGTAACAACCATCGAAATCAAAATGTTTAACATAATATTAGTTTTTAGATTATTTTAATTCTATTAAAACCATGATGACATCTTCACTTTGATGTCGTTAGTCTCGCAAAGCATTTTTACAAACTCTTTTGCGGAAGCCTTCTTATAGCTTTCTTTCAAAACGCTTACAGAGCCTGTCATCACTCCGTCTTCGTCGTCTATTGGTATCGTCACAAGCTCGGGGAAGCTGGCGACTGACGCTTTGGGGAGTGTTGTGACAAGGTCGGTGTTTCTGACGAGGCGGAGCAAGGTTACAACATCGTCGATCTCGGCTCTGACATCGAGTTTGACAATATACTTTTCAATAACCTTCTCAAAGGAGAATCTTGCCTGAAGGCCTTTTGCTGGCAGTGCGAGCGGATATTTTGCAATCTCATCTGTCGAGATGCTTCTCTTCCCGGTACAAGGATGTGACGACCTCGCGACCACAGAGAGCCTGTCGTCAAAAAGCAGATGCGACTCGATGTTAGGGTGGGTCACACTCGGTTTGAAAGACAGCACGAAATCGACCTCCCTTTTTTCGAGCATCTCCATCAGCATCTCCATCGTGTGATGAAAGACGTTAAGTTTTATGCCGGGATATTCCCTCATGAAGTTCTCCATCGTCTCCACCATCAAAGCGTTGAACGAATACGTGACTCCGACATTTAGAGTACCTGTCCGCATGTTTTTCAAGTCTGTGATCCGGCTCTTACAATCTTCGGCCTTTTGGATGGTGAGTCGCGCGTATGGCAGAAGTTCGATACCTGCCTGCGTCAGCATCACCTCGTGACTGTTCCTGTGGAAAAGTTTCACATCAAGCTCGTCTTCCAACTGTCTTATGCTTTGGGAAAAAGAACTTTGTGTCACGAATACAGCCTTTGCGGCTTCTGTGAAATTCAACAGCTCCGCAGCTTTAACAAACGCTTTCAATTGTCGTAGTTCCATATTCCATTTATTTGTTTGAATTTGACGGTGCAAAAATACATCAATGATTTAGTGCCACAAAGTTTTTGTTAGTGGAAAAATCGAATGCTGCAATCGACATTGTCAATAATAGTGAAACAGCAGGCAAACGGCAATAGCATAACGTTTTTCTCAAACAACGTTTGAAAAAATTGAGAGATGACGTTCTCCTATTTTATTAACAAATAAAAAAGCGAAATTACATACGCCAGCCTACGGAATCGTTGTCGTTTTGTGAGACGGCGAGAAGTTTCTTCGGTGAGAGTCCTGTGATGGATAGGAATTCCGATGACATGTGCGAAAGGTCGTAATATCCTGATTTGCAGGCAATATCTGTCAAGGAATAATGAGATTTGTCAGTCATATACAAATCTTTCAGGTTTTTTAATGCGTAATGGAAACGTTTGATTCGGAGGAAGTCTTTGGGTGGCATCCCGATGGTTTTGGAGAACAGCCTGTTGAAATGCCGAGTGCTTAGGCAGGCTGACGAGGCGGCTTCGACAACATTCGATTCGGCGGGATTCCTTTGTCCGTAGGCGACAGCACGTTGCAGGCGTTTTAAGTTCAGCAGGTCGTCGTTGTTGACATCGAGACGCTGGAGGAAGAAAGAGTCGAGTTCGTCCCAGCAGGCATGATAGTCAGGGGCGAGCATTATTTTTTCTTCGAGGACGGATAGCCCTGTGTCTTCAACCTCGCCAAGGCGCGAAATACGGCCGAACAAGATATTAAGAGGCATATTAAAGAAAAGATGCGCGCCTATTGTGGTAAAATGCGCCACGACGATTTCTATAGGACCTTTCGAGATAATATCCTGAAAAATAGTGCTTTGTCCGGCTATACAGCTTTGAATATCTCCAACACCTTTGTAAATCACAGAGCTGTTCCGATAAAAGCATAGTCCCATCTCACCGTTAGGCACTGTGCGTTGGATAAGGGGTGGGGAGTCGTCCTTGCCCCAGAAATACATCTTGACAAATGGAGACAGGCGGGTGTCAGGCCTTCTACAAGAAAACTCCACCATATCAGAACAGTTGTCCGGGAAGAATCATTTTCTCTTTCGGCGGGAAAAGTTTGTCGAACTCCTCGCACTCCTGCTCATTGACGAAGTATCCGACGGGCGTGGCATATTCCCCGGTGATGCCGTCCAAGTATCCTTTTTTCAATTCCTTACAAAGGAAGAAGGACGCGTCCTCACCCTCGGGCAGCCCGTGATAGCGTATTCCGAAACCGGAGGCGAGAGAGAATCCGCTCTTTCCGTAAAAATCGATATTACCCTCAAAGCACACTGCGCCAAAACCCATTTCAGCAGCCTTCCCCAAGGTGAAATCCAGCAAAGCCTTGCCGTATCCATGCCTTTTCAACTTTGGCGCGATACAGATGGGACCAAGCGTCATTATCGGGAGGAGGTCTCCGCCGTCAACATTTATCACAGCCTTCATGCACATCACCTGCCCGACAATAACGTCATCAACAAGCATGACGAAATCAAGCTCCGAAATAAAATCTTTGTCGTCTCGCAGACAATGTATCACATAATGTTCGAGGCAGCCGGGTCGGTAAACATTCCAAAACGACTCGCGTATAAGGTTCTCAACAGCCCTCCGCTCGTCTTCCCTTTCTAATCTGATAACAAAATCTTTCATAGCGAAATTAAATATGGCGCAAAGATATGGATAAAGCGTCAAACAAATATGTAATAATCGGACAAAAACGTCGTTTTTATGAAAAGAAAAAAGAAATGCGCATTAATTAATAATGTATAATAAACGAAAACAGTAAGAGGAAAATAATTTGCTTAAAACAAGGTTCATTATTGTTTTTTATATAACTTTGTACCGCAAATTTTTAAGTCAGATAATCATAAAAAATATATATCATGCAACATAATATTATTCCAGAGGACATTGCTAAAAGACTCTTCAAAGAGAGCAATTTACCGAGCATTGGCAAGGCGGGGATCAGAGAAATCAACAAGCTCGCGAGGGACATTGAGTCTGAGAGCGGTGTGAAGTTCATACACATGGAGATTGGAAATCCGGGCCTTCCGGCTGCTCAAGCAGGTATTGACGCACAGGTTAAGGCGTTGCAGGACGGTGTGGCTGCGTGTTATCCTCCAATCGATGGCATCCCGGTATTGAAGGACGAGGCATCGCGTTTCATCAAGAATTTCCTCGACCTTGATGTGTCTCCTGCCAACTGTGTCCCGACGGTAGGCTCTATGCAGGGAGCTTTCGCGACATTTATGATAACAGGACATATCGACAACGAGAAGAACACTATACTGTTTGTCGATCCGGGATTCCCTGTCCATCAGTTCCAATGCAAGGTTCTCGGAATACCTACGGAGCATTTCGATATCTATGACTATAGAGGGGAGAAGTTGAGGGACAAACTCGAGGAGGTTTTCTCCACAGGCAGGATTCACAGCATCTTGTATTCTAATCCCAACAACCCTACATGGGTATGCCTTACCGATGAGGAGTTACGCATCATAGGCGAGATGGCGAACAAATATGATGTCATCGTCCTTGAGGATCTCGCATATTTCGGCATGGATTTCAGGAAAGACTACAGCCATCCGGGAGAGGCTCCATTCCAGCCTACGGTAGGGAAATATTGCGACAACTACATCTTGATGATCTCAAGTTCGAAGGCATTCAGCTATGCCGGTGAGAGGTGTGCGTTCCTCGCTATCAGCGACAAGTTAGCGGCACGTCACTATAATGACCTGAAGGGATTCTGCGGACAGGAGATATTCTTGAGAGGCATTTTGTTCGGAGCCTTACACCCGCTTACATCTGGCACGTCGCATTCGGCTCAGCACGCATTGGCGGGTATCCTCAAGGCTGTCAACGACGGGAAATACAATTATAGGGACGAGGTTATCGAGTACGGACGCAAGGCGAAGATGATGAAGGACGCGTTCCTTGCCGCCAATTTCACTATAACATACGACAAGGACCTTGACGAGCCTATAGCTGACGGATTCTATTTCACCTATTGTTATCCGGGATTCACCGGAGCGGATCTGGTTGAGGAGATGATGTATTACGGCATCTCGGCTATTTCGTTAGACACCTGTGGCTCAACGCGCCAAGGTATCAGGGCATGCACGTCGTTGATACAGCGCGAAGAGATCCCCGTCTTGGCAGAGAGACTGTTGGCATTTGCGAAAGACCACCCTGTAAGATAAGGTTAAAGAGAAAAAAACACGGTAGCATGGAGTAAGGACAAGACTTCATGCTATTTTTTTAGCCGGGGAAAAAGAAATTTTTGTACAAAATATTTTTATAAATAATTGTTTTAGTAAAAAAAGATTTGTATTTTTGTGCGTTTTTGTAATGAAAATCATCTAAACATAATAACAATTAAAAAATAATAATTATGGCAAGTTTCAAGGGTGCTATTTCCGTTGATACAGAACGTTGTAAAGGATGCGGTGTTTGTGCTGCGAACTGTCCAATGGGCGTCATCGGATTGGCAAAAGAAGTTAATGGAAAAGGTTACAACTACGCTATTATGGTAGAACCTGACAAGTGCATTGGCTGCGCAAGTTGCGGCATTGTATGTCCTGACGGAGTAATCACAGTTTACAAAGTTAAGTTGTAATCAATTTATTGTCAAACATTTAAAAATTAAAACATAATGGGAGAATTAAAACTGATGAAGGGTAACGAAGCATTGGCCGAGGCTGCTATCCGCTACGGTTGTGATGCTTATTTCGGATATCCTATCACTCCTCAGTCAGAGGTGATTGAGTATCTGTCAGAACAAAACCCTTATGAACGTACCGGAATGGTCGTTCTGCAAGCTGAAAGTGAATTGGCGGCTATAAACATGGTGTATGCTGCCGGCGCTGCTGGAAAACGAGTAATGACATCTTCATCAAGCCCTGGAGTATGCTTGAAGCAGGAAGGTATAGCTTACATAGCGGGCGCCGAGGTGCCATGTATATTCGCTGACGTGGTACGTGGCGGTCCAGGCTTGGGTACAATCCAGCCATCACAGGCCGACTACTTCCAGGCGGTTAAGGGCGGTGGCAACGGTGACTACAAGAATATCGTCTTGGCCCCAGCCTCAGTACAGGAGATGGCAGACTTCGTCGCACTCGGATTTGACCTCGCATTCAAATATCGTATCGCTTGCTGCATCTTATCAGACGGAGCGATAGGCCAGATGATGGAGAAAGTGGTGCTTCCTGAGCAGAAAGAGCGTTTGACCGAAGAGGAAATCAAGGAGAGATATCCTTGGGCAACAACAGGCCGTAAGAGGGGGACACAACACCGTATCATCACATCTCTCGACCTTGACTCAAACAAGATGGAGGAACATAACCGCCACTTACAGGCAAAATATAAGACTATAGAGGAGAATGAGGTGCGTTACGAAGAGATGGAATGCTCTGATGCAGAATATGTTTTCGTGGCATACGGCTCAAGCGCGAGAATAGCGCAGAAAGCAGTGCAGCTCGGCCGTGCAGAAGGCTTGAAACTCGGTTTACTCCGTCCTATCACACTCTTCCCTTATCCAACAAAGGCTATTGAGAAACTTATCGACAATGGCGTAAAAGGATTCCTTTCAGTTGAATTGAGCTGCGGCCAGATGATTGAAGATGTCAAGTTGGCTTGCAACGGTCGCGTTAAAGCTGAGCACTTCGGCCGCGTAGGCGGTATCATCCACACACCTGAAGAAGTTCTCGAAGCAATGAAGAAACAAATTATAGGAGAATAAGAAAATGACAGTTGAAGATATCATTAAACCAGAAAACTTAGTATATCAGAAATCTAAGTTATTGACTGAAAAGCCATTCCACTATTGTCCAGGCTGCGGTCACGGTACAATTCACCGTATCATCGCCGAAGTCATCGAAGAGTTAGGTATCGATGAGAAGACCATCGGCGTTTCTCCTGTAGGATGCTCGGTCATGGCATACGATTATTTCGATGTTGACTTCATCGAGGCAGCACACGGCCGCGCGACAGCATGCGCAACAGGTATCAAACGTGTATGGCCTGACAAGATCGTCTTCTCATATCAGGGCGATGGCGATTTGGCTGCTATCGGTACTTGCGAGACAATCCACACATGCAACCGTGGAGAGAACATC
>JBJEGZ010000007.1:166381-228116 GCA_051875555.1 Candidatus Limimorpha sp. | reverse complement strand
ATCTGCAATACACGTTTGATGGGCTTAACAACATCATGCTTGAATGCAACTACCGTCAAGACATCTTGGATGCAAATGTGGAAGCCGGAACAATATCCGCCAAGTTAAGGGCAAGGACAATGAAAAGCCATTGCAGCTTTGACACGTGCAAGGAAATCTTGGATGCCAACGACCTTTCCGGCGTGCATAACATCGTGTTGATTCATCTTTCGGATGCCAACGCAAATGCCGTCCAATTCAAAGACGAAATCCAACGGCATACCCTTAAAATCGTGAATGTGGCGACCCCCGGCATGGTTATTAATTTCGATAAATCACCATTTTAATTTTCAGACATGCAAATATATGGACAATAAAATAACAATTCAGAAAGAAAATCTCCTGAACGCTTATAACAAAGCATCAGGAGAGCAGAAAAAATTACTCGAGAATATATTCGGAAAAGATATGTTTCGGAAAGATATTAATATTAAGGAGAGAGTAAAGACCTTCGAGGATGCAGTCGCTATCCTTGGCAACGATAATCAATCAGTAATTGATTATTATGCGATTGCAGAAGCCACTTACACAAAGGATATCATTGCATTCGCAAAGCTAAGAGTGATTACCGAAGCTCTTAACGAACGATGGGAGCCTAAGTTTGACGGAGAAGAATATCGATATTATCCTTGGTACTATACCTATTCCAAAGACGAATACGATAACTTGGAAGAAGAAGAAAAGAAAAAGTGCCGTGTGGTTGGTCGTGGCGGTTACAATGCGTATGCGCACTACGGTCTCGTTTATGCGAGCGCGTATGACGCATCTTCGGTCTCGTACACGCACTACGGTTCTCGGCTCGCCATAAAGACACGAGAGCTTGCAGAATACTGCGGAAATCAGTTCATAGAATATCTGGGTAGAATATCTATTTGCTTGACTTATTATGGCGGGGTGGATAAAAATATACAGAAGCCTTGAAGACCACTGGCTGAACGAGAATCCTGAGTATCTCGGTTGGTGGGTGCAATTGCTACTAATGGCATCATGGGATAACAAGCAGGTGTTTCATGATTCTCATCTCTTTATTTTAAAGAGAGGTCAATGTATAGTGTCCGTACCTGCATTGATGAAAAAATGGGGTAAAAGCAAGCCGACCATCATCAATTTTCTCAAAAGACTTGAATCCGATGGAATGATAACAAGGAAGGTGATGGGAAGGCAAACTCCCATTCTAACCATTTGCAACTATGACAAATATCAGGACAAAAACGAAGGCGGAAGGCTTTACCCCCTAAACACACAATCGGTTTACCCCCAAGTTGACAAGCAAACAAATGATACAAATAATTGTGAATCAATAGATTTAGGGGGTAAAACAAAAAACGGTTTTGACGGCACATTTGACCCCCAAGTTGACCCCCAAGTTGACCCATATAAAGAATATAAAGAATTAATTAATATTAATAATAAACGCGAGCGCGAAAAAAAAGAAATTGAAGAATTAAAAAAGGAGCAATTGTGGCTTGAAGCCATGGCGATGCGCTACAACTGCTCCTCTACACAGGAGATTATCCAATGGCTTGACGTGTTCTCATTAGATGTGCAGTGCCGCGATAGCAGACACAGCAGCATGAGCGATATGAAGCGTCACTTCTGCGACTGGCTGAGAATACAGTTAGAGAACAAAAATAAAGAAAAAGTAATTAATCATGGAAATCAAGGAAAGTTCAATCAACGTCGAGGCTCTGAAGTCACAGCTTCTTCGGCTAAAGACTACGAGGGCTCGTTTTAGATGGCCGTTGCCGCAGAGACAGGCGGAGGATATCCTTCTCGCAGCCTATATGGCAGAGGTCGAGTATCGCCAGCATACATTCATGCTTGATGACAAGACCAAACTCAACATAAAAAAAGTCGCCTCATACCTCGTCACCCCGGACAAGCCCGGACTTATGCTCGCAGGCACCTGCGGCAACGGCAAGACCACGCTGATGAGCGCAATACTATCAGCTACATGCTGGCTTTCTAAACGGAAATCATTCGGGGTTGACGAATATGGAAATGACATCAAGATAGGTTTCGCGATGGTTCATGTCAAAGATATTATTGCGCAATGCAAGAACTATTCGGAAATGCAGGAGTTGAAGAAGAAACCATACCTGATTATAGACGACCTTGGTGTTGAGCCTGCAGAGGTCATGGATTACGGCAATATCTGCAACCCGGTAATCGACCTCATCGAGTATCGGTACGACAGACAACTTACCACGTTCGTCACAACCAATCTCGCACCAGAAGAGTTCAAAGACAAATATGGGGTGAGAATAGCGGACAGATTCAATGAAATGATTCACAAGATAGTTTTCCAAGATGGAAGCTACAGAAAATAATTCAGAGGTAAAAATGAACGCTAAGAATAACACCAAGAAATGCGAGATATGCGGCCGTAATATTCCTTTATCCGACTTCTCTAAATCGTATCGTAACCGATGCAGAGAGTGTGTAGCTAAGATGACACGAGTAAAACGTGCCAATGCAAAGCAAGATGCCGAAAAGAGTATCCTCACGATTTCTCCTGAGGTCTTCGACAAGGCATTATGGCAGACTGAGACAGGATTCGATGAGCAGGAATATAACAATTGGCTCAAAAAATCGGTCGCCGTCATGCAAAATACATACGAAAAGATTGAGGGCATAGTCGAGGCAGGGGAATTATACCTGCTCGGAGATGTGATAAACCTACTTGATAATATCACCATTAAAGTCAGGAAAGGAGGCGCACGTGTTACAGTCGAAGATATGGGTATAGAGCATACAGGAGGTATAAACTTATTGAATCAAGACAAATCAAGACAAATCATGATAAATCATGATAAAACCACAACATGAACAAAATTCTCAGGCTGAGAAAATATGGTACTACCCTGACGGTGGAATAATGGAGATTCTCTACAAGGACGGCACCGACGTATGGTATTTTTCAAATGGGAAAAAGTGGAAAGAACGCCGCACTGACGGCTCTGTCAAGACATTCTATCCCGACGGCACTCCGAGAGAGCTTGTAACCGCTGACGGATTCCGATACTATTACTGTTTTGATTAACTATATAAGAACATTTATTATTTAATAACAAAAAACTATGAATGAAAATATATGCCTAAAATATGAAGTCAGACGGAAATACCTATTGCGGTGAATGCCCTTTATTCAAGTACGAAGATACTGGTGGATTTGGTTTTTGCAGCCTAAGCGAAAGAGTGCGGCGTTGCGACTATATGTGCGGCTTCCTAACCTTTGATTTCGATATGACAAGAGTTCAGACCATTAAGGTGCTTCACCTTGCACAGAAATGGAGAAGAGGAGGTCGGCAGAGAATGTTGCCGCCACGACTATTCGGATTAGCTATTGACAACGCTATTAGAGAGCTAAGAAAAATGAAATAGTAATAAACAATAAAATACACAATGATATGGCGTCATTAAATCAAGCGACTATAATCGGATATGTGGGTGATGCACCGAAAATATCCAATACTCAAAATGGAAGGAAGGTTGCAAGCTTTGCAGTAGCGACAACCGAAAAAGGATATACCTCGAAAACGGGAGTGCAATATCCTGATAGAACCGAATGGCATAACATAGTATTATATGGCAATATTGCAGAGGCAGCTGAGAGTTATCTTCGCAAGGGAAGTTGCGTTTTCATTCAAGGCAAGATGCGCACTCGGTCTTATGATGATAAGAACGGTATAAGGAGATACTTAACGGAAATAGAGGGAGACACGATGCAGATGCTCGACCGTAGGACCGATAACGCTCCTTCTCACGCGATGCAGAATAAAGTGCATCCTAATTATGGCAATGCCTATGCAACAAGCGGTCAGCAGCAAGAGATAAGGAAAGATGATTATTTGCCATTCTGACATGTGTGATTAGAAACTAAAAAATAAAAAACAATGACAACAACATTATTCGAAGAGATTATCGCCTTTGTTTTCGGGCGCAAGTACTACGCCAACATCATAGCCACGAAAGGCGTGGAACGGCAGGAAATCTGCTCGTACATCTTCACATCCATTTCGCAGGCCGAGAAACACCGTATGGAGATAGAAACGACACTGTCCTTCACGTTTGTTGAGACCGTGTCATTCCGTTCACGCAAGCGTTATGTGTATTTAGTTAATAACGGAAGTATCCTTTTATGATTATCTTTGTGTGTTATGGTCAAAAAGATTATCAAATGGTGTAATTCGCTCCGGTACTACGTTATCGCAGACCCGAACGATAATTCGATTACCCTCTCCAAGGCATTGTTTAATCATATCAAAAGCAACGCCAAAGGGAGCGATGCTGCACGAGTATTTGTTTTTCGGATAAACACTACTCAGTTATATGGATTTATGGCTAATCCAAGCATCAAACAATCTACATATATGTGCGACATCCAGTATAACGACAAATATCGTTGTATAGGTTTTGAGACATTATGTCCGTCTGTCGGACAAATCCTCTACGATTATGGGCTGCCTGCAACTCAATGTATCAAGCTATCTGTTACTCCACAGCATACACAAGACAACAAAAGACAAATCTATTACCAATTAGACAAACCTGATGAAAAGCATATTAGGCAATACCAGAAGGGCGGACATCACCTTTAGCAGCTACGGGCGTATCGGCATATCCTCCCGCGTCTCCAAATCACTTGACCTTCAGGCTGGTGACGTAATCGACATTATGGAGGACTGTTATGAGACATACCTCTATGTAAAGCACCGCGCCTCAAGTGTCGTCGGAAGACACGAGGCGACGGTATTCCAGTCTAACAGGCGTGGAAGGCACTACGTCGCATCGTCAGTGCTGCTATGCCGGTACATACTAAGCAAATGCCGGACAGACGGCTTTGTGCGCCTTTGCTGCGGCATCCCGGTTACAATAGAGCCTTACGGCAAGGCAATACCGATAATAGTACGAAACATATTATGAATTATGATAAAGGAGATAAAATACAACGGCTGTTCGGCAAACCCCTCTGACTACGAGTGCCAGGACGGCGACATTGCGATTAGCCTTAACATGGTCAACGAGGAAGGCGCACTGAGGCCTGTCTTGGCTCCTGAGGAGATAATACGTCTGAATAACGAAGGAGACACTGTGGTATGCGTGCATAAGACGGCACAAACAGAAAACATCATTGTCAAAACAATTTCAAACACTCTGTGTTGGACGACGAAGGCAGACAATATAGATTACAATGAAATGTATGGTTTCGAAGATGTTGATATATTCAATGTGACCGCCGTCGGCAACATCCTCGTGGCTGCGACATCCACAGGTCTGTTCTACTTCATTTACAAGGACGGCGGTTACATTACTTTAGGCGGCGAACTACCAGCCTTGACAGCGAGACCGAGAATTTCTACAATTGTCAGCAACGCTACAGGCATTAAGAAGGAATACCACATCAGTCTAAAAATGGATGATGAGGACCTCGGCGTCAAAATCGACTTTAAAGAAAAGGACACACTTGAGTCTTCAGGCATCGCAAATCTTACAACAGATGAAAAGAGCTCAATATATAGCAAAATATTCGCACTAATCAATCAGTGCTCTAATAGTCTGAGGGACAAAGGCTTTTTCCTTGAGCCTTTTTACATCCGGTTCGCATTCCGAATGTATGACGGCTCACACATAGGACACACAGTCCCGGTATTATTGGTGCCAACCACATGGTGCAAACCGATAATGGCTGTTAATCTGAATAACGGCTCCTATTACTTCAACCCTGTCTTCTCGCTCTCACAGCTTAACTTTGATATTGATGTCAACCTTGGACAATGGGCCGACTTTATCACACATATTGATGTGTTTGTTACAGAACCTCTAATAGACTATTCAGACAGCGCAGATACAATTTCGAGAATACTTAAATATAATCCTAACATTCCGCAATTTCAGCGCAAAGAATACGGCAAGGCGGCTATGATGAATGGAGACGACTGGTCAATTATTGATAATGTAATCAACTCACAAAACTCGGATGAGCCTCAGAAAACCTTAGAAATAGTCCCTTTTGAATTAGATTTGGCCCAGACTGCGCAGAATTTATACAGATGTCACCATTATATCGGACAATATAGAGATGATGATTTTATCGCTTTTGATAACACAACTTATGATATAAAATGCAAGTCATCATCAGGCGATGAAATTGATAAAGTTACAGACCAAGATATAAACACTCAGTTCCCATCATTTAATGTTTACTCTGTCAAAGCTATGCGGCCGCATGAGTTTGCTTATTTTTACTTTAACTCAAGCATTGTTGAAAATTCAACAGAGTGGGTTATTAAGTTGCGAATTTATAAGAAAACAGGAAACATAGACATTGGTTACTATATTGAGACATATAGAGCTGACGGTTTGAATTATAAGGATGTACTTACGAATAGTAGCAATTTCTACAAGATTTATGATGTGGAGGTAGGCGAAAACACCAGTGGAACAAAAACGTTTGACAAGAAGGGTGTGCTGACATCACTTGTGACAAGGGAGACCCTGCCTGACATAGGTAGAGGCGACAGGCAGATAGTATCGCCATTTATTTTTAACTATAACAGCAGATTGAATGCCGTTGTTGGCAAAATGAGGCTAACATCCGCTAACACGACTCTGCCGATTCAAAATCCTGCCAGTAATGAAGTCGGAAACTATCATCACTTTTATTTTGATATGCCAATAAAAAAAGCCTTTGTCGAGGTGTATGAGAACTCGCAATACGCCTATGTTGAGATTCCTGCGGAAGACTTAAGGCTTCGTGACATCTGCTTGTTCTGTTTCCCAAACAACAACGCAAAAAGGCTGATTCTTTATCCACAAGTTGGAGACAGTTATTATGAACTAAAAATTAACCTCAAGACTCACGGGTTTATGAACTTGTCATACGTTTTTTGGGGATTCCAAAACCTTTTTGGAGCAGTAACAGGCCTAACAATTAAACATGTTCAATCTGTTAATTTATCTAATAAAGATGAGATAAGTTATGGCAACATGCTCCGCCTTTCTGATGTGAACAACCCCTTCAGGTTTTCGGAGGAATATTCCGTCTCGTTGCCGGTGAAGGAGATACATGTGCTGTCAACGGCAGCCAAGGCGTTATCGCAGGGGCAGTTCGGTCAGTTCCCACTATATGCGTTCACATCTGAGGGAGTGTGGGCATTGGAGGTCTCAAGTACTGGAACATACTCTGCAAGGCAGCCCATTACCCGTGATGTTGTATGCGGTCCTGAAAGCGTAACGCAAATAGACAGCGCCGTACTCTTTGCCACAGACAGGGGCATAATGCTCCTGAGCGGCTCAACGGCACAGTGCATATCCGACACGCTCAACGCAGATGAGCCGTTTGGAATCAGCGACATCCCGAAATACGACAAACTGCTCGGCATCTTCAATGGCATGGCGGCAAGGGACGAACAGGTGTCGTCTAATGACATAAATATGCTGCCGTTCGGCGAATTTCTCAAAGGCTGCCGTATGATTTACGACTACACAAATCAACACCTCATAGTCTATAACCCTGACGTACGGTATGCCTACGTCTATTCATTGAAGTCGCAGACGTGGGGAATGATGCGTTCCGACATCGTGGACAACGTCAATTCCTATCCCGAAGCACTCGCTATGGCTGACGGAGCAAGGCTTGTGGACTTCTCGAAGCCGACCGCAAGCAATGTAACGGCACTCGTCATCACACGACCATTTAAGATTGACGGTCCTAATTCGTTTAAGACTATCAATACTATTATCCAACGTGGTATGTTCCGCTCAACTCACGTTCAGCAGGTGCTGTATGGCTCCAACGACCTCATACATTGGCATACCGTATGGAGCAGTGTCGATAAGATAATGCGAGGTTTCAGAGGTTCGCCGTATAAAGCCTATCGCCTTGCTCTTGTCTGCAAGTTCGACAAAGGGGAAAGCATATACGGTTGCACTGTGGTATATGAGCCACGTATGACAAACCAAGTAAGATAGATTTTCTCATAGTTAGTTTTAGGTTGGTGAAAGAGCCGGGATGCGTGATGCACCTCGGCTCTTTTTATCAGAAAGGTTTTAACTTTCGCTTTACCTTGCCTGTTCTCGATACAAGCGATGTTCTTATCTTGCTTCGCAGGCTCTCAAATTTCCTTTCCCAATTTGCTTCGCTGCTTGGGTTGGTAATGCTCATCCAATCTGCAAGCACTCTACACACAAGGTATTCGTGTATGAGGTTTTGAAGCAACTTCACAGTGGTAAATGAGAAACTGTTGGGCAGTTGCAGGACGATGTGATATTCTTCGGGAGAAGTCAGCACGTCATTCAACGCCTCCTGTTTATCTGCAATTTCCTCGTGTGTGTATGGGAACAGCATTTCAACACATTCAGCGTGGGCAAGGTTTAGCACTCTCGTAACACGGTCGATGTTGCCTTTCTGTGCTATGTCTGACACTTGATGTCGTGCGTGTTCATCGTCTGCCTTCATTATGTCGCCCTCAACAAACGAGTAGTTCGCAGCATCGTATATCAGTTCCTGCCTTTTGAAAGTCAGCGTAACAGGCTTTGTCTGCTGCTGACCATTACCACACGGAAACATCAGTATGTCGGGCGTTCGGGGCGACTGCGTTTGTACAAAGCACGTTTCACATTCTCCAAACTTACCTGCGAGTGTGCAATGTAGGTTTCTGCATCCTCCTTGTTGGTGATAGCAAACCATTCTCCCAATGCCATATCCACCAAGTAAGCGTGAATACCATTACCGAGGCTGTCTGCCGAAGCATTGTTGTAGTTGCTTGGCAACTCGAACACCAATGTCAGCACTCCGTCATTGTCAATCTCTTGGTCAATGAGGTTATCGCTTGTAGTCTTGTCCTCAGACAGATACTCTCCGAGCAGACTTTTCAATGCTGAGAAAGCGTTTGCCAACGAACGGCGGATTTGGTAACTGTTCTCCGTGTCATCACTCGCCTGCATATTAGATGCGGCCTCGTAATTTTTCTTTCCCTCTGCCTCTCGTGCCTGTCCTGTCAAATAGGACTTGTTCTTGATGTCATACACGAGTTCTTTAACCTTTTGGGTTACAGTGAGTGTCTTTTTGTTCTCTGCCATTTCTCTAAAAATTAAGTGAATAAAACTGTTAGTCGTATGTCGGGCGTTGAGGCTTCTTCTTGTAGAAAGCCTTGCGCATTATATCTTCGATGTATGTTGCGGCTTCGCTGGCGTAGCCTGTTGCCTCACTCTTGTTGGCAAACGTGTACCACTTGGCTGTAATGTTCATCACAAAGAACGAGAACAGGCTGCGCTCCATACTTCCTGTGAGGTTTTCATCAAAGGCTGTGGATAGTCCCAGCTTCAAAGAATATGTACCCTTTGTTTCCTCCTCCGAAACAAGCACCTTTTTCAAGCTGTTGCAAATCATATTCTTGCTCTCATTCCAAAAGCGTTCGAGCATTGATTTGTCCTCATCGGTGGTGGAAATAGTCTCATAGGCGTGTTCATCGTCCATCTTCGCACCTGTGTACGCAGTGGTCTGTGCCACCTCATTATAAACATCTTCCTTGATTACGTTTAATGTTATCTCCATATCAAAAACTAAATAGGTTATACGACACACCGATACCCACGTATGGGGCAAACTGCGGTGTCCCTTTCAAAGTCATTCCATATCCAACTTGTACGCCAATACTCATCCGCTTTGGTTTTTGGTACTCCTTTACAGTGATAACCTCTCGGTGCATTCGGAATATAAGGCTGTCAAGGCTCGGATTATATCCGCTCACCCATGCGGTATAAGTGCTGTCCTTATAGATTTTCTGCGTTATAGGAATAAGCACGTCTGCACTGTCGGGAACACTCTTACCGAAATCTCTTAAACTATCCTGTGTGTTGGTAACAATATTGGGCTTTTTTGTTGGTGTTTCGGGAATTATTGGGTCGCTTTTGTTCGGGAAGTTATCTTCCATATCATCGGATACAGGCAACCTATGTGTAACGTAACGAATTACTGTGCTATCCTTTGGAATAGGCTTGTAGTATGGAATAGTGTCCACGAATGTAATCCTCTCGACATTTTTATATAGTCCTTCCGATTTTAAATGCACATTAAAACATACCGAAACTGCTAATAACGCCAATAATAACAATAGCACTATTTTCTTAGTCTTTTCCATATTTGTTTACCCAATCTATTAACGCATCAACGTGCGTTCTTACGATAGCCTCACGTCCCTCCTCCGAAGTGAGGTAGGCAAGGTCTTGCTCGTTGTCCATAAAGAAATTCTCCGTCAGCACAGCAGGGCATTTCGTTTTGCGCAGAACATAGAAATCCTCCTCCCAATCGGGGTCGCCGTCCGAAAACTCCTTGCGTAGTGTCTGCCCGGCAAAGTGCTTTGCGGCTTCCACGTACAGCATAGTAGCGAGTTCATCGCTCATAGTTGTGCCTTTGGTAGTATACGCACTCCAACCACGGGCAGTACCCCATTCTCCGTTTTTCGAGGCATTACAATGGATAGATATAAATACTACACTTGAACTACCTAATTCATCACAAATATCGTTTACACGCCTAACACGTTCTTCGAGAGTTATATCTTCCATCTCTGGGACTATACGTTCTGCGTCTATACCTAAGGACTTTAACTCTTTCTCAATGGCTTCTGCAATTTCCCTTGTATAAAGGTATTCCCTAAATTTTCCGTCAGGGCTTCTTTTGCCGGGCGTCTCCTTTCCGTGTCCGTTGTCAATTAGTATTTTCATTTCCTATCTGTTTTACTCTGTTAATCTGTGATAAAAGTCAATTCTAATTCTTGAGTATACAGCCTCCACATTGGTAAAAGCTCGTGAGTTATTAGGTGTCTCTGCATAAACTTCACTATCTACGACCTCTGCAACCCAATCAATCCATTCCGGAGAGGTGTATTGCGTTAGTGTTTTTCCTCTGTATCGATGATTATCAAAACGGCTGTTCCTATCCTCGTGTAAGTTGCAGAGCAATGTGCGTATCTTCGCTTTAGTTGCCTCTTTGTTGATGATGTTGTTTTCTTCACGTACCTTTTTGATGATGCGGCACACACGTTCGACAGCCAAGTCAAAACACGTGTTCGATATGTTCTTAACCTGTAATAGTGTTGCTGGTCTCATGCCATCAGCAATATCGTTTAGCAACTCATTCTGCTTGTTGGTCGTTTCCAATAGTTCTGCTGTCATCTCGGTGTTGTTTTTGATTGAGCTGTCAATAATGCTCTTAAACCACTTGAATATTGCAACCCACATCAACAGTGACATGGCAATGAATGCAGCGCAGATAACTATCATCACGCCATAATCGCTGATACCTTTGGCTATTTCCGTTACACTTTGTATCTCATTCATACTACTTGGCTATTAAACACACTTAAATCAAGACTGTCCTTTTCCTGCCAACCCTCATCGAGCACATTCTGAACATACGCCAACGAGGTCATATAAAACTCCTGCAACTCCTCAAACGTAGTGAACGTGTGGTAAACAGGGGCTTCATCTGTGCCGAACTTGAACTTTACAGGCAACGACTGTCCGCCTGTGTCCCTCGCACAATCGTAGGCAGCCTTGTAGTTGAATTGGTTTTCTGTGGACAACCATATAGGCATATCTCTCCACACCAAACCGCACAATATCTTTTCCTCGACATTGCGGTTGATTTGGGCGGTGATAATCTCCTTAATCTCGTCCATAGTAGGCTTGCGTGTAAAACGCTCACGGTACGTCCAGCCCGATACACCGTCAGTGTCATAGCCGTATATCAGTTCCCATTTGTTGCGACCTATTTTCATTAAGCGGTCGTTTCTCTCGGTAGCTCCATATCTTTTCTCCATTGCAATGCATATAAATATCCACAAAAATACACTATCAGCCCTTTTCAGATTGTTTATCTTGTTACACAACTATGTGAAACTATATTTCACTTTGTTGCCGTCAAATCGCTCACTTGTGATTTTGGTCTCAAATGGAAAACCGTCCTCAATGTCGCTTATCTGGTCAAGGATATTCTTCATTTCCTCCGAAGCGGTAAAGAACTTACCCCATTGTTCGGTCTGCTTGTCTTTGAACGAAACAAGGTAACGTCCCTCGCCGTGAGGTGTTTTCATATCAGTCTGATAGTCGTGTACCTCAATGGGTATGTTTTGAATTGCTGCAAGTCGTACAGTGTTTCCCGGAAATCTTTTCTTTCCGTCTTTCGGGGTGTAGGCAACACCCAATTCTCCAAACTTTTTCATTCTGTTTCCTGTTAGTTGATAAAATAAATGTTTACAGTCTGCGTGGCACGCCATTCCTTTGAATGAACCAATGATTGACTGCCTCCGTTTTCTCGATTTTACTTTTGCCAAATGTCTTGCTGCTTTTTGTTTAGTACGTTTCCTTATCAATGAATGACTTCGGTAATTCACATATCCCAAATAATCAAGTCCGCATTCATCAAGAGGACGTATCGCCTCGTTCGGCTTTACTATCAACCCAATATTCTCTACTTCCTTGACAAGCATATCTCTTAATCTCCATAGCTCCTTTTTGCTACTTGCGAACATTACAATATCATCGCAATAGCGATAGTACAAATGACGTACTTCAAAAGAACAGTCTTTTTGTTTTAGCTTGTATGATGAAACCTCCGATGTCATAAGGTGGTCTAACCTCGACAGAAATAAGTTGGCGAAACATTGAGAAGAACGCAACCCCTTTGATATACCCTCTGGCAACAACTCAATAAAGTTGTCAAGAATGGGAAGCAAAATAGGGTCGCTAATATATTCCCTTATGAGTGCTTTCATTCGCCATTGTTCTATGCTGTCATAGTAATGGTGTATGTCGCACTGATAGTAAAACCTCGTTAGTTCTGCCGACTGCCTCACATCTGTTTCCACAATATGATGCAGCCAATGCATCCCTCGACCTTTGATACTTGCAGCTGTGTTCTTGATGAGAGTAGGATATGTATATTTCTCAACAATCACCATAATGGCATGACAACCTACACGACCATACACTCGTGGAGCTTGAACTCTTCTTATTTTAGCACCATCTTTAACCTCCATTTCGTTGAACTCCGTGATGCGGAATGTACCCTCCGAAAGTTCTGTCCGAAGCCTATCACATATTTTTTCCCGTTGTGGATAGTATTTCTCTCTCTGTTCTTTACATTCGAGATGGCTGACCACATAATCAAAGGCATCTTCTATATTCTTTCTTGTAGCTATTTCATCAATCAGATTATCAATAGGAAACATAGTCATTATTTATTCTTGCCTTCAAGGCACTAAGTTATTTTCCGGCTTTCTCTCTATGCAGATAGTGTTGCCGAGGCTCGTGTCTCTCGCTCCCTGCTGTGGCTACACGTAGCTGTGCAGTTAGAACGATTATATATAAGCGTGGCGAACAGTACCCACGTTTATTTGCTTTGATTGTGAGCCGAGAACCGTAGTTCGTGTTCGAGTTCGAAGATGCGTTATTCGCGTTCGCATAAACGAGACCGTAGTTCGCATTCGCATTGTTACCGCCACGACCAACGACACGGCTATGGAGACACTCTACCCTTTTTTGCAGTCTGCGACTACCGATTAACTTTTATTTTTTCATCGCCGCCCCTGCAGGGCGGAAATTGGAGAGTGAGCAGACCCATTGCTGGGTCTCTCACTCTTACGTTTTTCGTTTTTTTTGTTTTCATCGCTTACTCTATTTCGATTGGTCCGATGAAGGCGAGCCGAGAACCGTAGCTCGTGCTCGAGTACGAAGACGCGTTATTCGCGACCGCAAAAACGAGACCGCAGTACGCAAACGCATAGTGACCGCCACGACCAACGACACGGCTTCTATCCGCAGCATAATAATAGCTATCGGTGTACCACTGATTAAAATTCGAATTATCAGTAGTAATCCTTGAAGCAATACAATCACAGTAACGACCGAAGCGAACACGACCGATGTTGTAGTGTGCTGAGAATGCTTCACAAGCCTGTACGGTACGTTCAGTATCTGTTGCAGGGTCGTATATATGCCAATACCTATCAACCTTATCCGCTGTAATCGCAACACCTTTATTCTTTAAATATGACTTGAAAGATACTACATTTACAGCGACATTGTCAGTCCATTCATAATTGCAGCCTACAAAGTTCTGGATACCGAAGATTAGGTTTCCTATAAGGCTTCCTCCGGAATATTGGCGAGTTTGATTTCCGTAAGTGTTCAGCGCGTTTGCTCCTGTTGTATAGCCTACACTGCTACCATAGCCTGCGTATGCCTGTATATCACGTGTTCCGACCAATGCCATTACAAGGTTTGCAATATCCTTGCTCATTTCGTAATCTACTAATTGATAACCATGTTTCCGAAACATTGCAAGGTTTTGAAAATCTTTACACGTAAAGTTGGTTACAGCAGGAGCAGACAAATTGGTTACTTTGCCGTTCTCGTCATACGTCCATTCAGTGCTTGTCTGTGATGTACCTGTGCCGACTTTAGTCTTGACACCACTAATAGAGCGGATACGCATCAACCCATCAACCGATGCTCCATATACACCGACAAGGCGGTCTGTTGTGTGTACCCAATCAGGCTCAATAGCTTCAATAGCATTGCTATCGACAGCAATAGTTTCAAGGTCATCTAATCCTGTAAGAGATGAGAATACAAAATGTTTTGCTCCTTGTGGCACATCACAGAAAATGTATTCGCCGGGCGTGAAGTCAAAAAGCGAATGTGTAACGTGCATATTAAACAATGATACGACATTGTTATTTTCGTCCACAAAAGCACCGCCGACAGTACTTGAATTTACTCCGGGGAAACGCACCTGTTTCATACCCTCAACCTCTATTGAATAGGTGTTGTGGTTAGCATTCTCGGTAATGACTAACGGATTTCCAACACTGTTACTATTGATAAATACAGACGATAACTCCTGCAAAAGAATATCGCTCAGTTTCTTTCTTGTTATCCTGTTGGCAGTACTAATAGGCTCGCCCTCCTGCGATGATGCAAAGAAGTGCTTCTGCTGATTTTTATAGTCGTTCACACCTTTGTACCAATATGGTTGCAAACGCTTCATAATGTCGAAGCCTTCGCCGGAGGTATCGCTTAAATCGAGTTCTGTTCCGTCCGCATAATAGTTGTAATTATCATCACTTAACTGACGACATTTCATTACGGCTTCATTTGCGTCCCAGATTGCCCTATAAGCATGACTATTCGCTTCGATGCGTGCAAAGTGTCCGCTCTTCTGATAAGTGTTTCCGAACAAATAGCCTGTCTTATTGTCCATGTTGGTGATGTTAGCACTATCTGCCTCTTCATCGTTGAAAATGACCTGCGAGAATTGGGCATTATAGATTGTCAATTCCTTAAAGTAATTTTGCAGAGATAACACCTCGCTATCTTCAATAAGTTCCGTCAATATCCATCGTCCTGTAATACCGCTACACTGTCCGATTTCATCGTATGCGTTTCCGTTCGCATCAAGACCAATACAACCACTATTCTTGATACTGCGGAGCATTTCGACACTTGCCGATACATTTACATTAGGAATGCGTATTGTTTTTAATGCACTTGCCTCTGTAATCTGTTCCAATAAGGTCATGGTATTGATGTATGGGCAGTTGTTTAGATACACCTTTGACACCTTATCCATACCTGCAATGGTCAGTCCTCCGGGGTAGGTTAGTTTCGGAAGATTGTTAAGGATAATCTCAGTCATTGTATTAGGTAGTGAGAGCGTGCTGATAGGCGATGTCTCTGCAAGTGTGATAGTTGATAGAGAAGTATTATCAGCGAACACCGATACCAAACGAGGACACTTAGATGCGTTTACCGTCTGCACCTCTGTATTGCGAATATCAAGTATCGTTAAGAACGGCATATCTCCCAAATCAAGATTAGTCATATAACCTGTGTTGCCCGGTGACATTGTCCAATCTGCGTGCGTCTCTCCTCCCAAATACAATTCCTGTAAGAGAGCCATTTTTGACAAAGTGTTACCGAATTGTGGGTCGATACTTATTTCGCTCAAATCAATCATGCTCATTCTGTCTGCCTGATATATGTAAAGCATAATGTTCTCTCCGTGTTGGAAATTGCTAAATACTCCTTCCTCTCCTGCTTGCAAGTATATGCCCTCGGTAATGTTGCCACTATCGTTACCTATACCGAAATATCCTGTCTTAGCTGCTTTGAAACGTATTACAGCACCGTCTTTTGCACCTATACGACCACCGATATAACCACTTTCCGCCTTAAAATCGCCACAACGATAGTAGCCGTCTCTGATACGCCAACGTTGTTCGATAAACGCAGGAAGAGAGGTTAAGCCAAGTCCTTGCAGAGCGTAGAAATAAATATCGCTATATCCTGTGTACTTGATATATTTGCGTTCTCCGTCAAAACTCGAAACAACTTTTTGCCATTTTTTCAGACGCTCGCTAACAAAGTAGTGGTATGCTCCTTTTGGTGAAAATGGACCAGCACCTATACCAAGTATGTCGGGGAGTGAACGCATAGTGTCAGCGATAGAAAGCAATGTAATCGTGTTTCCATTTTGGTCAATATCCATTGTCTGCTGACCTCTTATATTGTTCCAAAGTACTGAACCACGTCCAGCGTATGCACTATTTGTTAAGTCTCCAGGGTCAACTTCTGGGTCAATAGTCTGTCCGCCGTCATTGTCTTTACCGTTACAGGTATCACAGTCATACACCTTGTTGCAATACATTCTTCTGGCATTCATACCATTCGCACCGCTATATACGCCGTTTTTCACACTACAACCGTCCTCCAAGAACCACATCGGCTGCATATTCTTCGCCTGCTGGTCAACGGCTGCAAGATAGTCGGTAAACAGATAGTATGCAATGAGCGAATACGGATTAGCATACTTCCACATCTGCGTCTTCCAAATATTCTGCCATGTATCGGCAAGTTCCTCTTTGGAATAATCGCAACTATTGCAGAATACAAGCATCTGATAAAGGTCGTATGGCACTTTACGACCCATTGCCAAGTCCACTTGTAATTGGTCATCGTCAATCATGCACTCGAAATAGCGTGTCCACATCGGATACGTAGGCTGTCCGAGTTTCAACTTGGTTACCCAAGATGCTTCGGCTGTAGTTGGCTCCATCATATCGGCAATGCTACCAATGCCCTGCCACCAATTCAATCCGTCATAACTAAGCAGTTCGTAACCGCTCACAGGATTGAGCACCTTGCCTGTAATCTGCCACTTGCCGTTTAGCTGTTTCATCTCGCCTTCTTGTGCTGTCCATTCGCCGCTTTCGTATGCCATAAAGCGGTAGTTTTCGCCACAATAGAGCGACAACAGGTATAGTTTGTTCTTATCAGTAGTATTATCATTTTTGAAACGCATTTCTATCTCATCAAGCGTTTCGCCCTCTGTTCCGAAATACTCAACAAATTCGCCATAGTTCACACAGCCTAAGTTGTACCCCGGTGTATCCTTAAAGCCAAGAGCAATTTGCTCTCCCTTATCCTCCTTCCAATTACCTTTTGCATGATACCATGCATCTGTAAGGCTCTCCATCGTAGCACGAAATGCTGCAATAGGGTGATTGGCGGTAGAATGGTTCATCTGAAGCCCTGACAAGTGAACATCTCCTTTTATCCAAGTGCCGTCAAAAGCTCTCTGTGCCGGTGTCATATAGTTGCTGCCAAGCGCACGATAGGTGTCATTCATCATGTCACAAACGCCGCAGTCGTTAGCGCCTGAACTATCAGAGTAATCCACTTTTACAGTGATAATGCTTACAGGTATTGAGTTTTCTTCCACTCTAACATATCCGAGTTGCATCAAGTTGTACGAAATCAATGCATCGTCATTAGTATAATCCGGATAAACAGGAGTAACAGCCCACCCACTATTCTTCCGCAAATAGAAACGGTCATTCTTGATAGGTCGTTTTGCCGATGTAGTACCTTGTCGTCTCCACTGTACATTTACCGCCTTAAAGCTACGCCACGGCATTGTCGGGTGGTAATAGTACAGCGTACAAGAAAACTTAGTGCTTGTGTCAATATCTCCGTCAAACGTATCAAATGTTTGCTGGTCTGCCACGACTACATAATACGGAATACCTCTATCTTTGAGAGCATCAAGTGTTGGTCTATTCTGGCTGTCAAGAACATTTTCTTTGTCAAACTCGGCAATCATGGCTGTCGTATCAGTAAGTTTGCACAAGTAGTTCTGAAAGGCTTGCGACCATTCATAGTGGCTGTCGTATGCAAGTACATAATAGAGGTATAAGTCGCCGTCTGTTCCATTAAATTTAATAGTCTTGCTGCTGAGGATTGCACCGCTATTGCTGATGTAGCCTATACAACCGACCTCCTCACCGTCCAAGTACATCTTGATGCAAGAATAATTGCTACCTCCACGAGTTACATAAATTGTAGACGGCTCAACGACTATCGCCATAGTATGTTTTTCACCGCAACGAAAACGCCGTTCCACTAATGCCGGTTGTCCTGTCTTGCAGAAGATAGCTGCACTATTGCCACACACATAGAAACCAGCTCCGGTATCGGGGTCATAACACTCAATGAGTTTTGCATTCGCTTCTTTTATGTTCTTCGTTGCAAATGCGAATTGAAAAGCACAACCTGTGGTTCGTTCTACTGCTGAGTTGCCAAATGGAGTGTAGTCTGTTATCTCTGCCGTTACGTTCTCTGCTATTCTCAAACAACGCTCTCCAAGATAGTCCACAAAACCATTGCTCGAATAGTTTGAGCCGTGTACAACCATTTCCACACCATTGTTTTTAATAGTGTGGTCGCTCTCGCTGTTGCTACGGCTTGCAAAATCAAATCCGAATAAAGCACCGTCCTTTATGACAGCAGCGATAGCACTGCCCATAACGGTTACTTTAATCTCGTTTGTTGATATGCTGCCGCTCTCGGCGTGTACAATAATACTCTCAGTGCCGTCAGTACGGTAGCCCTGTATCTGTTTGTTTACCTTGATTGTTTCAGCAATCATAGCATTTACCGAAGTTACAAGTTCATCACCATAATACACATTGACGGGCGTATCTGTCTTACCAGATGTGTATGCTGCCACCTCAACACTTAGGCTATCGTACAGACGTAAAGTACCGTTGTTAGTATCATTGAAACGAATAGCTACAATCGGAGTACTATTGTTTGCATCAACGCACATGATTGTAGAGTAGATAGTGTTGCCTCTTACTCCCGATTTTATCTCCACTCCATAGATACGTACAGGGTAAGCACCATGCAAAAGCCTTTCTCCACTACCAAACACATCGCTCGGATTTACCGAAATACTCTTGGTATAACTGTCGCTGACAGTAGCCTCACCCAACTTCTTCCATTCGCCGTTATAAAGCATTTCGACGACTGCAAGTATGGAAGATGAGTTGTTTGGGAACTTATAAAACTGACCTATGCTTTTAGACGAGCCGCCAACAGTCAATGCAGTACTGCTTGTGTAGTTGAGTGCCATAGGCTGCTCTACAGTTACATCAACAGCAACAATAGTAATAGCTTTCTTCTTTATGTTGCCATCAGCATCACTTGCCTGTACAAAGAAACTCTTTGATGCTGCACCGCGGAAGTATTCGGTAAAGTTTAATTGAAATTTGTAATCAGTGGCACTTGCAGAACCGACTTCATTCATGCTCTCATTGAACAATGTCAAACCCGTACTTGCATCAATAATTGCAAGGCTGCGTATCACGCCCAATACCTCGTTACCGTCAGGGTAGCTTACGCTTCTCAAAGCAACATTTACAAGTATATCCGAGCCGAATGCTACTGTGGGAGCTGCTTCCTCGAAATATATAGAAAGTGTGCTGCTCTCACTTGACCCACCACCTCCTGTGTTCTTCGGTATCTTGATTTGCACATCTTCGAGTTGAGTGCCGTTGAGGTTTACAGCCTTGTAATAAATGTAATCCTCATCACTTTCCTCATCAAAACCTCCTATTGCCTTTTGTTGCATCTCGTACGCCCCACCTGTCGAAAGAGCCTGTTTCCCGTTTTCTTCCGGAACGTCTGATGTCTCAACCGAACTTCCACCATTAGCCGAACCGAATGCAACCCAAGGCTTTTCATCCGCAGGGTTGATGTCTGAAACCTCACGTGTAAACTGATATGCAAGCCATATAGGCGCACCGTTGCTATCAATGTCAGCCGTTTTGAAAGTCAGTACAACACCGCTTTTGAAATACGATAATCCGCTCTCTCTCTCCAACTCCTGAACCGCCTGAATAGCCGTACCTAACGAATACTCAATATTGTCACATAGTGAGTTTACATTTATTGTATTACCAATGCTCTCTCCATTTGTTCCGAAGTCAGTCCAGTTGCTCTCTATTGCCCAACCTGTAGTGTTTGTCCATTGCTTCGATTGCCAACCATTTTCAGAAAGGAACGTCAGCACAACACCGGGTATCATAATAATATCTGCAACATTGAGGTTTGCTATGCGGTCAAGTACTACTGCAAATGAAATTTCTTTGTCTTTCAAGCCAAGCAACTCATTGACATTAACAATGCTTCGACTAATTATCTGTTGGGCTGCTACAGCTTGTTTAGTGTTGAGGTTGGAAATTTCATTCTTTGCAGTGTCCATTTCGTCTTGTAACAGCTTTCCATCACTACCGGGAAAAGCTGTACTGTCTGTATAACCCAAAGCGAGGTCAGAACCAATAGGGACAAGTTCGCTTCCACTCCAACGATATGTGATATTCCTTGACTTTTCAACATATACCTTTCCGGATTGTGGAGTCCGTCCGTACACACTCTTTACATCCCCCCAAGAGTCGGCGTCAAGCCAGTTTACGTAGTATGAGGTGGTTTCTTTAAAAACTCCGATGACAAATACATTGTTGCGTTTGTCATAGATTATCCTGCAAACATCATCAGTTGAGTAACCTCCATAGCTTTTCTGTATCGCGCTAATCTCATCTTCAGAATATGCGAACTCGACAACGTCATCTACGTAGCTTGGCAAAAATGCTGCAGGAACCTTTCCGTCTTCATCAAGTGGTGCAAGCCCGTTAGACATGCCTTTAGAATTTTTGAAGTCCTCAAGTTCCACACTTATTTCATCTGACTTTGTTTTGGCATAGTTGGCAGTGCTCTCTATTCTCATTGTTTGAGCGTGAATAGAGTTAATATTGTTGCCTTGCGATGTCAGTTGCGTGTCCTGTGAGTTGTTCTTATTCTCAATATCTTGAATGTCTTGTTGCATCAAAGATATATCTCTTTGCAACTCTGCAACGGCTTCATTGTATTGTTCACTGTCAATAGTCGGATTGCCTCCTTCCTCTCCTGTGGCTACCCATTCACCACCATCACCGATATAAATCGGTCCGGGGAGGGTTCTGCCGACAATAGCCCACCACCCATCGTGAGGCAATGGGTAGGCTTCCCTCAGTTTCTCTACTGTGGTGAATATTCCTTTGTTTGCTCCCTTGATATTCTTTGCGTCAAGCCAGCCTTCGACCTTTAGGTTCCCTTTGATTTGGCTGCTTCCTTGGACGGTTACCCTGCCTCCAATATCCACGTTGCGGCTGATGGAGACATCACCATCCACCTGTTTTCTATTTATTGAACTCATAATAATGTTGATTTTGCCAATTCGTTAAAAGCGGCGCTTTTGTCACTGCCAAATGTTATAAGCACTAATGATGCTGTCGTGTAAATAACGGAATCGTAGCACCTGCTGCATATCTCTATTCCGCCATTCTCATCCACACAGGGGTATGGTATATATACGGCACGTCTGACCTTTGCATTAGTGCTCTTGCAGGAGTAGAATTCCAGCACCCTGCCTTCAGGGCGTACTGAAATGAAGCATAAAGGTCGCTGGAATGTTCCACGTATGCCTTTGAACCGTGAGTGCTGTCTTGCATACTCTGCGTCACCTGTGCTGTGGCACTCGAATACGGCTCTCTCCCAGTCATCCATCTCGAACACCACAAAGCGCATAAAGTCCTCTGGCAGCAGCACCCAGCCGCTCTCGTGCTCCATCCAACATACCGAATCGCCGAAATTATGCCCTCCGTCCAGAAGGTGTGCCGGTGCCTCGCTGTGTACTCTTTTTACCGCCTCAGGAACCTTCGACCTTATGATGTCGTTAATGGAGAGGGTGTCCACGTCACCTATTTCGGCCAGGGTGTCGCTCGACATGTTCTGGTCAAGTGCTATGCGGACATCTTCTGTAATCCTTTCAAGTGTATAGACGGCCATATCTTGATGTTTAAGACAATCCTACGAACTCTATCCCATTTGCAATAGCCTGCTCTAAAATAGCCTTTTGACTGCGGAGAGAGGTTCTGCTGATTCCGAATTTGTCCGCAAGATAATCTTTTGCCGAGGCAAGGTCGCTTACATGCACCTGTTTTAAACCTGATTCTGTGTCGTCGTCATGAGCGCCTGTGCCGTTATCTTCATTTATTTCGTTAGTGCAATTGCCTTCTTCCGTGTCAAATCCACCTTCTTCTCCTCCGGTATTATCGATTGTGCTCTGCAGTCTGAACAATTTGCCGAAATTGTAATGGCTTTCGATAGCTCTGGATAACTCTTCCTGGTCTGTAGTGAATGTGCTGCCGCCATTGGATAATGGTGAAAAAGTTATGTGCATGTTCTTCCTGCTTGGAAGTACAATGTTGATACTCACGTGTGTGTTAGACTTGTATGTTTTAATCATAAACTTTGAAATTAAAAATGGGACGGGATTGCTCCCATCCCTTTGGTTACTAATTTATTTTAAACTATTAATTATGCAGCCTCGGAAATAGATGCAGGTGCTTTCGCCAGTCTCATACGTGCATGTGCCTTGGCATATCTCAAGTACAAGCAGCTTACCTCCTGAATAACTACCGCATCCGTACGGCGAATACCTGCTTTCTGCAAATCAAGGACATTCCTCGCCCAAGATATATGGGTTTTCTTTGACAAATATTCTGGGTCCATTGCAAAACCGCAGTCGCTCATACCATTCACATCGAACAACTCATGATGTATAGTAAGCACTTCGCCAAAATCCGTATCCCAAGATTTGAACTTCAAGTTCCATGCCTCAACTGTATCTTTCAAGCGGAACTTCTCGCTCTTAATCTTCGAGAATGCAGACAGCATATCACTACCGCAGAAAAGAATCTTGCGCTTGTTACCAATACCTGTTCCGACAAAAAGGTCTTTGGTAATATCCACAAGGTTTTCGTCAGTGATTACAGCACATTGTTTGTCGCTATCCCACTCTCCGACCTCAATGTCTTTACCTGCCATCCACCAAATGCCACCTGTAAACCAAGTGTTCATGCCGTCTTTTGCAACGTGCTTAATGACGTTCTTAACACCGAATAGGTAAGTGTTTTCCATAGCAAGACGCATATCATACACTCCGTCTTCTTCGATGTCTGAGAAGTTCCAATTTACTTCTTTTGCGGCAATCTTGTCGAAGGTGGATTGTTCTACTTGTATCATAAAGTTTTGGCAGTATTGCGTCTCTGGCATAGGAATATTGTTGAAACGTCCTGTCTGTACGTCAAGCTCGCCACAGGCCTTGCCCATACGTACAAGTGTAGTTCCTGAAGGAATTTCAGGTACAAGGATAGGTTGTCTTGTAGAGCTATCCATGTTTCCGTTTACTGCATATACGGTAGGTAAGTTTGTAGAGCTATCCTTTCCGCATACGCACAATACAAGGTCTGGTACCATGCTATCGTCAGACGTGTACGCTGTTCCATCATGTTTGGTCTTGGCAGGGACACCAACTACACGGATAGTATCATCCAATGTGAACATATTGAGGTCATCTACAGGTAGCGAAGTACTTGCTCCTGATACCATAGCGGTAACCTTTGATTTTGTACTGCACTTAATTTCTCTTGTTCCAACGCTATAATACTTCACCTCAAAGGAGTTTGTGCTGCTCGACTTGGCATATCGACTGATTTGGTCAATAGGAGTAGCCATAGGACGTATCTTTACGATACGTTTGTCCACATCGCTAAGGTAAAAATCAGCATCGCCGTTTTCTCTGCCATGTGTCTCTGTTGCGATACCTTCGGTTCCGCCTGTACCATTTGCACCGGCTTCTGTCTTACCTGCATTAGGTAGATTAGTGGCTTCAGCCATAAACACCTCACCTGATGCACCTGTCACAAATGCTAATGTTATTAGCAAAATGCGACATAGAAATCTTGTTGCTTTTTTCATTGTTTTAAGTTTTTGAATGTGAATAAATTAATTGAATTACTTGTATTGTCTTCTTTTCTCGCCTCCACGCTCCCAGATGTTCTGGGAACCATAGTTTCGGTCTATCACACCTAAATCCGGCATTTCTCGTGTCGAACCATTGCCTCCTCCGTTTTTGCTGCCGATGTTTGCTGTACCATCATTCCTGCTGGCTTTTCGCAGCTTTTCTTCAATTTTAGCGTTTTTACCTCTGACTTCTCCCTCTCGGTCTGCCTGTTCTACATCACTATCATGCTTAATAGCTTTCAGTGCCATAGATACACTTTCTTGAGTAAATTTACCCATAATACCATCTCGCACTATACTAACTAAGAATTCCATAGCATTATCTATGTCGTCATCAGACAAACCTGCTTCTTGTTGCATACTTTCGAGATTAGTCAGTGTCTCGTTTATATTAGCCTGATATTCTTTCTCGTATTGCTCCTCTTTTGCAATACGTTCAGCAAATTCTTTGTTTGCTGCAGCAAGGGCTTCCTGCTTGTCAGGGTCTTCAAGTGCAGCCTTGAAATCATCGCCAAATTTACGGACCATTCCTATTATGGGGTCCTCCCCTTTCCTCCAATCGGTAAGGAATGCCGCACTCCTTGGATTGCTTGCGAATAGGTCTGAGAGGGCCTTTTCCCTCTCTCGATACCCGGCTAATTCATTGTCGTAACTGTCGTAATCTTCGTTAACCTGTCCGAAAATAGCATCATCATCAGCATATTCCTTGTCTGGATACTTCCCTTTCAACCGTTCCATGTAACGGTCCCTATTTGTCTTAACTTCCTTATTATTAGGCATATTTCAAGAATTAATATTTTTCACGTTTCTTTTGAGGCAAAAGTAATGAGATAAAATATTTCTAGCGTATATCTTTAACCATCCAAACTGATAACTTTGCATAAAAAAAACCAGTTGTTATGAAACATTATGGAGCGGTGGCTGAGTTCTCACGGGAACGTTCTGACGACCTGATGAGGGCCTATGACGAGTATTTTTCAAAATGTAGATACATCCGTATGAATGAGGTGTACTCGGCTATTGTCAATATGCCGTCAGCACGTTTCTGGGTATCTGAAAAGAGGGCCGCGGTTGTTCTCTACGCTATTATGAGGGGAGAGAATGTTCTGCAGCACATGAGGCCCACAAAACGTGAAATGTACGAGGAGATATACAGCAGGACTATGCGTCTGCGTAAGGAGAATTCGCATTTGTCTGTTGAGGAACTTTGCGCCACTGTATTGTGCCAGCCGGCACCAAAGTTCTATCTCGCTCCCGGCAGTGCCAAGGCTATTGTTTGTAAGGCTCGAAAGGAATGGATACGAAGAAAGCATCAAAGGCTACGTCTCTTATAGTTTCAATCCTTGTATTATTGATACATGTTTCGGATTGTTCGGCTGTCGGCATTTATACAGGGTGCGGACTTAGCTGTCGTTTTTTATATCCGTTCTATCATGCCAATCTCTTACACGTTGCTCTTACTGTGTGGTGTTTTCTTTCTGTTATATTCATGTATGACATATCTTTGTTTCGGCTTACACTTGCATACATTTTTGCGGTTTCTATTCCGGCTTTTTGCTTGTCGGATATTCCAACAGTTGGTTTGTCAGGTGTTGTCTATGCACTTTTCGGCTCTATATCGTTTGAGGTGCAACGCAAAGTATATTATCAGTTATGGATGTTTGCATACATCATATTAGGTTTTCTTTCTCCTAATACCAATGGTTGGGTACATCTGTATTGCTATACTGCAGGAGTTGTTGTTGCTCTCTTGAATAAACCTATTAAAATCGGCTGATATGGAAGTAGCGATACGCAATATCATTTCGGAGAATAATCGCCGTAATGCCGAGATTTATGAACGTTTCGACCCTATCAGCGGTTTTGGTTCTGTCGGTGAACGTGTGAAGGTAGTCATTGATGATTTCCCTCTACATACGCAGTACTTGCCTGTAGAGATGATGAAAGTGCCTCTCGTTCGGAAACTTGTGGAATGCGGCTCAATCAAAGCTTTCTTAAATGGTATCGGAGATGAGGAAAACTACGAAAGCGACCGACTGAAAGTAATCAGTCAGTTTGTTCGCATAAGAAACAGGCATGACTTCCCATTTTGGGCGGCTATGTTTGTATATATCAAGAAAAAAGGAGGTGGAGAAGATGTGCTGTTCCGTCTCACTCGTCCACAACGCAGGTTCGTTGCCCGTTTGGAAAACCTTCGTAAGGCAAACAAGCCTATTCGTATAGTGCTCCTAAAAGCTCGACAATGGGGCGGCTCAACAACATCGCAGATATATATTGCGTGGTTACAGCTTGTACATAAAGTGGGTTTGAACTCTATAATCATAGCACATCAAGGTTCAGGCTCTGACGAAATTAAGGATATGTTCGACCGTATGATAAAGGACTATCCTGTGGAAATGCTGCACAAGTTTGGCGAGTCATACAATGAGAATGAGCCTAAATTGGTTGGTGTGGGTAAGTCTGGCAGTATTCATCGTGTACCTCAACGAAACTGCAAGATTAAAATCGGCACAGCCGAACGACCGGATAGTTGTCGTGGCGGTGATTATAACCTCGTGCATCTTTCGGAGGTTGGACTTTGGAAGGTAACGGACGGGAAAAAACCTGAGGATATTGTTCGCTCGGCTTGTTCGGGTGTCTTGCTGCTACCATATACAATGATTGTCTATGAAAGTACTGCAAATGGTACAGGCAACTTCTTCCAACGGGAGTATGACGATGCCAAGAATGGAAAGTCGCAATTTGAAGCCATGTTCGTCTCGTGGTTTGACATTGAGCAGTATTCCCTGCCTATTGATGATATTGAAGGTTTTGCCCGAAACCTATACCTCAACCGGGAAAATGATAGTGTAGGCTCCAACCGTGAGGAGAGCGGAAAATATCTGTGGTGGTTGTGGGAAAAGGGTGCGACACTCGAAGCAATTAATTGGTACATTCAGGAGCGTGCGAAGTACACCGACCACGGACTAATGGCTGCGGAGTTCCCGTCAGATGATGTGGAGGCTTTCGTCAATTCTGGAGCAAGAGTGTTCGACAAATACAAGGTAGAGAAGCTGCGCCCGTCCTGTCGTCCGGCTCGCTACATCGGTGAGGTGTATGCCGATGAGGATGAGGGCAAGAATGCCATGCAAAACCTACGCTTCACTGAAGATAAGCAGGGATTGCTTCACATTTGGGAAATGCCAGAGATTGACGATAAAGAGATTGTAACAGACAGATATGTTACGGTAGTAGATGTCGGAGGACGTTCAAATAAAGCCGACTTTTCCGTTATCCTCGTTCTTGACCGTCTTTTTATGGCAGATGGTGGCAAACCTACCGTTGTGGCACAATGGTATGGACACATAGATATTGACTTGTTGGCGTGGAAGGCGGCACAGATAGCGGCGTTCTATGACAACTCACTGCTTGTTATAGAGAGCAACACGCTCGAAACACACGACAAGGAGCGTGAGGTTGACGGAGACCAATCGCGCTATATCCTTAATCAGATTAAGGACGTTTATCCAAACCTCTATGCACGCAGGCAGTCGGAGGAGGCGATACGTGAGGGCTTGCCAAAGAATTATGGATTCCATACAAACATTGCAACCAAACCAATGATTATATCAACTCTCGTAAAGGCCATTCGAGAGAACCTCTATACGGAGCGTGATGCACGGTGCCTGGACGAATACCTGTGCTACGAGAAGAAACCGAACGGAGCGTTCGGGGCAATTACAGGAAAGCACGATGACTTGCTGATGACACGTGCCATCGGTCTGCACATCTGTTTCTTTGAGATGGAGTTGCCGAGGTTTGTTCCACGTGTGGGCAGGTTTGTTACCAAGAAGAGGAAGGCGGTATCTGCCGCAACAATATAAGTTAAACTAAAAAACAACTGTATAATGAACATCTTTAAAAAAATCAAAGCCTCTGTCCGTTTTCGTGAGGCAGTGATAATGGCAGACAAGGCACACACTGAGAACGGACAGCGTTACTATGTGATGCCAACAAGTGGTACAAGCGGACAGCTCGTCGTTATGGATAGGAACAATTTCCGCAAACTCAAGCGTAAGCAATACATCAATTCCAAAAAATTTGTGAGAGACCTTGAAGCGGAGTGTTTTTACTGCACGCCATATCGCAACGGAGCATGTGTATTGTCTGAAGAAGAAGTAGTATTGAAGAGGAGTCAATACTTCTCTTGGCTGGAAGCAATTAATAAATCAAAGAATAATGGGCAGGTACGGAAACATTGACGGTATAGCGACGCTGACAGACAACCCCAATGCCACAGACAATTTAAAGGGAACAATAGGTAAGAGAAACGGCATTTGGGCCATGTCCAAGAATGTTGGGCCTGTCTGCAAAGAGGACAAGGTTGTAACATTAGACGATTTCGTCGAATACCTTGAAGACATTTCTCACTCTACAAAGAAGTAAACAGAGAGGGCGTATAGAAAACCAATCTATACGCCCTCTGCTTTATGCTGCCATTGCGCTGTGCAATCTTCCTACGGCTTGCATATTTGCTCCCTGCTGTGATTTCGCCATCAGTTCGGGAGAAAGACCGTCAGGAACTTTGCCCTGCTCTAACTGCTCTTTCTGCGATTTGATGCTCTGCAACAACTCGTCTGCAAATGGGAAGTCTCCGTGCTCAAGCAACTGTTCTACACTTATAGCCTGTGCCTGCCACAACTGCATAAGTATATCATTTGCAAGATGCCTATATGCAGGTGTCGTCGTACTTTCGGTAATGCTCAAATCGAACTCCACGTCTCGTATCTTCTTCGGGTCATACTCGATTTGTGCGCCGCTTTTGCCTGCGATGTTGAAAACTCGCTTGCTGTCATAGAACTGCTGCATATTCTTGACGTCCTTATATGCTGCGTCCACCTCAAAACTGCTGAAGCACTCCAACAGGTCAAGCAATGTCGTAGTGGCATTCTGTGTCTGCTGCTGATAATGAGCAGCACTTTCTCCGGAGAAGCCGGGCTTTCCCTGCAACGCGCCTGTAACACCCGAAATGTCCTCAAAGAACTTCAGCTGCATATTCAGCAGCTCGGAAATACCGATGTTTGTCGAATTGTTCGCAACCTGTTCCGGCACTTTGCCGCTCTTGCTCGGCTTATAGACAATGACACCGTTAAACTCGGTCCAACTCTCGGCAATATCGTCAATGCTGACACCGTCCGGCAAACAATCATCGGGCATCATCAGCACACCTTTCGCACTCGCACGCATTATCCAATCGTACAATGTAATCAGTCGGTTTGTGTATCGCTGTTGGTCGATAACGTCAGCCACAAACGAATGTATCTCACCATCAATGAACGGATATGCCTTGAATACGTATGGGTGGCTGCCGTGTTCGTAGGGCGTCTCGCCCTCTTTCAAGATGTCTCCGAATGGGGACAGATAGTAGAAATACCAATAGTCATCAACAAACCAAGTTGCTTTAATCAAAGGCACTTCATCTTCCGGCATACCAACCGATTTTGCCAAACTTAGACGCTCATTGTTCACCTCCACCACACACTTCTGGTAGTCTTCAATATCAACCTTGAAGACGTCGCCATTTTGATAGTCGTGGCATCTCCAACGCGGTTTCTGCTCCTTACGCCACACCTCGATAACTCTGCATCGTCCCGGCTCGCTCGTGAACAGAAAGTCGTAATTCTGCAAACGGCTGTATCCGAAACGCTCCGCATACGAGGCAATGTATTCCTTTTTAGCAGCCAACTCGTAGATTTCACGGAGTTTGCGGTATTCTTCGGGCGACGAGGCGAACTGCTCACACAACTGCCCAAATGAGATGTCGTGTACCTCACCAAGTACCGAAACGTCCAAACCTCTGAAATCACGCATATTGTTGTCGATAAAGAAATTGTTTGGCTGGACATAGTCCGTCCAACAATCCTCCTTCCCGTTACGCCAACCATACGACTTGCGATGCACAATGAAGCCACTGATTAGAAACTCCTCCATAGTTCGGGCATACACCTCGCTCATACGGTTGAGCTGCATATTGCATTGCAGAATGGTACTCATTGTTTCACCCAATTTCTGTTCGTCTCTGTCTCGAGCGGTACAGGTAGGCTCTTTCATTTGACTGCGGTAAACGCCGAGCACGCTTTTCACAAGCCTGCGGATAAGGTTGTTTTTCAATGGCACATTTCCTTGGCTCTTGATGTACTCCTTTTCTGTCATCGTCTTGCCGTCAACGGTAATCTTGTCGTCCCATTGGAACCCGTATGTGTAACGCTTGTTACGTTCCCTGTCCTTTCGGAAATCCTCCATCTGGTTAAAATAGTGCTGTGCTTCCATCAGCACATCGAACGCCCTGCGCTCTCCGAACTGCCGTGAGGCAGATGCCACTGTATCTATATCTTCCGCATCACTCTTGGGAGCAATGCGGCTCATAGACAATAAACCTTTATTTCCTTTGTTCGTCTGCATAACTTCTATGATTTTATAAATATGCTTAGGATGCACCGCAAAGGTAACACCCCAAGCATTCTTTTTAAGTATAACTATTTACGTTTGCGAGTGAGATTGCTTTCCTGTATAAGTTCCTTTTTGAGTTCGTTCAACTCGGCTTCGATATACTTGCGCTCATCATCATCGACAGCCTCTTTCAGTTCATCGTAGAGATCGTCAATATCCTTGCGGTAGTCCTCGAAGATTTCGTAACGCTCATATTCTGGCGAGTTGTAGAGAAAATCTATCTTCTCGGCAAAGTCAAAGATACCGTTGTCGGTATCTTCCTCATAGTGTCTCAACCTTGTTTTCAGTCTGTCGTGTTCCTCTTTCAAACGGAAATACTCATTGTTTACAGCTCTGTACTCTGTACGCTCATCGCCTGCCTTTACAAGTCGGTTTACCAACAGAATACTGCGATGGTCATACTCTCTGTCTCCGAAAGCTGTTTCTGCGGTTTTGGTAAGTTTGTCGATAGTTCCGAACACACCACCAAAGTAACCGTTCAGCAGATATTCCACCTTTGCAGGGTTGAAGTCAATGCTTCCCTTTGTATATGGGTCTCCACCTGTCGCCTCGTTGAGAGTAGCAGCCAAGTTTACAATGTGCTTGTTTGTACTCTTATATGCTTTTGTCCACTCAGGCATATCCTTGTTGTAAGGTGTGTCCTTGTAGAGCGGCATACCTGTCCAACTCTTTTCGGCAACGTAGGCTTCCCATAGAGGTTTGGCAACACTCGGAACAAAGGCATTCAAGCCACCACCGCCTTCCAAGAAGTCAATTGGCAATATCTGTGTCGCTTGCCCTGCAATGGCTTCGGCAATCTCAACACCTGTCATGTGTTCCTTTCCACTCAATACTGAAATCATAAGTTCACCCATACCATAGAATGCCCTGTACTCGATAGGCAACGGAATGGAAATCCAACTGTCGCCTGCACGGAACAGGATATTGCTACGTCTTACATATTCAGGCAGGTTGTAGTATGCGTTCTTGTCGTCCTCATCATCATCGCCACCCAAGTAGGCAACAATAGCACCGAGCAAGAACATTGCCGCCATACCTGTAAAGGCTTTTGCAGGGTGTCGCTTCAACTGTCTTCCGAAGTTGGTAGTACCTTGAATGGCTGCATTCCAAAAGACATAACCGCTACGTCCAAGTCCGGATACAAATGCAGTTGCATTACCAATCTTCGTTTGACCTGTTGTATTTAGGAACTTAGCACCACTGCCTTTCTTGTTGAAGTTTACCGAAATCTCCTTTGCATCGTAAATGGCTCTGTCAATGCTTCTGCCAATTTCACGTGAGGTGATGAACGCTGCAAAACGAGCGCAGTTCTCAACGGCTCTGTTCAGTTCATCGAAACGCTCTGCAAGCAGACTGAATGCCTTGCCGATTTTCAGTTTGCCATTGGCTCGCTTCAACTCTCTGCGAATGTCATTCTTGTGCTGCTCGATGTCTCGGATATTGGCGTAGCCTGTTTCTCCTCCGTTCATCATAAACTGATAGAACATTGCATCGGTCTTATCGCTCATATCAAGAGTTCCATTTCGATATTTCGCTAAAAGAATTTTCATCTTTACAGGATTTACCATAAGGTAGTTCCTGTGGAAACGTAAAGCATAGTTCGGACTTTCCTTTATCCATGCCATTGTGTTGGTGTAGAGCATATCACGCACAAAGTTCGATACGACAAAGTCAGGGTTTCGTGTGGTATAGAACGCACTCAATTGCCGGTTTATCTTCTCACCTGCACGGAGAATAGCACCGATAGCATCCGACATATCATTGTCGGGATTGGTATGTCCGTTCAACGCCTGTGCAGCACGAGGATTGCCGTTAATGGTAATCACATAGTCTCTGCCGTTGCGCTTCACCACAACTTGGTGTTGTCTCATATCTCGGCTCTCAACGATACGGTAAGGAATGCCGATAGCATCTTTGCCTCTCTTGTATCGTGTAGGGTCGCTTTGCGACAATGCTTCCATTTTCGTTTCAAAGTCTTGCATCTTCTGCTCAACCTGATCGGGAGTATTGGCGCTGTCGATGTTGTCCGGGAACACAGGTTTCCATTCATCAGTTACAGCGTCATACTCCAACCAAAGGTCGCTAACGCTCACAAGGTCGCTCGGGTGGTTGAGAGCAAAGTTGAGGAAACGCTGTTTTACCGACTTGTTTCGGTTGCCCTGCATTATCGCTGCCTCTGCCATACTTTCAAGGTTGGCAAATGGGTCATCGGCTTTTGAGGTACGTCCCTCGGCTTTCTTGATAGGAGCATTGAACGCACTATGCTTATGGGTCAGATAAGCGTATGCTTCAGCACTTGTCTTTTCATCAAAGCCACGTAATGGGATGTAGAACTCATACATATCCGAAACCTTGTCGAATGTCTCCTTGCTCATCATACCGCACTCGTAAGACTTCTGCAAGATTGCTTTGCTTACGGCATTGACTTTCTCCCAAAGGTCTGTTGTGTCGTGTGCATCTTCGTAGTCAGTTACCATCTGCTGTGCCTCTGCTTCTGCATCTGCAACGTTATCCATACCTGTAAGAGCTGTCAAACCTGCAAAATCACGGTCTGCATCTTCGCCGTTGGCTTCGGCTTGCTGACGCATATACTCGTTACGTTCAAGTCCGTGCTTTGCCATCATATAATCTATCAGTTCCTCACGTTCTGCCTCATTCTTGGCAAGTTTGGCAACTTCATCAAGCATAGGCTTGAACAACGTATGAGCAAAAGCATCGGCTTCGGCTTTGTTTACGCTTGATAGACGATTTTCTCCCAAATAAGCATTCTCAAATCCATCTACATCCTCAATATACTTGTCTTCACCGAGAACAGCCATCATTGCATCTTTGACTGCAAGCATACTATCTTGCAATGCTTCTTGCGATTGGAACATACCACTCCTTACACGTTGCTCATATCTCTCTCGTGCCAAAGCTCTTTCATACATTTCAGGGTCACCATTACGATAAAGAGCATCATCATTTTCAGCTGCTGTATTTGTGTTGATATTGTTTTCCGCATAGTTGCCGACTTTCAACTCGTACTGCTTAGCTACATCTGCCGCTTCACCTAAGATACTGCGGTATCTGCCCGGCTCTGCAAGGTTTTCGTAACTCCTCCAAAGGATATATCGAAGCTCATTATCACTAAGAGTAACATCTTTGAAATCCTCAAAGCCTATCCTATGTAGCATATCCAAGAAGAAATCCTTAATCTTCTGCCACCAACCTGTTCTTTGTGCTTCTTCAAACTCTGTGTTCTCTGCAAGCGTTGCAAGATATTCTTCCGTTGCTGTGCGAGTAAAATCTATTTCTGTTTTAGGTAATTTGGCTATAATTTCGGCTTGTTCAAATACCGAAGTAACTCCTTTTATCGCTTTTTCAACATACTTACGATACAAATTCTTTCGTATAACTTCTATGCTCTGAACAATTGACTTTTCAGCATTGTTGAATACGTTGTCAAGGAACGTGTCAAAGTGTTCTCCGAACAACTGACGCAAGCCATAATGTGCCACAGCCTCATGTAGCAATGTCTGTTCAACGTCAAAGACCGACGTATGATTAGGAATGACAATAGTAATCTTTCCCGTACTCTTTAAATAGAAACCTTTCGCACTTTGTTTCTTACCCTCCAAAGTGCTTGCATCGGTAACAATCTCCACGTTGTCAAGGTGCAATTTCTCTGCAAGGCTTGCCACACGTTCAGACATTCTATTACGTTTAGCTTCTGTAACCTCCCTACGAGTAGAAATTTCTTCCTCAACACTTGGATTTTCAAAATCTTTTACTATCTTTGCAGCACCAGAAAGTGCTTGGCTGCTTTGTGCCTCCGCAATGGGAGCGGAAATGCGTAAGTAGTCAAGCATTTTCTTTTTGCTAACGTATCTTAATTTACCGTCATTTATCCAATTAACAACACCTTTATTTGCTTTACCGTAAACTGAACTTACAATATTGAAATCCACATCATTGTTTTTACCAATAGAAAGACTAACCAAGATATTGTTCTTTTCTATTTTAAGCTCGGTAAGTATCGCATGGCTGCCGTTTATTGACCCATCAAATATAGCAATAGGATTAGCAACTGCTTTGGGTAAATCATTGAGTTCAGAAAGTGTAAAGCCATGCTTATGCATCTTCTTAATAACTTTATTACCGTAAAGTTTCATAGGCTTATTTTCTACGCCTCCTGACAACAATATGTCTGACGGTGTACCAAGCATTAACACTTTATTGTCTGCATTCTCATCTGTCAGTGTTGCAAGTTCCTTATTAAACCTGTCATTGACTTGGTCAAGCTCGCTGGCAGTGCGATAGTTCTCGACAAATTCAGCGTTGAGGGCTTCGATTTCTGCATCGGTTACAGCACCCTCTTGTCTTGGTTTAGGCTCACGACCTGCCGCCTTAACCATTTCGTCAATCTCGGTAGGCGTAAGTAAACGTTTCACCCTCATCGCTCCCGTTATAATCCAAGGGTCTGTTTCAGGATTAGGGTTTGTTCGATAGGTATATGAACCATTCTCTGGAACTCTTGGCAAACCTGCGTAACTATGTTGGAACTTTCCATTCTGACTATAGCCATAGCTCATAGCCTCTTCTTGATAGTTCACATCGTTGGCATATTCAACCTCTGCCCATACGAAGTTTTTAGGGAATAACGTCCGTTCTCCGTTTTCATCGTTTCTGTTGAACTGCAAAGCGTATGGAATTTTTCCCAAGTGCCAACCTGGACGATATGCAAGTTTTCCGCTTCCTCCCTGTGTTCCTTTTCCGCCTGCCTTAACCTGCGAACGTCCTGTCTTGCTCTGTCCTGCAATCGGAGCTGCATCTGCATCAAGCCATACGCCGACAGGCGTTGCATCTCCGTTAGGATTAGCTACCATTGGAGGATAAAGTTCTCCGTTCTTCAAGACAAACACCTTATAACCTATACCGATATTTTTAGGTGCTGCACTCTCACGGATACGATACATTGTATCATCGCTGCGATAAAGAGTGTCGTCATCTTCCTCTGTGTTTGAAACATTTTCGGCAGTTTCAATGTTTGCATCCATTTCGGCATACTTGGCTTCCTTTTCTTCCAACTCTTTCTTCATAGCCTCAGAATACTCCTCATATTGTGCTATAGCTTGTACCAATTCTGCCTCATACTCGAATGGCTTTCCTTCTCTTGACAATAGTTGTTCCAACTCTGCCTCATTATGCTTTTTGCTACGGTGAGCTGCTTCCAAACGCTCGGCAAAGTCCTTGCCTGTAATCACATTCTTGATAATGTCTTCTACGGCATTTCTCAACAAATGTTGGCGTATAGGGCAATCCTCTATACCGAGTTCGGGACACGAATATGTCATTTTCTTGTGGGCTTCTGTGAACAGAGTCATACCATTACTATTGGTTTCCTTTGTAAGCACAGTCTTTACCTTGAAAGAGAAATTGCCTATCTGTATAGTCAGTTCTCGTTTCTGCTCTCCTGCAATCTCACCGTCTTTCATCTGCTTCATTTCCGCAAGAACACTCTTGTTATGCTCCTTAAAGAAATCTTCCATAGCCTCAATAGAGGTAAAGCGATGTTTGCCGATTATTATTTCGGTGAACTTGCCATCGGGGAATGCAGCACGCACAGCATCTAAAAAGGCACTGTATTTTTCAATTCGCTGTTCTGCATCTTTGATAAAGCCTTTCACTCTTGGTTTGGCATTGTGGATATACGTTTGGTCTGCCTCCCATTGCTTTTTACGGCTTGCAAACTTGCGGACGTTCTTTTCTGCATTGTTTTTCAACATTGCATACTCACTGCCCGAAAGTTGAGCAACGGTATCACCGAATACATCTTCTTCCTCCTCAAGCACACGATTGGTCATACTGTTTGCCATCATCTGCTTGCCGTTCATAATGCTGTCGGCAATAGCACCCTTTGTTTTCAGACGCTGATATGCGGTAACGTCCAAACTGTCCTCAACACCGAAGCGCAATACACGTACAGGCTTGCCCATTGCTTTATGCAGGTTACCCTGTCGCAAGATACGTCCGTTACGCTGGGTGTAGTCCATTGGACGGTTAGGAGCATCCAAATGTATCAATGTGTGCAGACGTTCCTGTATGTTCACGCCTGTACCGAGCGTAAAGGTTGAGCCGAGGATTACACGCACCTCGCCACGATTTACCTTCTCAAAGATTTCAAGTTTCTTCTTGACGGTCATTCCCGACTTGATTACTACAATCTCATCGGCAGGGACACCCTCTGCTATCAGTTTGGTGCGAATATCCTCATACAAGTTGAAACCGCTCTCTTTGTTTTGGTAGTTATCTGCGAAGATGGCAACAGTACCCTTATAGTCGGCAGTCTCTTTAAGTGAACGCAAGGTTTGTCTTACAGCCTCATTGGTTTTGCTTTGTGGGTCGTCCTCCGCATCGTACTGTACCAATCGTGCATCAACGGCGGCGGCTTTGGCAATACCATACATCGTCAAAGGAATATGGCTATTCTCCTTTTTCTCCTTGCCACTCATCTTGTCGTATTCTTCAAGTTGAGCCTTGACAAACTTCATAATGCTACGCAAAGCACGTGTCTGTGGCAGGTATAGGTCTTGCGCCTTTCCACCCTCCATTTCGGGTATCTTATCACTCACGCCTCCTGCTTCTCTTGTGAGAACGGTATCAGATACTCCCGACCATATACGCACCAACTCGGGGAGGTTTACATAACCTGCAAAGCGGTTGTTCTCCTTGAACTTTCCACTTGTGGTAAACTCCAACATCTGTTGAATGTTTCCGAAGTTGCGTACAAAATCATCGAAATAGTAGATGCCGTATTCCTCCATAGTGTCGGCAGGCATCAGATAGCGCATAAACGTCCAAATCTCGGCTGCTGTGTTGCTGATAGGTGTACCTGTGGCGAAGATTACATTTCGTCCGTTGTTCTTCTCCAAAACAGCCTGTGTCTTCAAGAACACTCCTTGCGACTTCTTGCTGTATGACGGGTCCACACCTTTGACACCACGCTGCATAGCGGTGGCAAATCCGAGGTGCTTGTATTCGTGTGCCTCATCAATGAGCAGGGCATCAATACCCATATCATCGAAGTTCTCAACGTCATCAGTCCTACGGTCGAGCATTTCCATCGCCTTTACCTCTGCATTTTGCAAGGCAACGGCACGTTTCTTTTCATCATTGGCAGTACGTTTCTTGCCTGTTTCGCTGCTCAATCCTGCAAGTTCTTCCTCCAACTGTGCGATTTCCTTTTCTGCCTGTCGGGTAATCATACTCTTACCGTCCGGGTCGGCTTCTTTCATCTTCTCAAGCACAAGCATTTTTTCTTCAATCTTTGCTTGTACGAATGCCATCTGCCTTTCCTCGCTGTCGGGGATAAACTCAAAGGTTGATTGAGGAACGACAATCATATCCCAATCGTTGTACTTTATTTTGGCATAGAAATTCTTTCTACCCTCCGCACTGCGGTCGGCTTCTTCAAGAGTCAAAATCTTGGCATTGGGGTAGAGTTCCTTTGCACTTGCTACAAACTGTCCTACGGTGGCGTTCTGAACGACAATCATAGGCTTGCGAGCTGTTCCCAAACGCCGCATCTCCATAGCAGTGGAGATAAGGGTAAAGGTCTTACCTGTTCCAACCTCGTGAGCAAGTAACAACGGCTGCATTGTTCCTCTTACAATGGCTCTGCCTTGATGTGGACGCATCTTGAACTTATGCGAAGCACCACCGAAGTATTCCGGCACAAAGTCATCGGGAATACTCATAGGAACGTAATTGTTGAATGTCTCGTTATAGACTTTCTCCATTCGTTCGCTCATTTCCGCATCGCTCTGCATCTTCTGTCTTGCCCACTCCTTGAAGTCCTGACGTATTTCATCAATCTTGGCGGCACAAGCCTGTGTAGCCTCCTTGTCGGTAATGGTTTCAGTAGAGCCGTCCCAATTCTTTTTGGTGGTGGAAACGGTGATGCTCCTGTTCTGAATGGCAGCCTCAATGAGAGTATGTCCCATAACTGTACGTCCAAGCATTTCGCTTGTAACACCCATAGCACGGTTTTTCTCGTAGTTGGTGAAATATGGCTCATTCATAAACCAAGTACCACCTACGGCTGTAAACTGTACACCAACCTCTGTACGCTCCTTTACATAGTCCTCGTACATCTTAGGCTCAATCCACGAACTACCCAAAGTGAAGTCAATCAAATGTGCAGGGATTGTCATAGGCATTACCTCCTGCAATGCTTTGATATTGCGGTCGTATTCGCCATTAGCGTTGTTCTCCTGTGCTTGACGGAGTTTCTCACGGATATTGCCACTCAAATACTGATACGACACTTCCACCTGTCTTGTGGCAGGGTCTTCAAATCCGTAACCGCTCTCGAGGATTTCAGCCTTTACATTGGCTACGCTATTCCCGAGTTGCTCTGCGATGTATGGAACATCAACACGACCGAACTTGAAAATACTTGCGATGATGCCGTCCTTTACGTTGGTAGGCATTGGCTCTGCCTCCTTTTCAACAACACGTCTGCTGAATACATCGGTCTTTCCAAACTTCTGTACTTTATGTCCTTGTGCATCGGCTGTTTCTTCAAACTTTTCAAGAGCAAACACATTGGCATAGTCCACATCATTGCGGAGGAATGCGATTGCGGTGTTCTTGTTGAAATGTCCGTAGGTCTTGACAAAATCATCGTATGCCTTGTTGAGTTTGGCAAGCAACGGCTTCAACCCTTTGTCGTCCTCGTTGTTGGTTTGATATTCGATAACTTCTGCAAGGGCTTCCTTGATTGCGGTGTAGGCTTCAAAGCATTCAACCTTTGTATGTCCTTTGACCTTGTTGGCATTTACATCGAGTGGCTGGGCAGAAGCGGTGGAGTTGATATACAGTTTGCCGTCTTTGACAAACATTTCTCCGACTTTCTTTCCGGGGTTTACATCGGTAACACCTGCATCATCAGACTTGCTGCCAAATTCCTCTGCCGAGAATGACTGAACGAACTCTGCCAACATCTGTTCTTGCTTCTTATCCTGTTTAGGATACAAACCCTTGCTTGTCGGACGGAAGGTGTCGCCTTTTTCAAAAGCAAAGTGCATTTCACCTGCCATATTCTCGGGGTGCTCAATGAAATACTGATTGTAGTCCATTGAAAGTTGCTTGACAACAGGAACGATTTGTCCCTTTACCTTGCGTGTCTCGCCTGTATCAAACTCTGCTGTGCGCTCGCCAGATACATTACTAACATCAATGGCATTGGCAGACTTCTTACCATTCACACGCCTGCGAATGACAATGATGTCCGAGGTTACACCTGTACCTCCGAAAGTCTTGTTGTGCATACGGAAAGCACCGACAAAGTCTGCTCCGCCCTCGTTCACAATCCAATCACGCAATTTCTTGCTGCTGTCAAGTGTACCATTTGACGTGATGAAGATACCCAAACCGCCCTCACGCAGTTTGCGTACATTCTTTGCTATGCAGAAGTCGTGAATGTTGTGGAATTTCTTTGAAAGGTCTTTGTCGCCTGTGGTGTCGCTTACACGTAGTCCGGTAACAAACGGAACATTGGTAATAGCCAAGTCCACGCTACCATTGGCGATATGTGTCTCCTCAAATCCATGTACCTCCACATTTGCATCGGGATATAAGAGAGAGAGAATGCCGCCCGATGTGCCGTCAATCTCTATGGCGTGAATGTCGCTACGTTCGCTGATGTGGGTAGGCATCTGTCCCAAGATGTTACCGATACCTGCCGAGCCTTCAAGGATGTTGCCACCCTCAAAGCCCATTTGTTCTGCAATATCCCAAAGGGTATCAACAACGTATGCAGGGGTATAGTACGCACTGTTGGCACTCATCACCGCCTGTTGGTATGCTTCCTCACCAAGCAACTCACGGAGTTTCTTTGCAATGTTGTTGGGAGCATAATATGTTCCCTCGCTGAAAGCCTTTCCAAGTCCACCCCAACCGCTGAACTTGCGGAGGGTCTGCATCTGCTTCTCGGTAGCCTGTTCGCCACTCTCAAGCAACTGCTTCGCCAACTCAATAGCCTTGATGTTGGCTTCAATACGTGCATCTACCGAAGTAGGGGCGTGGTCTTTGCCTCGCTCCGAATGGTTGTTGCGGGTGTTCTTTTTCTCGGTTATGGTGTCTGAAAGTCGAGGTCGCACAGTCCTATCGACTGCATCGCCTGTTCTTTCTCCTCCGAGGTCAGTTCCTCTACTGTCTTGTTGTTCGCTTTCGCTACCTGTTTCAGTGCCTCTTGATAATCCTTGCTCGTGTCGATTACCGTTGGCTGACACTCCTTCGGAGCGTTCTTCATCAGTTCTCTGTAATCCATCTTCGTTACTTGTTTCGTTATCAAACAAACCTAATTCGTTTGACTGCTGCAAATTTACTGCTTTTTTCTTGGTTTCTTTCTTTGCCGAACGTGTTTTCTTGATACGTTCCTGTGCTAACTCAACCTCCTGTGCTACCTCAACCTCTCTTGTTACAGTTTCAGCAGTGGCAAGAGCATCAATGCCGGTCTTGTCAAAGTTGGCAACATCAAAGGTTTGCACCTCATCGTATGGGGTCATATCGGTTGCAAACTCGCTGCCCTCTACCTCGGGCAAATTTCTTGCACCATTGTAGAACGCTTTGAGGTATGGACGAATAACATCGCCCAAATCTGCAACCATAGCCTTTGCAAACTCGGTAAACTTGCGTGCGCCTTTCTCCAAGTGGTAAACAGCCATTTCAGTACCGATGGCAAGGATTTCGGGGTCAATGCCAATGTTCATCTGTCCTCCCAACTTCTTACGCATACGCTCACGGAGTTCTGCGTAACGCTCATCAGTAACAAGGCGGTTGCCGCTTGGATTGTTCTCTGCGGTAGTCTGTTCCTTGCTCTTGCGGTCAAGTTCACGTGTCTTAATCTTGTTTTCAAGAGTAACGCCTACTGCATCCAATACCTCCTGCATACCATTCAGTGGATTGCGGAGAATGTCAAGCATCTCTTCTGGGCTGTCCGTGCTGTATCTGAAACTACCATCGCCAATAGGAATAATGCCTCTCACATCATCACGGCTCAATGTGGTTCGTCCTGTCTCCTTATCAACGTGGATAGAATACTGCCATACAGGTGATTCCTCCTCGCTGTCTGTCTGCTCTACCTGTTGAGGCTCTGTAAACAGCACATCGCCATTGTTCAACGCTTGAATATCGGTCATAGATACAGGCTGTGCATCGCTTACGGCTTCCTCATTGCCGATGATAGTTTCTGCCAACTGCTTTGCACTCTCCTCGCTACGCATCATAAAACCGCCCTGTTCACGGTCATACCAACCATTATCGGCTTTCGCAAGTTCTTTGGCTGCTCTCTGTTGCTCCTTTGTCAATTCGCCTGTGAACTTAACGAGGTGCATATCAAGTACCTTGCCTTTCTTCGTGGTGTACTGTGCCGGCTCAATAGTGTATTGTTTGTCATCTTGTTCTGATGCTTTCCTAACACTCTTGTATTCTGCAAATGCTTTTGTCTTGCGGTGTGATGATGCTATCCACTTTTCAAATTCCTCAATGCTGACAGCTGTAATTGCTCCAAGTCCCTGCCAACCCTGTTCGTAGTTACTAAAATAGGCTTCCTCGGCTTCGTTGATGTCATTGAAACCAAGCATAACCTTATGCTCATCAAAGCTGCCGTCCTCGTTACGTTGGTCAATTACATACACCTGTCTGCCATTCCAACCGTCAATATCATTAGACAGGAACACGTCTATATGGTCGCCGTCCACACCCTCTGTGCCACGAATGTAGCCATAGGTATTCTGCATTTCAATCTCCCATTTCTTGCCGTTAGCATCTACTCCGCTTCTGACAGAGCCTTTTGGCTGCTCTATGGTTACGTTAAATGTGCCAATCTGAACGTGTCCTTTCTTATAGTTGCCTGCCTCTTTCTGCTTGTCGGTAGGATTTATGTTTACCTCAGCCTCGGCTGCCTGCACCTGTTCTTGAACAGACGGAATTGCATTTTTTTCTTCTAACTCGTTGGTAGTTTTAGAATTTGTTGTATCTTTGCTGTCAGAAAGTTCAGACGAATTGATACCGAGAGAGGCTGTGTTATTATCGGTTTGGGTTGCAGTCTGCGAATCGTCAAGAAGAACCGATTCTTCGCTCTGTGCTTCGGATACAGACTGAACATTCTTGTTTATCCAACTTATTACTCCATTTTGTAATAGGTTGGATATTCTCTTTTTAGACTTCTCTTGGTTTGATATAACAACCTCTTTACCGTCCTTACTTACTGTTACTGAAGTAAAATAATAATAACGAGAACCGTCCGCTTTCTTGAATGAGCGGATAAAGACATAGGATGAAGCTCGTTCGGTTACATTGTCGCCTTTTGCTTCGCTTGTGTCTTCAACTATGGCGTGAGGATGTTCAAGTGTAGGTTTAATCATTCCCAGTTTACCGTTTCTGTCTGCACGCATTAGTTTGGTAAATTGGTTTTCTCCAATTTTCACTTCACCGATTGGTGTAGCTACTATACCTTCTTCACCGAATAGGGTATCCCAATTTTCAATAGTAAGTTCTATATCAGGAGCTGTGTCCGCATTCTCCTCCATATTTGCAATGAGGTTTTCTGCTTCATTAGCTGAGAGGGAACGACCGATTACTTCTCCTGTCTGCGGCGTTGTAGTTTCCTCAGCTTGATTTCCTCTATTCTCTTGTTCAATTCGTATTCCTCGACTATCTCCTCCAACGCTTCCTTCACTGTCATCTGTCCGCTCTCCGTCCTCAGTTCGTTCTCCTGTCTCAGCATTTCTTGTGCTTTCTTGCTGCCCGAGTTGGCTTGTTGAAGTATCGCCAACCAATACATTGCTTCCTTGTTGTCCATTGTAATCTATATTTAATGCTTCTTTAATCGCTTGTGCAAGAGTGCGTGGAGTATTATCAGGTGTTTCAAACAAATTCGCTTCTTGTGTTCCTTGAATAAGGTCATAGAGCCTGTTGAATGTACCTTGAATTACGCTCTGGTTTTGACCCTTGTACATTGCTGCCAAAAGCAATGCAAAGTTACTGAAATTATTGGCAGGAATATAACTCTCACCTGTTGCATCATCAATTTGGTATTGATTTTTCCAACCCTCGATAGCCAAACGCACGTCCTTATATGTCTTAGCGTTGATGAAGTCTTCGCTTTGCGACAAAGCATAGTAAGCTCTTATAGAGTTTTGTATCTCCTCAATCATGCTTTCAGACTTCGGGCTGTCATAATCTCTGAATGCAGTTGCAAGTATAGCCTTTTGAGCCTTTGCAGGCATAGTATTAAACATCTCTTCAAGTCTTGTGCTGCCTCCTTTGAAGATGCTCTGGTACATGATGCCTCGCAAATCGTTCTTTGCCTCTGCTGTAATGCCGCCCCTGCTGTCGAAAGCACTCTTATACTGTGTAGGTGTAATGTAACCCATTTGGCTCATCCATTTCAATACCTCATATCCGTTACTGTCAATAAGCCCTGCAAATGTTGTTTCTTCATCGTTAGACTTTAGCAGAAGGTTTGCGAATGTTCGCATATCGGCTCCCATTTTCTGCACGGCATTTTTAGGCTTGATGCGCTCTGTGCCTCCGCTCTCGGTATCCTGTGCGACATACTGACCGAGTGCGATAGCATCTGCGTCTTCAACGTCAAGCATATTAACAAGAACAGGACGCTGCATTGCTGCAATATCTTCGGCATTCAAGCCAAACTCTTCTGCATGGTCAATCAAATACCGCTTGTATTTAGCTGCTTGGTCTTCGTTTTGCGACCACATAAGACGGAGGGCATCGCTTCGGTTGTTACCTTGTATTGTCTCTCCTCGTGCGTTTATCGTTGGAGCGCCTGTATATGCAGTAACGGAAGACGTAATCTCTTCCGGACGAACATTCTTTGCTATTCTTTGTGCAGAAAGAACGCTTGCCTCATCGTTACGCTCCTTTGGCTGTGCCTCATCAATGAAGTGGAGAGGATTACGTACACCTTGAATGTGGCTCGGCTGTAACTGCTCTGCTTCAATCACGGCAACACGACCTGTCGGTATTACACCATCACCGAACTTAACGGCAATCTCCTTACCCTGCAAACCCTGTACAGGCTCTTGTCGGTCAATCTTATGTCCGCTGACACGTCTGTAACCTCTTGCACGTGCATCTTGTGGGGTGTCGTCCACCATATCGGGAACACCGTTAAGGGCTTCACGCTCGATGCGTTCTGCTTCCTCACGTTCTGCACGCAGTCTTTCTTCCTCTGCTCTGCGCAGTAGCGCGGCTTCTTCTGCCACACGTCTGCGCTCTGCCTCAAACTCCATTTTACGGCGGTTGGCAGTACCGGCTATCTTCTTCCAAATATCAACCTCCTGCTTTGCTGAGTCTATAGCCGCCTTACGCTCTTTCTCTGCCGCAATCTTCTCGGCAATGGTAGCACCGCCTTTCGACTTGGCTTTCTCCACTTTCTTCAAAGCAGCCTCTTTGTCGGCAACCATTCCATCGGCTACGGTTTGCGCCATAGCCTCATCGCCCTCTGTCTGTTCTACTATTGCATCCCATGCTGTATCTGTGTCGGCTTGCACATAGATAGGATTACCCTGTTCGTCTTTCGGGATACGTTCAAATGCAGTCAGCTGTTGTTCTGTTGAGGTTTCTGTTCCTTCCTCACTTTCGTTCTCATTGGTTTCCGTAATGCTTTCGATTGCCGGATTGTCTTTTTGAATAGTATTCCGTGCTTCCGTGTTTATAGGATTGACTTCCGTACCGTTATACTCGATAACCATACTCTCCAACTCGTCACGAGTTAGCAATGGAGCATATTTGCCACCAATAGGAAAATCAACATCAAGAACAAAATCATCATCGGCTTCATTGTATTCAGCAATCTCTCCATGTATAATGTTTCCCTCTGCATCTCTAAGCGTAACCTTGTCGTTAATTGCATATTGGGGTCTGTCAGCCTCTTGCGCCGCCTGTTCTACCTGTGCGTTCTCAATGGCTTTTGCTTGCCCATTTTCTACGGCTCTTTCCTGTTCAAACTGTGCCACTCTCGCAATGTTTGCCTTGTCAGCCTGCTGCTGAATGGTCTCTTTGGCAAGAGGGAAGATGTTTGTTCCGTCCGATACATTTACAGTACCGTCACCATTGTCCACAATTCCCTCCTCATTGGCTACAATCTGCACCTGTATCTGTGCATCATCGCCTGTGATGGTGTATGTATCGCCCGGGTTGAACGTAACGACACCATCAAACTTGTCAGCTGCCTCCTGTGCATAATGCATACGGATAGCATCTGCAGTGGTCTGTTTCTCTACAGCAGGGTCTAATGCCTCGTCTATGCTACGTATAGCATCGGGCGAAACCTGTTCAAGCTCTCCTGTCTCTGCATCTCGTACTATTATGCTCTCGTCATAGTTTGCGACATCAATACCTGTTCCGTCAGAATAAGGTACAACATTACCGCCAACGACATACACACGTCTGTCATCAACTTTCATTGTTGCTCCGTGTATCATGCCTGTTGTGCTGTTGGTACGTGCCTCAATCATTCCATTGATTTCCTCGATACGCATATCTATGTCGTCAAGCACTCTCTGCATCATGCCATCATATACCTGTTTGGCATTGAGGTAGTCAAGGATTACCTGTCTTCTTTCGCTTCCCTCCGGAGCGTTCTTTGCCTCGTTCAGGCAATTAATAGTACCGTCAACGAGAGCTTCTATATTAGTTCCTACAACATCAATCATTCTCTGTCGTTGATAGTCGAGCATATTCTTGGCATCGGCCATCTCTTGTGCATTGGTCGAGTTGTAGCCGTCTATGTAGCTCTGGTTGAGTCCATATTCTTCACCGCTCTGCCCTCCTCCTCTTGAATTGGCTACGGTTCCAAGATTGAAACCTCGCAGTTTGATAGAACGCTCCATATACTCAAGAACAGCTTCTTTTTCCTTGTCTGTCATCTGTTGGTCATTGACAATGAGCACAGCTAACTCACCGATGTTTTCGTTGGTGGTTGCGTCAATGTAAGACCTCATGCCCTCCCACACCTCTTTGCCAAGCAATTCGGTTGCGTGTGCATCAGCCTTGTTTACGCTGTGCTTCATTGAGGCATATTGTGCGCCTGTAAGCGTATGCTTTCCTGCACCCATTAAGCCCATAGACAAAGCCATACCGCCCCAAATGTCGCCGTGGAATTGCCCTGTGGCAAATAGGTTGGTGCGTGTTCCGTCCGGGTTTTGCTGATATGCGTCGTCAAGGTTGAGCATTGTACGCCACAACTGACCGTAGTATTCCTCGGTTACCTCGCCAAAATAGTCGCTCACACCCATTTTGTCGAACAGTTGTTGTGTCCGCCCCATAATGCCGCCAAAATCACCTGCATCAGCCTTTGCAAGCACAGCACCGAGACGTTTTGCACCGAACGTATTGGCAATTTTACTCATGTTTCCGAGAGACATAACAGGGTCGAGGTGCGCGCCGAACATCTCCGAATAGTTCTCGATGATAGCGTTTGCCTCTCCCTGCCAAACAGCACTTCCCCAAGTCTTGTCGTTGCTGAAATCGTATGTGCCGTCCTCGTTTACAACTACATCACCCAACTTGCGGTCTATGATGTCGGCTGCGGTTTTCCCTGCCTGTACCGTGTTGGTCATCAGCGGAGCGCGGAGAAGCAAGTCATCGGCAGTCGTACCGAGAGCCTTAACGGTCCAGTTGGTGGCATACTTCCCCAAGCCTTTCACGCCGTTGTTCTTCACGTATGTCTTGAAGCCATGTTTCGCCATTTGCTCTACCGCTTTTTTGCCTACCACCTTTGTGGCGGCTTTCGTTCCAGCTTTGGAAAGAACATTGATACCTTTGAATCCACCGCCTGAAATGGCAAAGTCAAGCATGAATGCAGGCATATAGCCTGTCATTAAACCAGCCCTGTTCCACCAACTTGCATTGCCTCCATACGCTTGCTCTGCTTGCTCTTTCTTGTGGATTGCGCCCATCATCTCATTATATGCTGCGCGTTCGCCCTCTGTGGCATTCTCATCAATGAGTTTGTCGGCGTGCATCATTGTCATTGCATCGCCCAAATCACTCATACCTAAGTCCCACGTTCTGAAATCGCCTGCTATACGACCGAAGCCACGCCAGAAGCCGACATCTTTGCCTTGCTCCCTGTCTCTCTGTTCCTCAAGGTCTTTGATTAGTTCCTCCGTTTGACGGATGGCGACATCCAAGGCATTGTTTTCCTCGTCTCCCTGCTGCATGCCGACATACATCTGTCCGCCGATGAGCGCACGACCAAGCCCCGTGAGCTTCGTTTTGTTAAACTCCGCTGTTTCATCAAGTACTTCGCTTGCCCTCTGGCTTCTTTTCTCTTGCAGCTCTGCAAGTTTCAGCCTTGCACGGCGCAACTGTCCGCTTACAGTCATATCTGCCGCCTGTCGGTAGCGGTCGCTCTCCATATCTGCCAGAGCCTTGCTTGCGTACCTGTTACCAAGTGGGGTGAGGTATGTTTTCTCAAGTTTGCCGCTTTGAGGATTAAAGCGCGGCTTTCCATCAGCTATGTTGCCGAAACCGAGCTTGCTGGAATCCCGGTACTCACGCATAGTCTCCATGCGCCCGTGTAAATCGTCCATTTGTCGCTGTGTATCGCGTTTCATTTCCTCGACACCTGTTACAGAGAAGCCTGTCCTGTCCTGAGGCTGTTTTGTAACATTGACCTGCCCAACAGATGATGCCGGTACACTTGCTGGCTGTTGTTCTTGTAGTATAGAAGAAGTAAGACGTCTCTCATAAGTTTCGTAATCGCCTAATCGAAAGTTGCCCTTTGACGAAACCCAGTCGTATAATTCCTTTCGGCAATTCTTATCACTCATCTTGGCACGGAATGTTTCCTCATCGCCTAAGTCTGCGGTCGAATAACCCTTACTCAATAGTGCAGTATATAGTTTGTTTACTTCATCATTCATATTACCAATCTGTTTGGTTTTCAATATTATTGTTTTGATTTCCCCAACCAAGTCCGCCGTTCTCCTCACTTAGTTCGCTTGTCATATCGGCAGGGTCAATTTTCGAGAGAACGTTCATAATATCCTTAGCCTTTTGCGACCTGTGCCAATTCTGCTTAACATAGTCCTCTTTCTTCTGCGGAGTGTCGAGTTTCTCCATCTGACGCTCCCAATGTTTGCGTTCTGCCTCATCAGTCGGGGCAAGGTCTGTCAGCATGGCATCATACACCTGCTGCATCGAACCTTTCCAAACATTTTCGTAAATAGCCACCTGATTGCCTTTTCCGTCTGCAAAGCCGAGCTTATTGCCACGCACAACTTTTGCACGAATAGCAGAAGCCTGTTCACGGCGAACGGCAACATTGTCGTTGTGCTGTTTCACTTGGAAGTTGTAGTTACGTTCAGCATGGCGTTTGTTTTCATCGAAGTTAGCCTGCCAACGTCTGTCGTCTTCCTCATCACGACCTCTCCTGTACTCCTTATCGCTTGTATAGCGTTCATCATCGATGCGTTGACGCTCGTTGCGGTAGTTAATACCCTCCTTGTACCTGTCTATTGCCTCTTGGTCGAGTCCGAGCTGTCTTTGCCAACTGCGTTCAAGGTGGGCATTTTCGGCATCAGCCTGTCTCGCTCTCATCAGTCCGTTGAAATAGGCTGTGTTCTTTTCCTCACGGTCTTTGAGCAACTTGTCATAGCGCACCTTGTTCGCACCTGTAATAGTTTTCTGACCATTAAACATGTTAGGTGCGTATTGTGAGGCGAAATAGAGGTTGGAGAGAGCGGCGACACCATCACCAATTGCGGCGAATATCTGCGCCCTCTTCTGCCTCTTTCGCTCCTTTTCAAGGTCCTCTTTCGTAGGTGGTGAGTATGGGTTGAGTTTCTTGAACAGTTCCTCATACCCGCCACCACCGCCACCAGAGGCAGGCGCATCTGCTTCTGATGTTGGAGCGGTGGTATGAGAAGATGGAACCGTGGCGTTCTTTCCCGAATTTTGTTCTGCCAACTGCTGTGAGCCTCTCGGTACGTGTCCTCCACCATCGGTAGGGCTACCGCCTAAAATTTCATCTAATGTTGCCATAATAAATTAAAATGCTCCAGCTATATCTGCACCAGCGTTAGCGACTCCCTGAACAGCACCAGCTATTGATTGAGCCCTCTGCTGCTCAATTGCGGCAAGCTGTTCGTTGTAGGCGTTGTCGTTCTGCAAGTAGGTAGCCTCGATGCTGTCCTTTCGCGCGTCGGCATTAGCCGCAATTTGCGAAGTAGCGTCAGCAATAGCCTTGCTGTTGGCAGCTTTCGCTGCCGCTACGCTCTCGTCAGTACCGCCCATAACAGCAGCCGAGCCTGCCGCCGCCCTGTTGCGATTTTTAAGGTTCTCCTCTGTCTGCGTAAGGATACGTTGAGCGTCAGCACGCTGCGTAGCATCCTCATTGTACCTTCTGTTATACCAATCCTCATTTTTTCGGCGTTGCTGTTCGACGTTGTTTTTAGCCTCCTTCATTGCTTGCGACGCCTTAATGCCACCGAAGATAGCACCTCCAGCGCTGAGTGCTCCGCCAATGATACTTCCGATTATTCCCATGTGTGTTACAAGTTAATATATATAATGCAAAAATAAGTGATTACCTTTGCACTTTATGTTTATCTTTATCTTCAACTAATGTATTAATATGAAAGGAAAAAAAACAGGCGGACGGCAGAAAGGAACGCCTAACAGGACTTCAGGAGCAGTACGGGAGGCAATAGCGAAGATGCTCGATGGCTACTTTAATTCCGAACAGTTCGCAAAAGACATAAGCCTATTGAAACCAGTAGATAGAGTGGCTGCAATGGAGAAGTTTGCCGCATACGTAGCTCCTAAGTTACAGGCGACCTCGATAGACATTTCGGAGGATTCAGTGAAGACAATTGAGGAGAAGTTGATTGAGCTTGTCGATGGCGATGATGACGGGGATAGCTCTATTTAATTCTAATTAATTCTAAAATAGAGCAGGCAACAGCGCTTCGTGAAATTGGCGATTTTCTGTTCACAACTTTAACGCCTTCATCAACGGAAGGCGTCCGATTCCTTTCGACAAGCTCGAAGAAATTCTTATGATACTAAAGATTATCGAAGCACCGTAAGAAAAAAGTTGCTAAATTTGCCCCGAGTATTGATAAGTGTTTTTTGTTACTCGTCTGTTACTTTTGAAATTCAGTGTAATTCAAAACGTAACGATAATATAATGATTATCAATATAATATCAATAGGGTAAGGTATCAGTATATACTTTCTGCGTCGGAAAATAATTAATACAAAACACATGATATAAATTATATGCCACGTTGCCTTTTTCATAGCTCTGTCAAGGATTTCCTTAATGCTCCCCAAAACAGCATTCTTGGAGAAATCAACTCAAAGTATCACGGGACTACTCTTACAACTACAAATGAAGCGTGGATTGGAGAAATAGAGGTTATGAAATCCTGCCTGCGCCCGTGGGAGGGAGAATTCGGACATATCATTTTTGAGTACGATATTCCCCGCCTTGGGAAAAGGATAGATGTGGTTCTTCTATTGAGAGGCATTGTGTTTTGTCTGGAGTTCAAGGTTGGACAGAAAGATGCGCTACAGTCAGACCTTGAACAAGTTTTGGATTATGCCCTTGACCTGAAGAATTTCCACCTTCTGAGCCAGGACAGGACAATAGTTCCGATTCTTATTCCAACCAATTACAATAGCACTTCTTCTCTGTTCGTCGCTTCCGTTTATGATGACGCCATCTACAACCCGTTGATTACAGGTGCAGAAGGCCTCGGGTGTCTTATACGCAATGTTTTGGAGCATGCTGGTGCAAGCAAGGAGGATTTCAGTCTTGGAGAAGAATGGATAATAAGCCCATACTCCCCTACACCAACAATTATTGAGGCCGCAAGAAGTTTGTATGAGAACCATTCTGTAGATGATATCACCCGACACGAGGCAGACAAAGTATCGACTGATGCAACCATAGCATATATCCTGGATGTAATTAAGAAGAGCAAGGAACATGGTGAGAAGAGCATCTGCTTCGTTACGGGCGTCCCAGGAGCCGGCAAAACCCTCGTAGGGCTGGATGTAGCCGTTAAGCAGTCCTACAACGGTGACAAGTTGGTTGAAGATGAAGGTGCCGTATATCTTTCCGGGAACGGACCTTTAGTTGCTGTGCTAACGGAGGCTCTTGCCATCGACAACAACAAGAAATGCCGTGAACGCAACGAGAAAAAGAATCTTTCCGATTCGCGACGTGAGGTGAGAAAGTTCATCCAGATTATTCATAGATACCGAGACAACATGCTTGCAAAAATCAAGAATCCGGTTGAAAATGGAATTCTTGAAATAGATTCCCAAAAAGCAATCAAGCTCGCTGAGTCTGGCTACGGAGAAGTCGAGCATGTAGCCATCTTCGACGAAGCTCAACGCTCCTGGACACATAAAAGATTGGCTGATTACCTCAAACGCGGAGGCACGTACGGCAACAAACTAAAAGTTACCAACTTCCCATATTCTGAAGCCGCCTTCTTGATTTGGTCATTGGATCAACGGGAAGACTGGGCCACCATAGTTTGCCTTGTCGGAGGAGGTCAGGAAATAAATACCGGAGAGGCCGGAATATCCGAGTGGATTAAAGCCTTGAACAATCAGTTCAGGCATTGGAAAGTATATATCTCAGACAAACTTACTGACCCGGAATATGCCGAAGGTAAAGTCAATGAATTGCTTGAGCATAATGACAATGTCACTTATTCGTCAAATCTGCATCTCAGTGTAAGCCTTCGCTCTTTTCGGGCTGAAAAGCTATCCGCTTTTGTCCATTCCCTACTCTCTTTCAATCCTGATGCTGCTGGCATTTATGCTGAAATCAAGGACCGCTACCCTATTATGCTTACTCGTGATATGGGGAAAGCTCGCGCGTGGTTGCGAAAGCAAGTTCGTGGCACACAACGTACCGGAGTCCTTGTCACAAAGACAGCGGCAAGATTCAAGCCCCTTGCTGTAGATATACTTGAGCAGGGAGATGAAAACGCCGTTCATTGGTTTCTTGAGGACAAGAACGACATTCGCTCGTCCAACTACCTTGAAGATGCAGCCACTGAAATTCAAGTTCAGGGACTGGAGCTTGATTACACTTGCGTGCTATGGGATGCAGATATGCGTTGCTATGGAAGCGATAAAAACCGCAGATGGAGATATTACAATTTTAATGGTAAAACTTCTTGGCGTGAGGAGTCCGGGACATCTGACAATAGTATTGAGCGACGGAAATATATGCTGAACGCATACCGTGTGTTGCTTACAAGAGCGCGTATGGGTATGGTGATTTGTGTCCCGACAGGAAACTGCAACACCACTGTTGGCGGATTCCCAGAAGATGCGACCCGTTTGCCTGAATTTTACGACGGAACCTATGAGTATCTGAAATCTCTCGGACTCGAAGAGCTATAAATATACTGCTGGTTTTTTGCGGATGCTGCCTAATCTCCCTTTTTCATGGTCACGGAGCGTAAACTCGAGAATATTAATCTCGCCATCTGATCAGATAATTCGTCCACAACTCGACAAGCATACTTTGAAATTAATATTCACATATACAGGTAAGGCATTCGGCAAATCACGATTACAGACTGCCACATTTATAAAGAGGGTGTTTGCTCTACCCTCCGTGATTCGGAAATATCCACCATTGAACGCAAAATGTCGCACACGGAATTTGAGTGCAGAATCAAGCTGGATAGAAAGAATTGCATAGCTGCAATACCATCAGGCATTATCCATCGCATCCCAGTAGTCCATATCCATTTTCATGACTTTAAGGACCTTCTCTGTTTGCAATCCCAAGCCATAGTCATAAATGTATTCTGTTAATTGCTGACCGTTTATCAGGATAATAGTTGGTGAACCGTTAAGGCTTTCCACATACTCCATCGCACCTTTAGTATAATCAGAGGTTGTGATGAATACTCCCTTCTTGGATGGCGTTCCTGCAACAGCTCCTACAAAACTCTGAACCTCATGACGCTGCACATTATTATCTAAAGCATATCGTTTTGCCTGTATGGATATATGATTAAACCCTAAAATATCTTCTTTAATAATACCATCTATACCACCATCATTAGAAAGTTTTGTAACTATACCTGAGTTTTTGACCTCACCGCCATACCCCATTGCTTGAAGTAATTTCACAACTAACCGTTCAAATTCTTGTGGCTTTTTACTTAATATAGTTGTCAAAATCTGAGATTGCACATTCTGCTTTATCCTATCATACGAATCGGTCAAATCTTCTTCCGGCGTACGTTCATCATCATTTTCCAAATGGGAATAAGCATTGTTAGCATCTTTATTTTTAGAACTTTTTTTTGGAGTTTTCGCATTCACTGCTACTTTGATGAACTCATTTATTTGTTCTTCCGTACATGAAGAAAGCATAGACAAGCCCTTTTCGCTGATTTTATAATCACCTCTCTGAGGTTTTTCTACAAGTCCTGCAATAAAAAGATACGATAATGCCCACGAAATACGATCTAAAAATATTTCGCCATTACCAGAAGGATACCAAGCATTCATTTCCTCCTCTGTCAGTCCAAAATGCTTAGCCAGAGGGATACGTAATTCTTTCGCTCTCATAACTACCCCTGACCTTAATTCTTTTAATGCCTGTATCCTTATTTCTTCAAATTGCGGTATCATAAACAACAAATAATATTAACGTGAGTCAATATAATATAATTTATTGAAAAAGAATAATATAACGATATTTTTGTATCTTTATAGTGAGAAATAATAAAACACAAATCGCTATGTTATCCGATGACAAAATTACAGAATTTTTTTATATGGCAGACGACTTCTGCAAATTTTTTAACGAGACTGTCAAAGGCGATGGGAAAAGGCACAGGAACAGGTCCGGACGGATATAGCACGCAGAAGTCATATGTCCCTCTCTTGCGGACAACGCTGCCTCAGGCACTTCTACAAGTTCTACATCTACCCGCACTGTGACCACCTGTTCCCTAATACGGTGTCATACAGTAGGTTCGTGGAACTGTAGAAGGAGGTGCTTCTGGGCAAGTGCACGGGCATCGGATTCGTTGACTCCACACCCATGCGCGTGTGCCACAACCGTCGCATCCACCGCCACAAGGTGTTCAACGGCATACAGCTTGTAACCAAGGTGAAGGGCAGCATGAAGAACGGCCTTATGAGCGTCGCCGACAAGCTGCTCCTACGCAAAATGGCGGTGATAGAGTCAGTAAACGACGAGCTGAAGAACATCACGCAGCTTGAGCACTCAAGGCACCGCGGCGTCCACAATCTCATCATCAACGCCGTCTCCGCCATAGCCGCATACTGCCTCTTCCCAAAGGAACCTTCTATCGTCCTGACAACATGTCATGATAACCGATTGACCCTCTTTTAGTTGTTTATATCGAACTTACGTTATTTATTATTTTGTAAGTATTTTCCATAATTTTGTAATATTTTTTTTGACAGATGCCATAATTTTGTAAAAATCAAAATAGATAATGCTCAGTAAGGCATTGAGGTTTAAGGCAATGCACGGGTATATTCTATCGTTGTCGGCATAGTGATGTCAGGTTGTCCCATCGACTTTCCTGCAATCACACCACATTGTATGTTTCTGAGGGAAGCCGGTAGTCACTAACGGTTCCTATGAGCCGGAAGCGGATGCCCCGCCCTCAACATATATTCTTTGTTAACGCATTGATAATAAACAAATAGTAGAAGAAAAATATCAAATATTATGAAAAAGTATCATATCGAAGGCATGGGCTGCAACCATTGCCGCATTTCTGCCGAAAAAGCAATATTAAAGGTGGAGGGTGTCATCTCCGCTACTGTCTGTCTTGAAACGGGCGAGGCCTGTGTCGAGGGGTCAGCATCGAAAGAGTCTGTCTGTAATGCCGTTGAAGAAATAGGTTTTAAATGTTACTGCTAATATGATGTTACACAGGAAGATTTCGGCTATTATTGTAGCGCAAATTTTGCTTGCCTCTTCTTTAACTCACGCGCAGGTGACAGATGAGGCTGACAGTCTTGTATATATGAAAGAATTAGAAGGTGTCGTTGTGAAAGCCTCACGTGTCACACGCTCAGTCTCGCGCGTGGAGAGTGTTGACATAATAGGGCAGAATCAGCTCATACGTGCCGCCTGCTGTAATCTTGGGGAGTCATTCACAAGTAATCCATCGGTAGATGTCAGTTATAGCGATGCCGCTACGGGTGCGAGACAGATCAAGCTTCTGGGTCTCTCAGGCACGTACGTTCAGATGTTGGAAGAGAACGTCCCGAACTTCAGGGGTGCTTCGTTGCCATACTCCCTGGGTTTTGTGCCGGGACCATGGATGCAGTCGATACAGGTGAGTAAGGGTGCTTCGAGTGTCAAGAACGGCTATGAGAGCCTTACCGGACAGATAAACATTGAATTTCTGAAACCTCAGAACACAGATGGCGTTCGTGCCAATGCTTATCTTGACAGCGAACTGAAGCAGGAGGTGAATGTTGACGGTAGCGTGCATCTGAACGACAGGCTCTCAACGGCCACCCTATTCCATTTCGAGAACCGACAGATTGAGCATGACGGCAATGGCGACGGGTTCATGGATATGCCTAAGCTCAGGCAATATAACCTTATGCACCGCTGGGCATACGTTTCCCCGGTATGGATAAGCCAGTTATCTCTGAAGGTGTTGGACGACACACGGGTCGGTGGACAGAGCGCAAAGCACGCAGAGTCTCAGACAGAACCTTTATATACCACATCGGTTGACACCAGACGCTATGAGGCGCAGTGGAAAAACGGATTTACCATCGATGCCGACCACAACACGTCTGTCGCCTTAATGCTGCATGCCTCATTGCATGATGCTCGGAACAATTTCGGACTGACACGTTATGACGTGACGCAAAAGAATGTCTATGCCCAGCTAATGTTCGAGACAGATATTACCGACAGACACAACATAAGTCTTGGCGCGTCTGCCAACAACGATTATTTTGACGAGAACTCAACATTGGAGACGAGTCTTCTCGTTGGCAATAGGGAGACTACGGCAGGTGTCTATGCCCAATATACTTATAAGCTTGGGGATAAACTGACGGTCATGCCGGGCATTCGTTGGGATTTCTCCTCACTATACGGCGGGTTCTTCACTCCGCGTATCCATGCCAAGTATTCTCCATTTGAGATGCTGACACTTCGCGCCTCAGCAGGCAAGGGCTATCGCACACCCCACGCCTTGGCAGAGAACACTAATATGCTGGCCTGTGGCCGTACCGTAATCATAGACCCTGAGCTTGAACAAGAGGAGGCTTGGAACATGGGATTGTCTGCGGCTCTCAACATTCCGGTCATGGACAAGACTCTGTCGCTGAATGCCGAGTATTATTATACTGACTTTAACCATCAGATGGTTGTCAATATCGATGGCGCGTGGGGTGAGAACACTCTCGCATTTGAGAACCTCCAAGGGAGAAGCTACAGCCACACTCTCCAGATTGACGCCTCCTACCCTTTCTTCAAAGGCTTTTCCGCTACAGGCGCATTCCGGCTGAATGACGTGAAATGCACTTACGACGGGACCCTGCGGCAGAAATATCTCACCTCTCGATACAAAGGCTTGCTGACTATTTCTTACAGGACACCGTTGGAACTGTGGCAGTTCGACATCACCGGACAACTGAATGGTGACGGCGAACTATATGACGGCACCAAATACCCGGCCTATTTCATGCTACAGGCTCAAATAACTCGCGAATTCCGCCACCTCAGCCTTTATTTTGGCGGCGAGAACCTCACTAACTATAAAATAAATGACCCGATAACCCATGCGCACCACCCTTGGATACCGGCATTCGACGCGACTCAAATATGGGGGCCGGTGACAGGCATCATGGGCTATATAGGAATTAGGATAAAATTTGAGAAACTATGAAAAAACTTATGTTCACAGCATCCCTCGTAATGCTATCTGCAATCGCCTTCTCTCAGACAAAGAACGACACCTTGGTACTAACTACAACACCACCTATGCACTGCCAAGGCTGCGAGAACAAAATAAAAAGCAACATCCGCTTTGTTAAAGGCGTGAAGAATATTGAGACATCCCTGCCTGACCAGAATGTGACTATAATTTATGACGGCAGGAAGTCGAAATATGAAGATTTTGTGGCTGCTTTCAAAAAAATAGGCTACGAAATCAAGAAAACAGAGACGACTTCTGAGAAATAGTCGTATTTTTGTAAAAAAAAATGAAAATACACATCAAAAACATGGTTTGTCCTCGCTGTATAATAGCGGTGAGGACAATCCTTGTGTCATGCGGGCTCACTCCACTGTCGGTTCGTCTCGGAGAAGTGGATATTGAGGAAGAACTTGACGAAGGACAAAAAGAAAGTGTCTCAGAGGCGTTGATGCAAATGGGTTTCGAATTGCTCGACAACCCGCGCTCTCAAGTCGTAGAACAGCTCCGCGTCTCAGTGATAGAATGGGTGCGGCTGAATGGAGAACGTCCTAACTTGTCTGATTATCTTTGCGACCGCCTTCATAAAGACTATAGTTCTTTGAGCAAGTTGTTTAGAGAAGTAAAAGGTATCACCCTCGAACGATTCGCTATTATCCACCGTGTAGAGTATGCGAAGGAACTGCTTTATTATAACCAACTGTCAACAAGCGAGATAGCCTACAAGCTGGGCTATAGCTCACCCTCTCATTTCTCCGCACAATTCAAACAGATTACCGGAATGACACCTAAAACGATGCGGGAACATAAGCCGAACAGCAGGGTGCCGCTGTCGGATATTTGAAATAAAATAAGGATAGTTGTTTTTTAGAAAAAGATCGCATGATGGTTATCAAACGTATAATAAGGATATGAGAAGCTTTGGACAAAAACCGTGGATACTTCCACAGCCGGTGCTGATTATCGGCACATACGACGAGAACGGAGTGGCAAACGCCATGAACGCAGCTTGGGGCGGCCAATGGGACGCTGAGGAGATTATGATCGCCATGGGCTCACATGCTACGACACAGAACCTGAACCGTAACCCTGAATTCACCGTCGCCTTCGCAACACAACAGACATTGGTCTCCGCCGATTTCGTGGGCATAGTGTCGGCTAAGAACGACCCAAACAAAATGGCGAAGACAGGATGGAAATGCGTGAAAGCGGAAAATGTAAACGCTCCGGTCTTCACGAACTTCCCTATGACACTGGAATGCCGTATCAAAGAAAAGATTGACGAATCTGCCGAAGGCTATTACATAGTCGCTGAAATTATCAACATCATCGTTGACGATGACTTCCTCGCCGCCGACGGAAAACCAGATGTCGAGAAAATGCAGCTCATCACCTTCGACCCCATACACCATGGGTATATCGCTTTGGGCAAAAAGGTGGGACAGGCTTTCTCTGACGGAAAGGCGTTGGAATAATAATAAAATGAACGTTCCTCGCAAACGGGAACGATAACCATATCCCGATTGCAGAACAACAAATCGCATGAATATGGACATCAAACAATTCATACAAGATTTTAAAGAGGCTTTTGGCGAGGCGGCTGCAATGCCAATGGTTTTCTTTCATAGCGACACACCTGTCGCAAAACCTGAAACCATGAACGGCTGTTTCTTCCCTGCTTTTGAGAAAGTGAGAGAGGGACATAATGCGAGTTTCGATGCCACAACGATGAAATGCGGTGGCGGGAAATTCTATTGCAGACTTGCGCCTATGCCCGAATATGTGCCCGAATTTGTCTCCGAAAAGGAACATTATAAGGCAACGCCTCAGTTGGTAAAAGACTTCATCTCCCAACTTGACATCGAGGTGGACAGACACAAATATTTGAACTTCCAGCGTATCGATAATTTTGATGACAGCATGGACTATCATGGCATATTGATGTTTGCCACCCTGACATTCTGAGCGGCCTTGTATCATGGGCATGCTACGACAATTCTTCCATCGACGCGGTGTGCACTCCATGGGGTAGCGGTTGCTCCACAACTATCTTTCAGGTTGCTAAAGAAAACGAAAACTCAGGCAAACGTTGTTTCATCGGACTTTTCGACCCTTCTGTCCGTCCGAAAGTGCGGGCGAATGAGCTTGTGTTTGGCATACCTAAAAGCAGATTGGAGGAAATGGCCGCGTCCATACATGACACCTGCCTGTTTAACGGCATCGCTTGGCCAAAGGTAAAAGATAGAATCAACCAACAAGAAATATAATTAAAATAATATTATAATAACAAATTCAAACTATCATGAACGTAAAAGAAAAAGTGTTGACAACGATGAAAGAGGCAGGCAAGCCTCTGAACGCAGGAATGATTGCGGAACTAAGCGGTCTCGAGCGCAAGGTCGTTGATGCGGCAATGAAGGAACTTAAAGCCGAGGGTGCAATAGTCTCTCCTATACGCTGTAAATGGTCACCAGCCGAGTAATGGCATAACGGTAATGACATGAATTACTCCGGTTTGATAATTGCCGTCATCACCTTCTTGGTGATAGGTCTATTCCACCCTATCGTGATAAAATTCGAATATTATTTCGGAACTCGTTACTGGTGGGTTTTTGCTATCGTTGGAGCCCTGTTCTCTCTATCGAGTCTGTTGGTCGTTGACAATATCCTCAGTACTCTGCTCGGCGTGTTGGCTTGCTCATGCTTCTGGAGCATTATAGAGGTGTTCGAACAGAGACGCAGGGTTGAGAAAGGCTGGTTCCCTATGAATCCGAAACGCAGGGAAGAGTATGATAAAAAGAAAGTAAAAGAATGATAAACAAACTGCTATACATGTTTGGATGTGGCGTTCGGAGATAATGCCGTGTCACCGACCTGTTTCAGCAAAGCGACAATCCTTCAGTTGAATCCAAAGTTTCGCCGCCGGCTTCGTTTCTAATAAAGAATATGTTAAAACACTATTATAATGGGAAACACTATTATACGTACTTCAACTCTTGACGACTTCGCACGGCTGAGGGAAATATTCGCCATAGCCCGTGTCTTTATGTCCGATACAGGTAATCTAACCCAATGGACTGACGGCTACCCTTGCGATGAACTGATAATGAATGATATAAAGAGCGGTGACAGCTTTGTCATAATACATGATGATGTCGTTGTGGCAACCTTCGTCCTCCGTCCCGGCATTGACCCTACGTATAATGCCATCTATGAGGGCGCATGGCTCAACGAAGAACCTTACGCCACAGTGCACCGTATCGCAAGCAGTGGAGAAATAAAAGGAGTGTTTCACCTTGCCATGCAATTCGCAAAACAAAAATATGTGAATGTGCGTATTGATACTCATCGTGATAACATGGTGATGCAGAACGCCATCAAGAAAGAAGGCTTCAAATATTGCGGCATAATCTATTGCTGGAATGGCGATGAGCGTTTGGCATTTCAGTTTTCTAAAAATCCATAACCTTATGTCGTATCTCGCATTCGCGACGTGCTGCGCATTAGCTGGTTTGCTGCCTTTATCATAGGACTAATGTCAATGAAAACATTATGGATAAAGAACGGATGTCATTAGAGATGTTATTTCTGATAATAATTAAATAGGTCTGGCACTCACCGAAAATGGACCTTGTCCGGAATAAATCTCACTCTAAAAAAGTTGCTCGATATGGAGAGGTTCATAGTGCGGTATTTGTTTCATCACCAAACAGCTTTTTATTATGTCTTGTCTAAAAGATTATTCCACCCCATATATAAATAGCTGAGCGGAATTTTCTTAATAAGCAAGGTGAAATATGTCTTAACGACAAAGTTATTTCATATTATTTATTATTGCTGTCCGGGATATCTTGAATCAATTTTCTATCTATATGTTTGCCAGCCAACAATAGAAATGTTGTTAAAGGTTGTCCCACCGTTGTCGTCATCTATCAAAAGTGATAATGCTTTGACTCTGTTTG
>JBJEGZ010000007.1:0-166281 GCA_051875555.1 Candidatus Limimorpha sp. | reverse complement strand
AAAGTGATAATGCTTTGACTCTGTTTGCCAGCCAACAATAGAAACGTTGTTAAATGTTGTCCCACGTTGTCGTCATCTATCAAAGTGATAATGCTTTGACTCTGTTTGCCAGCCAACAATAGAAACGTTGTTAAATGTTGTCCCACGTTGTCGTCATCTATCAAAGTGATAATGCTTTGATTCTGTTTGCCAGCCAACAATAGAAACGTTGTTAAATGTTGTCCCACGTTGTCGTCATCTATCAAAAGTGATAATGCTTTGACTTCTTTATCGGTCAACAATAAAAATGTTGTTAAAGGTTGTCCCACGTTGTCGTCATCTATCAAAGTGATAATGCTTTGATTCTGTTTGCCAGCCAACAATAGAAACGTTGTTAAATGTTGTCCCACGTTGTCGTCATCTATCAAAAGTGATAATGCTTTGACTTCTTTATCGGCCAACAATAAAAATGTTGTTAAAGGTTGTCCCACCGTTGTCGTCATTTATCAAAAGTGATAATGCTTTGACTCCTTATCGGTCAACAATAATTATTTATTGTTTTCAATCAAAAATCACTTTGGGGTTCATCGCTTTCGGACTTTTCCAATATATCCCGAACTGTTTCAATGCCTTAGTGCGCTCATGCCAGAAAGCATAGCAGAACCCCATTCCTCTCGGCATGTCTTTTAGGTTGTCGTATGCGACTTTGTCAGCATCGTCAATCACTTCCTCCCATCGCTCCGTCCATTCCACAGGGTCGCTCTTTAGATGCCCTCTTTCCCTTATCTGCCCAAGTTGTCCTTTGTCAGCAAACTCAATGTTGCGTTCATACAGGCGCAGCTCATTCCTCACGTCTTCGGTTATCGACAAGTCGTGATTCGATTGTGTCTCAATGTCTATCAACACAGACAAGAAGAGTTTAAGGACCTTCACCTTGAGCCTCGGGTGATCAAAAATACAGTCATTCATTTTTTTCACGGCCGAATACAGATAATTTGAAAGGTGCTCGTATTGATGGAGATGTGAGGCGAAATGGATAAATACCCTTGTCAGCTCGGCTGTCTCCCATGGACGGTCCATATCCTCAAGGTTCTGTTTTGACAAATATACGCAGAGGTCGCAAATTTCACGATAATTGTCCAAATCGCTGCTTATACCTGTCAGTTTCTTCCCGGAATATTGTTTCAGGAGATGCTCATATCTCTCCCTGTCGCTCATGTCCACCCCTGCCCCTTGCCCAAGGGATTCTTCTTCATTAACTTCTGCCTCATCGTTGATGCCGGCATCATCTGGCAGGCTGCCCTCACTGTCAAAGTCTTCATTATCATCGAAATGCTTTGCCTCGTATTCGGGAATGTAATATTGCTCTATCTCGGCGGCGTATTGGGTGAGGAATCCGTGTTTATAGGCTTCAACAACATTGTCGAGCATATCTTTCTCACCTAATCGCAATGCCCTTATCTCGCACTCGTGCATGAAGTCTTTGCCATAGCCGCTGGGTGCCGAGCCGTCAGCGATCATCTGCGCGAGTTGCTGGTAGGCGTAAGAGCTTTTCATTGTTGCCGCCTTAGAATATAGTGAGAATGCCTCGTAAGCGTCGCAAGGGAAACCATATTCGGCATTTCTGTAGAAGTCTCCAAGTGATGCGGCTGCCATATCCTCTCCCAACTTTACCGCCGTGAACAGCTGTTCTTTCATGGTGGCGGTAAACTCCTCCTTTAACTCTTCATTATAATTATTATATTCTTCCTTGCTTATTATTATCAGGTCGAGGAAGGCTGATGACATCATCATTTCTTTTCCTTTATCAGTGATTGAAAACAGTGTGTCCAAGGGGGTGGTGCTATTGTTTTCGAGTGTCGCGGCTGCTAAGGCATAGTTCAGGCAAACCGTCGGGTCACCTTCTTCAAAAGCCTTCCTGTACCATTGCTCGCTTTCCTCAAAACGCTTCATCTCCTCACAAGCCAGCCCTAATACATAATAGAAGTGTGACGCCACTATATCGCATTGCTGCTCGCATTGTTGAACGTACTTATACGCCATGTCGTATGCTTTCTGTGGCTCCTTCGCATAGCCAAATGTCCCGAAAACCATGCGTTTCATTATTTTTAACGCTGCGACACGGCTGCCCTCTTCCAAAGCCTGTCTGATTTCATCTTCAACCTTCCTTCTGTTTACAGGCACCACGGTGCCTTCTATCCACGCATTCGACCTCAAGGCTCGCGCATCGGCTATCCCCGCCTCTATCGCTTTCGTGAAGAAGTCGAACGCCTGCAAATCCGAGTCCTTATATGGTGACATCACTTGGTTGTACACTGCCCAAATATACATCATGTATTTTTTGCCTTCCATTGCCCCTTGCCGGATTTCCTCCTCATAATCAGCAAGTAACGAGACGGCCGTTGTTGGAATAAGCATTATCAACAATAAGTCAGCAGCCTCCACGTCTTCTTCTACTATAGGAATCAATCTGAGATATGCATCTTTAACATTGTTTGTCCTTATCAGTTGAAGAACTTCCTGTTTTAAACTTTTATTCATAATAATTGCATTTTACATTGCTTGCCCCATCTCTTCAAATGTTTGGCTTGTTATTCTGTCTTACAACATGTTAGCATTATTTTTTCTCTAACACATTGCAAATTTACACATTTTTTTAATTTGTTTCCACGTCTGCGTTTTTATAATAAAAATTGTGGAACTTGTTTCTGTAACTTGTTAGTTCTGAACAAACAACCCAAGTTTAAACCGCCGAACTGTTTGTCATACATTCATACGAGCGTATGTCAAAATGGAATATTGTCCAACAAATAGCAGAAAACCACAGGTCTGATTTCTTTGTTGTTGCAAATCTCAAGAATTATTACGTAATTTGCATTCGAGTCAGACAAGGTTTTTTGATGCCCTGAGCTGTAAAAAACATATTCTTGTCTTTCAGTTATTTGTAAAAGTTATTGGATAGTATCATTATTGATCTGGAAAAGAGGAATAAAATGAAAAAGGTGTATTTCGCAGGTTCTATCCGGGGAGGGCGTGCCGATGCCGCTCTTTACGGAAGGCTCGTCAAATATATTCAACGGACCGCTATTGTGCTGACTGAGCATGTGGGCTGTAGCGACATCAATATCCTTGAACAAGGAAGAAAAGACGAGGTGATTTATAATCAAGACGTTACATGGCTAAGAGAGTGTGATGTCTTGATTGCAGAATGTAGCTGTGCGTCGCTTGGAGTAGGTTATGAGCTTGCATACGCTGAGAGGTATGGCAAGGAATGCCATGTGTTTTACGACAAAAGGAAGACGCAACTCTCGGCAATGCTAACCGGGAATCCTTATTTCCATATTTATCCATACGAGGACGAAAATGATATTTTTCCTGTTATTGATTTAATACTGAAATAGTAATGGCAGATTGGAAAAGTGCCCTCTCCGCTATTGGCGCGAAAGAGGGAGAGAATGAGACATTAAGGGTTGAAGTGGAACGAAAGAGACGTGTCGGCGTAGTGTATTCTACAAACCCTGACTTTGTGTATAATGATGATAGTCAAGATGTTGTGTCTGATATACCCAAAAGTCGGCAAAGACTTCGTGTGAACATTGAAAGAGCCGGACGAGGAGGGAAGACTGTCACAATCGTCAAGGGGTTCATTGGTGCAGACGAGGAACTTGACGCTTTGTGCCGTCTCTTGAAGCGGCGTTGTGGTGTTGGAGGCTCCGTCAAAGATGGCGAGATCATCATTCAAGGAGAGAAACGCCAGACAATAGTGGATATTCTTAAAAATGAAGGCTTCCCACTGACAAAATGACATTATGGCGACTATAAACTCGCATTGTATTACAATACGTTAAGAGTCAATAATATATAATACTAATTGTATAGGCATAAACGAATGATAAAAAATCCAACAAAAAGAAACAAAAGCGAAGTAATATAACTGATATAGAACGAGTTAAGCCACAAAAATAACTTACGAAGTAAAACATCGCACAACTTTTGTTTCCATGTTATGAAAAACTGTTGTGTGAAGATATATAAACATAATTATCTGTTGCTGTAACAATAATTTAACGTTTGCATAACCACTTATGTATCAGAAATTTATCATAAACCAAGACGGAGTCCTAAGGTTTGGCAGGGTCTTTCTTCACAAGGAGTTGCTTGCCAAAGGGGAACGGTGTGTGTATGGCGGAGGACTCTGGAATATAGACAGTAAAAGCGGAGGTATAGTGCTGTTCGGTCGCTCTTTCGACTTCGGCACACCCGACTTCGAAGGGCTCCGGAAAATCGACTGGACGGGTGTTGGTGGCCGTCCACTCCCACTGCTCTATCTCCCTAAATGGCCTGACACAACTGTCGTTCAACCTGTTTTTGTGAAGAACAATGAAAAAACAAGGGTGCTGATTACAGGTGCAAACGGGTTCTTGGGTTCAAGAATCGCTTGGTTCCTTGAGGAGAAATGTGGCTATGAGATTTATGCGCCTTCTCATAAAGAGATGGAAATCACTGATATAGACAGTTGTATAAAAGCCGTGTCTTCATTTAAACCCGATTATGTGATTCACTGTGCCGCCATCAGCTCAACGGCTTTTTGCCAGGATAACCCAGAGGCTTCTCGAAAAACAAACATCGAGGGCACTTGTAATGTGGTGTGTGCCGCCGATATCAATGACGCTCGCTGCATTTATATGAGTTCTGACCAAGTTTATCATAACGACACCAACAAATGGACACAGACGTTTAAGGAAGAAGACGTTGATTTTCAAAATAATCCTCCCATAAATGTCTATGCTCGCGACAAATTGCTGATGGAGATGAAAGCGCGGGAAATTGATGCGTCTTCTATTGCCCTGCGACTCACTTGGATGTACGACAGCAAGGAATCTTCGTCTATGCCCGACTGTCCGGAACACCTAAAGGAAAACCATGGAATCTTGGCGAATATTCAGAAAGCTAAAAATGACGGCGCTCCAATCAAGGCAAGCATATACGAAAGAAGAGGCGTTACTGATGTTTGGGAGGTGGTGAGGAAAGTGGCGGAAATCATCGCAAAGAAAGATGTCCCAGGAGGCGTCTATAATTGTGGCTCAGAATGTTCATGTACCACTTACGAGTTGTATATGCAACTTGCCGAACAATGGGGACTTGACAAATCATCAATTATTCCCGACAATTCGTTCTCGAGGTCTTTGGCCATGGATACAACAAAGATCTCAGAAATTTAATTTTTTTATGCCTGTAGCAGGATTTGGGTCAGACTTGTGTTATTTTTGCAGCCAGAAACAGAACCAAAAAATAGAATTATGGAAAATATTAAGAAACACATGCCTGTTCGATATGTATCGGAATCCATTATCGAATGATAGGACTTGAATTTGTTTGGCGGTTTTATAGAGAGAACATGTGGATGCTGGCAACCGACTATAAATCCATGTTGGAAAAGAGATAATACACCCTTTTGAAAACATGTTTGTATTAATTTGATGAAATGACGCGGGTAGCGTGATTCGTGTATAACGTTGTCTTTGGGCAAATCGAATGCCTGCTTTTCATATTACGGCTTAATAATCACCCGTGTAATACTCAGCCGTATAACAACCCGTGCAAAACAACATTTCCACATTCCCGAATCCTCCGTGATTCGTAAGCATATATCCGTTCATTGAATTACTGAATCGTTAACCATCAAGACGCACAAAAGCGTTTTACTGAGGCCTTCTCCAACGATGAACAGTATTATCTTATTGGGTTACAATTAATACTATGGCTTGATAAGCGTTTGACACCCTGTTCCCTGGGACATGTTTAATTGAATAATGCCTGATAACAATGGCAGGGCCTTGGGAAGCTTTGAAAATCAAATCGTAAGCAGGTGTGTCTAAACAACTAATACTACTCAGGACAAGACTGGTCCCTAATGCTTTGCGAGTTGGGAAATGCCTGCTTTTGAATTTTTTATAACAGACTGAATACTACGGCGTTGTTTGTATAGAGATGTGTAACGCTCATTTGGTGGGAAAAACAATTTGGTATCATGTGTTGTGATTCAATTGTTTCTGGAAGCGCAGTGCTCCGCTATAAGAACCTGCCTTTGATTTATGATAAAAAACTTCATAATTATTGCAGTAACGCCGCATGATTTAAAACAATTGTTATTTTTGCAACTTGATATTTGGAGGGGACCTGACGTTTCCAAGGGGATTCGGGGACTTCCACGTTTGTGAAAAACGGGAACATCTCGCCAAATCTTTCATTTAACTGAGAAATATTTGAAGAAAGGCGTGATACGGGAACGATAAATCATTGAAAAAACAAACCATATAAATATGAGGAAAATAATATTGTCATTTTTTCTGCTGTTAGTGGGTTGCTCTAACATCGGTAAACACAACCATAATCTTTGTGTCGAACCGCTTGAGCCTGCCATTCATCTCGACTCACTTGGCGATTGTACAATGTCTGTGGCTTTCAAGGGTAGTGATTTCAACTGGGACGAATGCTGTCTGACGATGCGCGTATATAGCGAGCTGTTATATGATGCGCTGGAAGTCGGGGCGCTGAAGACTGGTGACACAATTATTCACGATGGCGTGGGAATAACTATAAAATCCATAGAGCATGACGGCAGGCATTGTGTTGTCAACGGAGGAATAGAACAAGGCGGTTTGGAACTTGTCTCAAACGGAGGCGGCACTTTTAGATCCGTCACTTTCGATGACCATTCTGTTTACAAATTTCTTGGAGAAACAACTGTTACCTTTGGTGATGACCTCGTGATAACCGACTGCGGTGAAAACCCTAACGACTCTTGCGTCAAGGTTCGGAACAGACATAAAGATTATATCGACAGTCTGCCAGAATACCGCATCGACTTTATCCCTTTGAATACCTCCGTCAGGATAGAGAACGGAATGTTAAAAGAGATTAACAGACGTTGGATACCTTGATTATTTGACAATATTTATTTGATATTTCTGTGCGAACCATCTCGTGTGGTTTTTGTTAAGATAAGAAAGTGTAAAAAACTATATAGAATGGAGTCATTTGACCGCGTAATATCTGGAGAACAACTTGTTTTAGTTGATTTCTTCGCTACTTGGTGCCAGCCATGCAAAATGATGCACCCTGTCCTTGAACAGGTAAAAGAGGTCCTCGGTGACAAAATACGTATCATAAAAGTTGATGTTGACAAAAACAACTCTGCTGCGGGAAGATTTAATATTCAGTCAGTTCCGACTTTGATGCTTTTCAAAAAAGGAGAACTGCTTTGGCGGACAAGCGGTGTGGTTCAAAAAACGGAACTGCTGTCTGTAGCTAACAAATATTTATAAGGTATGAAACGCGAAATCGACCCGAAAAACACTCCAAGAGCCGCCGCTTTCTCAATGTGGATGTCATCGCCTATGCCAATGGTTACATTGACAAAGACTTTGGATATTAACAGGTTGCTGAGATTTTGCCGGAAAAAAGGATTGGGTTTCAATATGCTTATGTGCTGGTGCATTGGGAAGACGGCAAATGGCATGAGGGAGTTCTTCTTGCTTCCCGAACATGGAAGGCTCTTTGAGTATGACCGTATCGCAATTAATGTCATAGTTGAAAACTCAAAAGATGGAATAAACTCCTGCGATATTGCTTTTAATGAAGATATCTATTCGTTTAACGCTGATTATCTTCGTACGACGCAACATGTTATAAAAAACTGCGAAAGTGTCTCCCTTGATAGTTACATGGTAGTCGGCACGTCGGCTATGACTCAAACCGAACTCGACTGTATAGTGAACCAATATGCCGATACATTCTGCAACCCTATGGTTATGTGGGGTAAATATCGCAAAAAATGGTTCAACCCTACCCTGCCTGTATCTTTCCAATTTCATCACGTACAGATGGACGGAGGACATGGAGCGACTTTCCTGAAACTATTGCAAGGGAATATTAATAATCTTTGCTAATTCGACCTTTTCAATCATTATAAATGGTTTTTCTAAGTAAAGATTTTTTAAGAAATAGAAAGCAATGCTAATAATATTAATGTTAACAATTGTTAAAAGCACAGTAATATGATAAAAGTTTATGTAATGGCAACTTGTCCAGATTGTATTCAAGTGAAGGCCCAACTGAAAAACAACCCGAATTACCAGCTCGTCGATGTTGGTGAACATGTTCGCAATCTCAAGGAATTCATGCGTTTACGTGATTCCAACCCTGCTTTTGACGCTGTAAGGGCAAAGGGCAGCATAGGTATTCCCTGCTTCTTGATGGAAGATGGGACCGTTTCGTTCTCGGCTGAAGATTTCTTGAATGAAGATATTAAAGACGGTCCGGCATGTAGTCTTGACGGAAAAGGCTGTTAAGGGTTTGTGAAACCGTTTCTTATTGACAATGAGAGCATATACATATATAGAAAAGGGTAAGTTCGAACTGATTTACAAGCCGGAGCCGACATTGCAAGAGCCTACCGACGCTATTGTAAGGGTTACTTTGAGCAGCATCTGTAGCAGCGATTTGCATATAAAACACGGAAGTGTACCGCGAGCTGTGCCGGGAATCACTGTCGGGCATGAGATGGTGGGTGTTGTAGAGAAAATTGGCGGCGCTGTCAAAACATTGAAAGTCGGGGACAGAGTGTGTGTCAACGTGGAGACTTTCTGCGGCGAGTGTTACTTTTGCAAACACGGTTTCGTCAACAACTGCATTTCACCACAAGGCGGCTGGGCTTTGGGCTGCCGCATCGATGGCGGCCAGGCGGAATATGTGCGTGTACCATTTGCTGACAATGCTCTAAACCGCATCCATAGTGATGTTTCCGACGAACAAGCATTATTTGTTGGCGATATTCTTGCAACAGGTTTTTGGGCTTCGCAAATCAGTGAAATAAATGAAGATGACACGGTGCTAATCATCGGCGCGGGTCCAACAGGGATTTGCACTCTGCTGTGCGTTATGCTGAAAAAACCTAAACGCATCATCGTTTGCGAGAAATCGAAAGAAAGACGTGATTTCATAGGGAAACATTATCCACAGGTGCTTCTAACCACTCCCGACGAATGCTGCCAATTCGTTGCGACACATAGCGATAACGGTGGCGCAGACAGAGTCTTGGAAGTCGCCGGTTCAAACGACTCTTTCCAACTTGCTTGGCAATGTGCCCGTCCAAACGCAATTGTCACTATAGTAGCTCTTTATAACGAACCACAGATTCTCCCTCTTCCCCAAATGTACGGGAAAAACCTGACTTTCAAAACAGGCGGCGTCGATGCCTGCCACTGCGACGAATTACTAAACCTTATCAGAGAAGGGAAAATCGACACAACGCCTCTCATCACCCACCGATTTGAGCTTTCGCGAATAGCTGACGCCTATGATGTGTTTGAAAATAAAAGCGGCGGAGTGATTAAAATCGCCATCTTTAACTGACTTGCACATCTTTAATCACCACGCACTCTGATTTAATCTCGGCTCCCTTACAGATGTTAAGAATCATTATTGTTTCTTTGTTAATAAATCTTAACATCTTTGCTCAACTCCCTCGCTCTATCCTTTTTCTTGTCGGATTTTTTCTTGTTAAAAGTGAAATTATAATCCAAGAAACACAGTCTTTTCTACTATAAAATTGTCTTTCCAACCGTTTGCTTCCTTAATTAAATTTTTATAAGTGTTTGATAATTAATTATATAACGTCTTTTATTTTTGTTTTTAAAAAATTAGTAATCATTAGCAACTAATTTGAAATATTTTGTAATTTTGCAGCCGAAAAAAAATAAAAAAATGGATAAGACCTTACTCGTCGCTGCTATTGGTAAATTAAGAAACCGTCTGCATCGTCTAATAAAACAGAGATATGCGGTTGAGTCTGAAGTGAAGTTGACAATTGAGGAATTTATAATATTGGATATGATTCAATTTGAGTCCGACCAGATTCTTCAAAATATTGCTATTGCTACAGGGAAAAACAAGTCCGTGGTTATGCGAATGATTGATTCTCTTGAAAATAAGGGACTTGCCCAACGAACAGTCAACCCTCTTGACCGTCGTGAAAATCTTTTAAGTATTACCCCTAAAGGTCAACTTGTTGTTTCTCAGTATCGCTCTATCCAGAGACGTTTCACTTCAGAACTTCTTAAAGATATTCCAGAAGAAAAACTCAACATCTTTTACGATGTTTTAGGAGAAATTTTTGAGAGAACAAAATAATCTTTTATTTACAATAATAGTTGCTAATACAAACAATTTACATTAACAATAATACTATATGCTTGATAAATTTAAAATAACATTTGTATTCATTTTGTTGTTTTCGTGTCATATTTCGGCGCAAAACAATATGAAAGTATTGAGTTTAAACGATTTATATGAAATCGCCGACTCCAATAGCAAAGCGATAAAAATCTTTAAATCCGCAGTGACAGTTGCAGAAAACGATGTTGCGGTAGCGAAAAATGATATGTTACCCAATGTGGTGTTCTCTGCATCGGCATCATACAATGGTAATGCGTGGTTGTCAGAGCGCGATTTCTCAAACGGGCAATTCTTCCCCACCCCTCATTTCGGGAACAGTTTCGCAATCGAGGCGTCGCAGGTGGTTTTCGCAGGAGGCTCAATAAGCAATAACGTGAAAGCCTTGGAGATACAGAGAAAAATCATGGAATTGACTCTTGAGGAACAAAAGCAAGAGATGTATTTCCTTCTGACCGGTTTTTATCTCGACCTGTATAAGTTCCGCAACATTCTGAAAGTCTATGACAAAAACATTGAGCAGACCATGCAGTTGATTCAAGACATGCGGGCAAAAGAAGCGGCAGGAATCGCATTGAATAACGACATCACCCGATATGAGGTACAGCTTCAGAATTTAAAGTACAAAAGGACAGAGTTGGCAAGCCTAATAGAAATTTACAATAACAAAATTGTCACTATGCTTGAGCTGCCTCAAGAGACAGAAATATTGCCTGATACCACATTGCTACTCAACAGCTTGCCTATACCGACGGAGACAGATTTCCAAGATATGGCTTATCAACAGTCGCCAAAGATAAACAAAGGCAGGCTTTCTGTTGACGTGCTACAGCAACGGTTAAAGGTTGTGAAATCAGGATATCTGCCTCAAATCAGTGTTTTCGCTGGCGACAATTTTAATGGTCCTATAACTTACGAGGTCCCTGTGCTAAACAACAACATTAATATATGGTATTTCGGAATAGGCCTCAGATACAATATTGACAACACATATAAGGTTGCCAAGGACTTAGCAAAAATGAAGTCAGAAGTTGAGATGGCGAGTCACGAGCTGTCGTTGTCGGAAGAGAACGTCTCTCTTGATGTACGGGAGGCGTACATCCATTACCTTGACTCCTATGAGCTGTTGAAAACACAGGAAAAAAGCCTTCAATTAGCATGCGAGAATTTCGAGGTGACCTCAAACCGTTACGCAAACGACCTTGTATTGATTACAGACCTCGTTGACGCTGACAACCTCCGTCTTTCCGCTGAGGTTCAGTATGTTAACGCACAAATCAACATCATTTTCAACTATTACAAACTTTTATTTACAACAGGAAAAATCGACCAATAATTCAAATAGAACATTATGAACAAGAGACAGAAAAAAATTTTACGCAATATCGTTGTTATTGCAATCATTCTTTGCGGACTTACATGGGTATGCAGCAAGTTCGTACATTTAGGAAAAGTGGAATATACTGACAACGCGCAGATTCGGCGCAACATCTTCCCTATCAACTCAAGGGTTCAGGGATATGTAAAGAAAGTATATTTTGATGATTTCCAATTCGTCCATAAAGGCGACACTCTTGTCACTATCGAGAGTGAGGAATATGAGTTGAAAGTTTTTCAGGCAAAGGCAAACTACGAGAGAGCATTGATGGAAAACAACGCTATGGGAGCAGTCATCTCCACTACCGAGAACAACCTTGCGGTATCTGATGCGAACATAGAAGAGTTAGGGATACGTTTGAAGCAGGCCGAGACCGATTACAACCGATACGAGCAGTTATATGGGCAGAAAGCTGTCACCCGCCAGCAATACGAAAACGTCAAGGCCGACTATGAGGCGACGAAGGCAAAATACGATATGCTTGTGCGTCAGAAGAGAAGCACTTCACTTGTGAAGGAGGAGCAGACACTGCGTCTCGAACAAAACAGTACGAATATCGATGTGGCAAAAGCCGCGCAAGAACTTGCCGAACTGAATCTGTCTTACACTGTTATTATAGCGCCCTGTGACGGTGTTACTTCCCGTAAGGCGATACAGGAAGGCCAGCTGATACAGCCCGGACAAACGCTTCTTTCCATCGTTGACTACAACAGCGTTTGGGTGATCGCCAACTACAAAGAGACGCAAACCGCAAACATCGCTGAAGGTATGCCTGTGAGTATCAAGGTCGATGCAGTGCCAGATGTTGAATATTCAGGTGTTGTAGCGACGCTCTCAAACGCCACGGGAGCACAATATTCCGTCATTCCGCAGGATAACTCCGCAGGCAATTTCGTAAAAGTTGAACAACGCATACCGGTAAAAATAGTCTTCTCTGAAAGAAACTCACGAGAGAGTCTCGACCGTCTGCGTGCGGGAATGAATGTTGAATGTGAAGTAAAATACTGATAATCATGAGTAACAATCCTTCAGCCGAAGAGGTTGCCGCCGCACAGAGGCTAATGATTTGGAAAGACTTCGTCCCGCAATCATTGCGTTTCCCTCTGATAGTATTGATTGTGATGATAAACTTGTTCTCAGGCGGCGTCTATATGTCAGCGGCCTCACACATGTCGTCAAGTCTCTCATGGAACATGGAAGATGTGATGATGGCAGGATACACGTCAATGCTCGGACTCACAATGGCGTTCCCTATGCTTTTCAGAATCATGTTCCGTTTTCAACCCAGAAGGATACTGATGTTCTCATCTCTGGTCTTTATCCTTTGTGACTACATCTGTATGGTGTGCGATTTCCTGCCACTCGTGATCCTCGTATCTTTTATAGGTGGTTTCTTCGGGATAATCTGCACTTTTATCTGCTGGAGCACCGTACAACTTAAAATCACCCCTACCCGTGATTTCTCAGTTTTTTTCCCTTTCATATTCACCTTTGTGATTGGCAGCATACAGATTATCACTATTGTAACCTGTTATACCATCTATTATTTCGATTGGCAGATGATGCACCGCATCACAATCGGGGGCTTTATATTCGTGTTCGCACTCGTTTTCTTCTGCATGCGGCGCAATTACAGGCAGGCTCCGTTCATGCCTTTCTATGGCATCGATTTTTTGGGCTGTGTTTTATGGACCCTTCTCATTCTGACTATAGTGTTCATTTTCAACTATGGCGACCATTTCGACTGGCTCGACGGAAAAGAGATACCGACTGCCATTGTGTTCGCTATTGTCTTGCTTTTCTTAACGTTGAATAGAGCCAACAACATCAGGCACCCTTATATTAATATCCAAACATTCAAGCAAAACAACGTGCTGTTGGTTTTCCTTCTTTTCACTTTTATGATGCTGATGTCGGCAACTTCCGGCTCAATGCTGAGTATTTTCACAGAAAGCATATTGAACTATTCTCCGAAACACACAGCCGACATCACTTGGGGAGCCTTGTTAGGCGTTGTGGCAGGCACATCGTTCTTTTATTTCGCATTCACAAAACACAAGATGCGGCTGAAAACCATGGTGGTGTTTGGGTTCCTTTCGTTTTTCATATTTCAAACAGCGTTTTATTTCCTTATCGACCCATCAACAGAGCGGTGGATGATTTTTCTCGCAATGATTTTCAAGGGAGCAGGCCTCGGCATACTTTATTCCGCATTGACCTATGCACTGTCGGTAAGCGTTCACTTCGAACTCTTTTTCCAATCTCTATGTATCATCGGATTTATCAGGACCGGTTTCGGCTCTCCTCTTGGCTCCGCAATTGTCACACGTATTTTCAAATCCGCTATCTTAGAAAACACGGCTAACCTAAGCTGTGAAATCGACGCAATGCACCCGCTCTCATCTTCTATCAACTCTATTCTACCTGAGTTTCAAAAACAGGTTCTGATGGTGAGCCTGAAAGAGGTGTTTGGATATATGGCGATAGCTGCCATATTGATAATCATCGCAATACTGTTGTCCGATTATAAAAACACATTTAAAAACAACGTGAAAATGCCGCGTATGGCTCAAGTTTGGAAAATGGAAAAGAAACACCAATAACAATTTCCATGTTGATGAAAAATGGGTGCTGAATGACTTGTCGTTATAAAGGCACCCTAATCATCTGATTTTTAAACGATTATCCGAAAAATGCAAATACTGAGAGAAGAATTGTCTCTTGATGAGAAATAAACTGTTATTCCTAAAATAATAAAGGCAAATAACAATACTTTGAAATAATTATTGTAACTTTGCATTTTAAAGTAATCAAAAAATGTCATTTTTAAGAGTAGTACTATCAATATTTTTCCCACCTCTGGCAGTTATTGACCAAGGTTGCGGCTCTTTTACCATTGTGTTTGTTCTCACCATCTGCGGCTGGATTCCCGGAGTACTCGGAGCCCTGATTATTCTTAACAGGAAATCTTGACTTCCTGTTTATTAACATTCTCTCTTCTTAATAATCTTTAGTGTTGTTAACATTTCTTTGATTTCAAAAAGTTAATAAATATTAATATACTTAAAGAGACACAACATTATTATTAATCAAGCGTTTATCATTGTAAAACTAACATTATGAGATTAATAAGGATTTTATTCATCACATTGGCGTTTTCAATCTGCGCCTTTTCTTGCCAAGACCCCGCAGATAACAGCATTTCTGGGAAATGGATTGTTAAGTCTATCAATGGGAAAGAGATTCCGGCTACAATGAATATCCCTTCCCTTACCTTAAATACGGAAGACAATACTTATCACGGAGTTACAGGCGTAAACTACCTTAACGGCGACTTCGAGTTGAAAGCAGGAACAATTTCTTTCAGCGACGCTCCTATGACAAGGATGATGGGCGACCCCGTATCAATGGAGGTCGAATCAGACTATCTTCACGCTATCTCAAACGCTTTTTCTCTCAAAATGAAAAATAACACTTTGATGATTGGCGACAAAGATGGCAACAATCTCTTTATTCTTGTGCGTGAGTGATTTTTTTAAAAAAATTAATCCTTTTTACTTGTTATATTAAAAATTGTTCGTATTTTTGCGACCAGATTGTATTTCACTATGAATGAAAAGAAATATTGTATAAAAACAGAGACGATAGCCAAGTTCGCTAAAGCCCTCGGACATCCTGCGAGAATCGCTATCCTTAAATTCCTCGCAAAACAGGAATCGTGCTACTTCGGTAATATACATGAAGAACTGCCAATTGCAAAAGCCACTGTAAGCCAACATCTTAGCGCACTTAAGGAAGTCGGACTGATTCAAGGGGAAATTGAAATGCCAAAGGTTAAATATTGCATCAATCGCGAAAATTGGGAATATGCCAACCAACTTTTTAGCGAATTTTTTAATATGGAACTTTGCGATAAAAAAGAAAAATGCTGTAATAAAGACAGTAAGTAAAGGAGTGTATCATTATTTGACACACTTTTTTTTTGATTTTATAGTTTGTTGTTTTACGAATTACATACAGATAATTAATAAAAATTAACAAAGATGAAAGAAGTTAAAGTATTAGGTACAGGCTGTGCTGGATGCAGGGCTTTGTACGCGATGGTTGAAAAAAACATTAACGAGACAGGTGTTGAAGCTAATCTCACAAAGGAGGAGGACATCGTTAAAATCATGGAATACAATGTCATGACTCTGCCTGCTCTCGTTATAGATGGAAAAGTCGTAGCTAAAGGCAAAATCACAAGCGAGCAAGTAAGGGATCTTTTAACAAAATAGTAATAATATGAGAAGATTTTACATATTAGGAATAGTTGTGTTACTCGCTTCATTCACAATGACTGCCTGCTCATTTAACACGGGCGGCGACAAAGGGACAGATGCTGTCGAGGTGATAAAAGACGGTCCGATAGTGGAAGTCCTTTATTTCCATGGCAAACAGCGTTGTGCGACATGCATGGCTATCGAGAATGAGACAAAGGCATTAATCGAAAGCGAGCTTGCCTCATTAGTTGACGAAGGCAAAGTTGTGATGAGGGTTATCGACATCACTACGGAAGAGGGGAAGTCAATTGCAAATAAATATAAAGTCTCTTACTCCTCATTATTCGCAGTTGTAAAAAATGGTGACAAGGAAAAGGCAGAAGACCTTACACGTTTCGCATTTGCAAACGCCCGCAACAACCCTGAGGAATACAGGAAAGAGTTGAAGGATATGATTGTTAAGTCATTAAAATAGAATCAGATGGAGTTTCTGCAAAACCTTCTTGACAGCAGTCAGCTTCCGTTGTTCACGGCCTTTGTCCTAGGTCTGTTGACAGCAGTCAGCCCGTGTCCGCTTGCGACAAACATCACTGCTATTGGATTCATTTCGCGCAACAACGTTAATGCTGACGCTGATAGTAAGTCGGTAAAAAACAGAGTGTTATGGACAGGCGTCCTTTATACTGCAGGCCGTTGTATCGCTTATACCGTTTTGGGTGCCGCACTTATTTTCATCATAAGGAAAGGAGCAGACACATTCAATTTGCAGGAGGTTGTGAGCAAATGGGGAGAGATAATCATCGGGCCAGCCTTGGTGTGTATAGGTATCCTTATGATAATAAGCGAGTTCGTAAATATTGGGAGTAAATTTGGTTTCAATGGTAACAAATGGTCGGAGCAGCTGACAGGCATGCTTGGCGGTTTTATTCTCGGCATACTTTTCGCACTCGCTTTCTGTCCAACAAGCGCGCTGCTTTATTTCGGAATGCTGATACCGATGTCGGCAAACGCAGACGCTGGTTATGTCTTGCCATTTGTTTATGCTATCGCGACATCTATTCCTGTACTTATTGTTTCATGGGTGCTCGCATACAGCGTTCAATCTCTTGGAAAACTGTTAGGAAAATTTAACGTTATCCAAAAATGGTTTAACAGAATAGTCGCCACAGCCTTTGTTATTGTAGGTTGTTATTATTGCTATATCTTCTTTTTTTCTTGATTTGCTAAAACATTGGCATTCAATAAAAATAAAATAAGGTATCAGCAAATATGTTTATTGGGAAAAAGATACTACTCTTAATCTTTATTTGAATTATTAGTTTTTAATATTAGATAATAAAATTATGAAAAATGTATTAACCATTACTATCTTGACAACGATTCTACCTATAATAATATTAGGTTGCCAGAAAGACTATATCGAGGATTTCAATGATATCGAGACCGAATCGATTGTCTTTGAGTGGATCATAGCCTCATGCGACACCGCCAACATGTTTGACACCATTATTCTTACGGCGGTCGCTAAGGCTCAGAACTTTCAATATAAATGGCAGCGCGCTAAAGGCACACTCATTCCATTCAACTATAATCCGAGCAAGGCGTATTTCTGGGGCTGCCCGACATGTATTGGCGACATCACTGTCTCTTGCACCGTATCAAACGGAAGCGGACAATACACGAAGGATAAGAGCCTATACATTTTTCCTTATTTTAGTTGTTATTTACCTGAATATCATATCTTTACAGAAAAATAAGCAGCTCTATGAGAAAGGTACTAACGGCATTGTTCCTCCTCGCCTTGCTTGCTAACGAATCATATTGTCAGTGTTGCGGAGCGGGCAATCCCATCAACACCGTCAATGGTGAGTCAACGGTAAGGAGAGGCCGGCAGCGTTTGTCACTCGACTATAAATCATTGAAAATGAGCCCGCAGTTTTATTTGCGTCCAACACAACCGATACAGTTGTTTGTGAAGTGCGACATTCCTTTTCGGCAAAAAACAGATGGTTTGCAGATGGTCGACAGTTGGGCGTTTCAAACCGGATTATCTTACAATTTCATATTTAATAACTAAAAAAAACTAACGAAATGATAAAAGAATTTGCAGATTGGTTGATATACGGCATAATCGGTCTTGATGCCGCTTCACGGTTAGGGGAAGCCATAAACTTCTTTGTCTATGACACAATAAAGATTGTCATATTGTTGTTTTTCATCAGCATTTTGATGGGGATAATAAACTCATATTTCCCAATTGAAAAGCTGAGGGGATACCTTACTACACACAAGATGTTTGGTTTCCAATATCTTATCGCGAGTTGTTTTGGAGCCATCACTCCTTTTTGTTCGTGTTCGAGCATACCTTTATTCATAGGTTTCGTGAAGGGCGGAATCCCGTTAGGGGTGACATTGTCATTTCTGATTACATCCCCTTTGGTTAACGAGGTCGCTGTCGCGATGTTCCTTGGTGCCTTTGGCTTGAAAGTGACGTTGATATACGTTGTCAGCGGCATTATTCTCGGTGTCCTTGGTGGGTTTATCCTTGGGAGGTTCAACCTTGAGCGTTTTCTCTCACCATGGATTTTGCAGTTACAGAAGCAGCAGATGGAGATAACGGAAGACCCTGAATATGAGAAAATGACGTTCATTCAGAAGTTTCCCGGGATAGTACGGGAGTCACTTGGGATTGTCAAAGGAGTGATACTCTATGTGTTAATAGGAATCGGCATAGGAGCGGCGGTGCACGGCTATGTCCCGGAGGGATTCTTCACCGAGTTCATGCAGAAGGCAGGGGTGTTCGGCGTTCCCGCAAGCGTACTGATTGCTATCCCTATGTATTCGAATGCGGCGGGCATAGTCCCGATAGTGGAAGTGTTTGTTGCGAAAGGCATTCCGTTAGGCACCGCGATATCGTTCATGATGGCAGTGGTAGGGCTTTCACTGCCGGAGGCGACAATGTTAAAGAAAGTTATGACATGGAAGCTTATAGGCATCTTCTTCGGCACAATCGCACTGATGATAATATTGCTTGGCTGGCTGTTTAACATTGTGTTGTAAGATAGAATCGCTGAAGCCAATTATCCTTGATAATCAATCCCCACTGTTGAAAGATGGTGGGGATTTTTTGTATATTAGAGATGTGATTAATAATGGAATAACAAGAACCTAAACAAGCAATTAAAAGAGGTTCAATTAGTCATTAGAAGGGTTCGTCAAGACGGTAGATGGTTCCTTTGGAAAGAGAGCATCCTTCTCAACCTTCCCGAGCCTGTTGCATGACACTGTCTTTGGGAGCAGATGCTTACATTGCATGCAGATGTAGAACTGATAAAGTGTTTTGAGGCAGCGTTGTCCGCATTAGTGGAACATCACCATGATGGCAATGATTTAAGCGTCCGACATCCGCAATGAACTTGTGCTTATTGACAGTCTTGAAATAATTTTAGGAAGTCGTTTCCTATATAGAAAATTTCAGTAATTTTGTAATCGTATAACATAGCGATTTGTGATAAACTATTAGAGGAAGTTAACACAACCTACTATCAACCATATCAAGCAACACAATCAATAAATATTAATATGCGACATACTAAAAATACTATAACCTATAATAATCATAGTGGTGGCAACGATATTATTGCACAAGGCACTCCATTAAGCATCTTAAATGAGTCCAGTCTAATTAAAGATAACCCTAATATATCAGATGACATGATATCTAATGTTACAGTCGATACCTCTTCAATACAGTCAACTATAGACCATTTATTTTCACCCCGTATATTAAGCTATAGGGTTAAAGATATTATGGTAGATTTTACAGGGAGACTTAACAATATTTATAATAGTACTATAAATAAACTTAAAAAAGAGGCTAACAGTACTGATATAAAAACATCTGCAAATGCGATAAATGCACTTGAGAATATTGATTATGGCTATATATTTAAGAATGTAATAAGTCCTATATCAATATTCAAACAATATTATGAGTATATGAAAGAATTTATCAATATCAGTGAAGAAGATGCTGTAAAGAAGACACTTGAAGAATATGTTGATTATGAAGAATTATATTCTAGTAAAGAAAAATTTGAACAGGATATGAAAAGAATTGCTATGGATATGCGTAATCAATATACATCTATAGTAAGTGAAGAAGGCGTATTTAAGGAAATGTGTAAGAGGGCTATACCGTTAATTGAACTTAGGACAGGATATACTATAAATATAGATAATAATAGTTTTGAAAAAATAGAGTTTAATGAGGATATTGATGAGAAGACACAGAAGTTTACCGAGGATGATTACCATAAAGAGAACTATATGGATATGGCAAGACAGGTAAGCGCATTTAATAAACTGTCATTTAAAATAAAACAGATTCTTTCAGGACTTATACAGGTTGATTCTGAAGGTTATGCTGTCTTAGATGATTGGGAAAATAATATATATATTAATGTAGATTATGCGTTTGGTTGTCTTGTGAACCTATTTAGTGATATGGTTGACTCATCGGATGTTATGACAAGACTTAAACAATTCGTAATAGACCCTAATAATGCATGGGCTGAAGAGATTATAGAATTGATTGAAAAAGACCCATCTCTTATTACAGACTTCTTTGTTTGCTTTGGTAATACATTTACAAACTATTATATACAGAAAGAGATGAAAAAGGACAATGGTAAGAAATTTACTATGTTCAGACAACTTAATCAGCCTATAAGTGTATCATATTGGGCTGATACTATTAAAAATGCATTTGCAAGCGGTGTGATGTACCATGAGGACTGTATATGGAATAAGAAAAGTGAGGCTAATATTGAAAAAGTAGTAATAGATGAAAAATCAGATAGTCCCAGTGTAATTTTAAAAGCGGATAAATATGAGAAAGAAATAAAAGAACTTGAAGAATTTATTCCTAAATTTTATAGATATTTTCCTAAAAACAAAATAGAAAAAACCGAAAAGGAAAAAATAGAACTGTTATATAATTATCTTGAAAATGAAGAAGGAAGGGAGAAAGTAATAAAGAAGATTACAGACCTTTTACATATTATAGGTGTTAACTTTACAGAAACCACCGTACTTGCTATATGTACAGACAATGGTGTTGAAAATATAAGTGAATTAATAAGTAATATTAAATATATTTTAAAATATGCATCAGTTCTTGCTATAAACAGTGAGGAAAGTGCTAAGACAGGTATATATAAACTACGTGACCCATTAGTAGAGTTTAAAAAACAATATCTTAATATAGTTGAAATGGTGAATACTGTACCAGAAGGCGCTGTTGAAAAAGTGTTCAAAGTTGGAAAAAACAAGTACTATTCCTATCATAATCCTAACTATACAAGTTCACTCCTTACAAGACTTAGGGATACTAATGAGGAAAGATTTAATAAGTTTATAGATGAGGAGTTTTTAAAGAGCAGCTGGTTTTGGGATAGTAAGAACAATAGGGCTACAAATTCATTTTTTGAACATATACTTAGAAGGGAAGAGACATCAGACGGTAAGGTTAAATTTAGACCTTTAGGCAAAAATGAACTGCATCATAAGGTATTGCTTCTTGCTAATGATATGCCTTATGAGGAGTGGAACTCTGTAAGCAGTATGAGGATACTTTATAACGAGTATATCTCAATACAGTCACGTGATAAATACAGACCAGAATATGCTGAGGGGTATTTTCCTATACCTGTAATATCTGATACTAAATCCGCAGAGTTTATAAAACTCCCATTATTAAGACATTTAGGAAATAATTTTACAATGTCGGGTAAGAATGGTTGGAGTCTTGAAGAATATGAGGAAGGAGGATTAGAGTTTTTTGAAGGTGTAGTATTACAAGAGTATAATAGGATAATGCTTGTTAGGGAAAGGTATAATAAACGTATGGAGGATATAAGGAATAAAAAGACTCCTGATGTTAAACAGATAGGTAATTGGGATACTACAGACGGTAAGAATGGTGGTGCTGAATTTAAATTCATACCGGCACTTAACGATTTAAGGTTTGAAGGAGATAGGACATTTATTGATGTTATCAGTGATTTAAAAGAGGCTGGTGACGCTGATAAAATGCATTTTGTCATAAGAAATATACTATATGGTGTTATAAACAGGGATTTCTTTAAAGCGTTTGATGTATGGAATAAAAAAGGAGGATTCCTAGAGGATGATGGAAACGGTTATTGTAAGAATATATTGGAAGACTCTTTTAATGATAAGCTGTGGAGCTATAACCGTAGTAAAAATGATGTTATAGAAGATATTGAAAAAATCAAAAAATTCTTTGAAAGTACTACAGAAATTCAAAATACTGATTTTTATAGTAATTCAGGATATTCTAAAGAGGAGATAATTACATTACTAAATGATTTATTAGAACATTATAAAAGTAATAGTAATGAGTATGATAAGGAATTTGATTATATAGACAATATTAATTTTATTCTAAGGACATTAAGAGATACAGGAGGATTAGAAGAAAAATTAGACAATTATTCTGTTCCTCTCTCTATAAAAAATAATACTATGGAGGAAATGAGGGAATACTATTGGAACCATGCATACTCACAGGCGGCAATATTGCAACTGTTTATCACAGACCTTGCCTTCTTTAATGGTATGGATGATGTACAAAAGAGAATCAAGGAGATTTACTCTACTGTAACCAAACTTGATACAGATGCCATATTTAACGGTAAGAAAGTGGGAAAGAAGATTGAGAGGACTATAACACTTGCAGACGAGACTGTAATATCATCAGTTATTAATGAGATTACAAGTATTGTCAAAGCAAGGAACAAGGCAGGAACACTATCAGACTATGATACCGCATATATACTGTCAAAATATGGATATAGCACTGATGATAAAGGTAACTATGATGAGAACAGTAAATATACCCATATAGGAAAGTATAAGTTTAAAACTGACAAAGTCAATGTTGCAGATGCACAGGCTTATAGGTCACTTGACTCATATAGGGCAATAATGGTTATGAGCAAGAAATGGACTGACACAGCAGAAAGAGCCTATAATAATATCAGTAATGGTACTTGGAGTTTGAAAGATTTTATTGTACTTGCACAGACATTGAAGCCATTTATGTATGCTACAGTGAACAAGGTTGTAGGATATGAGAAAACACAGAGGCCTGTAGTTGATACAAAGACAGGAGAGCAGGCTGTTGATGCCAATGGAAACCCTGTATTTGAGACTGTTGAGGACAAGTCAAAACCTATATACATGAGGGTAGGAATACAGCATAAGAATTCAGAGTTTACATTATTCCCTATATATGGTGCGATAGCAGGTGTACTTGCAAAGTCACCTAAGATGGGGGCTATTAATCAGTTTATGAAGGATAATGATATAGACCTTGTACAGTTTGAGTCTGCTGTAAAGACAGGCAAACAGTCTCCAATAGGTTTTGGCAGTATTGATAAGGATTGGAAAGACGGTAATATTGATGATGATGAGTACTATGATAAAATTTATGGGTTCCTTAATTCAGTATGTCATACTTCTAATGGAATTAATCCAGATGTTGTACATGAGATACCGTTTGAAAGGTATGGAATATCGACAGCCACACCAGAGCACTTTATAAAGGGTGAGGATAACTCCGGAAAAAGCCTTATAGGTACACAGATTAGGAAACTTATAGTAGCAGATATGCCGGAGGATGCTGAATTCACTATAGATGGTAAAAAGTACAATAAGAAGGAGTTGTTAAGGCTGTATGATGAGCTTAATGTTGAGAATATACTTAACTCATTTATAGATGTTAAGGATATTTTTGATAATCCTGAGAGGCTTTCAAATAAACTTAGGAGTATATCTGAGGGTAACTCAAAATATGGTACAAACCTTTCTGAGGGCTTTACAATCGATGAGAATGGAGAGTTTGTAATACCGTTATGTGACCCTATTGGAGATAATAAGATTGAGGAGTTGTGTACAAGTATCTTTAAGAATAATATCTCAAAGCAGAAGATTAGGGGAGGCGCGTTAATCCAAGTATCAAACTATGGCTATGCAGATGATTTGAAGATAGTATTTAAGGATGAGAATGGTGAGGTGCTTGATTGGAATGTGTACAAGAAGAAGCATAAGATGGCTATTAAGAGTGATTATGAGGAATTTGCAAAAAAAGCACTTAATGAAGGTAAGTTATCAATAGCATACTTTGAGTGCTATATGCCAATACCAGATATGGAGATGCTTATGCCACTTATGAATGAGAACGGTGAGATAGATATTGACAAGAAGGATAGTAATGGTGAATATATATTCTCAGAGGAGTTAAGGAAATGTGTAGGATACAGGATTCCTACTGAGGCTAAATACTCAATGGTACCACTGCGTATAAAGGGATTCCTACCTATACAGGTTGGTGGTGCTGTAATGCTACCTTCAGAGATTACCACTATATCAGGTAGTGGTTTTGATTATAATAAGATATTTGTAATGCTTTATGAGTATTATAAGATAGAGCATGATATTCACAAGGCAATAATGGATTATTATAAGAATAAAAAAATATCAGGAGAACTGACTGAATGGCTTGCTCGTACGTTTACAGATAATTCCCTAAACGTAAGATTTGTTTTCAAGGGATTGGCCGATTGGTTTATACGTGTATTTTTAAGGAATGGTAACACCAAAGAATTTGCTCTTGCAGAAAAAGAGTTAATCTATTTCAACGAATGGTATAAACTTAACAAAGAAAAATACAAAAATGATACACCTTTATTTAGAAAAGTAAACTTTGATAATTCAAAAGATGTTAAGGATAATAATTTAAAACAAAGAAACAATATGATTATTGATATTATGTTCAATATCCTTACAAGCGGTTATGCTACAGAACAGATTCTTAATCCCGGAGGTTTTGATTATTTGAAGCTAACATCAAGGATTACCACAATATTAGCAAGTGCGTCTGAAAAAACTATTAATGAGACTATATCGGCTTATGATAAGGATTTGACTAATAAAAATATACCTATATTAGAAAAACTACAACAGTTAGATAATAGTATTATTGAGAGTATATTCAAATCACTTAAGCCAAAACTTAACCCATTGTCACCTATATCATGGGTAGATATACAACAGAATAATATGATGGGTAAGGGACTTATAGGTATATATGCTATACATGATACATCACATGCCATTATGCAGAATGCTAAAACAAAAGATGATAAAGGTAATGAGCACCAGTTAGAGTTGCAACAAAGTAGGCAGTTTATAATCAATGGCAAATCACTAAAATCACTGCATGATATTAAAAACCCAGATGGTAAATATATTACAAGAAACCTTGCACAATTTCTTAATGCATCTGTTGATAATGCTAAGGACCCTGTATTGGCATATCTTAACCAAAATAAGTTTACAGCAGATATTACAGCTACACTTTTAAGGCTTGGTTATGATATTATGGAAATTGGACTATTGATGACACAGCCTATTGTCAAAAGAATGACTGAGATATATAACTCTAATGAGATATATACCACAGACAAGCAGAAGATTGTAAAGATGGCATTGGCAGAACTGACAAAAGATAATATTACATTTAATGAAAACTATAATTTTACAAGTAATGAGTTTGCAGAAAATATTAATTTATGGGGAGCATATGATAGAGGAGAGATTAGAGATGCAAATACTAAAAATAAGTTAATAAAAGGACAGATAAATATAGCATTATTAATGGGGCAGATAGCTGAAATATCAAAAGACCTGAGTACAGTCACACATGGCACACAGTTTGATACTGCAAGTAATGCGGCTGGTCCTAGGAATATTGATGTTATTAAAATCGATAATAAGGCTAAGAGGCTTATAAAGGCAAGTGATAGTAAGACATTCTCATTATCTGGTGCAAAACTGATTAATGATGGTATTATTGACACTGAATCCCCTGACTCTGATGACATTGATGATATAGACAGTATTAGGGAGAAAATTTTAGATAGTCCAATACCTTTAGTACAGGCATTCTATACATTAGGAATTGAAGGCTGTATAAAATTAATGGGTAAACATTTTCCACAGTTATCAGCAGATTTTCAAAATGTTAGAAATAAGTTAGAATCACTTAGCAGTAAAGGCAGGTTGGATGACAATACTGTGTTGTCTATATTCAAGGAGATGTTTGTATATGTGTTCAGTGGCACTGAGTTCTTTGGTAATGAGGTTATCACTGACGCTGATGGCAATAAGAAGACAGTTACAGCAAGAATGAAGAGAGACTACTTTATAAGGAGGTTCCCAAGGGAGTTTATAAATATAAGGGAGAATAATCCAGATATTGCAGAACTTCCATTTATGCGTGCTTTAACAGTTGAGCCTATTAAAAATACTGATATGCCAGAGGTACTCACATTGCAGACTATAGGTTCCCTAACTAAAGTTACAAGGGACCAGTATATCCATGATTGGAAGACATTATTATACCTTGATAATCCAGAGGCACATAAACTTGCATTAAACCTTGTGAGGTATAACTATTACAGGAATGGCTTTACATTTGGTCCAAAGACATTTATGAACCTTGTACCAACACTTTTAAAGAAGGTTATTCCAGACTATATCGAGACATTAAGGAAGATGACAGATACTGATTCTGTATCATATACTAACTTTATAGACCAGTATATACTGCATCACCTTGATGATAGTACTTTTGTAAAGAGCATAATAGGATATGGTGAAGAGTATTTTTCAAATATTTCTATTGTAAATGATGAAGCACAGGTTAATATTAATGACACTGTGTCTTTCAAGGTACATGAAAATGATAATAGAGCATCAGGTTTAGTAAAGGAATGGGTAACAATACCACGCTCTAATGGATTAATAGCTCCTATATTACATCAGTATATAAGTAAGAGTATATATGGTATAAAGAGGTATTATAAGTTAGAAGACAGCGGTATGGCTGATGATGGTGGCTATACAGCATCATATAAAAGGGTTACACCACTTGGCAGCAGGTATGGGTACTATGAGTATGGTAAGAATGCAGAGTTAATCGATAGTATAAATGGTGTTTTCTTAAAGAAAATCACTGTTTAAAATGAAGATACTTATGATGAGAATATGGTAGATGATAATACATCAGATGTTGTAAATAGTGTAACAGCTAAAAATAAATATTCTGACGATGTATATAATGATTCAGCACAATTGGTAGATAGAATGGCTGCATTCCTTAATTATCTAAATACTGGTAATAATACTACTACTGATACTACTAGTGTTGCAGATAAGATGAGTGTATTTTATATGGTTCAAGGTTCGGTGGTAAAGATAAGACAGCAGTAAACAACCAAATAGTATTACTAAATATGACCCTAATAATAAAAGCAAGGATACTTATACTAGTAGTGTAACATATTCAATGAGTCAATTAATAAAAAATCTTTCTAGTGATGAAGGTGACAATAGTAAAAGTGATGGTGTTATAATTACTCTTTAGGAGAAAATAATCCTAAAAAAATATTTTGAAGAGGCAACGAAAAATATGGCGTATCTTCTTAAAAATCTTAATAATACAGGTGGTGAAGCTGTCCGATTTTCAGAAAATGGGACAGTTGTAAATTAGACAAAATTATTTAATTTTGCAACGAAGGAGGAGCAATGAAAAAGAGTTATTGCTGTCCGGCAAGCCACGAAATGTCATAACAACCCAGTCCGAAGCTCCGTAAAGTTGTAAACACACTTGAATTTCTACTCATGTAGAAGATAAGTCGGAGAGGAAGTGTGGCGGTTAGGAATGAGTATGGAGAAGAAATAAAAGTCGAAGAGTGCTGTAAAAACTTTTAGACTTCTTCTTGTGGCAACGACACATTAGCATTGAAAGGTGGGAAACAACCCATCAGGTGTATTATCTCTTTGAGGTGGCCGAAGTGGGCATAAAAAAAAGATGCGGTTTCTTCAACCGCATCTTTCGTATCTAAAAATATCTTGTAATACAAGGCCTTACGTTATCTTACATTTGTCTTGTCAGGGTATTGTGGCACTGCCGGCATCTGAGGCCAATCTTTCATCTGTTCCATGATGACCTCTATCGCCTTGTCAAGCTGGCTGTCGATACCCATATATTCCTCGTATGGATTGTTGTCGATAACGATATCCGGGTCAACGCCGTAGCCTTCTATTATCCAGTTGCCTTCGGCATCGAACGGAGCGAACTCCGGACGGTTCAATGTGCCGCCATCAATGAAAGGAAGGCTGCCCCTGATTCCTACAACGCCGCCCCACGAGCGTGTCCCTATCGTCGTGCCTATCTTGTAATGTTTGAACTGCCAAGGGAACAGGTCTCCATCAGACGCAGAATACTTGTTAAGTAACAACACTTTAGGGCCGTTCATCATTTGGTTGGGCTTGATCTCAGGTGAGCCGTTGCGTGCCACGGTGTACATCGCAACCTCACGGCGCAACCTCTCGATAATCATCGGAGAGACGTTACCTCCGCCGTTGCCACGGTCGTCAATGATGAGAGCCTTCTTTGTCAACTGCGGATAGAAATACTTAACAAACTCATTGAGTCCTTCAACGCCCATGTCCGGAATATGGATGTATCCTACTTGTCCGTTTGTAGCCTCTTCCACTTTCTTTATGTTGTTCTGCACCATATTATAATAATAGAGCGAGTTCTCGTTATCTAACGGCTTAACGGTCACTTCGCGTGCGTCTTTCTCTGAAGCGTTCTTATTCAACGATAAAACGACTGGTTTCCCTGCCTTATCCACTAACGACTCGTAAATATCGTTCATCTCCTTGGTAGAGACACCATCAACCGCAACGATAAAGTCTCCTTCTTTTGCATTGACGCCAATCTCTGTAAGAGGTGAATTTGCCTTTTTATTCCAGCTCTCCCCTTTCAATATTTTCACTATCTTATAATATCCGCTGTTGTCACGTGCTAATTCTGCACCGAGAAGTCCGGTTTTCAGACGCATCGGGCGCTTGCGGTCGCCGCCTCCGGTATAGGCATGACCGATATTCAATTCTCCAATCATCTCGCCGATAAGGTAGTTGACATCATTACGGTCGCCGCAGTATGGGATAAGGGAGAAATATTTCTCATGTATAGCGTCCCAATCGTTTCCGTGCATATTGGGGTCATAGAAGAAATCGCGCATCTGCCGCCACGCCTCGGTGTAAATCTGCGCCCACTCTTCCTGCACGTTGACCCATTTCTTCATCCCTGAAAGGTCAACGGCCTTCTTTAAATCTCTGACCTCATTCTTCGGAGTATCGATAACATAATATTTACCTCTGTCAATAACAAACATCTTCTTTCTGTCCGGAGTGAGTTCAAAACTACCGAAGCCGCCTATCTTTTCTATCTTATTCGATTGAACATCAAAATAATAGGTGCCATGGTCATTGTCACTCCATTTTGAGAAATAAAGTCCGTTATCGCAACCGTAAAGATTATAATAGTATGCCACATCTAAATTAGGGATAGGGATAATTCTGTCTATGATGCCGTCAAAGTCTATTTCTATCGAGGCGGTCTCTTCTTTTTCCTCTTTCTTCTTGTCTTTCTTACCTTTAGCTGTGTTCTCTTTCTTTTCTGAACTAACGTTGACCTCGTCATTCTTTACGAGGAAAGGCGATGGGGTTTCTTTTTTCAATGTCAACATATACATACGCTGTTGGTTACCGTAAGCGTGATTCCATTCAGTATTGCTGTATATTGGGTTGAAATCGCGTTCAGAAACGAAATACAGGTATTTGCCGGCCGGGTCAAACTCTGGTCCGGAGGAGTTGAACCATGTGTCTGTGACAGGCTCAACATGCCGTGTCTCGATATTATAAATAAAGATACGGGAAAATTCCGACATGTTTTTATCAACGTATGCTATCCATTTGCTGTCGGGAGACCACACCGAGTTGTATATCTCTCCCGCGTTGCTTCTCGCTATCTCTGTCACTTTTTTCGAGTCAACATCAACCATCATAAGGCGGTTCATCTTGTCGTACCACTTTATCTTCTTGCTATCCGGCGACCAGCTCGGACGGTATTTGTATGTGACGGACACTGTGTTAGGATTCGTCAGCTGTAATGCTTCTTCCGAGCCGTCTTGTTTCTGAATATAAAGCTCGTCGTTGCCTGACCTGTCGGAGATGAAAGCTATATACTCGCCATCCGGTGACCATGCCACGCTTCTATCGTGCGCGCCGTCGCTTTTTGTGATGTTACGTGTTATCCCTGATTCTGTCGGAACAGTCCAGACATCTCCCCTTCCGCTAATAGCCAACCGTTTCCCATCGGGAGAAACCGTCTGCGAACTGATGTTCTTCGATGCATCGACATATTTCGTTCTTGTAGATAGTCCATCGTTGCGAATCTCAATTGGGATAGCATGTATTGTATTGTCTTTCAGACTCATACGGAACAGCTCTCCTCCATTCTCATATACGATGTCACTGTCGCCAAGCGAAGGGAATTTCACATCATAATATGTGTAATCCGTGATTTTTGTTGTCTGTTTAGACTTTGTGTCGTAGCAGAAAATATTCATTGTCCTGTCGCGGTCGGAGCAGAAATAAATCTTGTCGCCGGCCCACATCGGGAAAATATCCTGTGCGTCGTTGTTTGTGATGTTTGTCAACTCTTTGGTGTCAAAGTCAAAGATCCAAACGTCATCAGCCATTCCTCCTTGATAATACTTCCATGTTCGGAATTCCCTCATCACCCTGTTAAAAGCTATTTTGCTTCCATCTGGAGAATAGCTAATCCAACCGCCTTCGCTGAATGGCAGCTGTTCGCAAAGCCCGCCATTGATATTTGCTGTAAACAACTGACCCACAAAGTCATCCCAAGTGATTCTACGTGAACGGAAAACAATATTCTCGTTATCCTTCCATGTCATCACAATGTTGTTCGGTCCCATTCTGTCTGACAAATCGTCTCTGTCAAGGGTAGCGGTAAATGTGACACGTTTAGGCGTGCCTCCTTCCGACGGCATGACGTAAACCTCTGTATTACCGTCGTATTGACCGGTGAAGGCAATGTTTTTACCGTCAGGTGAGAACCTTGCGAAAATCTCCAAGCCGTCAGCGTCGTTGGTGAGCTGGGTCGCCACACCTCCATTGATATTGACGGAATAAAGGTCGCCGGCATAGCTGAAAACAACTTGCTCGCCATGAATAGCCGGGAATCGCAACATCTTTGAAAAATCTTGTCCTTGCACCGTAATTAAAGCGAATGCAAAAACAACCAATAATGTAAACAATCTTTTCATATTATAAGTTTATTGTTAATATTAAATGTCATCTATTGTCACTTCTTCAACAACTGTCTTTTCTCCGAGATACACAAGATAGGCTTTAACAGACTGATTTCCTTTTAGTTCTTTCAAAGCACCCATGTACATCTTCATCTTGTCGTAATAAATTTTATATGGTCTCCCTGTCTTATAATCAATGAGGAAAGCACCGTTCTTTGTCTCCGCATATCTGTCGAGACGCAAAATACTGTCCTTAAAAAAAATCTCCATCTCATTGCGTACAACCGCATCGCTGCTGTATGCTTCCCTCAGACATGGCACTGATGCAATCTCTTTAAAAATATTTAATAACTTATCAGCTTGATTGTCATCTATTGAGCCATCGTTGAGATACGGCTGCAAAGCCTCTGAAGCGTCATCAACGGTTTTGATCTTTGACAATATCTCATGTACAAGGACTCCCCATTCCGTTGGTGAGAATCCATTACCTTCCTCCCAAAGCATCATGGGGTCCGGATTGATTTTCAAATTCTCTGACCAATCTAACGTTCTCGGGGACGGCGCGTCTTTCCCTAACTCAAGAAAAACCACCCCATTCTTATCCTCCGACTTCTTATCCTCTTGATTATCATTTGAATCGGATAGCATTACGACTAAATTCCCATCTTGGGGAGAGTCCTTATTGACATCATTTTTGGTGCAATACGCAAACTCATCATCGTTTTCAAAAGAGTAGAGATCTATATCTTTTTCCGAATTATCGAAAAATCTTGTGAATAAGTTTTCACATAACACCTCCGATGAGGCCTTCTTGTCATTAGAATAGATGAAAAGCATTTCCTTTGCCCTCGTCATCGCGACATACATAATATTAAGAATATCAAGCATTGTCTTCCTGTTTTCCGTCTCATAATGTTCATAATACTTGGTATTCGACAGTTCGTCTTTGCTTATCCTGAGAAGGAAAGAATCGAAATAATTATTATCAAAATCTTCTTTATCAATCTTCTCCCATTGTTCTGACATTGTAAGTCCGTGTGTCGTCTTGAGCGAAGTATTGGCAAAAGGATACATTACAACCTTGAATTCCAACCCTTTAGACTTATGAATAGTCATGATGTTCACGCAATCAAGTTCGCCGTCAATCCGCACTGACAACTTTGAGCTTTTCTTGTCCCAAAACTCCAAAAACTGGGTCACGCCAACATTATGCCCGTTTTGCCACTCATAGACCATATTCATGAAATATTGCAAAAAGACATCTTCAAGAATATTCAAATTGAAAAGCCTGCAAAGATGGATACATGTGTCGTAGAGGCTATACGCCTGATTAAAAATGCCTTTCAAGTCCTCAGTGTATGTAACCGTATGATTATCAACCTGTGTCTGGGAAATATAATATTCGAGTGCATGTTTGTTAACAGCATTATCATCTTCAATATAGAATCGTAACGCACTGATAATCAGCTGCACTCTATCTGATGACTTCAATAACAAAGACTCGGAAGACATCACCTCAATCTCATTTTCAATAAGGAAGTCAGCAATTTCAATGCCTTCAGAATTTGAGCGAACCAAAATTGTAATATCCTTATAGTTTATGCCGTCTTTTTTCAACTGCCTTATCTGTTTAAGCATCTCGTTTTTAACATAAGCGCGGTAATCGTCCTTTGTGGAATCTTCTTTATATTTAAAAAGTTTCACGCAGACAAGGCCTTCTCCTTTTGAGCTCTGTATATTTTGTTTTACGTCATCATACACTTTTTTGTCGTCTTCGTTAAGACTGTTTTTGGCAAAAAAGAAGAACTCATTGTTGAATTTTACGACATTCTTAAAGGAGCGGTAGTTGTTTTCAAGGGTGATTTTATCAACCTTTTCAGAGAACTGTCGTTCACATTCATTAAAGAAATCGTTATCCTGTTTCTTGTAGATTTCCGGCAGCTTGATGATTTGCTCTGCCTCTCCTCCTCTAAATCTATAAATCGACTGTTTCGCGTCTCCTACAATAAGGTTCATGTTTCCGTTCGATAAACTGTTGACAATCAACGGAAGGAAGTTCTGCCATTGTAAAACAGATGTGTCTTGGAACTCATCAATAAAATAATTTAAATACCGTTCTCCTATTTTCTCATATATAAAAGGGACGGAATAATCGCCAAGGATATTTGAGATTCTTTTATTAAACTCAGAGATATGAACTTGCTGCGATTCGGAAATGAAATTGTTGATTTGCTGTAATATTTGATTTCTCAAAACATAAAGATAATAGTCCCTGTTAATGCTTTTTACAACAATAAGCTTAGAGAGAACTTGATAATATCTACTTATACCGCATTTGTAAACCTCAACAATTCTGTCTTTAGCAGCATCACTTAGTTTGGATTTAGAATTAAAGCAATCACCTTCGTCAAGCATTTTGGCTATACCGGGAGTAACTATGTTGTTAACATATTTTTTCATCTTTGCCTTTATCAAAGGAAGGCCTCTTGTTTTATTTCCTTTATAGTCTGATTCAGAAACGTTTTGATCCGATTCCTCCTCTTCAATGCCATCTACTATAGTATTTATTTCGTTTTCAAAATCCCTGATTTTATCTTTCAACTTATTGTGAACATCTCCGTAATTGCTACCATCTATTTTATCAAGTCCCTGGTTATATTTAAATCCGTCCTCAGACAATATTTTATTAATAAAATCGCCAAGTATTTTTTTCAAATTCCAAGACAATTCTTCCGAGATGTTGTTCAATGCGAAATCGGTCAACACACATTTAATGAAAGAGTCATTACTGCCTATTTCATCTGAGATGCGTTTCAAAATCTCGTCAATCAAATCGTCATTGTCAAGAATGATATTGTATTGGTTTGGTAGGTCGAGTTCTTTTGCGAACGAGCGTGAAACACGTTGCACGAAACTGTCGATTGTGCATACCGCCATATCGCTGTAGTTGTGCAGGAGACTCTGATAAAGGCTCCCGGCTCTTGCGATAAGGGTTTGCTCGTCAATCCCCAAAGTGTCAATGATGTCGCGCTTCATTTGGCAAACATCACCCGCGTTGTCCGATTCAACGAAGCCCTTGATGAAACGTAAAATCTTAGCTTTCATCTCATTAGCGGCTTTATTTGTAAATGTGACCGCAAGAATATTCTTATATGCATCAGGATTCCCACTGAGGCATATTGTTAAATATTCTTTCGCCAAAGTGAAGGTTTTTCCCGAGCCTGCTGAAGCTGAATATACTTTTAACTTGTTATTTCTGAGATGACTCATTATCTTTTGTATTGTTTTTCTTCTTTTTCTGGTTATTAATAAAGAACATTTCTTTCAAAGTGTCAAAGCTGTGTGTTAGGGAGAGACCGAGGCCCTGGGTATAATCGGAAGTGTTGTCGTAAGTGTAACCATAATAGTTGCTGTTGATATTTGTATGGTTATAAGCCTTGAGATTCAGGAATTTATTAAGTCGCCAAGTGACATCGACGTCACCGACGATATTGTTTGCCCTGTTTGTCTGCGTCTGATTTCCTCTGATAACACCGAAGTTGCCTTCAATTGTAAGGCGGTCGTCAAACAGTTGTGTTGAAAGAGCCACTTCAAGTTCCTCGTTAGTGATGTTGTCGCTCGGAGTATAGTTGACACCGATGTCAAAGTCCTTTGATATTTGTGAGAGCCAGTTGCTCAATTGTCCGGTAATAACGTTATAATATGTTGACGTTCCGAACCTTGCGAGTGCGTTTCCTGTCGAATAGGAGAAGGAGTTCAGAAGAATCAAGGAAAGGAACTGTTGCGCCATAACTGACTGATTTGTAGTGTCGATAACGGTATAGACCGTGTTTTTGATGTCATCGTTTGCATTAGGCATCTCTATTCCGAAGCTTATTGTCGGGTTCATAAGTTTGTCGGAGAGCCTGATAATACAATCGACATTGATATTGTTTGAGACTCCGGTTGAGTCAACTTGTATTCCGAGAGAAGAGATGGAAGATTTTGTTTTATATACGCCCACTATATTTATGTCGGCATCGGCCGGGTCGCCTGTCCAGCTAATCTTGCCGCCGTTCCTGATATCAAACGTTCGTTTCACCATCTCAATGCTGAAATTAAACGTTCCTTTGTTAATAAGGTAGTCGCCTCTAAGAGAGAAGCTGTTGTTATCGAGTGCGAGGTTGATGTTTCCCGTGCCGTTAGCGCTTATATTTCCCATGTTCTGTGGAAGGTAGATGTTGACCTCCGCGTCAGTGCTGACCGCTGCATCGAGGTTCATAGAGAAGTTGCTTTCTTTCTCCAGCTCAGGCACCGTAATCTCACTTATTGTGTCCGACACGCTGTTTTTATTAACAAATACAATAAAGTTGTTATTCAATGTGCTTGCTCCTGACAAAGGAATGTCAATCATAGTGCCTTTCTTTGTAAGTGCGTCAATATCAATGAAGATGTCATCTAACGGACCTGAGATGGTAACTGTTCCGTCGGCTATGGCTGATCCGTAGAATCCCTTGAGTGTCATTGGCTGGATATTGAGTCCGAGGAAGTTGTCGCAGTCGATTCCCACATTAATATTGAAATCGCGCAGATTATTATGCCTTATCTCACCATTGACGACAGCATGGTTGCCGAGAGTGTCGCTAATGGTGATGCCGTTTATCAAAATCCTGTCCTCAAGCAATGTTATGCTGTCGGTGAAGGTATAATAGGTGTTAAGGAAGTTAACAAGGCAGCCGGCTTCATCTAACTTCACTTTACCTTTGATAACAGGCGCGTCCAACGAGCCCTCTATCCTCACATCGCCGCTCGCGAATCCGTTGACCCTGCTTATCACGTCCTTTACCAAAGGTGAGATGGTGTTCAGCTTGAATTGGTCGAAATACAAGTCAAACCTGAGGCTGTTGTCTTTGTTCCCAGGGGTGTAGTAGCCGGTTAGCCCCACCGATTCGCTGTCGTTATTGTCGTATCGGCTGTTGTAGATTTCTGAGTTGATGAATATCGATTTATCCGGCTCATGCCACCTCGCGTTTGCGTAAATATCTCCAACCTCTTGGTTATTAAGATGGACATTTTTCATCTCTATGCCTGAGATGAAAGAGAGGTTGTCGTTGAGTCCCCAGATGTTGAAGTTACCATCGATTATTCCGTCGAGATTTATTCCCACCCGCTCCGTCAGGATGTCAAAATCAGAGATATCCACGTTGTTGAGCACCACTCCAAGGGTGTCGATATTGCGTTTAGGGTAGCTCCCGTTGACCGAGATGCTCTGGGTCGGAGTGAAGACATCGAAGTTATGGAAGGAGACCCTGTCTCTCCTGATATCAATGCCGCATTCCGGGTTTATTCTCCATATTGAGTCGTTTATTATTATTTTGCTTGTCAGTATGTTAGCAAGCCCGCCATAATCGTCATAAGGGACGAAGACAGAGTAAAGGTGCGCCTTGTTATGGTCGGATATATCATCATCGTCCCACGCAATATCAATGCGGGCCGTGTCCTGTCCGACTTTCGAGCCCACTATGATATTCTCAAGGTTAAAAAGCGTCTCGCCCTGCGGAGAAGAGTCGTAAGAGATGATGTCCTCAATGTAAACGACTGATGTGAAATTGTCGGGCTTCGCCGTGTTTCTGATGTTTATGTTCTTAAGATACATATTGTTATAAGAAATCATCGGTGACTCTATTGTTGAGCCATGGTAGTTCTCCGCATTAGTATAGGTGGCGTTAATCATAGTGCCTTCGCCAATATTAAGTTGCGGCATAAAAAGTCTCGTGAGCGTCCTCGTGTCGTGGAAAACCATGGTGAGAGAGAACTCTTGCCTGTGGGTGTTCTTCGGAATGTCTAATTTTTTTAAGAAAGGAAGTTCGATATAACGCTCCACGCTGCTTCTCATGGCGTCTTGGAAGGTTGACAGATAAAATATCCCCGACCAGTTGAAATCGAAGAAGTCGCAGTTGATGACGACGTCTTTCACCCCGCTCGTCTCGCTAACTTTCGCGTCGAAATCCTTCATCAGGAAATAGTCCCTTCCGTTAAAATAGGAGGTGTTCTCAACCTTAAGTTTCCCGAGAATATTATCGATATTGTTCCCGCTAAATGCGAGGTCAACGGTTGAAGACAGAAGCATTACGCTATCGGCGTCATATAGGTTAAGTCCCACGAGGTCAGCGTCTTGTATTTTCGCTTTCAAGTGATAATGTGGTTTCGTGCGGCTGAAATCCACTTTGGTCTTAAGGTTCAGGTCGATGAGATGGTGCTTTATATTTGAGGAGATGTTGAAGGCCTTGTCTTTGAACTCTCCATCAACATCGAAATCCTTGTAGTTGTTACCGAACAGGGTAAGATCGTTGACAGTGACGTTAGCGGTGAAATCAGCATCGTTGGCGTTAAAGCCTTTTCCCTTCACAAAAAGAGTGAAAGACACTTCGCTTTCATCTTCCATCCGGAGGAGTTTGGCGATATTCAGGCTGTCGGCCGACAAAGCGACGGTATAATCTTGTTTGTCTTCGATATTCATCATCACATTTGTATGAATATTTCCCAGATCGGTATTGATGTCCAACTCGCTGATAAAGTCGGCGGGATATCCGAAGAAGCTGCCTTCAAGCATGCAGCCGTTGATAGATGAAAGCATTTCCGGAACAGGTACTGTTACCGATTGTGAAGGGATGGCGAAATGCCTAAGGTCTTCATAAGAAGTTGTTATTTCCCTGAAGTTACAGTCAATGACGGTGGTGAAGAAGTCTGGCAGTCCTTTCATCGAGATGTCAGCGTCAATATGGGTGGTGTCTCTGAACGAGAGGTCGAGGTCGGTGACGGCGAAATCGCTCACCGTGCCATCATAATATGCCGTAAAGTCAAGAGTGTCAGGCATCTTGTCGAGCACCCATGAGAAATACTTCAAATCGCTGAGCACAATGGTTGACGGCCGGATATTTCCGATAATCCTGACAGAGTCAACGAATTGGTTGTAATCATCGTAGTCGTTGTATAGGAAATCGAGGTCTAAGTCAGCGTACGAGGCGTTGGTCATAATGATGAGGTTGTCAATATCGAGCGCTGTCGGGCAACACATCACATTGCCTCTTAAATGATTAAGAGGTAGTCCCGACCTTTCCTTTCCAGCAAGACTTATGATATTTCCGAAAACGGAGTCGTTCCTATAGTCGAGATTCAAGACTCTGCCATAAATACTGTCAACATCTATGTGGAAGTAATCCATTCCGAGTTTCTCAGGTATATCCTTGTTCTGGTTCCAATAAACGACGTGGATATTGTCAAGGCTCATCTCATCGACCCTGATTCTGAATGAGGATTTACTGTTCCTTGCCTTTTTTTCCCCGTTATCGAATTGGTCCAATATCTCCCTGATATTAAGTTTCTCCTCCCCTTCGTATTTCACGATCCTGCCGAGTACGTTTTCCAAAGAGATGTTTCTGACTCTGATATCGCTGAGCGAGAACAGCGGGTTAAGCTTTGCCTTTAGGCTTCCAATCTCGAGAAGCGGAAGACCATCGAGGTCGTCGATCTGTAATCCCTCCAAGGCTATTGAGAGGTCATAGGTGATATAGAATGTCTTTATTTTAACGTCGGTATTAAGTTTTCTTGACAGGTTGCCAGCTAAAGACCGCGCTATCATTGTCTGCACAGTAATATCACGGAAAGCCGCTACAAGGCTTGCCAGGAAGGCAAAAATTATCACAATGACAATTAATATACCGTGAATTAATTTCTTTTTTGTACTTTTGCGCATTCTTTTACGATTATGAACGAATATATTTTAGCCATCGAATCATCATGTGATGATACATCTGCAGCAGTGTTAAAAGGCACTGCCGTATTATCCAATGTCATTGCAAATCAAGAGGTTCACCGTCAATATGGAGGTGTTGTCCCTGAGCTTGCATCTCGTGCTCACCAGCAGAATATCATACCTGTTGTCGAAGCTGCAATAAAACAAGCAAATATACAAAAAAATCAAATAAGCGCAATAGCTTTTACGCGTGGACCCGGACTTTTAGGTTCATTACTTGTAGGCACTTCATTTTCAAAGGCTTTCGCTCTCGCGATGGATATCCCGATGATTGAGGTCAACCATACAAACGGGCATGTGCTCGCTTTGTTCGCGCAAGAGCCGGGCAATCCCACGCCAACACCCGGGTTCCCTTTCCTATGTCTCACTGTTTCAGGCGGTCATACCCAGATTATGAGGGTGAACGACTATTTCGACCTTGAGATTATGGGGAAGACTATAGACGACGCTGCGGGAGAAGCCTTTGACAAGACAGCGAAAATCATGGGGTTAGGCTATCCGGGCGGTCCTATTATCAACAAGCTTGCAAACGAGGGGAACCCTGACGCCTTCCAATTCAGCAAACCGCATATCCCCGGCTATGACTACAGTTTCAGCGGGTTAAAGACGAGTTTCCTTTATTTCTTACGCGACAAACTGAAAGAGAACGAGAACTTCATAGAGGAGAACAAGGCTGACCTATGCGCCTCGATTCAAAAGGACATCATTGACACCCTTATGAAAAAACTTATCAAGGCGGCTAAGGACACTGGGATAAAACAAGTGGCAATAGCAGGCGGGGTTTCTGCAAACACCGGATTGCAGAACGCACTCGTCGCCGCAGGAAAGAGATACAAACTCGATGTCTTTATCCCTAAGTTCAAATTCAGCACCGATAACGCCGCAATGATTGGAGTGGCAGGATACCTGAAGTTCCTCCGCGGTGAGTTCGCATCTCAAAACATGACCCCTTACGCAAGAACAGTTTATAAATAATCAAAAAAACATCGGACAATGGACTGGATGACGCTGCTCTCGGCAAACCGCGACAACAAGGCGCAAAACGTCGCAGATATTAGGAACGAGTTCCAAAGAGACTATGACAGGATTGTTTTCTCAAACATCTTCCGAAGGCTACAGAACAAAACGCAGGTCTTCCCTCTTCCCGGAAGCAAAATGGTGCATAACAGATTGACGCACAGCCTCGAAGTGGCAAGCGTGGGACGCTCCATCGCAAGGGTAGTGTCAAAACAACTTGTTGACATATTCGGCGACAGCTTCCGCGATATGATTTACGATATCGACACCATAGTCTCAACGGCATGCCTCGCCCACGACCTCGGGAATCCTCCTTTCGGACATTCTGGCGAAGAGACGATAAGCAGCTATTTCAAAGACGGTGCCGGCAAAGAACTCCAAAAAATGATGTCCGAAAACCAATGGTCTGACCTTGTCGCATTCGAGGGTAACGCTAACGCCTTCCGACAGCTGACACATCAGTTCAAAGGAAGACGCATCGGCGGAATGTCTCTGACATACGCATCTCTCGCCTCTCTGATAAAATATCCATATCCTTCGTCCGACAACGGCGGAAGGAAGAAATATAACGTATTCTACTCCGAAATAGACACTTTTGTCAAGGTAATGAACGGTTGTGGCATCACTCGCCTCGATGATGTGAGACCTGTCTTCGCTCGGCATCCGCTCTCCTATATGATGGAAGCCGCCGACGACATCTGCTACCTCATTCTCGATATGGAAGACGCCCACAAAAGAGGCATAGTCAACTCCGCCGAAATCGAACATTACTTCACCTCTTTTTTCAACACGGATAACCCTGACGAGAAATGGTTCTTCAACAGACGCGATGAGATCTTCAAGACCATTACCGACTCTAATGAGAAAATATCTTTTTTAAGGGCAACGGTGATAAACAAACTCGTTGACTGCGTGTCAAAAGTGTTTGTCGCTAATTATGACCTGATTATGGAAGGGAGTTTTGCCGACAGCCTCATATCTCACCTACCCGATTATGAGAAAAACGCCTTGGAAAACTGCCGTAAGTTCTCGAAAACAAACATCTACCGACATCCTTCTGTGGTGAAAATCGAAATCACAGGCTTCAACATCATAGGCAGTCTCTTGGACGATTTCGTTCAAGCCGTTTTGAAACCGGATAACTCTTACAACAAACGGCTACTATCTCTCGTTCCAGAGCAATTCATGACCGACAACGATGACACATATTCGAGAGTACAAGTTGTTCTCGATTTCATCTCAAATATGACCGACTTATATGCCGTACAACTTTACAAAGACTTGAGAGGAATAGAGTAATATATTGCTATTCAATTATTAAATTATTATATCTTGAAGTATTACTTTAGGTACATAATGGACCCCGTCCTCTCTATAATATGCCCGGCTTGCATCCTTCCCGGTCTTAACAATCTTGATTTCTTCCGCTCCTTTCCCTATTGCAAGTATCGCGAGTGGCTCGTATGGAAGGTTGAAATATCCGGTTATTTTCGCCTTGTTGAAAGCGCATATTACAATACCGTTTAGCCCCATATCAGTGGCCTTCAATGTCATGCTCTGCAATGATATTCCAAGGTCGATATCCACGAATCTTGTCTCAGGCACCGAAGAACAGACAATGATAAACGCTTCAGGCTCCGTGCCTTGATACGGAAGGTTTAGCTCCGGCAACATACCTCCCAGCTTGATGCTATCCAAAATGAAATCGGCATCGTCTCCCTTCGTCACAAGCTTGAAACGCAATACCTGCTGGTTCTTTGCTGATGCAATCTTAGTGTTTACATTGACAATACGCTCCAACATGTCTTTCTTTACCTCGAAGTCCTTTCTGTATCCCCTATAACTGCGGTTTTTCTCCAAAAGAGAATCAAAAGAATGATGTTTCACCCTGGCTTTCATCGCATTAGAGCTGAAATCCTCCATTTTCTTTTCAATATATCCGTCTGCCATGATTTTTTTTGCAAAGATACAAAAGAAACAATTGCCCGATTAATACCTAAATAGAATATTTTATGCTAATACTATCCACGGCAAAACAGATGAAAAGATGATATTTCCCTTATTGTTTCCCAATTCCCACAATAGAATGGAAACAGCCTTGGGGAATACTATTGCGGTTTGCCCGACACTATGCGGCCCATTTCAAACAGATGGGACGAGTATATAACATCAGACAGGAAGGGACAGACAAAGGTAAAACATTGTGGTTATTGACTGTAAGACAATCAGATACGGTCTTGAAGTGTTTTGGTTTTAAAAGAAAAAAATGTTTGACGGCGTTGACGAATCTAAATATCATAACAATGTGATTTCAAATTGAAAATTATTTAATTTTGCACATTAAAATTTTAAAGTCATAACATTGTGAACAGTTTGATTTTCAGCGTAAACGCTACTATGCCGATATTTTTGATAATGATTATCGGATGGATAATAAGGAAAGTTGGAATCATTGACGAGAACTTTACTATCAAGGCCAACGACTATGTCTTCAAAATAGGGTTGCCGGTATTGCTTTTCAAAGATTTGAATTCCGTTGACTTTCATAGCAACTTCAGTATCGACCTGCTGTTATTCTGCATAATTGTCACAACTGTCATGGTGGCGTTAATATGGATATTGACGGATATTTTCATGAAGGAGGATAGTGAGAAGGGTGCTTTTATCCAAGGAGCGTTCCGGAGCAGTGCGGCGGTACTCGGCATCGCATTCATCGAGAACATGTACGACAGCGCCGGAATGGCGCCGATGATGATTGTGGGTGTAGTGCCTCTTTTCAACGCGTACTCCGTGCTTGTACTTACCTTCAACAGTAAGGATAACGATAGAAGAAGCAGCAAAAAAGAAGTAATAAAGAATGCTTTGTCCAACATAGCGAAGAACCCGATCATCTGGGGTGTGATACTCGGATTATTGTCCTCACTAATAGGTATAGACTATCCTCAGGTGATTGACAGGACGATAAATGGTATAGCGCAGACTGCGACGCCGTTCGCATTGATTTGCGTGGGTGCGAGTTTCGAGGGTGGGAAGGCCATTAAAAAAATCAGACCCGCTATGCTCGCGACTTTCATCAAACTCATAGCGCTGCCAGCATTGTTCCTCCCTTTCGCCATTATGTCCGGCTTCCGCTATCAGGAGCTTGTCTCTATTCTCGTTCTGCTCGCCTCACCAACGACGGTGACAAGCTTCATCATGGCAAAGGCAATGGGTAACGACGAAGTGCTGACATCAAGCATAATAGTGCTGACAACCCTTTTCTCAATCGTCACCCTGACCGGCTGGATTTTCATCCTCCATCTATTATCGTATATTTAAACTCCGAATAATGACAGTAAAAAAACACTTCGTATCCCTTGACGGGTTAAGGGGAATCGCTGCCTTGATGGTGCTTCTTTTCCATCTTTTCGAGGCTGTCGCATTCAGTATGGGCAGACAGGAACAGACGCTGTTCCACGGATTCCTCTCCGTTGACTTCTTCCTTATATTATCAGGTTTCGTAATGGGATACGCTTATGATAATGAATGGAATGAGATGTCTTATCTAAAGTTTTTCAAGAAGAGGCTCATTCGTCTTCACCCCATGGTAGTGTTAGGTGTTTCGTTTGGCTTGGTGATTTTTTTATTCCAAGGAGGCAGACAGTGGGACTCCACTTCTGCGGGGATTCCCGCAATAGCGATAAGCTTCGTCCTATCACTGTTGCTGCTGCCTTCCCCGCCTGCCGCCGATATAAGAGGCAACACTGAGATCTTCCCTTTGGACGGTCCTTTATGGTCGCTGTTTTTCGAGTATATCGGCAATGTCCTATACGCTCTCGTTCTTCGCAGACTCTCGGACAGGAGCCTAAGGCTCTGGGTGGCAACAAGTGGGATAGCCTTCCTCTCAATAGGCGTTTTCGGACCTTACGGCACTCTTGGATACGGCTGGTCGTCAGAGTGGATAAGCATTCTCGGCGGCTTTCTCAGAATGTCGTTCGACTTCAGCTTAGGCCTTCTTCTGATTCGTATTTTTAAAAGCCGTGAGTATAAAGAGACAAAGTCCATTTCTTTCATTGCTTGCAGCGCATTATTAATAATGCTGTTATCCATGCCATCACTCGGCAAATACAACGTTCTTTATGAGTTTTTCTGCATAGCACTATGTTTCCCTATGTTCATCATGAGATGTGCGAAATGCTCTGTGCCCCATGGAGTCAAGGCAAAGGCACTCTCCTTTATCGGTAATTTGTCTTACCCGCTTTACGCCATCCACTACCCTTTCGTCTATCTATACATAGGTATTGTTGGAAAAGGGAACGGGTTCTTCGCCTCACATAACGTGCTGCTTCTGACGATATGCGGTGTCGCAAGCCTTTTGGCCGGCTATCTAAGTATGCGTTTCTACGATTCCCCAGTCAGAAGAAAGCTTACGGCACTGTCGTTTTCTAACCGAAAATCTGGAAAATAGCAAAAGCTGAAATCCATGCCAACACAAGAGAGTTAATGACTGTAAAAACGGCCCATTTCCGTCCTGCCTCTCTCCTTAATGTCGAGATTGTGGCGATACATGGGAAATAGAGTAGCACAAAAACCATGAATGCCCAACTTACCGCAGGAGTGAAGACATACTGTCCCGCCCTTGGACCGTCGGTATAAACATCTTCACGCATCGCCTTGACAAGAGACGCGAACCCCTTTTCTTCATCCACATGATATAAGATGCCCATTGTGCTGACTATAGCCTCTTTAGCAGGAAGTCCCGTCAAGATGCAGACATTCATCTTCCAATCGAAACCGATAGGACGCATCACCGGCTCCATAGCGCGTCCAACCATTGCCAGATACGATTTCTCCTTGTATTCCCCACGATTAGTCGCATCGGCCGGGAAGAACTCCAAAGCCCATATTATCACCGAAGAAGCGAGGATGACGGTTGAGATCTTCTTCAAATAATCTGATGTCCTCTCCCAGATATGCGCTCCCGTGTTCCTCCATGTAGGCTTTCTGAAAGGAGGAAGCTCAGACACATAATCGTTTTCCTCCTGCCGGAAATATCTCGTACGCTTCATCACAAAGGCGAAGACTATGGAGAACACTATTCCTATGATGTATATCGACATCATCACCAATGCCTTATAGTTACTGAAAAAGGCAGAGACGAAAAGCATATATACAGGCAGCCTCGCCGAGCACGACATGAAAGGAATCATCAGCATGGTGAGTATGCGGTCTTTTTTGTTATCGATAGACTTTGCCGACATTATCGCCGGCACGTTGCAGCCGAATCCGATGAGCATCGGGATAAAAGAGCGTCCGTGCAGACCAATGACGTGCATGATTTTGTCCATAACAAAGGCCGCTCGCGACATATAACCGGAGTCCTCAAGCATTGAAAGGAAGAAAAACAGGATAATGATGTTAGGCAGGAACGCGAGGACAGCGCCGACGCCCATCACAACTCCATCGACTAACATGCTGCTTAAGATTCCTTCCGGGAGTGTTAGCCTAAGCCATTCAGCCACAATATTTATCCCTTTATCTATCCAATCTTGGGGATAAGCTCCCAACACGAACGTGGCTTGGAAGACAACGAACAAAACCCCAAGAAGTAGAGGCAGGCCCAACCATTTGTTTGTGAGCAGCGCGTCAAGTTTCTGAATGAAAGTGTGGTCGCTATTGTCATCGTTATGCACCAGCGTCTCCGTCAAAGCGCCATGCACAAAGCCTTTTCTCGCATCAGAAATAAGTTTGGCGGGAGCGACATTAAACTCCCTTAAAAGAGTTTTCGCCTCATTCTCAGCGACGGCAACCACCTCGTCAGCGCCATCTCCAATCAAATGACGTGCGTTTTCCATATCCTCTAAAAGCCTCACAGACAAATATCTGCTGTCATAAACATTCAGCCTCGCACCTCCTATGCTGTCCTCTATCCTCGATATCGACTTTTCAAGATCCTGGCCGTATGGCACATGAGTGTGCTTCACTCCCTCTTTATTCACAGCCGCATTGATTATCAGCCCCAACAGCGCACTAACCCCATCGACATTCTTACTGTCGATAGGAAAGGCCTTGAATCCCATCATATTTCCAAGCTGCTTGTAATCAACCGAATGCCTTGTAACAAGAAGACTCTCATAATTGTTTAAAACTACAAGCATGTGGCAGTGCATATCAATGAGGAGCGTGGTAAGCTGAAGACTCTCTTCTAAACGGAGCGAATCGACAACATTAAGTATCAAATCCGGTCTCCTTTCTCTTAAAAACTCCGCGACATTTCCCGCAACGACTTGTATATCATTATTATCCGATTCGCACCCAACCGTGGAGAATGTCAATTTATATCCTTTATAATTTATGGTATCGCCATCATTCAGCCCGTTCGTTGCTATAAGCCGCTGGAACAAGGCGTCTTGACCGCTTCCCGATACACCAACAATACAGATATGAAGAGTTTTGTCGTTGTCCCGTGTTATTTTTGCAACACTATCAGCCTGCATACAGACATCACAATCGCTACCACAAATATTATCGCACATCATACTTTATTTATCGGGGTGCAAAGATACGATATTATTTAATAAAAAGCTTTTATTGAGCAATTATAAATAAAGATGTTTGAAGCTATTGCCCGTCTTTGAAATCAAGGTGGTAATCGTTTGATTTCCATTTATTCCAAGGCTTTTCCGGCACGAAATAATCGCCTATCATGTAATCTATGTTTGCCTTATGAGCCTGGCTGAGCTGAAATCTGCGCTTTATCCTATACATTCTGCCGTCCTTGATAAACTTGGCGCCCGTCTGATGGAAACGGAAGGCGATCCCTTTCTCAACGCATTCTCTCCTGATTTCCAACACCCACTCAAAATCGCAGGGACGCGCGTCAACTCCAGACTCGCCTCCGACAGACACCTCCTCTATTGTGTCGTCAAGATATTGAGATATATCCATTCTCTCCAACATGGGTGAGACTATTACAGACTTATGCTTTATTGGCAGTGATTTAAATATCGGGAGCCTGTAATCAGCCATCGACTGGTTCTCAACAGTGCAGCCCACAAGCACGTTGTCATATCCATCGCCCCAGTCCGGAGGCAGACACTCGGCCATCCTGTCAATCCTTTTTGTGAAGAAATAAAACAGACAGTCATGGCGTTGCCTTATCATCTGCCAGCATTCCGGACGCCATTCGTCAGCGTCTTCCAATAAAAAATCGGAGGTGAAGCAGGTGAAAACGATCCTACCACAAGGGATTTTGTATGATTTGTCGCGTTTCCTTTTTACTGGCAGGTTGAAATTCAAAGTCTTTCTCGCAAAACCTGTCGCAACCTCAGCCCCATACATCTCATCTTGACGATAAACATAACAGTATTTGCAGCCAGGACTAATCTTTGTGCATCCGTGCCATGGATTCCAATCGGCATACAATTCCCACTTTTCACTCATGTTGCAAAAATAACACAAAAAAAACTCAGTTATTAAAAATAAATGTTAATTTTGCAATGAAAAAATTTAGTGATAAAAATCAAAAATATGTGTGGAATAGTAGCATATATTGGTAAGCAGGAAGCCTATCCAATCTTAGTAAACGGACTGAAACGCCTCGAATATCGCGGTTATGACAGTGCAGGCATCGCCCTGATAAACAGCAAAAACGAGTTAAACGTCTATAAGACAAAGGGAAAAGTATCTGATTTAGAATCTTTTACAAAATCAAAGGACATCAGTGGCAACATTGGAATTGCGCACACCCGATGGGCGACGCACGGCGAGCCGAATGATGTCAACGCGCATCCACATTATTCCCGTTCAGGCAATATCGCTATGATTCACAACGGAATAATCGAGAATTATCTTACATTAAAGCAAGAGTTAAACTCTCTCGGATACGAGTTCCGCTCAAATACGGATACGGAGGTCTTGGTGAACCTTATTGAAGAGATAAAAATCTCGCACAAAATGGACCTTTTTGAGGCGACACGTGTCGCATTGAACAATGTCAATGGAGCTTATGCCATCGTATTATTAGATAAGGAGCACCCCGACACTCTAATCGCGGCGCGCAAAGGAAGCCCAATGGTCATCGGTATTGGGGAAGGCGAATATTACGTGGCCTCAGACGCAACACCTATGATAGGCATGATAAAAGATGTCGTCTATATTGATGATGAAGAGGTTGTGAAAATAAAGGTTGGAGAGGAATTGCAGATCAGGACCACGTCAAATGTCAAAATGACACCTGAGATCAAGCAATTGAAGTTAGACTTGCAATCAATAGAGAAAGGCGGTTACGACCATTTCATGCTTAAAGAGATTTATGAGCAGCCAAACATCGTAAGGGACACCATGCGAGGAAGGTTGCACCCGGAGCATGGCACCGTGACTCTAGGAGGCATTTTCGATTACGAGAAGAAGCTTTTGAACGCCAGGAGCATAATTATAGTAGCATGCGGCACATCATGGCATGCGGCACAGGTAGGAAGTTACTTGATTGAGGTTTATTCAGGAATAAGAGTGAAAGTGGAATACGCCTCTGAGTTCAGATACCGCAACCCTGTTATTTATCAAGACGATGTGGTCATTGCCATTTCACAATCGGGAGAAACAGCCGACACCCTTGCAGCCATACAACTTGCCAAAGCGAAAGGCGCCACCGTTCTCGGAATTTGCAACGTGATCGGATCATCAATCTCACGCGCGACAGACGCCGGCATCTACACACACGCGGGTCCTGAAATCGGCGTCGCCTCAACAAAAGCCTTCACAGCCCAAGTGACAGTGCTCACAATGCTCGCTATCCGCCTCTCCGAACTCAACGGATTCCTCCCAAAATCAAAGGTTATGGAGTTGATCCATGAGCTAAACCTTATCCCTGACAAGATACAGACCACTCTTGAAAGAAGCGGGAATATAGTGAAAGAAGTGGCCGAGCAAATGAAAGACTGCAGCAACGCATTGTATCTCGGACGATTGCAGAACTTCCCTGTCGCACTCGAAGGCGCACTGAAACTCAAAGAAATATCATATATTCATGCAGAAGGCTACCCGGCGGCAGAGATGAAACACGGACCAATAGCCCTCATCGACAAAAACATGCCTGTGATATTTATCGCTACAAACAAAAGCACTTACGAGAAGGTGGTTTCTAACGTACAAGAAGTGAAAACCCGCCAAGGGAAGATTATCAGCATTGTGACAGAAGGCGACGAACTTATAAAAGGAATGTCTGACTATGTCATCGAAATCCCTGACACGGTTTGCACTTTCTCCCCTCTCCTTGCCACTGTACCGCTTCAGCTGCTGGCATATTATATCGCCGTACTCCGCGGCTGTGATGTTGACCAACCAAGGAATCTCGCAAAATCCGTTACAGTAGAATAACGAAAACAATTGAAAACAACTGAGTAGGAGGCAAACGTTAATCTATGTGTTTGTCTCCCGCTTTTTGTCTAACGACATCTCACAACACCGCAGGTGCTGTTCGGCACACGGCAGCTCCTGTTTTGTGTTCCATCTGACATACCCATCAGCCAAGCACACACAGCCCCGCTTGAGCAGCTTTGCATTGTCTATTGCAACGTTCAAAACCGCGCTTCCCGCTATGCATCAATTGGCTAAGCGGTTATTGCCACATCGATAGGCTTGCCACCTTCGTTTCGGGTTTCTTCCATGCCTTCCATATACACCTGCGTATCCGTCACCTTAGACATCAATCCGTTTCAAGACAGAGACAGTCCATGTTGGCAAAGCGGTAATTCACCACACAACCCACTCTTTCAGTTTATGATTACTGCTCTCTTTTCCACTGCCGCCACTGCGATTGTCACTTCTTTGATTCTTGGCTCCCTATTTGTCTTGGATTTGCGTTGCGCTGTGAGCGGAAACCGAGACTCTTTCTCGAAAAGCGAGGCACATATAATCTTGGTTATAAAAAATACCCATTAGTGTTTATTTAGCATTTTTTAGTATATTTGCACGCATTTATTTTAAGCAAAATATGAATAAAGCAGGAACACGTATTCATTCCTGCCACCCAGCAACGGGTTTATAGACAGAATACGAGGTTGAACTAAATAAGTGATTATTAAGAAACAGACATCAAAGAAAACGAAACGCAACGGAATGTTGGGCCTAAGACAACACTCCCAAGAGAGAAACAACAACGGGGCATAAGCCTCTCAATCATCAACGTGGCGTTTCCGTTCTTACAACTTGAAAAAGGACATATAATAATATATTGAGCTTTTAGCTCTTGTTCTCTATATTCGAATACCGCCAATATTTCAACGACTGAGAACAAGCTGATTGAAGGTTCATGCTCGTAGGGCGTGGATTATTCCTTGCTTGTTAGTCGTATGGTCACTTGGCGGTAACCAGGATATAGGCAAGCAAAAGAATGGTCGCACGCCTTTTATAATTTTAATAAAATGAAAAAGTATTACCATGTTCTAACTTATTTATTAATCAGCTTTTGTGTGTTACTTACCTCATGTGGGTCAAGTAGATTAACAACTTCCGGCGTGAGCTATCAGTCTGTAAGAACCAGACATGCACAACCAACCCAAACTTCCCCTATCCCAGATGAAGCGAAGATAGCCGTCGCCTACACTATTTCCGAGGATGGTGCCCTGACAGCCATAGTTTTTAATAGGACATCTGAAATAATGACCATTGACCAAACAAAATCATTTTTCGTAAATTCAAATGGAAAGTCAACGTCTTATTACGATCCCACTGTTAAAACCACTTCAACAACTGATATATCATCTACGACCAGTGGCGCGTCTGTTAATCTTGGAGCCATAGCGGGTGCCCTTGGTATTGGTGGAGCTTTAGGAAGCATAGCAAATGGCATCAATGTTGGAGGGGCTGGCACTAACGGCACTTCAACAACAAACACCACTTATATAGCAGACCAACCAGAGGTATCGCTTGCCCCTTATGGCAACGGTGCAATGTCAAAAACGTTTTATATAAATGGAATTGGAACCAAGTCACTAAAGTCCGGTTCTGAAATGTCAGTGAACCTCTCTGAGCCGCAATCATATTGCCGCTTTAGCGTTTGTATTTCATATTCCGTTAACAATGGCGAAACTTATGACAAGATTGTAACAAACTTTTATGCGAACTCAAAGATTATTGTTCCTGTTGTAGAAAATGGGAAGTTAAACGAGGCTTTAAATAAAGTGTATTCAGCCAAGCCCGATCTGTTAAACGAACACTGGTGGATGCTGTACTTTAATAATAACAATTATAGTAACTATAACACGAGAGTGCAAGGCATTATGTATGACTATAAATAAGGATTAAGTATGAAAAGATATATACTATACAGTTTGATATTCATCTGTTTCTTTCTGAGTTCTTGTTCAACTTATAAGGAAATTGAAATAAATGGCAACCCGGGAACAGAGATTTATTCTCCAACTATGGAAAGATTGGCAACTATTGGAAACGATGGGAAAGCACAGATTAAATTGTCCAGTGATAATTATTATGCTTATTTAATGTCGCATCAGCCAAACACACAGCTATTTGTGCCTTTTGCATTGGATTATAAATACAAGAGTTATATTGGAGTACACATATTAGAAAATCTGGGACTTACTATGGCGATTGCAGGATGTACAACAGCGTGTGTTGGTTTGATTATTATGTTGATAGAAGGTGGAGGTGCAGGAGATATTGTAAGTGCATGCGGATTTTTAGGCGCTCCAGCAGGACTTGCAATTTCCTTATTAGCAGGCCGAAAGCCAGGAATAAACCCATATATCTATAGCTACAAATATCTGTCACACCATAATACAAATGAAAAGTTTTCGTTTATACCAATCACCGATAACGGCATAAAGAAATCAGAACCTATACCTGCAAATGATATGATTACGGATAATGCCGACACTGATAATTCAGAAACAACTATTGTAAAAAGAAATTCTTCTACGGCAAAACGTAAAACGTTGGATTATGCCCAAAATATAGAAGGCACATACATTGGCAGCGGTTCATTATTACATAAAGGGAACACTGTTGAATCTTATAGTTCCGTTAAAATAGTTATTACCCGGATTGATAAGAACAAAGTAAGTGTCAACGTGATTGAAAGCGGTGAATCGTTCTTTGATTCCGACCTGCGGTATTCTATAATGAAGACAGAAAATGGTTATAGTTTGACATTGGAAGGGATTTCTTCAGCTGTGATTTCGATAAGCCAAAATGGCAATTTAACTTTTAACCATCCTAAAGTCAACATTGACGGCGAATTATACACACTTAGTGTAAAAGCTAAAAAATAAGTATATAAAAATATCGGCAGCCATCTATATGTAATTACAATAGTATAACAAACGATAAAAACATATAGAGATATAAAAAAGAGAAATTGGTTCTTCATTCTCCCAATCAGCATTTTCTTCTATCCTTATGCAAATTGGGAAAAGAAATGAACCGATTTCTTTTTGCACAAAAAAGTTCTGTAAGACGAGAAAGCGACACAAAAACCGCACTTCATAAAAGCGAGACCATGCTCACTATGTAAGCAATTGTTTAGTATTGTTATCTGGTAAATTTTTTGTGCGGGATTTTCCTATGCTCAGTTTAAGAAACAGTAATCATTCCAACCTCAACTTGAAACCGCATTTCTCACCGCTCACATCTCAAGTTTTCTAACGCACTCCCGTTATTCTTTGTGATTTGTTCCAATTTTAAGCAGCATCCCATTTCCGGACATTCGCCGCATGTATTAAAACCCTTGTTATTCACGCAGTTACGAATCTCACAAAAACCGCAATAGACGGTTTTCACACCTTGCGTCCTACATCCCATGCAGTTGATTTGCCCGGGTGTGATTTCCGGACAGTTGTTCAACTCCGACCAAAGTTTTGCCGTTTTCTCCCTTAATACGTCGTCGTTGTTAATTGTAGCCTTGCGGGCATCGCAATCCTCACAATTCAGCCCGCAACATGCAATAAGCTCATTCATGATTAATGTTTTTTTATTTTTATTCTCTAACTTAAACACCCTCACTGTCTTTTCTTTTCCAACAACAAGGTTTTCACACTTCCTCTCAATATTGCAGTCGGTAAAACCGCACTTAAGCATCACATTCGCCGAAGAAGGGTTATCGGTAAAACAATCTCCCCAAAGGCAATTGATTTCCAGTACATTGAAACAATAATCGATTAGGCGGGATAATGCCTCCGTACATAATCCGCTATTCCAGAAAGGTTTACCAACCCAATAGCCGATTTCGACATCGTTTTCTCCTATCGGGATATTGGAGTTACCATGCCCTAAATATCCGATACAGCCGATTGGCTCATCTATCTCTTTTAGTACCAACGCCCAAGTTTTGTCGTTATCGAAAATCGTCTCAATCAGCCGCCGGCTCTCATCGAGTGATTTATGCGGAGGCCAACCTGCTCTCGGACCAATGTCAGGGTCAGAGGCGTACTTGAACAAAAAAGGCGCGTCATCGGAGGTCCAAGGACGTAAAATGAGGTGTTCAGTAAATAATGTCACTTTGTTTTCCATAATAAGATATTTTGTAAAAAGGTGTTAACATCGTTTGGGTACACACTTCTCAAACTTTCTTCACTATTGGATATCTGATCACTGTCTTTAATCTTTCCGGAATCGTCTTGCAGGGGTTGCTGATGTATATCTCATGATGGAACCTTCGGCTTTCACCGTCGCAGTCGAAGCTATATCCCTGTTTATCAACAAATTCACGCATCATCTCTATTGTCGCCGGCTCATTGTCATAAGGTCCTATATGCATACACTGAACGCATAATCCCTCATCATAACGAATCAGTCCAACCCTTGACAAATCAATTTTCTTCTTCTTTGAAGCCTCGTCCCTCGCCCATTCAAACTCTTCATCGCTAACGAAGTCTGGAACGCGTATTATACTTGTCCAACAAAAGTTATCCTTGACGCCATCAAACAAGCCAAACGCCTTATTTTCATTGTCGCCATGTTTCCACAATCCTTCGAGAGGAGGCACCACGAAATCGAAATATCCGCGCATGCGATGTGTCCCCATCTTGCTCATTTTTATTGTAAACGCCACACTATAAAGCATTTGTATTGACTTTTTATAGTCACTATCTTCAATATTAGGGTCGCCTTTGCCCATAACGGCTATATACGTCATCGGGACGACATCAATAATGTGAGGTTTCTTTGCAGGAAGGTAATATTCCTTAAATTCCTTTTTAAAGTCAAAAGCCATAACATCTTTATTTTTTAACCGGCACTTGAATGATAGTCAACCATTTATCAGGGTTTTCCTCATTCCATATCCCGTCAACATAATTAAATCGGGGCGAGTCAGAAATCTGGTATCCTTCTTTCTCAATATACTCCAAGACGTTGGCGAAATAGCGTGGAAGGAGATTGTAATTGCCATAAGACTTGATACAAATTGCTGTTGGAATCTCTGGCAGCACTTTGAATTTCAGCATCTCAGTGTCTTTACCTTTTTCAACTACCTGTTCGCAGTACTCAATATCAATATTCGTTTCTCTGTATTCCTTATTATGGTCGATGGTAAAGCAATAGCCCGGCTGTTCGCATTTGCAGCAAGCGCGAATCATCTCAGGCATGACTTTTTCGCATATCGCCTGTCCGAGTTTGTCATACGATTCAATTGTGGTACGGTAAGACGCGACAATGATAGAAGGAAGTGTCTCAATTGTAATGTCTTTCATCTTGTTTTTCTTTTTCTGGAAATCAATCAGCGACTTTAGCACCTTTTTACGATGTTGCAAAGCTTTCAACTCTTTTTCGCAGGAAACGATCTTCTCGTTAAGAAGCCCGATAGACGGGATATGCGTCTCTTCCTCGAATATGTCGCGTATCTCCTCAAGAGAGAATCCGAGTTCTTTTAACTGAATGATTGCCTGCATCTTCTGAAACTGAACCACTGAATAGTAACGGTAATTAGTCCATTCGTCAACATGGTCCGGTATCAGGAGTCCAATCTCCTCATAATGCCTTAATGTCCTGACTGTTACATGGCAGAGCCGTGAAAATTCCCCGATTTTTAACTTGTTTAAACTCATAATCTGCAAAAATAAGACATAACGTTAGGTACGAGTCAAGAAAAACTTTGTTGTGCGAGCCATTTCTCCACATCTTTCAGGTTCTCGTCAGATACGGAATCCCTGCCGTTGATCAAAATATCAAACAGGTCTGCCTCCTCTGGAGACTCCTTGCTTTCAAGTCTCTTCTTCGAGATGCTTTTTTGCATCATTTTGATTATGAATTTATTAAAGCCATGGAGTTTGGAGATGTCAATCCCGCCAGGCAACACGAACAACGGCATATCTGAACCAAGATTATTGGTTTTTCTCAAAGCATCTGTTTTAGAACTCGCCTTACTCATTCCAACAGCGCATATTGCTTTAACACTGAATAACTTAACAGCTTTCTTATATCCTTGGATATTGTCACCCATAACCCAGCCCATGAGAATAATCTCGCTGCCTTTAGGAAGTGACGAAAGTGCGTTGCCAAGGCTCATCACATCCAGTCCGGTCTTTTCCGCAAGCATCATTGCGTATCTCTCGGTATGCCCGGCATTTGAAACAAAAACTACTGTCATAATAAAACAAGGCTCCTCTTATTTTATATCTATGCCGCCAAAACTGCAATTTGCCTTTATGAATATTTTTTTTGAAGTGCCTGTAACACGTCTGTTATGCCGGTTTTCAACTCCTCCGAAGGCTGAATTTGAGACGACATCAGCATAAACATCATCTGGCAGGGAAACATCTACACCGGCGAAACTGCAAACAACGGAAAGGACCGCGCCGTCATTGATAATAGCGCCACGAAGGTCGATGTTGACTCCCGCGAATGAGGTTTTCACCTCCGCCCCATCAAATACCTCACCTTTGAAACTAATGTCACGTTCTCCAAAAGTCACATTGAAAACCTTGATGTTACGTCCGTCTCTCACAACGTCTTCACACTCACCAATCTTGACATCACTGTCCGGACAACAACCCTTCCTCCTATTAAAAAGCAATATTGAAACACCGGCTACAATAGCCATGAGTGCGAGCAAATATTGCCACAACTCTCTCCATGGAATAACCTTATAAACCGAAAGAAGCAAAAGCGCGCCTATCACTATCCCGAGCACAGAGTTGATCTTGTTCTTGTTGAAAAACAATCCGCACAATGAGGGGATAATAATAAACAACGTCCACCAGCCTTTAAAATCAATGATGTCAGATATGTTCAGCAAACAGATGACACCGATGATTATCAATGTGATTCCCATGAAAAATTTGTTCTTAAAGCTGCAATTAGATTCCATTTCTCTTAAAATTTTTTAGCGTTTCTCTTAAAATTTTTTATCAATAATTGTTAATAAATATCTTAACCATATCAAATATCTTCTCAAAGCTGTCGTAGCGCATTGTTTCCGTGTTATCATTATGGGTGTGATAATAGGGGAAGGCGTCACCTTCCTCGAACATCATCAGAAGCGCTGGCACATTTTTATATGCGAAGGGAGCGTGGTCGCTATTACCGGCAAGTTCTCCTCTTTCAATTGAGTTGAAATATTTTTTCTCCTTGTTGATTGAATCAAAGAGATGTAACCCTCTCTCTCCAAAGCTGTTAGTCTCCACATAAAGGTTGTCACCGTTGTCGCCAACCATATCGAGGTTTACAAGATACCTCACATTTTCCAATGGTACCAATGGATTCTCAGAATAGTGAACAGAGCCTCTCAGTCCTGCCTCCTCACCGGCGAAAGCCACAAAGAGAATCGTGCAATCAGGTCTGTTTTTTGCGAAATAAGTTGCGAGATTCAGGAGCATTGCCGTACCCGAGGCGTTGTCGTTCGCACCCGGATAATAGAGCCTCCTTCCAAGGTGTCCCAGATGATCATAATGCGCGGTGACCATAAAAACGCTGTCCTTGTACCTCGCGCCTTCTATCATTCCAACGACATTACGCACCTTGTAATCCTTGATGAACTCGCTATCCACATTTATTGTAATCTGTCGGGCGTCATCAGGAAAATCTTTGTTAACCCAAACTATTACCGGAGGAACGACATTGTCGCTATACGCCTTATAAAATTTCAAGGGAGTGCTCCAGCGGCAAATGATTCCGCGCACCCTGCTGCTTGTGAAACCACGCAAATCCTTATAGTTCTTACGATAGAAATCCCAATCTATCACAAGATATTTGTCATCATACGCGCCGTCATTGATATCTGACATCAGTTTCCTACCATCGAAATTGACAGTGTCAATATAGCTTATTTCGAATGTCCCATTGTCGCCGTGCGAGAATTCCCGCATAACCCATTGAACGCCGGGCACAAGCTTTCTTCCATCAATTTTTATCTCCGCATTCCCTGGATAAATGTTAACATCATACTGAAACTCTTGGAAATATGACCCTCCAACCTCCGACAGCCCTATCTCTTTGAAACGGGAAGCCAAATAATCGGCAGCTTTATTCATTCCGTCATTATAATAGCCTCTGCCATCGAACCGCTTGGAAGACAGCACCTTGACATCCTTCTTATATTGCCTAATTTCTTGGGCGAGCGAGATGTTAACAATCATTAACAATAATGAGATAACAAAAATCTTTTTCATCTTTTAGCGTATTTCTTTAATAACAAATCGGTTGTATCGTCAATACATTCGAGAAAGTGTTCCCACTCCTCATCATCGCTTAGGTCGAGCCCTCGAATGCGTTTAGTGTCATAGGTTATCGTCATGTGGTCGATTGCGTAATTAATCAGGGTTACAATTTTATCAGCGTCTTTTTCTGAAATTCCAAGCGCGTCACAATATTTGTACATCATCTCCCAGCCTTTAACCTCGCGCTCCGACTTTATATCGAATACCGAAGTTTTGTCCGAAAGCAATCTCCAACGGTAAAATTTCCGTACTATTGTGTTTTCCCTCAACAACTTAGCCTTGTGCCTAAAAATCTCCTTTATTTGTTCCTCCGCCGAAGTCTCTTTTATCGGCATACTCGGAATATCCGCCCAGAAATCATTAGCTGAAATGACTTTTGAAATCAAGCCTTCCAATGAGGTGAAATATCTGTAAATCAGCACTTTTGACACCTGAGCCTCTTTCGCCACAGCATTAATTCCCAAAAACTCGAACCCCTCCCTGTCAATTATCGTGATTGCGGCATCTATTATCTTTTTCTCCGTTCTTTCCCTGTTTTTCTTCATATCTGAAATTTTCCGCAAAAATATGTTACTTATTGGTAACACACAAGAAAAAAATAAAAAAATTTCCGGAAACAGTTTGAGAAACTATCCGGAAACAATGTAATGTGAACAATATCAATAAAATAAAAATGTCAAAAAACGATAAAACAAGAGATAGAAGTTCAGAAAAAGATTGTGAATCACCTTGTCAAAGCGTTACGCAACCTATCAGCGAAGGCGCCTTTTACAATAACATGGTGGTTTCCGATAGGGTTTTGTAGCAAATATTCAGGTTTATAGAGTTTCAAAGTAAGTTGCGACCTGCACAAGTTTTCGTTAAAAGGCATATCGACGGATTCAGCTTCTTCAACAAAGAATCTGTCAAGTTTCTCGCCTCCCCATTTAAAAACAGTATATACTTGGGAGGGATAAAACTCACCTGCCACGGCGACACCGCATTGAGATTCGAAGTGCGAGCGGAAGCCATACTTTTTACACATCGTTGTCGGGACGGTACAATGGGCAAAAGTAGTGGTGCCGTTTTCTTTTGACATCATCGAAGGATTTGCCATGAACGATGGCATTCCCGTTAGCCGGCGAACAAGAATCATCGACAGCAACGTTTGCAGATCACCCTCACAAGCGGCGTCAATTCCCTCATCATTAAGCAAAGCCAATGCGAGGCAGCCAGTAGCCTTCAACTTCTCAATAATGCTAAAACATTGCACTGTCGCGCAGGTGCAATTGTGTTCCTGACAAATCTGGCTTATCGCCAAATAAATTTTCAACGACTCCACAAGGTCTCGCCTATTTGTTTCTCCTTTCGACACAACTCCTTGGAAATCAGACACAAGGAAGTCAACCATATTATCATCAATCAAACTGACTCGTTCATAAAGAGAGTCAAGGGAAATATCAACAAAGCCAATATCAAACCTCTCTTTAACAAAAACCCTGTCAACATTGCTTGCAATAAGCCAGTCAGACGGGACTCCAAAAACCGCTATTCTGTCGCCCGACAAAGACAATGCAGACGGGGAACATCGCTGATTCACAAAGTCATCATCACGGCCATTTTGCAGTTGGGATAAGAGCACATCATCAGAGCCAAAAGCTATATATCCTTTTAACCCATTGTTATTCAGATAGGTGAGAATCTCCATAGAGGCTGCCAAGGAATTAAAGCGTCCGTCAGCGATAAGAGTGATATTCTCACCGACCTTGTTTTCCTTTAAAAGTTGGAGGAACAAATTCTCAACTCCGCCAGTCGCTACAATAAAATCCTCATAACGCACTGAGTCAGAGAGAGCTCCCGCATTGTCGAGGAAGTCAATCTGAGCGTGAAGGTTTGTGTCCAAGACATTAAAAAGCCCTTCATATTCACGCTTTACAAACATCTCGTCTTGAAATGACGAGTGCAAGACCAAAAATCGTCTCATATTATTGAATAGCGAGGAGTTCGATCTGGAAAATCAGTGTAGAGCCTCCCGGTATGCCCGGCATAGAATAGTTGCCGTAGCCCATTTCAGAAGGGATATAGAGTTCCCATTTGTCACCAACGTGCATTTTCTGAATAGCTATCACCCATCCTTCAATGAGCTGGTTAAGCCTGATAGTAAGGGGTTCAGAGCCATAGCTGCTATCGAACTGTTTGCCGTCTATGGTTTTTCCTGAGTAATGCGCAGTGATGATATTGAGGGGTTGCGCCGTTTTTCCATCGTCATCTCCCGAAGCAAGCACCTTATAATATATTCCTTTAGGCAAGGCGATAACGCCTTCTTCCTTGGCTTTGCAAGCGAGCCATTCCTTGTTTTTCTGATAGTATTCTTTATTCATTTTTCAAAAAATTATTTTGCAAATATAGGAAAAAAATCACGGTAAGCGGTAATAGGACACAAATAATTCACACACTGCTCAATATGACAGGAAATGCCGGTAGTCATACCATTGAGAAGAAATATCTATATTATTTTCATCATCAGGAAAAGCCGCGTCAAATGATTTCCCGAAGGGCATCCAATTTCCGCACACGACGCCATCTCTGAGCACCACAGGATAAAAGATTCCGTTGTTATTATGAGCCTTATCACGATACGCCTCTGGAATGGAAACATCCCTGCTTTTGTAGGATATAAGGAACTCGTCATAAGGGGGCAAAAGCAAAATGTTACTGTCGAAGGCATTCATTGAGCGGCACGACTCATGGAAATAAAATTCACGGCCGTTACACCTCACTTTTTCCAACGCATTTCCTAACGATTCAATACCCTTCCTACAATCGTTGACGGTCAGTCCGGACCACCAGACGAAATCTTCGAGAGTGGCGGGACATCTGCTTTTGAAATATCTCGTGGTCATCAAAGAAAGAGCCTCTTCCCTACCCATCCGCTTGGTATTCTTTATTTTATCTTGGACGAGGCTGTATGTCGCTTTCATTTTCGTCAGGTTGCCGCTACAGAGCAGTCCGCGCAATTCGCAGAGCCTGATATGGTACGAAAGGCGGTGTTTATCCATCGAGATATCTTTTCTTGCAAGAGCTTCTACGAAATCATCTGCTGTCGCGCTTCCTTTCTCCGAGGCTGTAAAAGCGAGTATGTCTCCCACTGAATACATTTCATCTTCAGGAATCACTATTTTATTCCCGCTCATCCAGCTTTTGACGATGGCGTCAGCCCTTTTTGAGACAAGATCGAAAATCCATCCGTAATCGATACCGGCAACGATATGCCAAGTGCCGCGCATCAGATGCAGACGGACAATCTCACCGGAGTCAAAAGCCTTGCGGAAACTTTCTGCCGACGGTTGTTTTGTACGCATCTCAACAGCCCAGCGCATCATACGGTATTCCTGAGCCTGCACTGCGACAAGATGCGACACAACACTTGCTGAGTCAGAGAACTCAGTTCCAACAAGACGCTGATTTAAAAGACGAAGTTTTGCGAAATCATTCATTATCAAAATATTTAGCAAACAACGCCGCACCTTCTTCTCCCCTGCTCGGACGTCCGTTCACTGTAAAGACAGTCGTCACTAAAGCCGAGACGCACAGCCTCATATCGCTCTTCCTATAGATATCCTGCTCAAAAATATACCTTATTCCTTCCCTTCTCAGATTCATACACGAGACAAAGGCCTCCATTCCTCTCAACGGAGTATGATATTTGATATTTATCTCAGCAACAACAACGTCTATACCTTCATCGTGCCATTTGCTGAAAGAGAAACCCTCTTCAGAAAGCCATTTATGACGTGTGGCCTCAAGATAATGCTGATAGTTGGCGTTATTTACAATTCCTTGAATATCGCACTCATAATCACGAGTCTCCATCTCAGTAGTGAAAATATATTTCTTCATAGCTTCATTTTTGGCTGCAAAAATAACTAAAATCACAAAGCATAAGAACTTTTATCCAAAATCACGTATTATTTTAACTATATTTGTTGTCAACTCAAATACAATTCGTATTTTTGCCAAAATTTATATAATGAAGTTAAAGTTCGTTCTCATACACATTTTTCTTGTACTCTCTATAACAATCAAAGCGCAGGTTTTTGAAGTGAATGGCGTTGTAATTGACAGTGTTAGCCGGCACGGTCTATCTTTTGTGAATATTGTTATCAACGATGACGGCACTTTTGGCACCGCGACTGATATTGACGGCAGGTTCACTATAAAGAGCAATAAGGAAATATATAAACTCACATGCTCTTATGTGGGATACAACACAAAAAGCATCGACATTAAAGACGGTGGCTTCAATGGCGTTGTCCTTCTAACAAGCAACGGTATCGAACTGGACGAGGTGATAGTCGATGCGAGAAACAATCCCGCGAACAGAGTTATCGACAGCGTTAGCAAATATAGGGACAAAAATAACATATACAATATCCCATCGTATTCGTACACCATTTATGACAGAATGATTTTCACCTTCGACACACTTAAAATCACTGACAATGATTTTATGGATATCACCGAGTTAGTGAGAGACAAAGACATAATAACAATGGAAACGGTCTCAGATGTGTTCCACAGGAAGCCGCACAGGGACAAGCGTAACATCAAGGCAAGCATTGTCTCAGGCATGTCGAATTCCGAATATTTCTATCTTCTTGACAAGATGCAAAGTTTCAACCTTTACGATGACAATATAATTATTTCACAAATCAAATATTTAAACCCCATCACTCCCGGAAACAAATCAAGGTATTTTTTCAACCTTGAGTCCGCTATTCCGACAGCCGACAATGACACGGTCTTCACAATCTCGTTCATACCGAGACGCAATGCGGCTTCAGATGGCTTGAAAGGCATTCTTACCGTCCATTCTGACAGCTGGGCAGTGATAAACATCAAGGCAGAGCCATACGATAAAAATGTTGCCCACAAAGTCAAGATACAGCAGTTTTACGAGAAAATCAACGACACCTTATGGTTCCCGAAACAGCTAAACACAAACTTGACATTGTTTTCGTTCGGTAAAGTCGGTGACAACTTGGTCATTGGTGACAAAGAGCCAGCGACGAGCAAGTGCGACCTAATCGGTGTAGGAAAAAGTTTTGTAAGTGACATAAAAATAAACGAGCCAATAGACAACCATGTTTTTAAGGGAGCCGAAATTGACATTAACGACAACGGTTCAAAAAAAGACAATGTATATTGGAGTCAATACAGGAACGATGGCATAGAGGCACGTATTATCAACACGCACAGTTTCATAGACTCAATCATGAAAATAGAGCACATCAACCTTGACAGGGTTGTCGGCTCGTTAAAGGAATTTGGCGAGAGGCAGTCAATTCCTATTGGGTTTGTCAATTTGAATCTCAATGGATTGGCATCATACCACAAGGCCAATAAACTATATCTTGGTTTAGGGCTATTCACAAACGACAAGCTCTCTAAATCATTTAGCGTGAGTGCTTGGGGAGGATATTTCCCTGCACGCAAAAAATTCAACTACGGAGGAGGCATCAACTTCTTCATTAACAAAAAGACAGAGACAAATTTCAAGCTGTATGCGAGCCGACATTATAGCAATCTTGGACATTACGGGCTAACCGATACTTATTACAAACTATTCAACGTCAATAACTTCAAGTTCCATTATGTGCGATGGACTACAATTAACGACAAATATTTTGCTGAGCTTTCGTCTCGTTTCCTTAAGATTTTCAAAGCATCAATAGGTGTAACGTTAACCGATATTAACGATTACAATGACAATGCGAGATATATGATTCCTTCTATAGATGTAAAAATGCTTGTTTCATTTGGCGAGAGAAACATATCATCTTCCAAAGGGTTACGGACGGTGTCAAAAGGCAATCCAACCATTTGGTTATCAGGGGAGAAAGGTATTAGCGGCATTTTGGGCGGCGAGTATGATTTCTACAGGCTACAGGCACAGTTGAATTGGGAATGGAAGATTCCATATTTGGGGAAAAGCTCACTCATTTTTCAGGCAGGACATATCATTGGAGACGTGCCAACGCCTGCGCTTTTCGGCATTTATGGAAACAACAACATATTCGCACTATATTCCACCGCATGTTTTTCCACAATGCTCATGAATGAATTCTTTTGCGACAAGTTCGCGTCTCTCTTCTTCAGCCATAACTTCGGGAAAATGTTCACCTTCAAACGGTTAAGTCCGGATTTTATCTTTGAGACGAACATTGGGATCGGAGGTTTAGAAACGCAGCGCACATATTGTGGAGAGACATTGAAATCGATAGACAAAGGTTATTTTGAGAGCGGCATTATGATAGATAACATCATCAAAGCATTGTTTGTCAAGGTTGGATTCGGAGTGTTTTACCGTTATGGCGCGTATTCATTCGATAAAACCGCCGACAATTTCGCCTACAAGCTCAAGATTTCAATCACAAAATAATAATCTCTGATAGTATTTCACAAGTTCTTCGGTTGGGCTTTTTATTATTTTGACCAAAGAAAGACCATGTTCAGACGCTTTATCTGACAGAATCTCACTAAAACCGTGAGCCACAGAGCCGACAAAACCCACAGGGAGGTCGGATGCCAATGGTTTCACCATACAATCGAAAAATTCGTCGAAGCATTGTCCTATCACACACCTTATATAATAATGCGAGATGTTTTCTTTTGCGAAAAGTGCGAATGAGGCGAGATATTTCGATGGTGCGTCGTTATGATAGACATTTTTCAGGAAAGAGTCTCTACACACATGATATTCAGCGAGGAATTTCATTCGAAGATCGTCTGGCATAATGCCATAGAAATAATCGCGGGCTATTTTCTTTCCGATATGGCAGCCACTTCCCTCATCACCGAGTATGAAGCCGAGAGACTCGGCGTTGTGTACAATATTTCTGCCGTCATAAAGGCATGCGTTTGAACCTGTGCCGAGTATGCATGCTACACCGGGACTGTCTGTGAACAAGGCATGGCATGAGGCGAGAATATCAGGGAAGACAGAAACATCGTGGGTAGAGAATGCTGACTCAAGGAGTGATCTGACCATCAGACGGTTATCATCGGAACCGCAGCCGGAGCCATAGAAAAAAATCTTGTCAGCATTACCGATAGAAGACAAAGCATCGCGTGTTTTACAGATTATGGCCGAGATAGTGTCGGACGCGGTGAAATTCGGGTTGAAACCGGATGTGACAACTTTTGCGACAAGGGCGGAACTATCAGCCATCACCCATTCACTTTTTGTAGAGCCGCAATCAACAATCAGAATCATTTTTTCCGCAAAGATAGAGTTTTTATTGATTCAAAAAAAATTTTCAGGCCATCTCTTCATCAAATATAATATGTGAATACATTTTTTTGAAGAAAATAAGGCAGATATTACATTTTTTTGAGATTATAAAGTTTATTTGCATATTTTTGCAAAGTAAAACAATAAATAATTCGATTACAAAGACTATGGGTAGAAGCATGAGAAAATGGCGTGTTGAGGACTCGGAAGAGCTTTACAACATCAACAATTGGGGTATTAACTACTTCTCTATCAATGAAAAAGGTCATGTAATAGTTACGCCACGACAAGGATGCGCTTCGGTTGATCTGCGTGAGCTTGTTGACGAATTACAGTTGCGTGACGTCTCGGCTCCTATGCTGATTCGTTTTCCAGACATCATAGACACTCGGATTGAGAAGATAGACTCTTGTTTTAAGGCTGCGGCGAAAGAATACGACTTCAAAGGCAACAATTATATAGTGTTTCCAATCAAGGTCAACCAAATGCGCCCTGTAGTTGACGAGATAGTGAGTCACGGCAAGAAGTTCAACATTGGCCTTGAGGCCGGTTCAAAGCCTGAGCTTCACGCCATCATAGCCTCAAACACCGACTCAGAGTCCCTTATTATCTGCAATGGATATAAGGACGAGAGCTTCATAGAGTTAGCCTTGCTCGCACAAAAAATGGGACGCAAGATTATTATTGTTGTTGAGAAGATGAATGAGTTACGGCTCATCACAAAGGTCTCGAAACAGCTCAAAGTGATCCCTAATATTGGAATACGCATCAAACTCGCAAGCTCTGGCGCTGGAAAATGGGAGGATTCTGGCGGCGACGCGTCAAAATTCGGGCTTTCTTCGTCAGAATTGCTTGAGGCTCTTGAGTATCTTGAGAAAAACAACCTCTCACAATGCCTCAAACTCGTACATTATCACATTGGAAGTCAAGTCACTAAGATAAGAAGTATAAAGATCGCTTTAAAAGAGGCGGCGCAATTCTACGTACAGCTTCACAAGATGGGATTCAATATTGAGTTCGTTGATATTGGCGGCGGTCTCGGCGTTGATTATGACGGCACACATTCCGCAAACAGCGCGAGCAGCGTGAACTATAGCATACAGGAGTATGTCAACGATGCTATCTTTTCTATTGTTGACGCCTGCGACAAGAACCAACTGAAGCACCCAAACATCATTAACGAGTCGGGACGTGCCTTGACAGCGCACCACTCTGTCCTAATCATGGAGGTCCTTGAAACCGCGTCGCTTCCGAAATGGGACGATGAGAGCGAGAAAATTGAAGAAGACGACCACGAGCTGATTCACGACTTATACGACACTTGGGAGAACCTTTCCAGCAAACAATCGTCAATGCTTGAGACATGGCACGACGCCCAAGAAATAAGGGAGGAGGCTCTCGACCGTTTCAGCATGGGGCTCATAGATTTAAAGACAAGAGCCAAAATAGAGCGCCTGTTCTGGTCGATAGCTCAAGAAATAAACCAGCTCTGCGCATCACAGAAACGAGTGCCGGACGAACTGCTCACACTTCCTAAACTTCTCGCAGACAAGTATTTCTGTAACTTCTCAATGTTCCAATCGCTTCCTGACGCTTGGGCAATTGACCAAGTCTTCCCCGTCATGCCGATACATCGTCTCAACGAGTACCCTGACAGAGTGGCGACACTTCAGGATATCACTTGCGACTCCGATGGCAAGATGACGACTTATGTCACAGGACACAGCTTATCACACAACCTTCCGGTTCACTCCTTCATGAAAAACGAGCCTTATTATATAGGTGTGTTCTTGATTGGCGCCTATCAAGAGATTCTTGGCGACATGCACAATCTTTTCGGTGACACCAACGCCGTCCACGTCTCAGTTGACGAAAAAGGTTATTACATTGACCAACTTATTGACGGTGAGACTGTCGCTGAAGTGTTAGAGTACGTTCAATATAGCCCTAAGAAACTCGTCAGGACTGTCGAGTCGTGGGTTACAAGCTGCGTAAAAGCAGGAAAGATCACAGTTGAGGAAGGGAAAGAGTTCCTTTCAAACTATAGGTCAGGCCTTTACGGATACACTTATCTCGAATAGATTAAAGTCCCATTATTATAACCAGAGACGCCAACAGAGCGTCTCTTTTTTTTTGGGGGGGGGTGATAAAAGAAAAAGGCTTTAGAATCCTAAAGCCTAAATGCATTTTACTTGCAAAAATTAACCCCTAAATTTCTTGTGACCCGCCTGGGGCTCGAACCCAGGACCCCCACATTAAAAGTGTGATGCTCTACCTGCTGAGCTAGCGAGTCTCGAACTCTTACCGTTCGTTTGCGAGTGCAAAAGTAGTATATTTTTTAATACATACAACAAAAATATAAAAATTTTTTTTCAATCTAAAACACCCTTCCCCTGACGTGTTACAACTATTTCATTATCAGTGCAATCAACGATTGTACTTTCTTGGTTATCGCCAAATCCGCCATCAATTACTATATCGACCCTGTCCTTATATCGGTCATAAATCTCCTCAGGATCGGTTAAAAAACCCGAAATTTCGTCTTCATCAAGTATGGAAGTTGTCATTATTGGAGAGCCAAATTCTCTTACTATGTTAGTAATTATAGGTTGGTCAGGGATTCTGATGCCAATGGTTTTCTTTTTGCTTTGGAACAATTTTGGGATATTGTTGTTAGCGTCAACGATAAAGGTGAATGCGCCTGGCAGGTTCCTCTTCATAAGTTTGTACAGGTCATTGCTGATAGGCTTTGTGAATTGCGACAGCATGCTTAGGTCGTGGAATATGAAAGAGAAGTTTGCTTTCTCTTTTCTCACACCTTTTATTTGCGCTATCCTTTCGAACGCTTTATTGCTATTGATACCGCAACCGATACCATAAATGGTGTCAGTTGGGAAGATTATCACGCCGTCATCGTTCAAGCATTCGATAATCATTTTAATATGGCGTGGATTCGGGTTTTTAGGGTGGATTTGAAGTAGCATATATGAAAGTATTAATAAAGCAAAACGCCCGATGTTTTCGGGCGTTCCAGTGATTCCGCTGGGATTCGAACCCAGGACCCACAGCTTAGAAGGCTGTTGCTCTATCCAGCTGAGCTACAGAACCATTCTGTTTTGCGTGTGCAAAGATACAAAAAATAAACAAACCGAATAAAAAAATCAAAAAATTTCTTAATTTTATATTTTATTCATTATCAATAATTTAAACGACTACCAAAGCAGACACTTCATTGTGGTCTCGATTTTTTCACATTAATAACACTGCCTTGAAACTCAGTTTCGTCGGTTTCCACTATTGCAACATAAGCCTCGCTATCGTTTGGCATATCGATAAAACCATAGCATTTTGAGCGTTTTGTGACGTGGTCCCAAATGATTTTGCTTGACGACACTTTTCCAAACCGTTCAAATAAAAGCCTTAGATCATTGCTTGAAGTCCGTGGGGATAATTTTGAAATAAAAATTTTCATACAGGTATATATTTGTTAACACTTTGCTTTTCAACAAATTAATTAATTCATTTGCAAATATAGTCATAAAAAACAAATATATTACACACTTATCAACAAAAATATTTTCCTTATCGAAAATATTTGTATCTTTGCATTCCAAATATTATTTAAAAAATTCAAAAAAAATGAAAAAAGTATTTATCACACTTGCATTAGTTGCAACAATTTTCATGTCATCATGCATGGGTTCATTTGGTTTAACAAAGAAGTATTACAATTTCAACAAAACCATTGGTGACAAATGGATTAACGAGTTGGTGTTTTTCGCCTCATGTGTCTTACCTATTTATGAAGTATGTTTATGGGTTGACGCCATCGTTCTCAACTCTATTGAGTTCTGGACAGGAAACAATCCTATCTCAGCAAATACTCAGACAATAGACACAGAAAACGGCAAATACATCGTTGAGTCAGACGAGAACGGATACACAATCTCAAAAGACGGCCAGATGGTTCAGTTCATACAAGAAGACGGTGTTTGGTATGTTAAACAAGGTGACACCAAAGACGTCATGTTCATCTACACAGACGACAACCATGTTTGCCTCAATTTAGGCGAGACCTCAAAAGTTGTTGAACTCTCACAAAACGGCGTAAACGATTTCCGCGCAGAATTAGCAAAATAAGCGATTAGACATATTAAAACAAAAAACCTCCAAATTGGAGGTTTTTTTTGTTATTCCCAACAGACCTTATTTCATCAGGTCAAGAACTTTCCTCATAATATCGGTATTGTCCATTATGCCTGATAACTGCTCTGCTCCCGGTCCGAATGCGAACACCGGCACGAAAATAGGAGAATGGCTTCCTGTAGAGAACTTGAACTCCACATTCGTATATTTGTCCTTCTCATCAATCAAGGTCAGTCCGCCGGTCTCATGGTCAGCGGTTACGATTACGAGAGTGTTAGGGTTTTTCTCCGCGAAATCAAGAACAACGCCTATGGTTTTGTTAAAATCGCGCATCTCATCGACAAGATATGTGGAATCGTTATTGTGGCCGGCGAAGTCAATCTGTGAGCCCTCAACCATTAGGAAGAATCCGTCATCATTAGAGAGCATATCAAGTGCGAGAGAAGTGGCTTTTGGTAGGAAGTCGCCACGCTCACTGACCCTCTTCATGTGCGACATATCAGCGAGCACCGCGGTTCTTGCATTCAAGTCAGAGACTTGTTCCAAAGAATCGCACACCACCCAGCCGTTGCGGCTCATTTTTTCCAAAAGGTCCACACTGTCCTTCCTATTAATAAAGTGTTTCTTTCCGCCACCGATAAGTACGTCAACATCTGTCCTCTCCGATATTTGCATAGCTATATCCTCATAATTGTTTCTGTTAGGGCAATGCGCAATAAAAGAAGCCGGTGTCGCGTGTGAGACATAGCTTGTGACGACCACGCCCGTTTTCTTTCCTTTTTCCGCCATTATTTCAAGCAGACTCGGAACCGGTACGCTATCAGCATCCATACCTATCATGTGGTTTCTCGTCTTATGGCCAGTGGCTATAGCAGTGCCGCCAGCCGCTGAGTCGGTGATCTCGTTTGATGCCGATTTCGAGACGGCCAGGCCGGAATAGCTGAATCTTTCAAAAGCCGTCGGAGTATCCTCAACCATCGTCAAGGCATAGATCTGAGGGATACTCATACCATCGCCTATCATCAGGACAACGTTAAGAGGACCTTGAGGGGAACATTTTTCATTGTTTGAGCAACAAGAAGTAGCAAAAAAAGCTGAAAAAAGCACAAAAAGTGTAAGTACAAAGTTATTTTTCATATAAAAAATTTTTTTGCAAATATACACAAATATTTAATAATCAATGTAATTTAAAAAGACAAAAATATTTTTAAAAATATGTTGCACGTATAAAAAAATGACGTACATTTGCAGCGCAAAACCACAGAACACGGAGAGGTGGGTGAGTGGCTGAAACCAACAGTTTGCTAAACTGTCGTAGTCCATAAGGCTACCGGGGGTTCGAATCCCCCCTTCTCCGCGTAAGATCGGGGCATAGCGCAGTCCGGCTAGCGCACCTGCTTTGGGAGCAGGGGGTCGCAGGTTCGAATCCTGCTACCCCGACAATATAGCGGTTTTCGGGGCATAGCGCAGTCCGGCTAGCGCACCTGCTTTGGGAGCAGGGGGTCGCAGGTTCGAATCCTGCTACCCCGACACAAAAAAAGGGAGTTTCTAACAACTCCCTTTTTTGTGTCGTGCGCTGCCGGCATCATACTTGATCAAAAGTATCCCTAATCTGCCTTAACGCCTTCTCTACTATACTCCTCGGACACGCCAGATTCATACGCAAACAGCTCTCCCCCTGTAACCCAAACTCCTTGCCGTTGTTCAACCCTACACCTGCCCCAAAAATCATCTTATCATTTAACTCCTTGTTACTCAATCCGTATGCGGAGAAATCAAGCCATATCATATACGTCGCCTGAGGTTTATGCACCCTAACCTTTGGCATCTCGGAACGAATGAATCCAACAGCATAATCTATATTTCCTTTCAGATAATCCAACAACTCTCTCAGCCACTCCTCCCCTTTCTCCATAGCCGCCTTAGTCGCTATCTTGCCGAAGATGTTGCCGAGGTCTATCTCAATGCCATGGACATACTCCACGAATCGTTCCCTTATATCCTCATTAGGGATAATGACCGACGATGTGGCTAAACCCGCTATATTGAATGTCTTGCTCGCCGCATGCGCCGTAATACTTCTCATGGCGAACTCCGGATTGACGGAGGCGAACGGAGTATGCTTGAATCCGGGAAGCACAAGGTCGCAATGTATCTCGTCAGAAAAAACCAATACATTGTTCCTCATACATATCTCCCCCAACCTCTCAAGTTCCTCCCTGCTCCAGCAGCGTCCCACGGGGTTGTGAGGATTGCTGAGAATCAGCATTTTAGCCGTCTTGGCTTGTTTCTCAAGCAGCTCATAATCCATCACGAAGCCGTTTTCGGTCTCAACAAGAGTGTTCTCCACGAGTATCCTGTTATGCCCACGTACAGCATGGAAAAATGGAGGATAGACCGGCGGCTGGATTATCACCTCGTCGCCCTCGTCTGTCATAGAAAGAACAGCCATATTAAAGGCGCATACAACACCCGGCGTATAGCTAATCCATTCTCTATCAACGTTCCAGTTATGACGTCGCGATATCCATTCCGCCACAGCGTCATAATATTCCTCTTCACGGAAAGTATATCCGTAAACATCTCCAGCAGCTCTCTCAACAACCGCGTCACGGATAAAGTCGGGAGTCCGGAAATCCATATCCGCCACCCACATCGGGATGACATCTGCCCGACCAAACACATTTTCCCTCAAATCATATTTAACACTTTGAGTGCCAACACGATTAATAATCTCATCAAAGTTATATCGCATACAAAAAATTTTTTACAAAGTTGAGATTTTTTTTCAAAACCAACAAGATTTTATAAAAAAAGATTAACCCAAAAAGTTACTTGGAAAACACCCTATTTCTAAAATTATTTGTAATTTTGACACCTATTTTTAAGTAAAATGAAGAAGTTGTTGACAATATGCGCCATATTCCTGACGCTGACCGAGGTTTTCGGCCAACAGTCAGGGATTTACGGCACAATAAGGGACGAAGAAACGGGCGAGCTGCTAATCGATGCGGCGATATACATCGACTCTTTACAGATAGGGTGCACGAGTAACGAGAACGGATACTATGACTTAAAACTATACCCTGGCTCATACCTTGTAAGATACTCATATCTTGGATACAGGACTTTAGAGAAGAGGATCATCGTTGAGAACAACCGCAAACGTGTGAATATCAGCCTTGCGATAGAGAGCCAAATACTCGACAAGGTGGTGGTGACGAGTAAAAAGAAAGACGCTAATGTAAGGGAGTTGGTCATGAGCACCCAGAAGTTAGACATGGTAAGAATCAAGAAGATACCAGCCCTGATGGGCGAGACAGACGTGATAAAGGCGATACAGATGTTGCCTGGAGTGCAGGCGGCATCGGAAGGCTCCTCAGGGTTCACAGTGCGAGGAGGCTCACCAGACCAGAACCTTATTATTCTCGATGACGCAACGATATACAACCCATCACATTTCCTCGGTTTCTTCTCAATCTTCAACAATGACGCGATAAAAGACGCCACTCTCTACAAAGGAGATATCCCGGCGAACTTCGACAACAGGCTGTCATCAGTGTTAGATGTGAAAACGATTGACGATATCCCTGACAAACTCACGATGACGGGCGGAATCGGCATACTGACAAGCAGGCTCATGGTAAATGCACCATTTAACAAACAACGTACATCGGTGATGATCGCAGGCCGTGTGACATACGGAGGATTACTCGCGCCTCTTATTATTAATGATATAAAAAACACCCGCCTCCATTTTTATGATCTGAACGCAAAAGTCACACATATCATTAACAAAAACAACCGCATATTTATCTCGGGATATTATGGATATGACAAAATCGAGATGAAAAACGTAATGGGACTCGGTTACGGTAACGGCAGCCTCACTACACGGTGGAACCATATCTTTAACAATAATCTAACCTCAAACCTGTCGCTCATATACTCCAACTATAAATACAGGGCCGACATCACTACAAGCCCATACGACTTCTCATTGTCCGCGGGAATAAAAGACATTGCCGCCAAATACGACTTCACCTATATTATTAATGACAACATGACATCAAAGTTCGGCCTCTCAACAACCTTCCACAGATACAACCAAGGCGAGCTTGACGACAAGACCGGGGTCGTCGCCATGTATCTGTCTGTAAACCAAGACGAGTCAATAACAAGGAAAGCAATAGAATCAGCGTTGTATTTTAATAACGAACACAAGATAACCCCCTTCTTATCAATAAGGTACGGATTACGTCTTTCAATGTTTAACAATATCGGCAAAGAGACACTATATGTGTTTGACGAGAATTACCAGATGATTGACTCGATACTTTACAAGAAAGGAGAGATTTTCCACACACAGGCGAATTTAGAGCCGCGTATTGCGATCAAATACCAACTTGGCGCGACATCCTCGATAAAGGCCTCTTATTCAAGGACCGTACAATACGCACAGCTGGCATCAAACTCAACAGGAGGACTCCCCTTTGATGTCTGGTTCCCGTCAAGTCCGAACATCAAACCTCAAAAATGCGACCAGTTCGCAGTAGGTTACTTCAGAAATTTCAGAGGTAACGACATTGAGACATCCGTGGAATTGTTCTACAAGAGGCTCAACAATGTCATTGATTTTGTTGACGACGCGTTTTTCTACGGCAACCTCCTTGTTGATGGAGAGGTGCGTACCGGAAAAGGACGCTCGTATGGTGCGGAGTTTATCATACAAAAGAATTACGGAAAGCTAACAGGCTGGATAGCATACACTTACAGCCGGTCTTTAAGAACCGTCAAGGGTATAAGTCACGATGAGGAGTACCGGTCTCCATACGACAGACCGCACAACATTAGCGTTGTGGTCAACTATGCCTTCAACGACAGGCTCGACATCTCCGCCAATTGGATTTATAACACGGGGCAACCGGTGACATACCCTTATGGGAAATATACCGACCATGGGGTAACTTATTCTATCTATAACGGATATAGAAACCAGAGCCGTTACCCGGACTATCACCGCCTTGACTTCTCAGCCACATGGAAATGCCGCGCACATAAATACTGGCAAGGAGAATGGAACATATCTATCTATAACGTTTACGCACGCCACAACACATGGGCGGTGACTTTCACATCGTCTGAAAACAACACTATCAACACAGATAAGATTTACCTTTTCTCTATAATACCTTCATTATCATATAATTTCAAGTTTTAACGAACAATACCATGAAAAGAAATATCTGCATTGTCGCACTATTGTCACTTCTTCTTATGTCTTGTACCGAGAAGATGATTATTGAAACCCAAGAGGGCGAACAATTAATCGGAATATCAGGCTCAATAACAGATGAATACAAATATCAGGAGATAATTATCAGCAGGACAGCCGAATTCTATTCTGAAGGAGAACCGGAGATGGTGTCAGGAGCGAAAGTGCTTGTACACGACAATATTGACACGATTTGGTTCGCCGAATCCGAAAAACGAGGGCATTACCTTTCAACACATAAAGTGGCCGGCAAGCCTGAGCACACCTATAATCTTTTTGTTGAGCTTTCCGACGAAGACGGCAACAAAAAATATCACGCACAATCAACGATGCGAAGAAATGTAGATCAAATCGACTCCATCTCCATAAAGCAATACAGCATGGGCGAATTGGTGTTTAATGACTTTCTCGGAATATATCCTTTCTTCCAAACAATTAAAGACAAAGATGTCTATTATATGGCGAAAATCGGAATCAACGATAGAATAGTAGGCGGCGACACACTGACAGAATGCGAGATCTTCTCCATGGAAGGAATGGCGGGTATCTATTTTAACGGCCCTTTTATGACGATGCTTGCCGGCGATATGGCGGTTTACGCGCTAAACCAAAACGACAGCCTTGAAGTAATACATAAAGGAGATACTGTATCCCTGTATTTATGGGTAATCCCAACAGAATATGCGTTCTATATATCTGACGCATTATCAAGCAACGGAAGCAATCCAATGTTAGGCACTCCATCAAATGTGCCATCAAATATCTATCCAACAGACAACAGCGTCGGCTTCTTCCATGCCTCTTCTGTAAGAAAATGCTCTACAATATATTGATATCTAATTATTTATAATATTTTTTACATAATAGCGTTTTTTTTTGTTGTACGAATTAAAAAATTTTATACTTTTGCAGAGCAAATCAAAGGGGGAGTCGCATAGCGGCAATTGCAACAGACTGTAAATCTGTCCTCGGATGAGTTCGGTGGTTCGAGTCCACCCTCCCCCACAAAAAAAACAAAGTCCCGTGTATGATCTACATGGGATTTTTTTTGATTCCGTTAAAACATTTAACAACCGTATTCCCCAACAAGCCTGTTTCTCAACAAATAGGAAGGTATAATATCTATAAACCTCTGACTTCAAATCAGTTTTCCCAAGCACAATCACGCCTCCGTTATTAGCGGCGGCCCACATTGCTTCCCGAATTAGCATTTACAACCTCCTCATCAAGAAGAATATCAGCAACAAAGCCAATTTTTATCCAGTACAAAAGCGATCAGACTCCATTATTATTAATAGGTGATAATATTTTTCTAAATATAAATGACAATTCAATGAAATAATTATATATTTGCAAAAAAATACAATCATGAAATGTAACATCAAACATGAGGATTACGGTCTTCCGCTTGAGTCTTCTCTAAGCTCACAGATATACGATGCCCTTCAAGGGAATATTGTTGAACAGCTGATGGATATGGCGAAGAGACAGAATCCTACAAACTATTTCCGCAGCATTCTTGAGGGACACAGCTTCAAGGTAGAGCAGGCAACGCTTCCACACTATTACAACATGTTCCAAGAGATCAAGGAGCAACTCGGTTTCGAGGAAAACACCGACTTCTATGTCACAGGCGACTCGAACGTTAACGCATATTCCATCTGCTCAATAAACCCTGACGAGCCAAACATCATCAACGTGAACTCCTCACTAATTGAGCTTATGACTGACGACGAGCTCCGTTTTGTTATAGGGCACGAGATGGGACACCTTATCAACGGCAACACAAAACTCACAAGGCTCATCGATTTCGTATATTCCGACAAGGAGGAAACCCCAATCACACTACAATACAAAATCAGGCTTTGGGGACAGCTCAACGAACTTATCGCCGACCGTTACGGATTCCTCGCCATGCCAAACATCAACGTCTGCATCTCCGCTTTCTTCAAGATGGCATCCGGGCTTGATTTCGACAAGATGAAGATGAACATAGAGAATTTCATCGAGGATAACAAAAAACGCCTCGAATTCTTCAGGAACGACAAAGGTCTTAACTTCGACGTGCACCCGGTCAACCCTATCAGGGTAGAGGCCTTGAACCTATTCGCAAAAAGCGATTTTTTCGTAGAAGGAGGCACCGATCGTCAAAAGCTCAACGAAGAGATGGACGACCTCATCTCTATCCTTCTTAGAGTCAGGAACACAGAGCTCGATGTCTATATGACAGACTATATCGTTTCGGCAGGCATAATAATGGCGAGCGCAGATGGTGAGATGAGCGAGAAAGAGCTTGAGATTATTCTTGACGAACTCTCAGCGACACAGATTTTCCCCGGAGAATTTCTCAACGATATCTTTAAACTTGAAAAAGAACAGATTATCAGCATGTTCGTGCAATCGACACACAAGATCTTAGAGATAAACCCTAACCTTAGAGAGGCCTTGTTCATTTATCTCGTACAAATAACGATGGCAGACAAAGAGTTAAATGACAAGGAAATCAACGCCCTCGTCCAAATGGCAAATGATTTCTTCGGATTCCAGCAAATTGAAGCGGCAAACATCATTTTAGAGGTCCTTAAAAACCATTTCACACCTAATATTATTAGTCTCTATTAAAAGAAATGAGATTTTTCATAATTGGAGGCATCTGGAACGAACCAAGTCCCAGATGCCTTTTTAATTTTTAACGGTGAGATAAAAAACAAATAATCACCTTTTGTGATAAAAAGAATTGTAAAACAACGTAAAAAGCACAAGCTCTGACACATTGCAAACATCAAGGGACCATTATATATTATTGATATTCAACTATTAAAAAAATATTTTAAAAATAATCACTTTTTTGCTTGACAAATAAAAAAAAGATGTATCTTTGCACACGTCAAACGACACGGACTAGTAGCTCAATTGGATAGAGTCCCTGACTACGGATCAGGCGGTTGTGGGTTCGACTCCCGCCTAGTTCACCAACCTTCGCAGCAATGCGGAGGTTTTTTTATTTATTTCAAAATCGTATTTTTTATTTCTCGTATCATATTTTTTCTTATTTTAGCAACAAATTTAATTTTCACGCTATGAGAATAAGAACTTTACTAACCTACGGAATACTGTTTCTGTCATTTATCTCTTGTAAGGATAATACACAGCAAGCTGATTATCAAGTAATTCCATTACCAAAAGAGATAATTCTTAACGAAGAGGAGCCTTTTATCCTTGAAGAAAGCACCGTTATCACATATCAAAAGAACCATGGCGAGCTACAGAAAGAGGCCGAATTCCTTGCCGATTATATCAATGATATTATGGGGTTCAGGCCAAAAGTAAAAAGTAGTGACAACCAGATGATAAACGCAATTAACCTCATAATTTGCAGCGATGATTTTGACAACGACGAGGCTTATAGGATAAATGTCAGCAACAAAAGCATCAATATCAGCGGCAAGGCACCTGCCGGGGTGTTTTATGGCATTCAGACAATTCGCAAGAGCCTGCCTTTTGACAACAATAAAGCCGTGAAATTCCCAGCCGGCACAATCAATGACAGACCGCGCTTCGCATATAGGGGCATGCATCTCGATGTAAGCAGGCACTTCTTCCCCGCTGATTCAATAAAAGTCTATATAGACGCGATGGCGGCTCACAACGTCAACCGATTCCATTTACATATCACCGACGACCAAGGATGGAGGATGGAGATAAAGAAATATCCTTTACTGACAGAAATAGGAGCTTGGAGGAACGGCACAATCATAGGGAAGACAATGGCTTACGACACAATTCGATATGGAGGCTATTATACAATGGAAGAGCTGAAAGAACTTGTTGACTATGCCGCAGCCCGACACATCACCATTATACCGGAGATTGACTTGCCCGGCCACATGCTCGCAGCATTAGCGGCATATCCACAATACGGATGTACAGGCGGTCCTTACGAGGTTTGGCGGCATTGGGGAATATCAGAGGACGTGATTTGCGCAGGGAACGAAGAGGCTATGAACTTCCTCGAAGACATCCTTTCGGAAGTGATGGAAGTGTTTCCAAGCGAATATATACATATAGGTGGAGACGAGTGTCCTCGCACCCGATGGGAGAACTGCCCCAAATGCCAGAATAAGATCAAAGAACTCAATCTAAAGGGCGATGACAAACACAGTGCCGAGGATTATCTGCAAAGCTACGTGATGTCAAGGATGGAGAAGTTCATAGAGGGACACGGCCGCCATATCATTGGATGGGACGAGATGCTTGACGGAGAACTCGCACCTAACGCCACGGTAATGAGCTGGAGGGGAAGCGAGGGAGGCTACAAGGCCGCAAAAATGCACCATAACGTCATTATGACACCTAACGATTACCTGTATTTCGATTATTATCAGACACTTGACACCGATAACGAACCATTCTCAATTGGCGGATACAACCCAGTCAAAAAAGTGTATTCTTATGAGCCTATACCCGACGACCTCACCGAATACGAGCAGTCTTTCATTCTTGGACCTCAAGCAAACATCTGGACAGAATACACCAGCAAATTCAGCGTTCTGATGTACAGAATGCTTCCAAGAATAGGTGCGCTCGCCGAGGTGCAATGGTGCGACCCCGAACAAAAAGATTACGAGCAATGGGTTAAACGCGCCTTCAAAATGTCTAAATTATACGACATTTACAAATGGAATTACGCCACCCATATCTTTGATATCGATGTGAAAATAACCCCTAACACCAATGATGGAGTTCTTGATGTTGAGATGTCAAAGCTTATTGACGGCAATATTCTTTATACTTTAGATGGAACAGACCCGTTAAAAAACGGCATAAAATACACAGAGCCTCTGAAAATCACAAGCGACTGCACCTTGTCATGTATGGTTGTTCGCTCCGACGGCACACCGGGACGAATGTACCGCACACATTTAGACTTCAACAAAGCATCGATGCGCCCGATAACACTCAAAAACCAGCCACACAAAAACTATACTTTTGACGGACAGTCGGTGCTGATTGACGGATTAAAAGGAACATCAAACTATAGAAGCGGCAGATGGCTCGGTTGGTTCGGGGAATCATTAGACGCTACAATCGACCTGCAGCAACCTACAGAAATATGCAATGTGAAGTTTAATTGCAACATCAACATGACAGACTGGATATTCAATCCTAAATCAATTAAAGTCCTCGTCTCTGACGATGGCAATTCTTTTAAGGAAGTGTATTCGGAAGAATGCGCCTTGCTTGACAGCAATTACGAAAGCAGCATTTTACCCATAAACATCTCATTATCACCTGTTAAGGCAAGATATGTGGAAGTGATAGTGGAACCAAACAGCTGTCCGGAAGGTCATTCGGGATATGGTTATCCGGCATGGATTTTTATTGACGAAATAGGAGTTTATTAATATGGCAAGATTTGAAATTAGAAACGCCCGTGAAGACGAGGCTGGATTAGTATTAGAATTTATCAGAAAGATAGCTGATTACGAGAAAATGCTGACCGATGTTGAGGCTGACGAAGCCACAATATACGATTCATTGTTCGTAAAACATGACGCAGAAGTTGTGTTTGGATGCGAGGACGGCATCCCAATCGGCTTTGCCCTTTTCTTCCATAATTTCAGCACTTTCGTAGGAAGAAAAGGATTGTATCTTGAAGATTTATTCGTGATTCCAGAGAAACGCGGACTCGGTTACGGCAAAGCGCTGCTGCTGCATTTAGCGCATCTGGCAAAAGAACGCGGGTGCGGAAGAATGGAGTGGGTCTGCCTGAACTGGAACACACCTTCAATCAACTTTTACAAGTCGTTAGGCGCAAAACCTATGGACGAATGGACCATTTACCGCTTAGACGAAGAAGAACTGAAAAAATATTGATATTCAACTATGATTGAGAAACATCCTTTGCATCCGTTCCTGCCAACGAATGCAAAGGTATTGTTTTTAGGCAGCTTCCCTCCCCCGGCAAATAAATGGTGTATGGACTTTTATTATCCTAATTTCATTAACGACCACTGGCGCATTGAGGGAGAAATCTGGTTTAACGACAAAAATTATTTTGTCGATACTCCGAACAAACGTTTTAAAAAAGACGAGATAATCCGTTTTCTAAATGAGAAAGGTATCGCGTTTTATGACACAGCAAAATCTGTTATCCGATTGAAAAATAACGCTTCTGACGCTTTCTTAAACATTGTCGAGACCACCGACATCAACAATTTGCTGTCATACTTACCTGAATGCAAAACAATAGCGACAACGGGCGAACTTGCGACGAAACAAGCATGCTCTTATTTTGCGTCAGATGTAATACCTCGCCCAAACAACAGCGTGACATTAGACAACGGTATCAGGCTTTACAGACTACCCTCATCATCGCGAGCGTATCCTTTGGCATTTGACAAAAAAGTTGAGGCCTATCGAAAAATGTTTGATAACGTATTTAATCTAACACATTGATTCTAAATACATATCACCTAAAAAACATTTTTATAAAATAGAAAATACAACTAACTAATTCTGCATTTTTCGGATAAGATATCGACAATCTTTTCCAGATACATCTTATCCACCTCATCAAAAGTGTTGAGTTTCTCACTATCAATATCAAGTACTGCGACCAATTCACCTTTTCCAAATACCGGCACAACAATCTCCGATTTTGACAAACCACTGCAAGCTATATGACCGGGGAATGCATCAACATCACTTACAACCACCGTGTTCCCCATCTGCCAAGAAGTGCCGCAAACGCCCCTGCCCTTTTTGATTCTCGTACAAGCAACAGGACCCTGAAACGGGCCTAACACGAGTTCATCGCCTATCACCCTATAAAATCCAACCCACAGAAATCCAAACGTATCCTTAATACAAGCGGTGATATTCGCCATATTCGAAATCATATCATGCTCGTCCTGCAACAAAGACTCGATTTGAGGAATGAGATTACCGTATAGCTCCTCTTTCGTATTACCTTTTACAAACAGCTCATGTGACATTTTGCGATAATTAGAAGATCATTAACACAATAACAACAGTAAGTGAAAAAATCAGCGACTCCAAAGACGACAATCCTATAAGTCTGTTAAAACCAATGCCTTCCGCCTTATTGAACTTTCTATCGACAGAGACAGAATAAACGAGGAAAGGAACTGAGGCGAGCAACCAGAAGTAAAATTGCACGTCAACAAATAAGATACCTAACGCGACTGCGACAAAAGGATTAAAAAAATAAACCATACGCATAATATCACGTCCGAACAGGATAACAGTGGTTTTCTTTCCATTCGCGGCATCTTGGCTAAAATCTCTATAATTATTGACAATAAGCAGGTTATCAGTCACAATTCCGATTGCAAGTCCAGCTATGGCAATATTCAAATCAACGTACCCGGTTTGAATAAAAAACGTCAAGGCGACAGGAGCGACACCATAAAAAAGGACCACGGCCACATCACCGAGAGCATGGTAGGAAAGAGGGAACGGGCCCCAAGAATACGCAATAGCGCAAAGCAGGATAAGCAGTCCGAAAGGCAGCAACACCCAACCTCCCCAATACAGCAGGCAGCAGCCAAGCATAAAAGATACAATAAGCATGATGATAGTTGCTCGAAGCATCTTTTTAGGAGGTATATATCCTGACGCGACCATGCGTTCTGGTCCTAACCGTTGAGAATCAGAGCCTTTCACTCCATCAGAATAATCGTTAATAAAATTTGACACCACTTGTGCCAACAATGCGAAAAGGAGACATATTAAGGCAGGCAGCCATTTTATATCAGCATGATGCGAGGAAAGAGCTATCGACATCAAAACGGGAGCTATCGATACAAGTAATGTTTTTGGACGTGCCGCCTGAATCCAATGTTTAATCCCTATTTTTTTTGAGCTTGATAAATCCTGCATAATCCCAAAGTCAAAGCGAAATGATGAATATTATGATAGCCGCACGATTCTAAAAACGGCATAAACTCGTCAGGCATGGGGAATTTCTCGACAGATTTTTGGAGATAGCGGTAAGCTCCTCCGTTTCCAGAGACATGTTTCCCGATAAAAGGCAGAACTTTCTTAAAATAAATATCATATAACCCCCGTATCACTTTATTTTGAGGCTCAGACAGTTCGAGAATGATAAGAGTAGCACCTGGCTTCATAATCCTAAACAACTCCTCAAGTCCTTTGCGTCGGTCACTAAAGTTCCTAACTCCGAAGGCGAGAAAGACGGCGTCATACACATCATCTTGACAAACAATATGTTCAGCTGCCGACCTATATAGCGACACTTTGTCATCAAGTTTCTTTTTCTTTATTTTATCCCTTCCGATTCCGAGCATACCATCAGAGATATCTATTCCATCTATGTGTGAGTTTTTTATTTTATCTGCTAAGAGGACAGTAGAGTCGGCAGTGCCGCAAGCGACATCGAGGATTTTAGGTTTATCTATGTCTTTCAGTGATTTAGACAGGCGTTTCACGGCCTTTCTTCTCCAGATCTTATCAACATTTACAGAAAGGATGTGGTTAAGCCTGTCATAAGTAGGAGCGATATCATCGAACATCGCCGCAATTTTATCTTTATCAGTATCCATATTTATCTTTCCATTTATTTCTCAACGATCGGCGTAGTTCTATTTCCCTTGGATTATCCTGAGGTGAATAAAACGTAGTGCCAGCTATCTCATTCGGAAGGAACTCTTGAGACACAAAGTTCCCTTCATAATCATGGGCATACAAATATCCGTTGCCATAGCCAATATCCTTCATCAGTTTGGTAGGAGCGTTTCTAAGGTGTAAAGGCACGCTAAGGGCACCTGTTTTACGCACTGTTTCCTGAGCTAAGTTTATTGCTTGGTAGGAGGCATTGCTTTTTGCTGAAGACGCGAGGTATATTGCTGTCTGGGAAAGGATTATACGACTTTCTGGCCAACCTATCTTGTTCACGGCATCGAAGCAGGCGTTAGCGAGCAGAAGAGCGTTAGGGTTTGCGTTCCCAATATCTTCTGAGGCGAGGATAAGCATTCGTCTCGCTATAAATAGCGGGTCTTCACCAGCATCTATCATTCTCGCGAGATAATATACCGCCGCATTAGGGTCGCTTCCGCGCACCGACTTAATAAAGGCAGAGATAATATCATAATGCATCTCCCCCATTCTGTCGTATTTAAGGAGATTGCTCTGTATATATTTCAAAGCCATCTCGTTGTTGACGACAATTTTATCGGCATCTGGCTCGGCATCGTCAAGCATACTGACAACCAAATCGATAGCGTTCAGAAGCTTTCGCGCATCACCTCCGCTGATAAGCATCAAAGCGTCATCTTCCTCAACGACGATTTCCTTTTTATAATCCACTTTCAAGGCTGCCGTAGCATTTGCAATAAGTTCTTTAAGGTCTTCTTTATCAAGGCTTTTCAGAACATACACCTGGCAACGAGACAAAAGCGGGGATATCACCTCGAAACTTGGGTTTTCCGTTGTCGCGCCTATCAAAGTAACGAGACCTTTTTCAACCGCGCCGAGCAGAGAATCCTGCTGGGCCTTTGAGAACCTGTGTATCTCATCAATGAACAAGATAGGAGGTTCGGCTGCCATGCGTGCCTTATCATAAACCTCGCGGACGTCTTTCACTCCGCTATTAATCGCGCTAAGCACATAGAATTGCCTCTTGACCTGTTTGGAGATGATATAGGCAAGAGTCGTTTTACCCACACCGGGAGGCCCCCAGAATATCATCGATGGAATATGCCCGCTTTCTATTGCACGGCGCAGTACAGCATCTTTTCCGATAAGATGCTTCTGTCCAATATATTGCTCCAACGAGGAAGGTCGCAGACGTTCTGCTAAAGGCTTTAAGAATCTCATCTCAAATATTATTCAGGTCTCACAAAACGATCACCGGTCTCCTCTATGACTTTCTTTTTCCATGAGTCAGGATAGCCAGGCTGTTTAGGTTTCGCAGGATATCCATTGCCGTTGCGGATAAACTCTCCGTCTTTCTCCTGTTTCACATTGCTATCAAGATACTTAACAAGGAGGAAGTTATCAAGTTGTTTCCATCTTGCCACGGTATTCGAGCCTGCTGCACATGAGTAGGCGGTAAGAACAGCTAATGCCTCATCTTCCTTACCTTCACTGATAAGTTTAACAGCCTCAGCATCAACGCCTTTCACCTCCTCCTGATATAGGCTCTCAAGTTCGTTTTGAACTTTCACAATATCATCAATAACCCTATTATAGAAAAGGTATTTGAAATGTGCGAGCCGGTTGAACACCCAGAAAGCAGCGTTATCAGAATAGGTAAGCATGTCTCCATTTCCCTGTCTATATTCCTCCGGGACCTCGGTAATAGAGCAGTAGAACGGGGTGTAAACCGTTGAGTTTGTGTCATCTACTCCAAACCAAATAATACCACCGACGGCATCAGGCAGCCAGTTCCTTGTCTGGGCGATGAAAGAGAATCCGGTCTGAACAGTGGAGGTGCTTCTTTCATGAAAGTATTTCACCCCATCATATTCCCAATACAAAGGGTTCATACGGAAAGGTGAGCCACACGGACCGGCTCCAGCATCTTTAGTCTTATCAAGCTCGGTCCCTTGGAAATAATTTCTCATGAAGGACATCATATCCGTCAATGAGATTTTCCGGTTCGGTTTCACATAGAGTGGCATTCTACCATGTTCGAGGTCCTTGCCGGAGACATAGTCCCAATATTGCTCCATTCCGTCGCAAGCCTCGTTAAACATAGCCCACACCCTCATATCGCAAATGCGAGCCGCGGAGAAATCGACAGGAGCATAAGCCTCGCTAAAATCGAAATCCTTATCTTTTCCGTTGAAATATCCTTTTTTACGGGCGAAAGAAATCACATCATGTTTATAGATTATCTCCACATCGTTGTTATACAGTCGTTTCCAATCCTTATCCGTTATTGAGCGTTTGCCGTCCCTGAGTGGGAAGTTCTGAATACGGGCAGCGTTAGCGTGTCCGGAGATACAGCCGTCAGGGATACGGATAGCGACCCACACAGCACCTTTCTCCTCGCCTTTTCCTATTATTTCCATATACCACACCTCGTCTTTATCAGAAATAGAAAACGATTCCCCATCGCTTCCGTAGCCATATTCCTCAACGAGGTCAGCCATAACTTTTATTGCATGCCGTGCAGATGTGCTGCGTTCGAGAGCCATAAACATAAGGCTTCCATAGTCAATCAAACCATTTTCATCAACGAGTTCCTCTCTGCCACCGAAAGTGGTCTCGCCCATAGCCACTTGATTCTCATTGATATATCCGACCACTTGATAAGTATGCGGAGGTTGTGGGACATAGCCGCGGATTGCATTTGTCCCTCTGTCGAATATTGTCCTCATGCTGCCTTCCTCCCAGTCGGCGGCTGGCGTATAATAAAGTTCGCCATACCTAATATGGGAGTCAGCGGCATAAGTAATAAAATTTGAGCCATCGGCAGAGGCTCCCTTTGTCACCAAGAAATTTGTACATGCGAGCACAGAGCCGACACGTAGCAAAAGAAGCACAGTAAATAAAAAATTGATTTTCTTCATATTAAATATTCTCTTTAATTTTCTTAAAAATTCCATTCGCATCAAGACCGAAGTCCTGCATAAGCTCGTGAGCCTTCCCTGATTCACCGAAACGGTCATTAACACCTATCCTCACGACTTTGATAGGATTATTTTGAGACAGGAACTCTGCCACTGCGCTGCCAAGACCAGCTGAGACCTGATGTTCCTCAACGGTAAAGACTTGAGAGAATCGTCTCGACACTTTGGCAAGCAAATCTTCGTCAATAGGCTTTATTGTGTGCATATTTACAACCATGGCCGAGACACCTTCTTTTTCAAGCATTTCAGCTGCGTTCAGCGACTCCCACACCTCGTTTCCGGTAGCGATAATACACAGGTCGGAGCCGTCTTTCAGAACTTGGGCTTTGCCAATCTGAAAATCCTGGTCCTCGGAAGTGAAATTAGCGACAGGCTCTCTTCCGAATCTGATATACACAGGGCTGTCAAGTTCAAGGATTGCTTTTTCAGTCGCGATTTTGGCTTGGGTAGCATCGCAAGGAGAAAGGACCACCATACGAGGCATGACACGAGTAACAGCGATATCCTCTAATGCCTGGTGCGTTGCGCCATCTGGGCCAACAGATATCCCCGCATGCGCTCCGCCAATCACCACATGGAGGTTATTATAACACACTGATATTCTTATCTGATCGTTCGCCCTATGTGCGGCGAAAACTCCGTAAGTGCTGAAAACAGGAATCTTCCCGCTCAAAGCCAATCCGGCCGCAGCGGCCACACAGTTCTGTTCCGCTATACCTAACGATATAAAACGGTCAGGGTATTTATCCGCGAAAAGATTCATTCCCACCGACGAGGTAATGTCAGCCCCTATTCCGACCACATTGCGGTTTTTCTCTGCTGCGGAAAGGACACCCTCGCCAAAGCCCGTTTTTCCAGCCTTATCACCTTTATTAATAAATCTCATAATCCTTTATTTAATCCACAACCTAACTTGTTCTTTAGTAGGCACTTTCCCATGCCATTTGTTGTCGTTTTCAATTTCCGGGACACCCTTCCCCATCACCGTATTCGCAATGATAATCGTAGGTGCGCCTTTTTTATCAGCTGAATCACAAAGGGCTTTTTTTATCTCCCGATGATTATGTCCATCAATATCAATGACATTCCAGCCGAAAGATTTCCATTTATCGGGGAGAGGCTCGAGAGCCATCACCTCTTCCGTGCCTCCGTCAATCTGCAATCTGTTTCTATCGAGAATCGCGCAAACATTGTCGAGTTTGTGATGCGACGCTGACATTGCCGCCTCCCACACGCTGCCTTCTTGTATCTCACCATCGCCGAGAATACAGTAAATCCTTCTATTAGAGTTATCTATCTTTGCAGCGAGAGCCATTCCTATCGATATAGACAGTCCTTGTCCCAAAGAGCCTGCCGATGTCTCAAGGCCAGGAAGTTTTGAATCCAAACTCGGATGCCCTTGCAGGCGACTTCCTTTTTTCCTTAGCGTCAGCAGCTCTTCTTCAGGAAAGAACCCCGCGGCAGCGAGGGTCGCGTACAAAACAGGTGCGGTATGACCTATAGAAAGTACAACACGGTCCCTGCCTTCCCAAGAAGGGTTGTTAGCATCATAACGTAAATGATTGAAATACAGAACCGCGAACACATCCGCGAGGTCTAAGGAGCCTCCTGTATGTCCCGACTCCGCCTCAGCAAGCGACTTCAATATCAACTCCCGAATATGTCTTGCCTTTTCCTCAGTATTAATAATCATAATCAATTAATTATAACAGTTATTATTTCCTTAATAACAAAGAAACCTATCACTATGGTATAAACTATTTTCATAAATGTGCCGGCAAGGAATCCGATGAACGAGCCGAATGCCGAACGCCAAGCCCTGTTCTCTGGAGCACCGCACATCTTCTCCCCGATATAAGCTCCAAGGAATGGACCTCCAAGAAGTCCGAAGATACCGAACGGACCAATGACAATTCCGAGCATCGGCAAGACGATCACGCTGACAATCAATCCAATAGTACTGCCCCGGGCGCCCGCCTTAGTCCCTCCGAACTTCTTAGTACCCCAAACAGGAACGACATAGTCCAAAACGGTTATTGCGACACATATCAAACCCGTAATCACAAGGAAATCAGTAGTATAACTAATCCTTTCCGTCCAATGGAGCAAAAGCAGCGCAAGGTATGTGACCGGTGGACCCGGTATGCCTGGAATAACATCACCGATGAGTCCAAGAATAATGACAATTACAGCAAAAACAAACAACAGATAGTCCATATTTTTTTTGCTACAAAATTAATATTATTATTCAAACATTCGCAAAAAACAATTATCTTTGCAGCAACAAAACCAAAAAATATGAAACATCATTTTCTTATGATAGGTTTACTCCTATCGTTTTTTAAACTGTATTCTTGGGATCTGTCCGGAATTATCGGAGGCCGCAGCAACTCAATGGGAAATTGCAGCGTCGCGCTAAATGATTTATGGAGCATCTCAAACAATCCTGCCGGAATTGCGGGCACAAAAGGGGTCATTGCAGGTTTCAGCTACGACAACAGATTCTTTATGAAAGAGTTAAGCAATTATGCTATAGCCGTTGTCATTCCTTCATCGTCCGGGGCTATTGGATTATCTTTCAACAGGTTCGGATACAGCAACTATAACGAGAACAAAATCGGCCTTGCCTATTCGAGAGGATTTGGAGAAAAATTGAAGATAGGTATGAAGTTAGACTATCTGTTGTTCAGGTTCTCGAAAGAATATCCAACGCGACAATGCGCCACCGTTGAACTCGGGATACAAACATCTATAACAGAGACTATTAATATAGGTGTTTATATTTTCAACCCTGTCTATGTGAAAATCAGGGAGTTGGAAAGCAAGATACCTATAATAACAAGGTGTGGGTTCTCTTATTCAATAACGAAAGACCTTATCTTGGCCGGCGAGATTGAGTATGACACAGATAAAAAGGCAGACTTTAGGTTTGGATTTGAATACCATACCTTGAAAGAGTTTTATATAAGAGCCGGAATTTACACCAACCCCGCTACGGCATGTTTCGGCGCAGGATATTCTTTTAACGGATTCACAATCGACATATCTTCAAAGTTAAACCAATATACCGGGATATCGTTCCAAAGCAGCGTCACAATCCTTATTCACTCTTAACAAACTGACTTCTAAATTAACAGACTATGAGACAATTATTACTAACAATGCTCATACTGTCTTCTTTATGTTATTTACAAGGCCAAAATAATCTCACAAACGAGATAATAGCGAACCAGATTGAGCGAATGGCAGAACGAGATGACGATGAGGCGGACTACACTGAAGAATTTGAGAACTATATGAACATTCTCGATAGTAAGATAAATATCAACGACATAGAAGAATTATCACAACTTGTTGAGTTGAATATCATTAATATTTTTATTACCGAGAAAATCAATGAATACAGGAATAAGTACGGAGATATAATCCATATAAATGAGTTGAAATATATTGAAGGAATTGATGAGACGACTTTCCAATTGTTAAAACCTTTAATCGTTTTTCGGAAAGAAAACGAAAAAAAGTGGTACAAAAAGAAGAAGGGCACACACAAGGTTATTTTTCTAATAAACCAGCCTTTCAACAAAAAGGCAGGATACGGTGATGTCAATGATTCAATATTGGCTGAAAATCCGAATAAGAAATACCTTGGGAGTCCGCAGAAGGCTCAAATTCGGTACAATTTCGATATTCGGGATAAATTAGAGGCGGGGTTTGTAATGGAGAAAGACGCAGGCGAGTATGTTTTCAGGGCTAAGGCATCCGACACCGTACAAAAACTGATTAAGAAAAGCATGTATCCGACCGTTGACTTCGTATCTTGCCATTTCTTGTTAAAAGATTTAAAGTTCGTCAAAACCTTGGCGCTCGGCGACTTCCAACTCGCGTTCGGTCAAGGATTAACTATGGGGTCGGGACAAAGCATGACGATGGCTGGCACCTCATTATTAAGGAAAAATAAAAAAATAAGAGCATCTAAATCGGCAAACGAAGCGCGCTACCTAAGAGGAATAGCGACGACATTAAAACATAAGGAATATGAGTTGACGTTGTTTTACTCCAATAAGAAAGCCGATGCAAACATTGTTTCAACAGACAGCACAGGGCAAACGACAGAGATTTCCGCACTACAATACTCGGGACTTCACCGAACCGTCGGAGAACTCATTGACAGACATTCGATCAGACAGCAACTCCTCGGATTAAACATCTGTTATAAGACCCATGACATGCAAATTGGCTATACATTCCACAAAACTTTCTTAAGCTGTGAGCTTAATCCAGAACCAAGGATTTACAACAACTTCTATTTCAAAGGCAAAAGTCTTGCCAACCATGGAGTTGACTTTTATTATGTTAGAAGTAAACTCGCATTGTTCGGAGAAATGGCGATAAGTGACAACCTTGCACCCGCGGTTTTAACGGGAGCCATATTGCAACCAGCCGGATATATCGACTTCTCAATATTATACCGATATTATGACAAGGGATTCCAAAACTTTTATTGTAACGCTTTCTCAAACAGCAGCAGCGCAAAAAACGAAAAAGGCCTGCTCTTTTCCACATCAATATCATTTGCCCCAAAATGGAAACTCATCGCTACCGCCGACTTGCCACAATCCGATTGGATGAAAAGTTCCGTGTATTCCCCAAGCAGAATACAGGAATACAACTGTCAAATACAGCATCAAATAAACAAAAACTCATTGTTTTACATACAGTTAAAGTACAAGGCAAAAGAGACGAACCATTATGATTATAACACATATACAAAGAAAAACTCAAAAGAGAGCAAGAGCGTGTTCAGAATACACGCAAGCTATACAATCGGTGACAGGATAACCTGCAGAAACAGAGCGGAATACCATATCTCAGACACGGAAGAAGAAGTCCCGGAGCACTCATATCTGATATATCAGGACATCTCGTATCACTCAATTCAGAGACCATACAGCTTTGATTTCAGATACGCGGTTTTCGACAGCCCATCCGGAGCGGTTTATACATACGAAAGCGATGTGTCAAACACATTCGCTTCAACGGGTTTTTATCACAAAGGAATCAGAATATACCTTGTTGGGAAGGCGACTATATATAATAAATTGAATATCAACGCAAAAGTCGGAATAACAATTTATAGCGACGTTGACGAAATCGGCAGCGGATTAGAGAAGATAGACGGGAACATCAAGTCAGACGCGACAATCCAGATGATATTGAAGCTATGATTTATATAGTTTTTCTCTTTTTATCAAATAAGTTGTTAACACTTGGTCATAAAAGGAGTTTATATCAGCATTAACATAATCGATATGATATTGGTGACAATGACGAAGCAGTTCTTCGTTTTTAGACTTCATCAGACCGGCATATTTAGATTTGACATCTGCAGGATTGAGTTTTATAGTATCGCCGCTTTCGAGATCGACAAAGCGGTATGGTCTGTTCTCAAATTCAAGGTTGTATTCTTTCGGACCATCGCTAACATGGAAAAGGATCACCTCATGGTTATTATAACGAAGATGTTCGAGGGCGGGGAAAATGCGGTCATAGTTTGAGACATCATCAAGCATATCGCTGAAGACAATCACGAGTGAGCGTTTATGCAAAGTATCAGCGATATTATGAAGGCAAGAGGCGGCATCGGTTGTTGTCCTAACACTTTTATTATAAGGTAAAAGAAGTTTCTCCAGCTGACTATAAATCATGTTTATATGCAGGTTTGAGTTCTTCGCCTCAGTGTGGAGTTGGATATTGTTATCAAAAAGCACAAGACCCACCGCATCACGCTGACGTCTCATCAGTTCTATAAGAGATGCGGCGCTATAAACGGAGAAAATCAATTTGTTAGGGTTATTAATACCGTTATTTTGCCTCACTGGGAAAAACATACTTGAGCTTGTATCAATAACTATTTGGCAGCGCAGGTTCGTCTCTTCCTCATAACGTTTCACAAAAAGCTTCTCGGTTCTGCCATACAGTTTCCAGTCGATATTGCGGATTGGCTCACCAGAATTATAAAGGCGATGTTCGGCAAATTCGACAGAGAAACCATGGAAAGGGCTTTTATGGATACCAGCCATGAAGCCTTCAACTATTTGTCGGGCGTGGAACTCAAGTCCTCCAAGTTTTGCGATGTCGTTATTATTGATAGGCATTAGGTTATGCTTTAAAAAATGGAGTGTGGAAGAAAGTCCCACACTCCATGTGACGGAATCTGATTCTGGTTAGATGAATTTCTTCAATTTATCTTCAAAAACTGATTTTTGCGCGCCACCGACATGTTTCTCGACGACTTCACCGTTTTTGAAGAAAAGAACTGTAGGGACGTTCATGATGCGGTATTTTGCTGCGAGGCCTGAGCACTCATCGATATCAGCCTTACAAACCTTTGCCTTACCAGCATATTCCTCTGAAAGTTGGTCCATATAAGGAGCAATCATTTTGCATGGTCCGCACCATGTCGCTCCGAAATCCACCATAACTGGAAGCTCTGACTTTAATACTTCAGCTTCGAAATTTGCATCTGTGATTTTAATTGCCATAATTTTTTATTTTTTAAAAGATTAATATCATTTTATTTTGCAAAAATAACTATTTTAACAAATCATACGAAACAAAATCTATTCTTTCGTCTAAAATTTTAAATACCGCCTCTGCATTTATTTTCCCTTTTTCAGGACGCGTGCGGCATGTCATAGACTGCTCCTTATCAACAAGAAGAATAGAATAATGTTGATTTCCAGGGTTTTCCTTTATTATTTTTATGAAATCATTAACGTTATTTGAGTCAAGATTATTAACATCGACAAAGAATCTGGCCTCTCTATTTGTGTTTTCAAAGACACTGTCAAGAAGTTTCACTTCAGTGATACTCAATTCATTAGGGCGTTTCTTATCATCAGTGAGATTTTTATTATAGTAAGGTTCTTTCACCACACCTGTGATAAGAAGGGGGGTGCCGATTGCGAACAGATGTTTATAATTAAACTTCATATATGATTCGCCAAAGATAGCGAACTCGTAGCTACCTGTTTGATCTTCAACAACATATTTGCCGAACGGTTTTCCTGTTTTTGTCGTTAGCTCGGAAGCTGACACCACGAGGCCGGCAAAAGTTACAGTCGCACCTTTTTTCGTCTCAACAATTTCCTTAAGACGCTCAACCTTTGTATCAGCGAAGAAACGCATTGTGTAGCTATATGTGTCGAGAGGATGTTTGCTTAGATAGAATCCTATCACATCTTTTTCTTCTTCGAGCATTTTTATATTCGACCAATGTTCGCATTCCGGTATCTCAAGACGGAACATATCCCCGGCATTTGACACTTCCATTTCGCCAAACAAGTCGATTTGCGCATTGTTTTTCCGCTCGTTGCTCGCATTCACCTGACGGATCGACTTCTCAATAAACGTTGATCTCTCGCCCGGGGCTATATAGAAATAGGCGGCACGGTGAAGTTCGGTGAAATCGCTGAAAGCACCGGCTTTTGCAAGTTGTTCAAGAACTTTCCTATTAATATTTTTTGCGCCCACACGCGTCATGAAATCCGCGAAAGTCGTAAACAAACCGTTTTTCTCACGTTCTATCCTGATACAATCGACAATCTCGCCAACACCTTTGATTCCTCCGAAACCATAGCAGATATTGCCATTCTCATCGACCGTGAACTTATATCCCGACTTATTCACGTTCGGTGGTATGACGTTAATTTTCATTCTCTTACATTCATCGAGCATAAAAACGACCTCGTCACCATTTCTAATACTGCTGTTGAGAACGGCGGCCATAAACTCGGCAGGATAATGCGCCTTAAGATAGGCTGTCTGATAAGAGACCCACGAATAACATGTAGCGTGCGACTTGTTGAAAGCGTATGATGCGAACTTCTCCCAGTCACCCCAGATCTTCTCAAGAGTTTTTGCGTCATGCCCAAGCTCTTGCCCTTGTTTCAAGAACTTATCCTTGAGTTCCAGCATCTTATCCTTCTGTTTCTTACCCATCGCCTTTCTCAAAGTATCCGACTCACCCCTTGTAAAATTGGCGAGCTGCCTTGACAAAAGCATCACTTGCTCCTGATAAACGGTAACGCCATAAGTATCTTTTAGATATTTCTCCATTTCCGGGAAGTCGTATTCTATAGGCTCTTTCCCCTGTTTACGGGCGATAAACTTAGGGATATAGTCCATCGGTCCCGGACGATAGAGTGCGTTCATTGCGATAAGGTCTTCAAATACAGTCGGTTGTAGCTCCCTGAGGTATTTTTGCATACCGGCAGACTCAAACTGGAAAGTACCAATAGTGTTACCTGCGCTATACAATGCGTAAGTCTCCGGGTCATCGATAGGTATATTATCTATATCCAAGTCGAAACCGTGGGTTTTCTTAATATTCGCCAAAGCGTCCTTTATCTGAGTCAGTGTTTTTAGACCGAGGAAGTCCATTTTAATAAGTCCGACGCTTTCAACGACATGTCCATCATATTGAGTTACAATGACATCTTCGTTTGTTTCCTTATCTTTGATAGTACAGACGGGCGCGAAGTTCGTCAAGTCGTCAGCACCGATAATGACACCGCAGGCATGAATACCTATCTGTCGGTTTGTATCCTCAAGTTCAGACGCGTAAGTAAGCATTGAGGCTATATTCTCATCATCGCCATTAAGTCTGTCTTTAAGTTCTTTTACATACTTAAGGCAGTTTTTAAGGTTGACTTTCGGGGAGTTGCCTTTCTCATCTTTGACATTATCGGGGAAGGATTTGTCAGGGATAAAGCTTTTTATTTCAGCGACAGTTTGCAGAGGTATTTTCTGAACGCGGCTAACGTCTTGAATAGCCGATTTCGCCGCCATAGTGCCGTAAGTGATGATATGAGCCACTTTTTCCTTCCCGTATTTCTTCGTTATCCAGTCAAGCACTTTAGCGCGGCCATCATCATCGAAGTCCACATCGATATCAGGAAGAGAGATACGGTCAGGGTTAAGGAATCTTTCAAAAAGGAGGTCATATTTCAGTGGGTCCACATCTGTGATTTTCAAGCAGTAAGCCACTACAGAGCCAGCTGCTGAGCCACGGCCTGGGCCAACGGAGACACCAAGTTCCTCCCGAGCTCCTTTTATATAATCCTGAACTATCAGGAAGTAGCCTGGGAATCCCATAGTCTTCATGATATGGAGTTCGAAAAGGATACGCTCGTGCTGTTCATCGGTAAGAGTCTCTCCATAACGCATCTTCGCCCCTTCCCACGCGAGTTTGGACAAATAGTCAGCTTCAAGCTTTATTCTATAAAGTTTGTCATATCCGCCAAGTTTCTTGATTTTCTTCTCTCCCTCTTCCCTACTCATCACCACCTCGCCATGTTCGTTGCGAGTAAACTCATCGAACAGTTCCTCTTTTGAGAATCTGGCACGGTATTCCTCTTCCGTACCAAAGTCGGCCGGAATATCGAACATAGGCATAATAGGGTCAGAATCAATACTATATGACTCAACTTTTTCGGTTATTTCCATAGTATTCGCAAGAGTCTCAGGCACATCTGAGAAAACAGCCCACATCTCTTCGGGCGATTTCAGCCATTCCTGCTTGGTGTAGTGCATTCTCGAAGGGTCGTCGAGATCCTTGCCGGTGCTAAGACATATCAGACGGTCGTGAGCCTCGCCATGTTCCTCCTCCACAAAATGCGCGTCATTTGTCGCTATAACCTTTGTGCCAGTCTTCTTGGCGAGTTCCATTATCACCTTATTCACCTCCACCTGTCGCTCGTAAGTAGATTTGTCACCGCCGGGCTTATCAGTCTTATGTCGTTGGATCTCAAGATAATAATCATCACCAAAGATACTTTTGAACCATAATATAGACTCTTCCGCGCCTTTGATATCGCCGTTTAGGATTTTCTGAGGCACCTCGCCACCGAGACAAGCGGAGCAAACTATAATCCCCTCATGATATTTCTCAATGAGAGAATGGTCGATACGAGGGTTATAATAAAACCCATCAGTATATGCTATTGACGCGAGTTTACAAAGGTTTTTATAGCCTGTCTTGTTTTTCGCTAATAATATAAGGTGCCAGCCCCTGTCGGCGCGGCTTTCTTTCTTACCTATCCTTTCCGGAGCGCAATACGCCTCTGTTCCGAAAATAGGTTTGAAGAGTTCGCCTTTCAGCTTCTTTATTGACTTTTGGGCAGATATTTTCTCCTCTTCCGTAGCATCAGCTTTAGAAAGGACTTTCTCAAACTCCTTTATTTTCCCTTTGACTTTTCCGTTTACTGAGGCGGCATAATCAGCGAACTCCTTGATACCGAACATATTACCATGGTCGGTAAGTGCCATTGAGTACATGCCGCAACGTTTACATTTATCTACCAAGTCAGGAATTTTTGACATACCGTCAAGGATTGAGAAATGAGAGTGGACATGCAAGTGGGTGAATTTCAACGTTTCAGGAACAGTTAGTTCGTTTTCTGACACATTGTCCTCAGGCCGCATATCAGTCTCATCAAGCAGTTCGAAATTCGGGCGCACCTCTATTCCAGCTGCTTTTATCACATCGGGGTTCGCCTCTTTAAAACGGGAGAAGAACGCCATATCTTCCTTAACGAAAGCATTGTCTATCACACCCAGTCTCACACATTCCAGGAAAACCCTTGCCGTAGCCTCCACATCAGCAGAAGCGTTATGTGCGGAGTCAAAATCCTCTCCAAACAAAAACCTATGAAGCTCAGACAGTTTCGGTAATTTATATCTACCCGAATGACTTCCTCCGGGAATATGGCACAACTCCGCGGTCTTATCGGAGCAAGTGTCGATATGAATCCATTTTCGCAATGGGTTCTCTCCCGTCAACCTAAGGAATTCGCAACCCACAACGTTAAGGTCGAATTTAATATTATGACCGACGAGATATTTCGCCTTCTCCGCCGACTCTAAGAATATTTTCAAGACATCAGCGAGCGGTTCGCCCACCTTCAACGCATATTCTGTTGAGATCCCATGTACAACTTTCGCATCGATAGGAATGATGAAATTGTCGGGACGGACAATATGGTTATGCGACTCAACAAGACGTCCTAACTCATCATGAACCTGCCATGCCAACTGCACAAGCCTCGGCCAATTGCCAAAATCCGTTAACGGAGCATCTTTATATTTCGGAAGACCAGTCGTCTCAGTATCAAAAATCAGAAACATATCTTATCATTAATGTTTAGGCTTCAGCCAGCCGACAATAGCCCATTAACACTATAACAATGTTTTTTAATGACATACGTCGATTAGCAGCATAGGATTTACAATATGCAAAGATAATAATAATTCAGGAAGAGCCACCATGGGCAAAAATATTTTTCCAAAATTATTTTTCTTTTTCTTTAATTCGTATTGATAATTTTTGTACCTTTGCCGCCTGAAAAACCTCGTGTAGGTTAAGTCATTTATTATTATAAATCAATTAAAAAAATTATTTTATGCCAGCAAAAATCAGATTACAGAGACATGGTAAGAAAGGTCAGCCTTTCTATCACATTGTAATTGCAGACGGTCGTGCACCTCGTGATGGTAAATTTATTGAGAAAATCGGAACATACAATCCGATTGCTAACCCAGCTGAGATAAACCTCAACTTTGACAAAGCCCTTGATTGGATTGAAAAAGGAGCTCAACCAACTGACACAGTGCGCTCTATCCTTTCAAAGAAGGGCGTTATGCTCAAGAAGCACTTATTAGTAGGTGTTAAGAAAGGCGCAATGACCCTTGAGCAAGCAGAGGTTAAATTCCAGACATGGATGAAAGAGAAAGAGGCTAAGGAAGCTCAAGAAATCAAAGAAAGAGCAGAAAACAAAAGAGCAGCTCAGAAAGCAAGACTCGAAGCCGAGAAGAAGGTCAACGACGCTCGCGCTGAAGTTATTGCAAAGAAGAAAGCCGAGCTCGCAGCCCAGGCAGCAGCAGAGGCAGCACAAGCTGAGACTCCAGAAACTGAAGCCCCTGCAGAGACAGAAGCTCCTGCAACAGAGGCTTAAGATTATTACATTTTTAAAAAAAAGGCATCGATTACTCGATGCTTTTTTTACTTGGGAACGACCCATCAACCTACCGCTAAAACAAAACTCACGCTCCCCAAAACCTTATTCAGAAAACAAACGCTATATTGCGAAATGCAGGCTCATTATCTCTAATAAAAACATCCACAGCATTATCGCCATGGATGTTAGTATGAAAAACTGATTTAATTCTTGAACACCAATCCGTTGCCATCAAAGTCAACAGTAATCGGCTTGTCTTTATTCACCTTGTCAGCGATAATCATGCGCGAAAGCTCGTTCAACATCTCACGCTGCATCATTCGTTTCACAGGGCGTGCGCCATATTGAGGGTCATAACTGACTTTCGCCATATACCTCATCGCGGCCTCGGTCATATCAATCTTGATTCCGTTAGTGTCCAGCATTTCCTTTACCTTGTTAAACTGCATTGCCACGACATCAACTATCTGGTCTTCGGTCAGTTGCTTAAACAGTATAATATCATCGATACGGTTAAGGAACTCAGGTCTGAAATGGTTTCTCAATTCCTTTTCCGGGACATTCGATGTCATAATGATAATGGTGTTTTTGAAATCGACCAGACGTCCTTTGTTATCGGTTAGTCGGCCATCGTCAAGCACTTGCAGCAAGATGTTGAACACATCGGGATGGGCTTTTTCTATCTCGTCGAGAAGCACCACCGAATAAGGCTTACGTCGCACTGCCTCAGTGAGCTGTCCGCTTTCCTCGTAGCCCACGTATCCGGGAGGCGCGCCTATGAGTCGCGACACAGTATGGCGTTCCTGGTATTCAGACATATCGATACGCACCATATTGTTCTCGTTATCGAACAAGAACTCAGCCAACGCCTTTGCCAATTCCGTCTTACCCACACCGGTTGTACCCAAGAAGATAAAGGAGCCTATCGGGCGTTTTGCGTCTTGGAGCCCTGCCCTGCTCCTTCTGATAGCGTCGGAGACAGCGGCGATGGCGTCATCCTGTCCAACCACACGTTTATGCAGTTCCGACTCAAGATTCAGCAATTTCTCACGTTCGCTCTGCATCATCTTATGCACTGGGATGCCCGTCCAACGGGACACTATCTCTGCTACATCATCGGCGGACACCTCCTCATCCACGAGAGGCTTGTCGCCTTGGACTTTGGTAAGCTGTTCTTTTGCCTGGGCTATTGCCGATTCGGCTTCCCTGATTTTCCCATAGCGCAGTTCAGCAACCTTTCCGTAGTCACCTTCACGTTCCGCCACATCAGCTTGGAACTTGTACTGTTCTATATTCTTCTTCTCGCGTTGTATTTTCTCCACGAAGCCACGTTCCGTCTGCCAGCGCATACTCAGGCTCTCTCTCTCCTCGTTCAAGGCCGAGATAGTCTTTGAGAGCTCCTCCACTTTCTTGCTATCATTCTCGCGTTTAATAGCCTCTCTCTCAATTTCAAGTTGGCGTATTTTACGTTGTACATTCTCAAGTTCCTCCGGCACAGAGTTTATTTGGAGTCGGAGACGCGATGCCGCCTCATCTATAAGGTCGATAGCCTTGTCTGGCAGGAATCTGTCTGAGATATAACGAATTGACAGGTCAACGGCGGCAATAATAGCCTCATCGAGTATTCTGACCTGATGGTGGGTCTCATATTTTTCCTTTAGGCCCCTGAGTATGGATATAGCCGACTGTTCGTCAGGCTCGTCAACCATCACTATTTGGAAACGGCGTTCGAGAGCCTTGTCTTTCTCAAAATATTTCTGATACTCGTTAAGTGTAGTGGCGCCAATAGCGCGAAGTTCGCCTCGAGCGAGGGCGGGTTTCAAGATATTTGCCGCATCCATCGCTCCTTCTCCTCCACCTGCTCCCACAAGTGTATGGATCTCATCAATGAACAAAATCACATCGCCGTTACTTTCAACCACCTCCTTGATGACTGATTTCAGACGCTCCTCAAATTCGCCCTTATACATTGCTCCTGCGATGAGCGAGCCCATATCCAAAGAATACACTTTCTTCATTTTCAGGTTCTCCGGCACATCGCCATGTACGATCCTCTCCGCAAGTCCCTCGGCAATTGCTGTTTTACCGACGCCCGGCTCACCTATTAAAATAGGGTTGTTTTTTGTCCTTCGTGACAGGATCTGGAGCACTCTTCGGATCTCCTCGTCACGACCAATGACTGGGTCCAGCTTCCCTTCCCGTGCCAGGTCGTTAAGGTTTTTCGCATACATGCTCAGAGCGTCACCTTTTGTTTTATTTTCCATTTCTATCTCCTTTCTATTGTTTTCGCCGCCCATTATCAAAAACCCCTCCATCTCGTTATTGCAGACAACATGGCAGTGCGGTCTATTTTTTAAACAAATGAAAAGACATTTTGACACATTTTTAACAAAAGAAACTTTTAAAATAATAAAACGGCGATTTTCACATTAATAAAGAAAAATTCTTATTTTTGCAAAATAAAAAGAAACAGATGAAGAATCAGAATCTTATACGTTTTGTATCAGTTATCGCGGCAGTTACTTTATTGTTCTGTTCTGTCACGGTTAAGGCACAGAATTGCGAAATACACATTGGAGACGGTGTCACAATGCCGGTTTGCTATAAGTCGGAGATTTATCTTAGCGTTGATTTTAACAGCAATTACTCGTACCAGTGGAAACACAAGGGCGAGATAATAAGCGAGGGGCCATCTGTGACAGTGGAAGTGACAGAAAACAACTCGGTTTACGAGGTCTATCTTTATGATATTGCATCAGGGGACCTTGCATGCGACAACAGTGTCACTATCACGATGAGACCAGCTTTCGACATTGAGTTTGAGCAGCTTGCGTTAACATGCAGCGACAAGAACGCCGATAACGGCAAGACAGCTAAAGCAAAGGCGCAGGCAGTAAACACACAAGGGAGCAACTATCAGAGTTTTACTTATAAATGGAACGAGCCAATCAAACCGATCCAATATATGGAGGATCCACAGATAGCGATTGGATTGAAAGCATATACCGAATACAGCATCACTGTCACTAACGAGTACGGCTGCCAGCAAACAAAATCAGTCAGCCTGAAAGCATACCCAAACCCGGACGTAGAGTTGTTCTCAGACCCCAAAGACACTCTTTACAAAGACAACCCATACATCACTTGGTGGTTTGAAAACAATGAAAGCGAAGGGGCTGGAGATGGCGACGCGGTCGAAATCACCAACTTTTTCTGGGAGTTTGAAAGTTATGACAACTCATTTACAGAAGAAGAGCCAGAGGTCTCGTTCGCCAATGTCACAAGTGACAATCCTGTAGCAAAACTCACAGTCACAAACGAGCAGGGATGCGACACAACATTCACAAAGACAATAACGATGCTTCCCGTTGACTTGAAAATCCCGAACATCTTCACCCCGAACGGAGACGGTATAAACGATTATTTCCAAATCGGCTATAACAGCGGCGACGGCAGGCCTATCAACGACTTGAGCGAGTATTTTCTCTCATCAAAACTCGTCATATTCAACAGATGGGGCAGGAAAGTATATGAGTCAGAGGATTATAAGAACGACTGGGACGGAGGGAACCTTTCTGACGGCACTTACTTCTACGTGTTAGAATGCAAAGGAGAGACAAAAAATTACAGATACCAAGGCTCTGTGATGATATGGAACAGTGAAAGATAAGATTAAGACATTAGATATGAAGAGACTAATAATTCCCATTTTTTTCTTGTTATTTATAAACTCTTGCGGTACGAAAGAGAACAACATCTCAACGGATTTGGTAAACAATCCAGCTTCCGCGACATCAAGTAAGAACACGAAAGAGCCGAAGATCACATTTGAAGTGACAGAACACGACTTTGGAAAGATGATACAGGGAGAGCAGGTTTCATACACTTATAAGTTCAAAAACACAGGAAACGCGCCCTTGATTATCTCCGCCGTTGAAAAGACCTGCGGCTGCACCGACACAAAGTTCCCCAAAAATCCTGTAAAACCGGGAGAAGACGGCTATGTGTCAATAACATACGATAGCAAAGGTCATAAAGGATTCCAAAACAAACGTGTCATAGTAAAGGCCAACACCAATCCATCTGAGACAATACTTAAGTTCAAAGCAAGGGTTGAGACGATTGATAATTTTTAATAATTTTTCTAAATAAATAATTATGAACACATTAAGTATGTTTTTACTCCAAGCACCTGCACAACAAGGTGGTAGTGGATGGTCCGGAATCATCATGATCGTATTATTGTTCGTCGTATTCTGGCTTTTCTTCATCCGTCCTCAAAACAAAAGACAAAAAGAAGCCCAGAAGTTCCGTGACGCCTTACAGAAAGGCGACAAAGTTGTCACTATAGGCGGAATACACGGCAAGGTTCATGAGGTTAAAGAGACTACAATAGTCATCACTGTTGACAACAACGTCAATATTGAGGTTGAGAAATCAGCACTTGTAGCAAACGGGACTCAGGTTGGCCAAGCCTAACAATATCTAAACCAATGGCGAAAGAAGACAATAATCGTGGACTGAGGAAATTCAGCGGCATGTCAATATTCATTCTTATTGCCGCCACGTTATGGCTGATGATAAAATTGTCAGACACCTACTCCATCAATGTCCCTTTCGCCATTAATTACATCAATGTCCCGGCCGACCAAATCTTAGAGGACGACAATTACACCGTAGAAGCCACCTTAAAATGTACCGGTTTCAAACTGCTAAACTACTATTTCGTAAGGAAAAGCCATAGGTCTGTCGATATATCATTGCAAAGCATCAAATTCAGAAAAGAGAACCAATACTATTCGTATAACAGCAGTTATATTGAAGAAGAGATCGCTCTTTTTATGAATATCAGCAATAACGATGTCAATGTAAAAGACGACGCCCTTTACTTCAAAATGAACAGGTTGGCATCTAAAAAAGTCAAAGTATCGCCTGATATCAATATCATTTTTGAAAGACAATATAATTTCTATGGCGATATAGTGATACAACCCGACTCCATAATCATTTTTGGAGCTGAAAATGACATCGCGACGACTGACGAGGTACATACTGAAAGGATTGAATTTAGAAATGTCAAGAAAAGCATAGAGACATCGTCAAAACTCGCGCTCAAGGAGTATTTATCATCTGATACCAAAGAAGTGATTGTAAAAATCAACGTCGAGAAATACACCGAGGCGGAGATAACTATTCCAATCAGCGTACCAGACAACATCAAACTCCATCTTTTCCCAGACAAGGTCCATGCAAAATACATTGTCGCGATGAAAGACTACGAAAAGATAAACAGTCTTTCATTCAAGGCGGAAATTGACACTAACGAGCTGTATTTCAACGACATGCTTCCTGTAAACTTAGTGTTGTCTCCAAACAACACGCAAGTGATTGACCTTGAACCTTCAGAGGTGGAATACGTGATTATCCAAAACTAAATGAAAAAAATCGGGATTACCGGCAATATCGGGAGCGGCAAAAGCTTTGTCTGCCAAACGTTCAAAAATATTGGGATACCGATATTCTATTCTGACGAGGAAACGAAGTCTCTCTATTTAATCCCAGAAAACAAACGCATCATTATCAACAGGTTCGGGGAAGATATATATTACGACAACGGCTCATTAAACAAAAGACGACTCTCACAAATCTTATTCAACGACGAAACAGAACTAAAATTCATAGAGGGACTACTATATCCAGAGTTAAACAAGTGTTTTGAATCGTGGTGTGAGCGACAAAACGCGCCCTATGTTCTATTCGAGTCAGCTTTAATCTTCGAGAAAGAGATTGATATTTTATTCGATAAGATAATTTTTATCTCAGCGCCAGAGGAAGTCCGGAGACAAAGGGTCATGCTTCGCGACAAATGCAATGAAGAGTCGTTTCTTTCAAGGGCAAGACTTCAGCAACAAGAGGAGTTGAACATCGATAAAGCCGATTTCGTCATCATAAACGATGGCAAAAGCGATATTATGTCGCAGGTAAAAAGTATTGATTCCCAATTAAAAGCATTATAGTACGGACTATTCTGTAATCACAAAGAACTCGGCAACTCTGCAATAGTTTGCATCATCAATATTTTTTGTAGCCACGAACCTCACTTTCTTCCCTTTTACGGGAGGGAAATAAACCACTTGTTCCACAGGATTGTTTCTAATATTTCCGAAAGTTCCGGTAGAGACGAGGACATCATCTACAAACATTTGATATTCAGATATATGGCGAGAAGCGTCACGCTCTTGAGAAGGAAGATAGGAGAATCCTCTAATCGTTTGAGGCTCATTGTATTCCAACTCAATAACGGGGTTTCGCATCGCAAGGTTAATGGAAGATAAACCAGAGCCGTCATAAACCTTGTTGAACCCATTTTGTGGGAATACGACTGAAAACTCATCAAGGGAGTTTGGAAGATATTTTGTTGATACAGAACTTGTTATCAAAGAGATTGGATCGACAGATATTGCCTTCACCAAAGTTTTTCCTTTTAAAACGAAAGGGGCATCATAAACCGAAGCATTTTCCAGTGAAGGAGTGGAACCATCTATTGTAAAGTAAACCAAAGCGTTATCATCGGCAGAATAAATAGTTACCACATCATTGTTATCACGGACGATAATAGGTTCTGAGAGCAAGGCTGGAGCGCAATAAGCCTCTATATTGCTGATACACAAAGGACCTTTGCTCTCCTCAAAATAAACCGTAAGTTTATCGAGTTCAACAGTGTTGAAACGTACAATACGCTTATATCCTATGGTCGAGGTTGTATCTAATGTATTTATTTTGAACCATTCACCATTTAATTCACCTTCAAGGTAGAACGATTTCACCCTTTGACCTTTTTTGATGTATTCCTGTAAAAGGAGCCTGTTCATCATCACAGGGCGGTCGAAAACGAACGAGATTGTGCCATAGGGGTAATCGTCATTTGTAGCCCAATAAGTATCCTTGTCGCCGTCAATAGTTTTCGAGGCAGAGAAACGCATTCCACGCTCATCGTCAGCATATACTTTTGCTTTTGAAAGAAGATTCTCTGATAGTTCCTCTGAAATAGTAGTATGGAACTCCATTGCCCGCATCGAGTCGGTCGCTGGTATCCTTCCATTCAGACCGATAGGGAAATTAAGGAGGAGATTTGCGTTATGTCCAACGCTATTATAATAAATATCAACAAGTTGTGCCAGCGACTTCACCTGATGGTCTTCCCTCTGATGATAGAACCAGCCTGGACGGATTGAGACATCCACTTCAGCGGGCATCCAGACATTTCCGTTCTCGCAGCCGTGAGCCAAGATGTCGTTATTCTCAATATTACCATTGTAATTCATTGTGCACCAATCAGTATCGCCTGCCCATCCTTGTTCATTGCCGACCCACCTGATAGTCTGGCATGTACCGCCAAAAATCATAGCATCATGATGCCTATTAATAATAGTATCCCTTGCACGCTCATAATCATAATATGAGGCAGCATCAATATGCCGCGGTTCATTCGCACCTCCATAATAGCCACTGCCGCCATTCGCGCCATCAAACCAGAACTCAAACAACTCGCCATAGTTCGATGTAAGCTCATCAATCTGCTGATGATACGTCTCCACATATTCCTGATAGCCATAGTTCGGATTATTCCTGTCCCAAGGCGAGAGATATAGTCCAAATCTCAGCCCATATTTCCTACAAGCATCAGAAAGTTCCTTTACCAAATCGCCTTTACCGTTTTTATAAGGAGAGTTAGAGATATTGTAATCCGTTGATTTTGTTGGCCACAGGCAAAAACCGTCATGATGTTTTGCGGTAAGGATCACACCTTTCATACCACATTGTTTAAAGGTTGACACCCATTGTTCGCAGTCGAGAGCCGTAGGATTAAAAGTAGAAGCCGGGGTATTGCCCCAACCCCATTCTAAATCGTTAAAAGTGTTAAGTCCGAAATGGACGAAGGCGTATGTCTCCATCTCATGCCATTTAATCTGCTCGGCAGTAGGTTCCGGTCCTAAAGCATCAGGTTCTCTAACACAGGCGGCAAGTAAAACCAGCGAAATAACAAGCAACTTTCTCATAATACATGTCAATATTCTTTCACAATACAAATTCAATCTCGTTCCAATCATAATCCGATATAGCCAAAACACCATTTAAAAACACTGATAATCAATATATTATATAAAAAACAGCCATATCAGACAGTGATTACAAAGGTAAGGGAAAAATGAATTATTATTTAGATATTGAGATTTTTTTTTGCCAAAAACCAAAAAAAGAATAAAAATTTGTCGAATTAAAAAAAATCCCTTAATTTTGGGGCAATAAAATATGTTAAACAACTATCATAAAAAGTTAAATCGCAAGGTTATGGATACAAAGCAAATAAAAGAAAAATTCAAGTCATTATTTGGTGAGACTTTCAGCGTTTACACTTCACCGGGAAGAATAAACCTTATTGGCGAGCACACTGATTACAATGGAGGGTTTGTTTTCCCTGGAGCCATTGACAAAGGAATATATGCGGCAATAAATGGCAATGGCACCGACAAGATCCGTGTTTTTTCGCTTGATTATGACGCAATGTCTGAATTTGGGATGAGGGAGGAAGACCTTCCGGAGGCAGCATGGGCAAGATACATTTTCGGTGTTGTGCGTGAGATTCAGAAGAGAGGCCACAGCATCAAAGGTTTTGACGCCGTTTTCGCAGGTGATGTCCCTCTCGGTGCCGGCATGTCTTCATCAGCGGCTTTAGAAAGCACATTCGCCAACGCATTAAACGAGATATACAGTCTCGGCATTGAAAAAATGGAACTCGCCCGTATTGGACAGGCGACGGAGCATAACTACTGCGGAGTGAAATGCGGCATCATGGACCAGTTCGCATCAATATTCGGAAAGGAAGGGCATCTTATCCGATTGAATTGTGCCACGATGGAATATGAATATTTCCCATTCAAACCCAAAGGTTATAAGGTTGTACTTCTTGACACCGCCGTCAAACACGAGCTCGCATCGTCAGCATACAACAAGAGAAGAGAGTCGTGCGAAAACGCCTGCGAACACATTGCCAAGAGGCATCAGGAAGTAAAGTTCTTGAGTGACGCCACAATGGATATGCTTGACGAGATTAAAGACGAGATTTCGGCCGAGGACTATATGCGTGGTAAATACGTCATTGAAGAGAAGCGGCGTGTACTTGACGTCTGCGACGCACTTGAGAGAGGCGACTACGAGACTGTTGGCGACAGGATGTTCGGAACACATTACGGAATGAGCAAAGAATACGAGGTGAGTTGCGACGAGCTTGACTTCCTTAACGATATTGCGAAGAAATGTGGTGTGACAGGCTCCCGCGTCATGGGCGGCGGATTCGGCGGATGCACCATCAACCTTGTAAAAGAAGGACTTTACAACGAGTTTATCGCAACAGCGAAAAAAGAATTCAGCGAGAAATTCGGACATCAGCCCAAAATATACGATGTGGTAATCTCCGATGGAGCAAGGAAATTAGAATAACAGCCTGTATAAATCTTAAAATAGCATAATGATGAAACCAACATTATTAGTATTAGCAGCCGGAATGGGTTCAAGATATGGAGCCCTCAAACAGATGGACGGCGTAGGTCCGAACAACGAAGCTATACTTGATTACTCAATATATGACGCAAAGCGAGCGGGGTTTGGGAAAATAGTATTCGTAATAAGGAAAGATTTCGCAGAAGCCTTTGAGAAAATCAACAACAGCGAGCGTTTCGGATTACCTGTAGAATATGTGTATCAAGGGCTTGAATGCCTTCCGGAAGGATATTCCGTACCGGAGGGAAGACAAAAGCCCTGGGGGACAGGACATGCCGTTCTCATGGCCGCGAATGTGATAAGTGAGCCTTTCGCAGTAATCAACGCTGACGATTTCTATGGAAAAGAAGCATACGAGGTAATGGCAAAACACCTTATAGAGTGCGAAGGCAAGAAAGGCTCATACTCAATGGTGGCCTATAAATTAAAGAACACTCTCTCCGACTTCGGGACTGTATCGAGAGGGGTCTGCACTCAGAACAGATGCCATTTCCTTCAGACAATAGTTGAAAGGACATCTATCGCAAAGACAGCCGATGGCGCGGCATACACCGACGAGGAAGGCTCTCATCCTCTCGACCTTGACACCCTCGTCTCAATGAACTTCTTCGGCTTCACCCCTGATTTCCTCGAACACCTTCAAGACGGATTCAAGAACTTCTTAGACGGAGACGCAAAGACAAACATCAAAGCAGAGTTTTATATCCCATTGATGGTTAATATTTTAATAAACAACAAGCAGGCAAAGTTAAAGGTTCTATCAAGCGACGCCGTATGGTTCGGTGTCACTTATAAAGAGGACAAGCCTGATGTTGTCCGCAAGATACAAGGACTTATTGACAAGGGCGTTTATCCACAAAAACTATGGTAAGATGAAAGAAATCAAAACATACAAGTTAACAAACGCTATCGGTGCGAGCGTCACCCTCTGTAACATAGGGGCGGGATTGGTTTCCGCCATCGTCCCTGACAAGCGCGGCGCAATGGCAGATGTAGTGCTCGGATACTCTAACATAGGGGACTATTTCGGTGACGGCCCATGCGCCGGAAAGATACCGGGACGATTCTCCAACAGAATAAAAGAAGGACGGTTCAGCATCGATGGCAAAGAATACCAACTCGTCCTGAACACCGGCGACGGCAAGCACCATCTTCATGGCGGTCCCGACGGATTCGCGAACCAGATTTGGGAAAGCGAGAAGAAAGACAATACCGTCATCTTCACCTATATGTCGAAAGACGGTGAGGCGGGTTATCCCGGGAACCTTACCGCAAGAGCGAAATACACTTGGACAGACGAATGCGAACTCATTATTCAGTTAGAAGCCGAGACAGACGCTCCTACTGTGGTGAATCTGACAAACCACACCTATTTTAATTTAAAAGGAGAAGGGAACGGAGACATACTTGACCACAGGCTGACACTCTATGCGCATAATTACCTTCCGGCGACCGACGAACTTATCACCACAGGAGAAATAGCAACGGTAAAAGACAGTCCTATGGATTTCACCGAAGGGAAGCTTATAGGGAAAGACATCAAGTGCGATTTCGACGCCTTAACCAACGGGAAAGGATACGACAGCTGCTGGGTCCTTGACGATTACAAACAAGGAGAGACACACAAGGCGGCAGAGCTATACAGCGAGGAGTCAGGACGAAAGGTGGAGCTATTCACCACACAGCCAGGCATACAAGTCTATACCGGGAACTGGCTCAGCGGCAGCCCTATAGGCAAATGCGGCAGGTCATACTCCGACTACGATGGCGTCGCTCTCGAATGCCAGGCACTCCCCGACTCACCTAACAAGCCTAATTTCCCCAACACGGTGTTGAGACCGGGAGAGAAATATGAACAAAAAATAATTTTTAAATTCTCAAATAATCAATAACAGAATAACAATGGCAACAAAAGCAAAACAATGGGGCGCTATCATCGTCATGATAGGCCTGTTCGCAATGATAGCATTTGTGACAAACTTATGCTCGCCTATGGCGGTAATTGTAAAAAATCAGTTTGGAGCAAGTAACTTCTTATCTCAAATTGGGAACTACGGAAACTTCATCGCATACCTGATTATGGGAATCCCATCAGGAATGCTCATTAAAAAGTTCGGCTACAAGAAAACATCATTGATAGCCTTGGCCGTCGGCATTATCGGAATCCTCGTCCAGTGGGCGAGCGGCTCAGTAGGATTCGGGCTTTACCTCCTCGGAGCGTTCATCTCCGGATTCTGCATGTGTATGTTAAACACGGTTGCCAACCCAATGTTGAACATACTTGGCGGCGGCGGCAACAAAGGGAACCAGCTCATTCAGATAGGCGGCGTTTTCAACTCAGCAGCAGCCGTAGCGGTGTATATCCTTATGGGTGCACTCATCGGTGATGCCACAAAAGCAAGGATATCTGACGCTACACCGGCATTATTAATAGCTCTCTCAATATTCGTTATCGGCTTCATTATCATCCTTTTCACTAAGATAGAGGAGCCGGAACAACCTAAAGAGGTTAAATCAGAGGTCAAGGACAAATACAGTGCTTTCTCATTCCGCCACTTCAAACTCGGCATACTCGCCATCTTCCTTTATGGCGGCATAGAAGTTGGCACACCTGCTTATATTATGCAATACCTCACCTCTCCTGAGACAGCATCCACACCAGGCTTGGGTATGGATGCCGGTATCGTCGGCCTTATTGTAGCAGTTTATTGGCTGATGATGCTTATCGGCCGTTTCATCGGTGGCGCTATTGGAAGCAAGGTGTCTTCCAAGACAATGATTACCGTTGTTTCAATAGCCGCTATTGTCTTGATATTGTTCGGCATGTTAGCTCCAACAAGCCTGATGGTCAATGTCCCCGGCATCGACTGGGCCAACTTATCTATAATATGGGCGAGAGTCCCTGTAGGCATCTTCGCATTTATCCTCGTGGGATTATGCACCTCGGTAATGTGGGGAAGCATCTTCAACCTTGCGACAGAAGGCCTTGGCAAATATACCGCTATGGCCTCAGGTGCGTTTATGACTATGGTATTCGGCTTCGCGATCATGGTTGGTCTCCAAGGTGCAGTAGCAGACTGGACAGGAAGCTATATGACAAGTTATATTGTCGTCGTGGCATGCGCGGCCTATATACTCTTCTATGGCCTCATCGGCTCAAAGAATGTTAACAAAGACATTCCTGTAGAATAATAATCTATCCTATCAAAGGATAAAACAACCGCGGCAGCCAACAAGTCTCACAATGCACTTGTTGGCTGCCGCGGCCTCTTTATCAAACAGTCACCTTATAATTATGGACGTTTCTAATACAAGGGTCATTACCTCCTTGAACACTCCAATCAAAGAAGACTATAAACCAATAACGGCCAAATATTTAGGACAAAGGATCCGATCTTTATAATCTATATTTCAAAGACTCTGATTATCAACAGTTCTTATTGATAAAATCCATCATCTCACCTTCTTTTGCCTCGGCTCTCTCAAAAAGCCTCCATTGAGCCTTAGCCCTCACAAGATTATGGTCAGCGTACTTTATTTTATAATATGTGTCTCCATTGATATAGTCGGCAAGGAAACGCACCGCCTGCATATATGGGAAAAGCAGTGCCGCATAAGGCAAACACTCCTTCTCTATCGGGAGCAGGAACTCACTTGTCCCCTCAAGGTACCCTTTGGTAAAAGCCCTGAAGATATCCATATTGAAATCAATGTTTTCCAAGTCCCTATCATCTTCCTCTCCTGTATTCGCGGCAGTTCTTAGGAAATCGCCAAAGTCGGAGAAGACAAAACTCGGCATCACGGTGTCAAGGTCAATAACGCATAGCACCTTCCCGTCAGCATCAAAAAGCATGTTGTTGACTTTTGTATCGCAATGGCAGATACGTTTCGGCAGTTTGCCTTCTCTATACAGCCTCTCACCTAATGACATCTTATAGGCGCGACTCTCTATCTCATCAACGAGGGGTCCTACCTCTTCCACCCTACCCTTCGCATCGTTTCTGACAGCGTCGCGAAGTTGCTTGAGGCGGAACTCAATATTATGGAAATCAGGGATTATCTCGCCAATAGGCGCTTTTAAATCTGACAAATAATACTCGAACTCCCCGAAAGATTTGCCGGCGATGTAAGAGTATTCCGGTGTAACAGACTGATATGTAAACGAATCTTTAACATAGACCATCAGTCTCCAATATTTCTCACCATCAAAATGATACAGTTTCCCATCTTTCGCCTCCACAAAACGCAGGACCTTCCTATCTATATCCGATTCTCCTTTATTAATAAGTTTCTCTCTGATATGAGAAGTCACAGCATTAATATTATTCTGCAGCATTTCCACATCTTGGAACACATTGTTATTAATACGCTGCAAAACATAAGCCGGGGTTTCACAATCTTTCACATAAACTTTATAAGTATCGTTGATAAGACCTTCGCCAAGAGGCTCGACACTAATAATATCCTCAGAGACGGCAAATTGAGATACGATGTTTAATAAATTATCCATAAAAAATTTTTTTGTAAAATTAGAAAAAAAATCTTTTTGAATCTAAAAAATTGATATTTTTACACATCAAAAATAAATTGAAATGAACAGGTATAGAAACGTATTAGGATTACTGCTGCTCTTAGTAGCAATGTGTTGCTGCACAAGCAATAAGCAACAATTCAACAATTATCGTATCGAGGACAATGCCATAGTTTTCGATGAGCCGGAAAGGGTTGAGGGTCAGAAAAGCATGTTACAGTTCGCTGACGAGCCGATACCAACAGTACATATAGGGTTCATTGGCTTAGGGATGCGGGGTCCTGACGCTGTCAACAGAATGACATATATTGATGGCGTGGAAGTTATTGCTTTATGCGACTTGTTACCGGAGAGCGTTGAGGGGGTACAGAGCAATATTCTTGAGAAGAAAGGGCTTCCGAGAGCCGCGGAATATGTCGGGCCTGAAGCTTATAAAGAGTTGTGTGAGAGGGACGACATCGACCTTGTATATATCTGCACCGGTTGGCAGAACCATGTTGAAATCGCGGTATATGCTATGGAGCAAGGGAAACACGTCGCTGTAGAGGTACCTGCCGCTACATCTGTTGAGGAGTGCTGGAAGCTCGTTGACGTCTCCGAACAGACACGACGTCACTGCATGATGCTTGAGAACTGCTGCTACGACTTTTTCGAGCTGACCTGCCTTAACATGGCAAAACAAGGTGTCTTCGGGGAGATTATTCACGGCGAAGGCGCATATATACATAACCTTGAACCTTATTGGGACTATTATCATAACAATTGGCGCCTTGAGTTCAACCAAAAGCACAGCGGCGACGTTTATGCCACCCACGGACTCGGACCTTTATGCCAAGTGTTTGATATTCACCGCGGCGACAGAATGGAATATCTCGTTTCAATGGGAACGCCTTCTTACAACGGTCTGAAAATAGCCAAGGAGAAAATGGGAGTTGACACATTCGCTAACGGCGACATCACCACAACAATGATTCAGACACACAAAGGGAAGACAATGCTTATCGAACACGATGTCTATACCCCACGCCCATACGACAGGATGTACCAACTCACAGGCACAGAAGGCTGGGCTAACAAATACATGAGAGAAGGCTTCACCCTTAAAGGCGAGAACCTCGACCATCACACATGGGTTCCAAAAAATGTCAAGGATTCCTTGATGAGGACTTACAAGCACCCTATAGTAGTTGATATCGAGGAGAAAGCAAAAGAAGTCGGCGGACACGGCGGCATGGACTTCATCATGGACTACCGCCTTATCTACTGTCTGCAAAACGGACTCCCTCTCGACCAAGACGTTTATGACGCAGCCGAATGGTCTTGCATAGGGGAATTGTCAGCCGCATCAATAGCACACCACGGAATGCCTGTGAAAATGCCAGACTTCACACGCGGCGATTGGCAGAAAGTCAACGGCTATAGACATGCAATGAAATAATTTGTCTTTATCAATATTATTTGGTACAAAAATTGATAAAAAACGGACATTAATTTTTAATCAGTAAAAGAAAAATAATTATCATGAAGAAAAAATTCGTATGCCCAATTTGCGGCTATGTACACGAGGGCGAGGAAGCACCTGAAAGATGCCCACAGTGCAAACAGATTGTTGAATGGAAAGTGTTAGACGAAGACGCAAAACTCAACTTCGTCACCGAACACGTCATCGGAATCGCTAAAGGAACAGGCGAAGACATGATTAAGGACCTCAACGCTCATTTTATGGGTGAGGCAACAGAAGTCGGAATGTACCTTGCAATGAGCCGTCAAGCTGACCGCGAAGGCTATCCAGAAATCGCAGAGGCTTTCAAACGCTACGCTTTCGAAGAAGCTGAGCACTGCGCAAAATTCGCAGAATTGCTCGGTGACGTCGTTTGGGACACCAAGACAAACCTCGAAAAGAGAATGGTTGCCGAATGCGGCGCTTGCGAAGACAAAATGCGTATCGCACGTATCGCTAAAGAACGTAACCTCGACGCTATACACGACACAGTACACGAGATGGCTAAAGACGAAGCCCGTCACGGCAAAGGATTTGAAGGTCTATTCAACAGATATTTCAAATAGCATTTCCAAACTTACAAGTAAGATGTGCCGGATTCCGACACATCTTACTTTTTTTATCTCCACAAAAACAAAACACTACCTCTTCTTATTCAATCTCCCAATACCATCAACCACCTTCCGCGTCCTATTCTTAATAATAGTGTTAAAGATGTTCCCTATCATAATGCCTATCGCAATACCAAGCGCTATCTCTGTTGCGTTGACAATATTTTCGATAAACACCGACTTATCATGCTCGAAAAAACCCACCATCGTATAATATAACGCTTTCCCCGGCACTAACGGAAACAACGAAGGGACGATGAAAACGGTGAACGGAGCCTTGCGCCAATGCGCACACAAAATACAATACAATGTACCGAAAAACGAAGATACCATATTCGCTACAAGGTTATTCCCGTCAAAATACGACAAACATATCAGGAGCATCGATGTGGTCAACATTCCACCGATGAAGATAAAGAAAAGATGTTTGGGCTTAACGCGAAAGATAACTCCAAAGGCTGTGCTCCCAAAACCGCATGCTATCACAAGAGTCCAGAAATTAGTCATAGTTATATCTAATTAAAAAACAACATTGACAAACCCATTCCTATTACAATCATGATGGAAATCAGTATTGCTTTCACAAACTTCGCGAACCCAGCCAAAGAATCGGCATGGATGAAATCCTGAATAGCGTTTCCAAACATCACCCCTGGCGTCAATAGCATCACCACTCCGATACAAATCAAATCTGTATGAGTGCCGAAACCAAGATACACGAAGAGACGCACTATCAGACCTCCGACAAAAGCGTCAAGGATAACATGCGCCAAAGGATTGTTATCACTATTAATAATCCTGTCTAAAAACATTATAGGAACACCGGCACAGGCGGCACAAAGTCCGTCGATAAATTTCCCTCCGAAGAAAATACAAAACGACATCGCACCCACAGCAGCAGCAAGATAATAAAAGAAAAAATGATAAGGCTCCATCTTCTCCACCTTCCTCACCTTCTCCTCAACCTCGCAAAAATCCAACCTGTCACTGCAAATCTTCCTCGAGATGTCATTCAACTCCTCAAGACGTGACAAATCGTTACCCATGCTTCCTATCCGCCGCATCTGCTGAACCGTCTCACCATCCGGCATCACAACCGAGACCTGCAATAGCGAGCCAATACAATATACCTCGAAATTCCTTACTCCAAGTTTGCTGCAAAGCCTTGACACCGTATCCTCCGTCCTCGCCACATCAGCGCCATATACAAGCATCTTCTCCCCAATATCAAGGGTGATAGCCAGGTTCTTCTCTATTTCAAAATTGCGTTTTCCCATATCAAAAAATTGTGCACAAAATTATAAATAAATAATGTTTCATTAAAAAAAATATTTTTCCAGTTCACACAATTTTTTATTGTGTTATTTCGTAATTTTGCCAAAACTGAAAATAATGGAAGAGCATATCCTGAACCAACATAACAAGAGCGAATATCCTCCAATGCATACCGCCGAACACCTTCTAAATCAAACCATGTGCAGGATGTTCGGATGCGAGAGGTCGCGCGACTCCCACATAGAAAGAAAGAAATCAAAGATAAATTTCATACTCCCACAACGCCCTTCCGATGAGCAGATAGCTGATATCGAAAACCAGATTAACCGATTGATCTCAGATGACCTGCCCGTCACTTTCGAGTTCGTTGACCGCGACCACATTCCTGAGGGTGTGAAATTAGACAAACTGCCCGACGACGCGAGCCAAACAATACGTTTAGTTAGAATTGGCGACTATGACGTATGCCCATGTATAGGAGCGCACGTGGCTTCAACAGGAGAGATTGGGGCTTTTAGGATTACAAGCACGAGCTATAATGACAGCTCTTTCAGGATAGTTTATAAATTAGGTGAGAAAGGGAAATGACACAGTTGATTGTTCTTACAATAGTAGGTTTTATCGCAGGCGGATTAAGCGGCGCCGTAGGTTTCGGCGGCGGAATGATATTGTTACCGGTAATAACATATTTTTACGGTGTGGAAATAGCGGTGCCGGTGTCTACTATCGCACAGCTACTCAGCAATCTGAGCAAGGTAGGAATGGGCTGGCGCAGCATTGACTGGAAGGCTGTAGCCCGCTTCCTTATCGTAGCCCTGCCTTTCACTGCCCTCGGAGCATTCGGATTCGCCAAAGTCAACAAAAGCGCAATGACGATTTTACTTTGCAGCTTCCTTATAGTGTTCTCTATCATGAAGTTAAAAGGGAAACTACATCTTCCCCAAAAGCCTGCCACCATGTATATAGGAGGCGGTACCACGGGATTGATCAACGGATTGCTCGGTATCAGCGGACCCTTGAGTTCGGCGGTGTTCCTCACCCTCGACCTCGCACCAATAGCCTATATCGCAAGCGAGGCCACAGCAGCCGCAGCGATGCACATAGTTAAAACAATAGTATATGGGAAATTAAGCCTTGTAAACCAAGACATTATATTGAGCGGCCTTGGAATAGGTTGCGCTATGATTCTCGGAAACTTCATCTCTATGCAATGTATCAAAAATGTCAACAAGAAACTATATCAACGCATTGTAGCAATAGTGATGATTGCCGTATCATTATGGCTTATTGGCTCAAACCTTGTCAAACTGTTGTAATACAAATGCTATAGACTTGTTTCTATGGAGATAATGGCTCCTTACTCGCATCTATACCACAACGCAAAACAAATAAAGGCGTTGCCAAAGGTTTTACGATGAAAAAGAGTGTGGATTAATAGGCATGCTTTCCGACACCAGACTTTAACTTACATCAATAATATCTGCAAGACAAACTCAAAAATCCACTTTATTATACGAAAATACCCAATAAAGAAAAAAGGCATGCCGAAAAACGACACACCTTAATGAATAATAACCGGCATTATCTTTTATTCTATCCTCAGATCCTGGAAACACGTCAGTTCGTGTTCACATATTCCGTCTGCGACGATGCGCACCGATTTCACGGGAGCGTCAGGATAACAATACGCCCTATAACCGTCAATCATATCGTAAGAGAAACGCTCTCCCATTATATAGCTCACCCCATCATAAGAATATTCAATATAACCGTTCAGCACACCATAGACGGCGAGGTTATAATATCCTGTACACATTCCAATAGAATGGCAGTCAACAGGTTCGGCGAAATCAAACTTGATATAGTCACCGGCTACGATTTCTCTGTCAGATAAGATATAGGTATTCAGGTTATAGTCAGCGAGAAGATTTATATCGCCTCTAAACGGTATATTAGACTCAACGGTTGTCATCGGTTTCATATAATGATGAGGTTCGATATTGGAGGCGTATCTGGCGATGCTTGAGCGGTCTTTGAAGAAAGTGGCGAAACGATAGTTCTCTGGGGAGTCAGTCTTTACAGGCTCATTATACAGAGGAGACTCAAGGTTTGGGACAGAGCCGTCGTCAGTATAACGTATATCAAGTGCGCCATTTTCCTTTGATGCGACAAGTGTTCCGTCTTGATACGACACCTCCGGGGGTGCGATTCTGAATTTCAAATCCATAGCATAGAGTCTGTCATAATGGGAGTTAAAAAGCCTCTTTTCGAAATCCGCCCAATCGCGTTTGTCATAGTCGGTCCATCCTATTTCAGATAGGGCGAGCAGTTTAGGGAATATCTGATAATCGGCGAAGTCTTTCACCTGCATACATTCCGTCCAGCAGCCGCCTTGAGGGCCGAGGACGAGTCTCATTTGCTCATCGTCAAGGTTGAAAGAGCCTATCGGGTCGAAAGAGTAAGTTTTCTCAAGTGAGGTGATGCCAGCCCATTTGAGTCCGCGTTCATCGTCAGACTGTTTCATATCAAAATAAAGATACTGAGCCACCTGCATGACGGTGTTGTGTCCTTGAGCTACAGATTTCATTCCGCGGTCCAAGCTTGCCCAAGCATACACGACCGACGAGGGCATAAGTTCTCCCCCATCTATTATCTCGTCCCAGCCTCCCATAGTCTTTCCATATTTAGCGAGAATCGACTCCATCCGTCTAACGAAATAATTCTGCAACTCTATTACGTCATCCATAGCCATCTTCGCCATAAGAGCCTGGCAGCGGGGGCATTCTCTCCAAGAATCCATATTCACCTCATCGCCACCGATATGGAATATCTTTGAAGGGAACAAATCGGCAAGTTCACTGACAATATCCTCAAGCATGATATAGTTCTCCTCCCTGCCGATGCACCACACGTTATTCGACTCCATCTGCACGCTATAGTTCACGGTATTGATGTCGCACAGAATCTCAGGATAAGTGACCGCTACCGCCTTACTGTGACCGGGCAGGTCGATTTCCGGAATGATGTTGACATTCCTATCCGCGGCATATCTCACAATAGAGCGCACCTGCTCTTGGGTATAGAACCCGCCGTTTCGCTCCATTCCCGAACCGTAGGCAGGTTTCAGCACCTCATTGGCGCCACGCCACGCTCCTTGTTCGGTGAGTTTAGGGTACTTCTTTATCTCCACGCGCCATCCTTGGTCGTCAGCGAGATGCCAATGCAAGGTATTCACCTTATAATAAGAAAGTGCGTCGATGAATCTGTAAATATAGTCGGTGTCGAAAAAAGTGCGCGACACATCGAGCATCATGCCACGGTACGAGAAACGCGGCTCGTCATCGATGCGTAAGGCGGGGATAAGGACGGCGGACAGCATCTCATCATTAGAACTATCATAGATTGAGGCAGGGAGCATCTGCAACAGGGTCTGGATTCCGTAAAAGACACCTTTCCCATTATTGCCTGTAATAACAACGCCGTTCTCACCGACAACAAGGGAATAGCCCTCCTCATTGGCAATATCTTCGGAGATATTAAGAGAGACAAACGAATCTGTTGCGTTCTCTACGATATTAAAATCACCCTTAAAGATATTCTTCAAATATGATTGAAGATAAGCGGCATTAAAGGCGTTAGCCTCGTTATCACACACTATGACAGCCTTGTCATTCAAGGCAAAGACATTGCTTCCCGCATCGGACGAAACAAGTTCTAAAGAATGAGGTCTCGGCACAATATCCAACGATGCGTTAACGACAATCTTTCTTGAGCAAGAGGTTAAAAATCCAATAGAGATGAGGACGAATAAAAGTTTCTTAGCCATATTATAATTTTAATTAGAACTCAAATGTTTTACTTTTCCCTTTCCTTAGGGATACAGATACCGTCTGATTATTGGAAGGTATCCTCACTATGTAGTTGCCTCCCGTCTTTGAATATACTTTCACCTTTTTTACTATACCATTCTCCCATGAGCAGTCGAGCACCGCGCCGCCTTCGGCACACAGTCCATTGAAACTTCCCGACGACCATGAGGAAGGCAGGGCCGGAAGGAGTTCGATAAAGCCATCATGGCTTTGAAGCAGCATCTCTGCTATACCGGCGGCGCCACCGAGATTACCGTCTATCTGGAAAGGAGGGTGTGCGCAAAACATGTTAGGATAAGATCCGGCTCTCAGTCCATGGGCAGAGCAAGCAGGCTGCAGCAGGTTCTTAAGCAGCGTGTTAGCCCTGTCACCATCATGAAGCCTTGCCCAGAAGTTTATTTTCCAAGCCCGTGACCAGCCTGTGCCTTCGTCACCACGCCTATCTAACGTCTTCTTACAAGCCTCAAAGAGTTCTGGGGTCTTCGTCTGAGTGATAAGGCTTGCCGGGTGCAGGCCGTACAGATGCGACACATGCCTGTGATGAATGTCAGTCTCCTTATAATCCTCAAGCCATTCCTGCAAATAGCCCTCCTCTGACACCTGCATAGGAGGCAGACGTTTCAAATCGGAAGAGAGCACATCGGCGAACTCATCGTTTAGTCCCAAGATAGTGTTTGCCTCTATCACGCTGAGGAACAACTCTGTGACAATCTGTATATCCATTGTCGAACCATAGCATACATAAATATATCTACCTTGGGCATCAAAGAAAGCGTTTTCCGGTGAAGATGTAGGCGCTGTCACAAGCCAACCGTGAGAAGGTTCCTCGATCATCATAGAATGAAAGAACTCCGCCGAGCCTCTCAAAACAGGATAAACATCTCTAAGATAATCTTTATCAAGCGAATAGAGATAATGTCTCCAAAGATGCTGACACAGCCACGCTCCTCCTGTATTTGTAGCTCCCCACGAAGGATGCTCGCCCGGCGCGGTGAAACGCCAAGGGTTTGTCATCATGTGAGCCACCCATCCATCGGCACCATAAAAGGTTTCAGCAGTCTTCTCCCCCGACTCCACAAGACCTTTTGTCATAGTGATGAGAGGCTCCGTCAGCTCAGGAAGATTGCACGACTCCGCCAGCCAATGATTCATCTGGAGATTAATATTAATATGGTAGTCGCCATTCCACGGAGTCTGTATAGTATTCGCCCAAAGACCTTGCAGATTAGGCGGCAGACAGCCTTGTCGCGTAGAAGAGATGAACAGATACCTGCCGTAATTAAAATACAAGGCGGCGAGATATGGGTCTTCATCATATTGGTAGTCATCGAGTTGTTCATCGATAGTCAGGGCTTTTTTCCTTTCTTCCCCAAGAGACAGCCCGACCCTTCCATATAATTCCTGATAAGCATCGACATGATTCCTTAACAGTTTTTTATAAGAGGTGTGGAGGGCATAATCCAATTTCTCGTCAACAAAAGACGAATAATCCTTTTCATAGAAATCGGTACATGTGGAGAGCAGCAGCAAAACTTCCGTCGCATTATCCACAACGACCTTATTATCAACGAAATACATATTTCCGCCTTTCTTTTTAACCATCAGTTTTGACAGGAATCGGACACCATTGTCCCCATCATGTCCGTCATTAAGCTGTCCTGTCATGAGCAAGGCGTCATCTACAGTGTTGAATGTAGCCCTCTCTATTCTGTCAAGGCTCGCCTCAAAGGAGATACAGTTTCTTTCATCTGCCGTTAAATGAATCACCGCGACATCGTCGCTCATTGAGACGAAGTAGTCTCGTTCATAATCAACGCCAAAATAAGAGAACTTTGTTTTTGCCACAGCCCTGTCGATATCGAGTTCCCTCCTATAATCAGTGACGCGCGGATATTTCTTATCTTTCTCTTTATAAGAGAACTTCAGGTTCAGATTCGCCAGCATCTGATAGCAGCCGTAAGAGGCGTCTGCGCCCGCGCCATAGTTTGAGCCGTTATTTCCACAGGTAAACTTCTCATACATAATATTTTGCGCCTCATAATTCTTCCCTTCGAGAAGCAGGCTTCGTATCTCAGGCAGAGCAACGAGTGCGCTATCGTTAGAATAATCAGCCTCAGAGCCGGACCACATAGTGATGTCATTTAAGACAATCACCTCCTCCGTCACGCCGCCGTCTGGCATAATTCCGATTCTGCCATTTCCGAGAGGAAGACACTCCTCCCATCTTCCTGAAGGACAATCGAACCATATTGGCGATTCCTCACTGTTATCTTTAATGTTGGAAACCAAATGTATAAGTACTCCAATAAAAACGATCTTCCAAAAGCAGTCCATTTTCCTCCATCGGGAAACAAGAATCAATGCAATAAGAATAGCGAGAATTTTCATAATTTTTTTTGTCCACAAAGATACACATTTTTACTTTTTGATTAATTTTGCAGAACTTTTTATTTAATTATGGAAATAATCCTTTCAAAAACTGAAGAAAGATTTCTGGAAAAGTCCGGGAATAAGGATATAAGCACCAAAATACCATATATAGTCACAGAGAGTGTACCGCAGCTTGGATTGCTTATGTCATTACGATTTATTGAATGGGTATCTGAGAATCCTGAGGGAGTAATATCATTGCCGACGGGTAAGACCCCACAGTATTTTATCGAGTACACGCACAAGATATTAGACGAATGGGACACTGATGAGATACAGAGAGTATTGGCGGACAATGGTCTCGGCGGACTTAGGAAGCCGAGTCTAAAAGGTTTGCGTTTTGTACAGATGTCAGAGTTCTACCCTATCTCGCCTAAGCAGCACAACTCTTTCAACAACTACGTCGAGGACGTATATATCAAAGGATTCGGTTTTGACAGAGAAAAGGCATTACTGATTAATTGTTATGAGATACCACTGTATGAAGGGCGTTCATTCAGCGAGGTGTTCCCCGAATCCAAGATAGACTTGGAGTTAAGGTACCGTCAGCCAAAAAACGAGAACGAGTATATTCAACAGCAGTCTATTTTCATGATTGACGACTGGTGTGCGCATTACGAGGAGAAGATAGAGGCATTAGGAGGCATTGGCTTTTTCATGAGTCCTATAGGCAGTGACGGGCGTATCGCATTGAATGTCAGTGGAACGAGTCTGTTTTCAAGCACACAGCTGATAAAGACCAATTTCGCGACACAGGCCGACAGCGCATCAGATTTAGGCGGCATCAACGTCTCGAGAAACCGCCTTGTTATCACCATAGGGCTGAGGACGATAACATTCAACAGAGATGTAACTGCAATAATCTATGCTTCTGGAGAGGCTAACGCACAGATTGTCAAGGACACATTAGAGTCAGAAAGGACATCTTTATATCCCGGCACATCATTAATAGGTCTTAAGAACAGCAAGTTTTATATTACCGAGGGAGCAGCGTGCCGACTAAATGACACACTCACAAGATATTACGAGTCAGGAGATTGGAACTTTGATAAGACACAACGAGCCATAATAGGACTATGTAAAAAACTTAACAAATACGCTCATCACCTAACTATCGATGACCTACTTAATGACAAACGTTGCAAAAACATTCCAAACCTAAGCCTTGACACTGTCAAAGAAGTGATAAAGGCAGTGGAAGACAAGCTGTTAAAAGGTATGGTTCCGCCGAAGAACCAAGTCATTTACAACACCGGGCCTCATCATGACGACATCATGCTCGGCATTATGCCGCTGAATAACAGACAGTTGCGCGACATCTCCAACACTGTTCACTTCGCTATTATGACATCCGGATTCAACTCTGTAACTAACGGATTCATGATGGAGGCTCTCGAGGACTCGTTAAAAATGATTGAGAACGGCGATATACACATGTTAAAATACGCTGATTTCTTCGAGAACGGATATAAGTTGAAATACGACAAGGACGTTTACCATTATCTTGACAATGTCGCGAGGAAAAATGAGACAGAGATGAGGCGCGGATTCTGCCACAGGGTGATACGCGACATCGTCGGAATCTGGGGAATACATAACGAGACGGAACTCAAAGCCGTGATTTCAGAGCAGATAGAAATCTTAAAGAACTGTTACGACGGAGAACGCAACTCACCTAACATTCAGAAACTCAAAGGAATGATAAGGGAGTTCGAGGAAGAGCTTGTTTGGGCTTATGCTGGCACCCAAGTCAAGAACATACATCACATGCGACTTGGATTCTATCAAAGCGGCCTGTTCTCGCAAGGTCCTGATTTTGAACGCGACGTCCTTCCAATCTTAAATCAGCTCAGAGAGATAAAGCCGAATGTCATCAGCGTCGTCATCGACCCAGAAGGAAGCGGACCTGACACACATTACAAGGTGCTGCAAGCCATAGCCGCCGCCGTGACCGCATGGAACCAAGAGGCCGACCTAAGCAACTTGAAGATTATCGGATATAGGAACGTCTGGTTTAAATTCCACCCCGTCGAAGCAACAACATATATTCCGGTGTCGTTGAACGCTTTCGCCGTTATAGAGAAATCGTTCGCATCGAGTTACCTCACACAGGTGAAGGCCGAATACCCAAGCCCTGAGTTTGACGGCTCCTTCAGCGAACTCGCTGAGAGTATATGGGTAAAACAATTGAAAGACATTCAACTGGTATTGGGAAAGAATTATTTCTACGAACACCAATCGCCATTGATCCGCTCAACACACGGGTTGATTTTCGTCAAGGAAATGAATGTGAAAGAGTTCGTCGCCTTTGCTGACGACATGCGCAATAAAACCAAGTCGGCTTTATAAGTCGGACAACATATAAGGACATATACAAACCTTTCCTTTTAGAAAAACAATAAGGGTCCGGTTTCTCTCCGGACCCTTTTAATCTGCCTGCTGTTAACGTGAACCCGATTCCTCGCCCATGCCCGAATGAATGAGAACTCATCTCTTGTTCAAAAAAGGAATAAAGATAGAACAGACAATGATAATAGCGATATTGCTAACGACAATCATAATACGAAGTGAGAGTATGTCGGACAAAGGTCCGAACAAAGCCATTCCCAAAGGCAGGAAACCGGAATACATAGAGTTGAGAAGTCCGAACACCCTACCCTGCATATCCTCATCAACGTTTTCTTGAAGAAGCGTGGTTGTCACCGTTTGAAAAGCAGTGAGAGGGATACCATAAAGCAGCATCATCGCCAGATAAAACACGAAGCTTTTCGACAAACCCATGGCGATACCCGAGGCTCCGAAAACAACCGCAGCCACAAGAAGCGTCCTATATCTGTCCTTGAATCCGCCCCACACACCCATAAGTATTCCTCCCAACATCATCCCTGCGAAACCCACTATCTCAACTAACATGAGATTCGTGTAGGTGTCTCCGAAACTCCTCGCGACAAAAAGGTTTGCAAGGAATCCCGCGGGAATGGCGAGGAAAATAAACAGACCAAACAGTAGAAGCATAACACCCACCTTACTGTTTTTGACGGCATAGGTGACACCCTCTTTTATATCCGAAAAAAAACCGACATTCCCCATCTCCTTTTCCCCATCTTTAATAAAAGGGATATTAATGAAAGAAAGCATTGTTATTCCGACAACCGCGGTTGCGACATCAATCATCAGCGAGCACCTGAGGTCCATAAGACTCATGACAGCACCTGCTGCCGCTGGAGCCGCGAAATTGGCTATCGACTGCATTGTGGAGTTTATCCCGTTGGCTCTCATCAACTTATCCGACGGAACGATTAAAGGAATCGCCGAGTTCACCGCAGGAGTCTGAATGCCGGCGGCAGCAGAGCGCAGAGCAGCAATCACAAGGAGAGCCATCTTCAATGGTAAGCCTTCTGAAATGAAAGGCACAAGAAGCACAAGAATGAAGGTAAAGATAGCGATAGCGGCATCAGCCACTATAATCAACGATTTCTTAGAGTGACGGTCGGAAAGAACGCCCCCAAAAAATGAGAATAGAAACTGCGGGACAAAGGAACATATTGTCAACAATGCGACCCACAGGCCGGAACCCGTCTCAAGAGTGATGTACCAGACAAGCGCAAAAGCCACTATCTGTGAGCCAAACAGTGTGATTGCCTGACTGATAAAGAACATAATTGCTTTTTTCATCTTAGATTATTTTAACAGGCTGCAAAAATAAAACATGCCCTAAGGTATGAGTCAAGGGTAAACGCAGATTTTTATTGTTGAAAATAATATATAGCGGAGGACTATCCCTTATTCACAGTCCGCCATAAACAATAGGAATGCACAGAATGAAATTAAGGGAGAGGAAATTAGCGGCGACAGCAAATGAATACCACACAACACAAAAGCGGACTTACACAAAAAGCAAGGGTGAAACAACCCTTCATTATCACCACTGTTGCCAAACAATGTAAGCATCATTGTGGAACCAACACATTAAAGAAAACATGAAGCAGGAGGCGTTTTATCGTAATGAATAGCGATATTGTTTCGGAGAGATCCCCGTTACTCTTTTAAAAAACTTTCCGAAAACCGATTGGGAAGGGAAGTTCAATTCGTAGGCTATTTTCTTAATAGAGAATGATGTTGATGAGAGCATGGCTTTGGCCTCGGTAATGACGTAGTCTTCAATACAATCTATGGTGGTACGTCCTGTAGCCCTCTTGACTATCACTGACAGATACTTTGGTGTGATACACAAACGACTTGCATAGAAAGACACCTGACGTTCTTTTTTATGATGTTGTTTAAGAAGGTCCAGAAACTTGGAATAGATGACCCCCTGCCACTGGCTTATTCCCTCCTGCTTATCTTTAACCTCATGAACATTATATCCATATCCGTAGAACATAGCGAGGGTAAGATGCCTTGCCGCCTCATGACGATGGCTCACCGTAGATGATACGAGGTTCAACATCATAGAATAATACTGTTCAAACACATTGCTGTCTTCCCTTATAGAGATAATAGGATTCCTCAAAATCGACAAATAAAACGGATATAGGAGTCCAGCATTAGGGAACAATGATTTTACGAACTGTTCGGACATCACAATTGCCTTTGCATCAATGTTATCAGAACTCTCTATCGTCTCAAATATCTGTCCAGACATCACAAAAATAATACAAGGAGATTTGGCGACATATTCCTTCATATTTATCCTAATCCTCGACCAACCCTCCCGATAGATGAAACACATTGACACATCCGACCTAAAAGGACCATAAACAGCATCTAAATTCCCATCGTTCTTACACTCTATCAGAAGCAAATCCGAGCCTATCCTATGGTCATCAGGTGTGATTAAATTTATCCTCTCACGCCATTTCAAATAGTTAATCTTACCCATCGAGCGAATATTTTAGTTCGCAAATATACTCAAATAAACAGATAAATAGAGATATTATCATTTAAAAAAAAGTAAAATATACCAAATTCATTGAACAATGGTAAATTTTGGGCATATTAAAACAGATAATTTTGCAGCATCATTAACAACAAAAACGAAGCTATATGAAAATTTCAAATCCAAAAGTGACTCTTTCTGATGAGGCGAGAGTCGGCGTAGAAGAGCAAGTTCGCAGTGGTTTTCTTGACTGGTTACATCAGTTCTCGGTCAAAGGTGACGATGGAGAGTTATATTCAATCGGAGGGGCTATCCTATCGATGCATCTTGAAAAAATGGATGTGGTGAACATCACCGTTGCAAAGGGCAAAGGGTGTTCGAGGCAACTTCCAAACTCCATATACAAGGTAGGTGAATATCATGGTGCATTGGTAGAGCGTATGTGGAGACATCCTTCCGGCACTCTTGACATTCAGGAGAAAGGGCACAGCGTTGTTGTCACATGCGGTGAAGAATACAAAGTAGAATGTTTCGAGGACAACTCATGGCATCTTATGTTAGACACCCTTGACGGGGAATATAGCGCTGACCTTTGGCACAAGCCAAAATTCGCTCCATTATGGTACGGCAAGGAGAAGCCGTCGTATCTGACGCAGCACAGCATAACATACGGGTACAATTGGGCTGGCGATGTCGAAGGGCGCATCAGGCTCAAGGGGAAGGAAATAAATGTGTCAGGGATGGGCATACGCGAGAGATATGTTGCGGTTGATTCATGTGCCGCAGAACTTGGAGGTTGGGAAGACTGGGGCTGGATAGGCTTTGACGAGATACATTCATCGATGTACGACATGCGTCTTGGAATGAAGGATTTCGCAATGTACGACCTCAAGACCGGCAAATACTACCCTGAGGGAAAACTGACAATCAAGCACGAGGACTGGGTATTTCTCAGAGAGATAGGCGGTTTCATACCGGAGACATATAAAATTGACATTGAGGTTGAGGACGGTCTTTATGCCGTTACAGCAAAGGTTTGTAACGCAACTACTTGGGGTGCCACACACAAGGTGCCGGACAATCCTGTTGCCACATTGACTTTTGACAAAGTGGAGGGCACGTTTACAGACAGAAACGGGGAGTGTCGTACACTGACTGGAGGTAAAGGCACAATGTCGATAAGAGAATGGCATGCTTACCCTAACATACTTCCGAGAGAGCTATATCTCGATGGAGAGACTCCGGTGAACTGCCAGAACAAGTTCGACACTCTATAATGATTCTGGGAACGAGGCGGATAGCCAGCACAAAAGCGAATCCTTTGATTTCAATATGATGGGCAGTAGCTGTAAAAAGTCTATTTCTTATATATCATTATTTATTACTGTTATTGTCCGTTAACGAAAGCGAAAGTATTCTCCGGGATACAGAAGCAAGTAGTTACGGACAGTAAATATAAAGCCCAATCCAATAATAGGCGCATTTATCCACATAGATACGAAAAGGTCCACATCAAAATGACATGGACCATGATTTTGATTTATAATAAACTAAAAACATTAGAATTTCTTCACCATATCAGGCAATTTCCTAATGCAGGCAATTTCCCTCCATTTTTTCCTGACCTCATCACCAGGGATGCCGAAATATGTCACACCCGGTTCGGTATCCTTATCGATTGCAGAATAAGCGAGCACTGTAGTACCCTCAGCAATAACGAGGTCTTTATTAACAGCAGACATTGACCAAATTGAAACGTTATCCATTATCTTTGTTACGCCACCGATAGCGGAATGTGCGCCAAGGAAGCAGTATTTCCCGATTTTAGCATCATGTCCAACCTGAACATGGTTATCTGTCTTAGTGCCTTTACCAATAACGGTATCGCTTGTCACGCCCAAATCGATCGCACATAACGCGCCAATTTCAACATCGTCTTCGATAACCACGCGGCCGCAGGACTCGAACTTCACGAAACCGTCTTTACGGCGTTGGAAGTAGCAAGCGTCGGCACCGATGACGCTACCACTTTGAATAATAACGTTATCACCTATTATGACATGGTTGTTTATTGAGACGTTGGCATGAATAATACAGTTCTTACCTATTTTAACATGGTCGGCGACGAATGCTCCCGGTTCTATTATAGTACCCTCCCCTATTTCAGCCTTGGTGCTGACCATTGCGGAGGACGGTTCGAACTTGCGGTACGAAAGTATAAGTTTGTTAAAAGCATCAAACGGACAATCGTGGACAATAAGAGCCTTGCCTTCCGGGCAATCAACTTGGTCGGTATTAATAATAATCGTTGTTGCTGCCGAGTTCAGCGCCTTGCCATAATATTTGGGATGATCGACAAAGGTTATGTCGCCCGGCTCCACCTCGTGAATCTCGTTCAATCCCGAGATGACGAAGTCTGGTGCGCCTATCATCTTCTTTGCTCCAATGAAATCAGCGACACACTTTAACGTCGTGTTTGGTTCAATTCTCATATTACTAAATTATTCTCTTACTCTTTCTGCGTATTCGCCGGTACGAGTATCAACTCTAACTTTATCACCAGTATTAATAAACAGAGGGACTCTGATTTTAGCACCGGTCTCAAGCGTGGCCTCTTTCATAGCGTTAGTTGCTGTATTCCCCTTTTCTCCCGGCTCAGTATAAGTAACTTCGAGAACTGTCTTAACTGGAAGTTCGGCATAAAGAACAGAATCGGTTGACGTATCGAAAACAACATCGCAGACATCACTCTCTTTAAGGAATTCCACACCAGTGATAAGATCCCTCATAAGTGGAATCTGCTCGAAGTCTTCCTGATTCATAAAAATGTAATCTTCTCCTTCTTTGTAAAGGTACTGATATTGGCGATGTTCAACGCGTACGTCTTCAAGTTTTTCACCTATATCAAAACGGCGTTCAAGGGTACGGCCATCAACTACACTTTTCAACTTTATACGCATGATTGTATTTCCTTTTCCAGGCTTAACATGTTGAAAATCAACACAGAAATACAATTTACCATCCATTCTAATGCAGCTTCCGATTTTAATGTCTTGTGAGTTAATCATATACCTAACTTATAAATTATTATAATAAATGTTTATTTTCTAGCCTTATGATGACTAAAAGCGTTGCAAAAATAAAAAAAAATATATTACGTTATCACAATATCTTTTAAAATTTCACTTTTAACCTTCGAATTTAGTTTCTCCATCAGTAAAGATTTTGCGAAAAGCAACTCATTCCTTAACGAATCAGCATCGACTTTCACGAAAAGGACATTGTTTCTGATGGTAAGTCTCAAAGTATGTGATGCCACAAAATCACCTACGACAGACTTCCAAGAGTCGATGACCATCTGTTCCTCTATCGCGTTATCTCTGTCATTGTCATGGTAAAACGCCTTTATCAGGTCGGCCAAAGTAGAAATATTAGGGTCATTCATCTTCTATTATCACTCCATGTTTCACATTAAAAATCTTATGTTTTCCATCAATATTCTCGAGAAGGAGTTGTATTCTCTGACGTTGAGTATCAGAAATAAACACCTGTCCGAAATGTTCGTTACCGACAAGTTTAACGAGTTGCGCCACTCTGTTATCATCAAGTTTGTCAAACACATCATCGAGCAAAAGTATTGGTTTGAAGCCTATCTTATTATAAAACAGCTCATATTGGGCGAGTTTGATTGCCACGACGAACGACTTCTGCTGTCCTTGGGAGCCAAACCTCTTAACTTGGTGACCGTCAATATTAAAGATGAAGTCATCTTTATGAGGGCCAGCGTTGGTGTATGTGGAGTATCTGTCCTTATCCTTATTCTCGTGAAGAAGGGTGTCGAGCGGCTTATCGTGCATGTTACTTTCATATTGAATGTCAACCAATTCCGAAGTGCCAGAGACTATATCGTAATATTTTTGGAACACAGGCAGGAAGTCGGATACGAAGTCTTTCCTTCTTTCAAAGACAGGTGCGGCGTATCTGACGAGTTGTTCGTCCCAAAGAGACAGAAGGTCCGGGTCAAAGTAACGGTTATCGGCAAACGATTTCAACAGCGTATTCCTTTGAAGAAGGGATTTGTTGTAATTCAACAGGTTATCGAGATAAACGGTATCGAACTGCGAAATAACTCCATCAACGAACTTGCGTCTCAACTCACTTCCTCCGTTTATCAAGTCACGGTCATAAGGTGAGATCATCACGAGCGGAATCTTTCCGATATGCTCGGCAAGGCGTCCGTACTCTTTCTTATTAAATTTGAATGACTTCTTAGAGTTCTCTTTCTGAACGCAAGACACCAACACAGTCTCATCATGGTCGGTGACGAAATCGCCGTGTATCGCGAAGAAATCCTTGCCGTGGCAGATGTTCTGGCGGTCGGAGGTGGTGAAATAGCTTTTGCAGAAAGCGAGATAATAAATCGAGTCGAGGACATTGGTCTTTCCCGCGCCGTTAAGCCCCACGAAACAATTTATCTTGTCTGAGAAACAGATGTCTGCGGACTCACAGTTTTTGAAGTTTGTCAACTTTAATTCTTGCAGGAACATTAGTATCAGTTATTCAAGAAGCGGTTAATATTTGTTGACACTGTGATATAGTTTGGAGAGCCGTAGATATGCATTTCGGAGCGTGAGTAGTCGATTCTGAAGTTCCATATCTTCAATCCGAAGCCGTAGGAGAATCCGCACAGTCCCTTTTTAGTGGGTGTCATCATATTCTGGCGTTCACCATAGTTGCAGGCCACACGCAGGACAAGGTTCTTACCTATGTACAACTCACCGCCGAGTACAATATGCCTCATAAGGTTATCCGTGAACTCCGCAATCTTTGACTTGCCCCTCTTCTCTCCGGTAATCGGGTCGGTGTTATTATCCAAGTCGAGAGGGTCGTCGAATGAGAGGTCCCATTTCTGGACATTGTCGTACATAATAGTGAAAAGGAAAGGCAGGTGTTCGAGTCGTTTCGCCACACCTGCGGTCATTTTGAAGGGGAGTCTGTTACGTTCTCCCTCAAAATTAGAGAACAGCTCATAACCAATATTGCGTGCCGCTATGGAGAACATCCAGCCGCCATTGCTCTTATAGCTTCCTGCCACATCGGCTGCCAAGGCGAATGTCTTAAAGCTTTCGTATTGAATACCACAGAGTTTCACATTCGCACCTATTGACCAATTAGGGTCAAGGCGGCGTCCCCAGCCAACGGTAAATGAGTAGTCGGAAGGAGAGAAAGAGCCACCGGTGAGTTCACCGTTTGCGTCAGAATATTTGAAAACGCCGTAGTTATGGAACTGTACTGTAGCGGCATAACTGCCAATCTTATCGAAGGTGTAGGAATATTGTCCGGTGAAAAAGTTTATCCCAGCATAGTAATTCACATACGACAAAACGATATCGTTTTGCATATCATTGTTTATCAGCGAGGGGTTGAAAGTCCCAATCTGCAAATCAGAATCATCGATAGGCAGCATCACCCCACCGAGGGCGGCCACTCTCGCGGAGTTAGTCGCATCAAGGAAAGCATACGCGCCTTTGTTAGTCTGCGCCTCGGTGACGCCGGACAGCAGACATAATAGTGCGAACAGCAGTAGATGTCTCTTTTTCACTTTAATAATTTTTAGGGGTTAACGAATTTTTTTAAAAAATATTTTAGTTACCGAGCAAACCAATGCCTTTTTTCACAATCTCATTGTTTTCCGACAACTTCTTGTAAATCCTATCGAGTATGCCGTTAACGAAGACCTTGCTCTTAGGTGTGCTGAAATACTTTGAAATCTCGATATATTCGTTCATAGTGACCTTCACGGGGACGTAAGGGAAGTAAAGGAGCTCCGTCAGAGACATCTTCAGAATAAGCATATCCATGACGCAGATACGTTCTTTCTCCCAATTATTTGTGTTTTCAACAACAAGTTGTCCGAGTTCGTCACTGTGTTTTATAGTCTCACGGAACAGGCTCTTCACGAACTCCTCGTCAGCGTTCTCCTCGCAGCCTTCTGTCTTATATATCGAAGGAAGTTTGTCATCCACATCGAGTTTCTTTATATCTGTAAAGAACTTTATCAACAAAGAGAGGACGAGGAAATAATCGTCGCAGAAATAGATACTCTTATCCTCATAGAAATCCTGGAGCACCTCGAGGTCTGCGAAATAGTTGGTAAGCATATCAACGATAAACTTCTTATCATGCTCGAAACTATCTGTTGTTGAACTCATATATGCCTTATATTCCTCCGAGTCTTTCATAATATTGAAATAGTTCTTCACCACATCCTGGCGGTCGCCCCAATTAATCTTGAGGGCAGCTTCCGTCCTACAGAAGTCCTTATTATTTTCGATAGCGGCAATCAGTCTGTTGTTCACATAGCGCATATTCGGATTGAGGTCCTCGTATGTAGGGAAGAACTTATTCTTATTATCAGTGATTCTATTCTCAGCAAAACGTTTGGTCTCAACGAGAAACGACAGTTGCCAAACGAACAGTTCGCGTAATTTGGTGATACTCTCCAATAGCTCTTTCATTCCGTTGGCGGTAACCTGCTCGCCTGATTCAAAATAAGCGTAAAGCGCTTGTAAAACTTTGATTCTCAAAAATCTTCTTGTCAACATTTTATTTAAATTTTCAAAACAAAAAATTATCGGTTCAACAATTTCCTATATAAGATATTGATATCCTTATGGACGGTATAATCCCTCGCGTACATCACATTAAGTTGTTCGCGGGCATCGTCATTGATTTCTCCGTCAACGATAGACGAGGGGTCATATATGCCTTTTTTTATCTCTGGCAGTTTGACTTCATGGCACTTCGTCTCACAATATCCGACCCACGAGTAGCCGCCGAACAACACTTTGAAACAGTTGCGGAAGAACTGTCCTGGGTTTTTAATGAATGGTGCGGCGAAGAGCCAGAACAATATCCCTGTCAAGGACACGGAGAAGTCGAAGAGGCGTTTCTTCCTCCTATTAGGCGCGGTGTTAATTGTCTTAATATCAATAGTATATAAGTCGCCCCTTGTATTGATGGAATTACTTCCGATGATAGAGAGTGTATCGACAGGGGCTATTTTATAATCGAGTTTGTTTGCCTTCCACTCCACCATCTTATCAATAATTTCGCGATGGGTGATATCTTTTGAGCAGAAGATGATTTCCGTAATCTTATAAATATTGATGATATCCGGCACTTGGCAAAGGTTACCTAAATAGTTATCAGGGAGATTGAAGTCATCATTCGGGGAGACGAGTCCGATAAAGTCGGGCTTGATAGAAGTGCTTTTCAGAAGTTGCTCCACGCGGTGAGTCTCTTCCTCACCGCCTATCACGAGGAAACGTTTCACTGCATTCCTACCATATTGGAAATCATGGAGGCGCAGCCAATAGCCTATGATTCTCGATATGCTCATTTGCAATGACATCCACAATGCGCCGAAGAGGACAAGGGCTCTTGAGAAACGCAAATCAGTAGGGAGAAGAGCATAGAGTACAAGCACAAGCACGCTGCCCACACCCACTCCGAGCAATGCCGAAGCAATTCTATATGGCTTATCGTAACCGCCTGTGAAATAAGTTGACAGCATCCATATCAGGAGATAAACAGGTATGATGACAGTAAACAGCGGGAACACAGGGTAAGATCCCGCGCCCTCGTATATTGTGAGGTTGCCCCACAAGTAACCAATTGCGGCGAGGCCGGAGTATCCGAGCAGGGCGTCAATCATCGGCATATACACCTTTCCGACGAACTGCGTCAGCAAGGCGATGAAAGCCCTGAAATATATCGCGAAATTAATCACGAAAGAGAACAGACGCGCACGTTTATGTCCGAAATGCTTCTTTGCGAAAATCTCCATAGCCTTATAGAAGACAAGGACATAGTTGACGCTCGTCTTCTTGGTGCTTTCACCTTTATAATGGATAATTCTCGTCTCCGGGAAATAGTAGTTCTTGTAACCCGCGAGGGTAATCCTGTATGAAAGGTCGATATCCTCACCATACATAAAGAACGTCTCATCGAGAAGTCCGCATTTTTCGAGAGTCTCACGACGCATGAGCATAAAGGCGCCGGCGAGAACATCAACGGGATTTATCTCATCTTCATCAAGGTATCCGAGATGATACTTGGAGAAACGCCTTGAATGGGGGAAGAGTTTCGAAAGCCCGAAAATCTTATAGAACGCCGTCATCGGAGTTGGAAGCCCGCGTTTTGACTCAGGCAGGAAGCGACCTTTCCCGTCAACCATTTTAACGCCGAGACCGCCCGCGTCAGGGTGTGAGTCCATAAAGGCAATGGTCTTTGTGAAAGTGTCATCTTCAACCACAGTGTCAGGATTCAGGAGGAGGACATACTCGCCACTCGATACCCTAATCGCCTGATTGTTGGCCTTTGCGAAACCAACATTCTCCTTATTTGCGATAACCCTGACCTCCGGAAACTTAGCCGCAAGCATCTTCAAAGAACCGTCAACAGAATTATTATCCACCACAAACACCTCGCCTTCAACACCTTGCATTGCCCTGCGCACTGAATAAAGGCATTGTTCCAAAAAATGCTCAACATTATAATTGACAATAACTACCGACAGCTTCATCAGATAAAATTTGAGTTGCAAAGATAGGATAATTTATTATTGCCTCGGTTCTTAAAAATAAAATATTTTAGTTATTTTTGCGCTCTGAAACAATGAAAAACGCAGACACAGATATCAGATTCGGCATTATGGTCAACTCCAGCATAGTAGAACGCTGGCAATATGACACCATAAAGCTTTTGATTGACAACGGCGTCAAGCTGTCGTTGGTCATTGAGAACGCCGACACTACGCGCGAATACCGCTCGTTATGGGACAAGGTAAAAAGGTATCCGTACAAAACATTATTATTCAGGGTTTGGAACAGGTTTCTTCTCAAGCCCAAAAGCAAGGAGCCTGTCTGTTTGCAGGATTTGACTGAAAATGTCAGCGTGCTAAGGTGCATCCCTGAGAAAAAAGGAATCTCCACTTATTTCAACGGTGATGACATCGAGAAAATAAAGTCATACGGGTTAGACTTCATACTGCGTTTCGGATTTAACATTGTAAGAGGAGAAATATTAAACTGCGCAAAGCATGGGATTTGGTCGTATCATCATGACGATGAGCGTGTTGTGCGAGGCGGTCCTCCCGGATTCTGGGAGTTCATGCGAAAGATACCTGAAAACGGAGTCATCTTGCAGCGACTCACCGACAAACTTGACAAAGGTCTGATTATCAGCAGGCTGCGCTTCAACACACAGTTCCATTCTTACAAATTGCATCTTGACACACTGCTAACACAATCGGAATATATGCCGTTGCAAGCCTGCATGGTTCTCAAGAGCAAGGGTTCGATAGATACAGCGGTTTCACAATCGGACGCTCCGATCCTGCACCCTCCGAAGAACCTTCAGATGCTGCGTTATTTCTGGCTTTGCTTTTGGAGGAAAATCGTTTTCCATCTCAACTACCTTTTCAAACAAGAAGATTGGAACGTAGGGTACTGTTTTTACCCTATCGGGGATTTTATTAGTAGCGACAGCAGAGAGAGCCTTGATATCCATTGGTTAAAGGACTGTAACACTAATGTGGACAGGCAGGAATATCTCGCTGACCCATTCGTTATCACTACAAGAAGAGACACCTATCTTTTCTTTGAGTGGTTCTCGAACAAGAAAGGCAAGGCAGACCTTGCGGTGGCAAAGATGTCGGAGCATTTTAACACTTTATATAAAATAAGCGATTTCCCGGAGCACCGGTCTTTCCCATTTGTTTTCGAGAATGACGGCGTGGTTTACTGTTTGCCAGAGGCGAATAAAACAAACAAAGTCACGCTCTATCGCTTCAACGAGGAAACACTCTCGCTGCAATACGATTGCGACCTGCTCACCGGAGGAGCCTTTGTCGATGCCGCGCTGTATAGGCATAATGGATTATGGTATCTTTTCCTCACACCGAAAGAACAGTCACACACTCACCTTATAATATATATGTCGAGAGATATGCGCGGGCCCTATGAACCCCACCGCATGAATCCCGTAAAAATTGACTGCAAGTGCTCAAGGCAAGGCGGGAAGATATTTGAGATTAATGGGAAGATAATCCGACCTTCTCAAAACAGCACCGAGCATTATGGACAGTCAATAGTCCTTAACGAGATAATGGAGTTATCGGAGGATAGCTTTGTGGAAAAAGAGACAATGGAGATAAGACCATTGGGTAACACCAAGTATAACAAAGGATTACACACCATCAACGGTAACGGGGAGATAACCGTCTTTGATGTGAAGCGGTTCACTTTCACCTTATCTGGATTCATTCAACAATTGAAGCAGAGACTATTATGATAAAAAAGATTTTCGGGACATTCGGGACAAGGCTTCTTAATGCGTTATGCGGCTTTATCACATTATGGTTCGGCACACATTATCTTGGCGACGAGGCGTGGGGAATCTGCGCCACCGTGCTTCTTGATGTCACCTTACTGCTCATAGGCGTTGAATTACTTGCCGGCAGCGGACTCATTTTCTTCACACCACGGAAATCTTTCGTCACGCTATTTAAGATTTCATATATCTGGACGGTAATAATAGTGTTGTTTTACGCTTTGGTAATCGCGGCACTTTCTTATTTCCCTAAGATTCTGAACACTTTCATACCGTCGGGTTTCGAGGTCATAGTATTAGTCTTGGTCTTCGTTTACAGCCTTCACAATTTCAACCTAAACATATTACTCGGCAAGGAACGTGTTGGGACGCAAAACATCTTGTTTATCATACAGTTCATGACCCAACTGTTTTCGATGTTATTCTATATTTTCGTCCTGGACATCAGAGACGCATGGGCATTTGTCTTATCACTTCTAACCGGATATTCTGTAGCATATATATGCGGACTCACACAGACGTTGCGTTATCTGAATGACAATGGCAGGGAATCAATAAGAGAAAGCGTCAAAGAGATGTTCCGATTCGGGTCTGTAATACAGTTGTCAACATTGGTCTCCACATTAAACAAGCGTCTGAGCATTCTGATTATCAAGCATTTCAGTGGCAACGCACAAGTTGGGGTCTTCCATTCGTCAACACAGGTGTCTGAGTCACCAAAACTAATCGGGCACAGCATTGCCTTGGTTCAGTTCTCAAAAATCAGCAACCTCACCGACAAACATGAAGCGGCAAGGATCACTATACGATTGTTAAAGGTAGCGGTATTGCTGACGGCGGCATGCTCTATTTTCCTTTGCATCATACCGCGCGAGATTTATTCTTTCGTTTTCACGGAGAACTTCGCCGACATGAGAGTCGTGATAATATCTCTTGCCCCAAGCATCATCTTCATGACGGCTAACACTATTTTCTGCCATTTCTTCTCCGGCGTTGACATGCCACAACACAATCTATATGGGGCTGTTGTCGGACTTTTGGTCACAATTCCTTCACTATGCCTTTTAATTCCACCATTCGGAATGGTTGGCGCAGGAATATCCGCATCGCTGACAAATCTTGCGACGATTGTATATCAATGGATTATATTCAAAAAAGTCACAGACACCCCTATTAAGGCATTAGCGATTTCAAAAGAGGACATTGTTGCTTTCAAAGAGATTTTGCAATCTTTAAAGGATATTTTCTCAAAAAAGAAATAGTGGACAACAAGGTGGTTCATTCTTTTTGGAGATAATTCAGGATAAACGGAGATGTCATTTTTTTCATGGGAAACAATAATCGGGCATTCATTTTTCATTTTAAATTTGAACAAATGAAAATTATCAGAATGATAAACTTGCAATCTTTCGGAGATTTTTAATATCTTTGCAGAAAGAATTTTGAAGAATGGCCGACGAACACAACGACAACAACCTATTAGAAAACAACGAGTTAGAGTTCTCTACACCCTTATCTGAGTCTAACTACGATGACGATTCGATACAGCATCTCTCGTGGAACGAGCATATCAGGAAACGCTTAGGAATGTATATAGGCAAGGCCGGCGATGGCTCTGCCCATGACGACGGGATATATATTCTCCTCAAAGAGATCGTTGACAACTGTATTGACGAGTTCGTGATGGGATATGGCAAAGTCATTGAGATTGACATCAACGACGGACGCGTACATGTGCGTGACTATGGGCGAGGCATACCGCTTGCCAAGTTAAGGGATTGTGTTGGAGAGATAAACACCGGCGGGAAATATAACACGGGCGCGTTTAAAAAGTCTGTAGGATTAAACGGTGTAGGAGCCAAAGCCGCCAATGCGGCCTCATCGTATTTCAAAGCACAATCATACCGCGACAACAAGACAAAAATCGTGGAGTTTTCAAAGGGTGTTCTCCAATATGAGTCGGATCTTTTGCCAACCGACCAGAAAAACGGCACGGAGATAACATTTGTCCCTGACACCGAGTTGTTTGGCAACTACCATTTCCTGATGGAATATGTTGACGACATGGTCTGGAACTACGCATTCCTGAACAGCGGACTCTCATTGATTCTTAACGGTCAGAAATATCAGGCTAAAAACGGCCTTCTCGACCTTTTGGAAAGGAAGATTGGGAAAATAGAGACTTGCTCCTACCCTATCATCCATATTAAAGAAGGTGATTTCGAATGCGCTTTCACCCATTCAAACCTCACATCAAACGAAGAGTACTTCTCCTTTGCCAACGGACAATACAATCCTCTCGGCGGCACACATCTTAATGTTTTCCGCGACGCTATCGCAAAGACAATCAGAGAATATTACAATAAGGAATACGAGACATCTGACATCAGAAGTTCTTTTATCGCCGCCTTGTCAATAAAAGTGATGAACCCAGAATACGAGGGGCAGACAAAGACAAAGTTCTCTTCAAACTATATGGACGAGGATAACAAAGTCACGATAAGAGGGTATATCACAGATATTATCAAAAGGCATTTTGACAAATTCCTTCACATGAACAGCGATGTGGCTGAGGCTCTTATGCGCAAAATCATACAGAATGAGAAAGAGCGCAAGGGCATGGCTAACATCAAGAAACTCGCGAGAGAGAGCGCAAAGAAAGTCAGTCTGAACAACAGAAAGCTGCGCGACTGCCGCGTTCACTACAACACCAACCAAGAGAAACGTTTAGAGTCAACGCTTTTCATCACCGAGGGCGACTCGGCATCGGGAAGCATTACCAAAAGCCGTGACGCTCAGACACAGGCGGTATTCAGCTTGAGAGGCAAACCCCTCAACTGCTACGGACTGTCGAAAAAGATAGTATATGAGAACGAGGAGTTCAACCTTCTACAAGCAGCGTTAAACATCGACGAATCGATAGAGAATCTTAGATATAACAACATCGTTATTGCCACCGATGCCGATGTTGACGGAATGCATATCAGGCTCCTGCTTCTCACCTTCTTCCTTCAGTTCTACCCCGATGTTGTGAGAGGCGGACACGTTTACATACTTCAGACCCCGTTGTTCAGGGTACGCAACAAGAAGCAGACTATCTACTGCTATTCAGATGAAGAGCGCGTCAATGCGATAAAAACTTTAGGAGCGAGACCGGAAATCACAAGGTTCAAAGGTCTTGGCGAGATTTCCCCTGACGAGTTCAGTTATTTCATCGGTCCTAACATGCGTCTTGAGCCAATAATTCTGCGTCACGACATGACAATACCGGATTTATTAAGGTATTATATGGGGAAGAACACCGAACAGAGGCAGCAGTTCATCATTGATAATCTAAGGGTTGAAGACGATTCAAATATTGACAAGGTCGAGTTGGCATAGGTCAGAGACGTTGTCAAACAGATAACACAAGCAGCACCAAAAAAGTCTTAAAATGCACTTTTTTGGTGCTGCCAACATATTTTTAAGAGTGGAACCATTCTCCTTACAAGTCGGCAGTCTCCTTAAAAGCTTTTCCAATGTTTTTTGATATATCGCTTGCAATCAACGACTCCATACCGTCTTCTGCGGCGGCAATATCTCCAGCCCTACCATGTAGGAACACACCAAGGACCGCCGCTTCCTCCGGCGAATACCGTTGAGCAAGAAGCGACAAAATCATTCCCGTAAGCACGTCACCGCTTCCACCCGTTGCCATGCCGGCATTACCTGTGGAGTTAAAGAAACATGCGCCATTAGGCATAGAGACCGAAGTGTTCGCACCTTTTAACACTATGATAATCTTATATTTTTGCGACATCTCGCATTGCAAAGCAAGACGCTGCATAGAGTTATCTGTCTTGCCGAAAAGGCGTTCAAACTCTTTCGGGTGAGGGGTCAGGATAGATTTTTCGGGCAGGAACGACAGTAATGTCTTGTTTTCAGAGATGATGTTCAGCGCATCGGCATCTAACACAAGAGGCAGCCGTATTTCTTGAACAAGCTTTTTCAACGCAGCTTCCGTCTCTTCTTTCTTCCCAAGTCCGGGGCCAACGCCTACGGCAGAATAAGGAGTCAAGTCCGGTAGTAAAGAAAAGCATTCCTCTGATTTATCAACGCTTATCATTGCTTCAGGGAGATAGACTTGCAAAGGCATGGCCGCGACCTTTGGAAGATGTACCGTTAGAAGCCCCACCCCTGAGCGAAGGCACGACTCTGCCGCGAGCAGTGCCGCCCCAGTCTTACCCTCAGAACCAGCGATAAGCAACGCATGACCGAAAGTGCCTTTGTGAGAATGCCTTCCCCGCTTGTGAAGCATTGGCTTAATGGTATCATCTGTTGTAAAGAAGTTGTTTGTCTCTATATCCTCAATATATTTTCTATGGATATTTATGTCAATGACCTCCCATCTTCCAACAAAAGCATCATTCTCCAAATACAGAAATGCCATTTTGGGGAACTGCATACTCAAAGTGTAATCAGCCTTCAGTATCTTAGGAGATGAGTCTTTACAGAAAAGTGTCCATGGCAAATCCGCGTTTAATCCAGAGGCTATATCGACAGCTATTCTAATCGCCTCATTATCATTAAGATGAGTAATCAAATCCGCGACAAGGCCTTCAAGTGGGCGCGATAATCCGGAACCCACAATAGCATCTATTAATACGTCATCATCATTTATTTCAGGGAAATCCGTCCTCGACTCTATATCAAAAATCGGGACATCTGTCTCATTCTTTAGTCGTTTAAGATTTTCAGCACAGTCATCGCTATATTTCTTGCCATTATGCACTATAAAAACAACAGACGCGACACCTTCTTTAAATAAAAGTCTCGATAAGGCGAGTCCGTCACCGCCGTTGTTTCCCATACCACTGAAAATCTTTATCGGCTTTTTCACTGATCTGACACGAGGCAAAAGCCATGAGAGCATACCACATGATGCGCGTTCCATCAAATCAATCGAGCTAACAGGCTCATTCTCAATCGTATAGGCATCAGCGCCACGAATATCTGTTATTGTCGGTATTTTCATTATAAGTATTTATTTTTTGCAAAGGTACTAAAATGTTTTGTAATTTTGCGCCATGAAAAGAATAAAACAACCTCAATCCATTAACAACGTTGAAATAATTGATGCCGGCTCTGAAGGCATGAGTATTGCAAAGCCAGAAGAGAAAGTGGTTTTTATCCCATTTGGCGCACCGGGAGATATCGTTGACATCCAGATATTTAAGAAGAAGTCGAATTGCTTTGACGGGAAAATTGTCAATATAGTAAAAGAGTCTGACAAACGTGTAAAACCAATATGCCAACATTTCGGTCTCTGCGGCGGCTGCAAATGGCAGCACCTTGATTACCAATGGCAACTATATTATAAACAGAAACAGGTAAAAGACAATCTCGACAGAATAGCAAAGATTGAATATCCTGAGATCACCCCTATTCTCGGATGCGAGAATCAATTTTATTATAGGAATAAGGTTGAGTATAGTTTCTCGAACCGCAAATGGCTCACTGACGGAGCTCCATCAGGCACATATACCGAAGAGCAGTGCAAAGGTTTCGGATACCATCTTCCCGGACTTTTCGACAGAGTGATTGATATTGAGCATTGCTATTTGCAAGCGGAGCCTTCAAACGAAATAAGACTGTTTATCAAGCAGTTCACAATGGATAAGAAAATATCTTACCATAATGTCCGCGCCCATCAGGGGACAATGCGTAACGTTATTGTGCGGTGCAACAGCAAAGGCGAGTTCATGGTAATCATTATCATAAACGAAGAAAATGACATCGTCCGCAACGAATTGATTCCTACATTATCTGAGAGATTTCCCCAAATAATCTCTATAATGTTGGTTATCAACCCAAAATTCAACGATACTATTTCCGACCTTCCTTTTGAATGCGTTAAAGGAGAGCCTTACTTGATTGAGACGATGAAATCCCCACGCAATGGATTCGAAGACCTGCAATTCCGTGTCGGCCCCGTATCGTTTTTCCAAACAAATGTCTATCAGGCGGAAAGACTTTATAAGGCCGCATTCGACCTCGCCGATGTACATGGAGACGAATTGATGTACGATCTTTATACAGGAACAGGAACTATCGCTCTCTATTTCTCACGTTTCGTGAAGAAAGTCGTTGGCATTGAATATGTTGAGGAAGCTATTGCTGATGCGAGAGTCAATGGGAAGATAAACAATATAGACAATGCCATCTTCTATTCCGGAGATATGGCCAAGGTTCTTAACGATGACTTCATCATGAAAAATGGTTGCCCTGACTTTATCGTTACCGACCCTCCAAGAGCTGGAATGGCAGACAAGGTTATTGAGCAATTAAAGAGAATAAAAGCGAAGAAGATTATTTATATCAGTTGTAACCCGGCCACACAATCACGTGATTTACAACTACTTGACAACATGTATAAAGTTGTTGCCGTACAACCCGTTGACATGTTCCCACACACTCAGCATGTCGAAAACATTGTATCATTACGGCTAAGGCAAGAGTAGTCGCGACAAAACCGAACATAATAAAGACAATCAAGAGTTATCTCCTTACGGAAGCAGTGAGGAGATTTCTTTTTCATATCTCTTCGTTAACAGAACGAACAAAAAGAAAGTGGACACCAATAAAGATGGTATCCACAACAATTATTTAACCCCAAAACAATTTCTATCTGTCAATATATGAAACGATTTCCTTATTTCTTGCTTTTTCGTTAACATCTTTCAAATATCTCGGATGATATTTCCCATAGGGCAAGTCGCGAAACACTTCTTCATTAGCTATTCTTGCGGCAACGATTTCATCAGTCAGTGCGGCTTCAATTGAGGCTGCCGCCAATTCCATGACCATTCCTAAAATAGAGGTACTACTGTTAACCGTCATATCCACAGTCAAATCACAACTTCTCTCAAACAATATGTCATTTGTCTTTGTAGATTTCACAATATAAGTCACTTTTATCTTTATACCTGCAAGAATCTTTTCCCATACATCAATTTGAGAGAAGACGACGGCATCGGCTCCGAAATAATCTTTAAATGCGCCGAGAGGGGAGTCAAGAAACATTTCCGCATCGTATGCGCTCTCATTTTTAAACACCTCCATCGCCGCAAAAGGCGGGATAACATAATAACCTGCCTCGGAGAGCGGCTGGCATATTGATGTGTACAGCAGCTCTTTAGCTTCTACCTTCGCAGTGTTATTGATAGGAGGCATGACAAGCAGCACGAGAGGTTTTTCCTCATAAAGCTTACTATATTGCTCACCTTTAGAAAGGCTATTTGTAGCGCAAGACAATAAAACGGCTGCCAGCGCCACACATAAGAAAACATTAAAAATCTTTCTCATAGTCATTCTTTATTTTGGATACGGTTAAGAATAGGTTCGAGGAACTGTTTTGACTCCGGATAATATTCCATCTCCTTGTTTAACAATTCGATACCATATTCAAAAAAATCAGTTCTGCCAATGTTGTCTTTCTGTTTTTCCGAAGCGTTATTCATGAATGTCTCGGTGCATTGTTCATCTACGAGTAAGAAGGCGAACTCCGCGCACATCCCTGGAGGCGGCACCATTCGGCCACCACCGGGGTTTTCAATCACGTCATGATACACTACAAAGACATTGCAAAGCGACTCCGGAGAATGTGTCTTATAATAGCGATACGACATTTCCTCATACTTCGTGGTATTGTTCTTATTTCCACCCCAATAATAAAGTTTCGTTGTGGAACAGGAAGACAACACGAAGACGAGAGAAATGAGGAGTAAGGATAACTTATTTATTTTCATAACTCTATAACCCTTGTCTCGCCATCAAAAAGGAACACTGTCTTTGAGAGAACTTCTTTCCCATCTTTAACAACTGTCAGTTCATGCTGACCGGTTGAGAGCATGATTGTGTTTTCAGTTGTCTTCTTTATAGGTCGGTTTCTTCTATATTTTTTGAGTTTGACAGTCTCAACAGAATAAGGCTGTCCGTCAACGACGACGGTGATATTTTGGTTTGTGTCAGCGATAAAAGTCAATGCTGAAAAGCTTTCAACACCAGATGACATAGAGTGAACCCCCACGCCACAGCTGCACATAAGAAAAGCCAAAGATAGTACTGCTAATATTCTTTTCATAATTATCAATCATTTAAAATATAGTAATCATTAAAGTTATCCTTTTCAATCACTTCGCCCTCGTATGAGCATAAGGAAATCTCATTCTCAGGCCTTTCGGCAGAGATAGTCATAGTGATTGTGACAGTGCCTATTTTAGTTCCAGGGAGTTCTACGTTCATTCCTGTCTGAGGATTCTTAACTACTTTCCCTTTTTTATATACCGAGAATTTATCGCCTGTTGCGAGACCTTGCGATGCGCCGCCCGAAATAAAGTAGTCGCCTTCCTGTTCATCAAGAATGAACGACCTCCAAGGTTTATCGGTACACTCATTGATGATATTCTCAACAAGTTGGGATATTGCGGCTGATATAGCCTTATCGCTCAGTGTGGCGTCAAAGCCGGCTTTTCCGCCAAGGCCGAGGGTCTCCTTCGTTGTTGTCTCTGCCTTCCCTGTTCCGTGTCCGGAATATATCACAAGTCCGGTGCATGCTTCAACGATGCGGATGCTCACTCCTGCTTCCACGGTTTGTGTCTTCGTTGATGAGAACAACTGTTCCTGTCCTTCGTTTTTCCTTCCAAACTCTGTAATCGAGCCTATGATAAGATAATCCGCACCGACTTTCTGCATCTCGTTTCCCGACTCATTTACGAGCAGTTCGAGGTCTTCGCGCTCAAGCAGGATAAATTTCCCCGACTGCTGGAGTTTGTCTGACAAAATATCGAGAGCCTGTTTGCGCATAGGGTCATTCTCCTTATTGTAAAACGCGCCTTTTCCATATTGTGTCTCATTCGAAAACCTTCCGATAGCCACTTTCCTCTTTATCGTCTTGTCAGTCTGTGCGAAAGAAGGGAACATGATGGCTAAAGCGAATAAAAGAATTATTACCTTTCTCATAATTTAAGATTTTTGTTACTAATTTTATTTTTTCATCATTACTTGGTTTCAAAGATACAAAATAATTTTATTGGGGAGAAATTTTTATTATTCATGTCACATTTTTTCCAAACAGTCAAGAAGTTCATCAATGTTAAAATTCTCGCCCTTGACTATCAGGTCTGCCTGCTCGTATATCGACAGCCTCGAGCCATAATGATTCTCAATATATTCCATCAACTCATCGCTTGTCTTTCCGTTCACAAGCGGGCGTTTCCTCTTCGCCATCGCCAACCTGTTGAATACTGTTGCAGGACTCACCTTGATAAATACCGTCTTCCCATTCTCCTTCATCCACTCCATGTTATCAAAATAACAGGGAGTGCCGCCTCCCGTTGACACCACGGTCCTATGCATTCCGGCTGTGTTCTTCAATATCTCTGACTCAAACTTCCTAAAATAGCCCTCGCCATACTTATTAAAAAAATCATTCACACTGACGTGATACCTCTCCTCGAACAAGTCGTCTGTATCACACGAATGATAACCAAGACGACCCGCTAATTTTCTCGAGACCGAGGACTTGCCAGAGCACATATACCCAATGATATAAATCCTATCTGGAAACATTTTTGAGAACAATCAAATATTCAATGTCTTGACGACCGTCATTCAGAGAATCCCAAAACATAGTCTATTGATTTGGCTCCATCTTCCGAGACGGCAACGCCTGAAGATATCGCATAGAAAAAGAACATATTATCCTTATAAACCTTGATTTCCACCGGACTATTCACGTTGTATTTTTCACCGTTGAACTTAATCGAAGCCTTAATGTCTTCTGAGCCAATGACAAACGTCTTTCCTGTTAGATTTGAGCTTTCTTGATTCTTTGCTTCTAAACAAAACGTAACTACGTCTGATTTCAATTCACGGCTAACATTGTATTTATTATCTACGGAGACATTTTTATAATTAAGTCCGGAGAAAGTATATTCCGAGCCGTTGATTTTAATGTAGGCGAAAGGTGACGTCGTCTCTGGCAAGTCTATTTGAGAGCCTTCATTTTTCTTGCAACCTGAAAACAACAAGGCGAAAACGACAAATGTTGAAAATAACGGAATTAAAAACTTGCTTTTCATAATCTGAACTTTTAACATAATTACATTCTTATTTTTTTGGATTCTTTTGTTGCTGCTGTTGTCTGAGCATCTGCTGTTGCTGTCGCTGCATTTCCTCAAGTCTCTTTTGGAACGACGATTTCTTCACAGGTTTTTGCTTAGCGAGTTCTATTTTCTTGCGGAGTTTCTTATCATCGAGGAACACTCTGAAGAGGTACATCTGCAAGAAAGTGATAATATTGACCAGCATGTAATAATAGCTAAGACCGGCCGAGTAACTGTTAAACAGACCGAGGAACATGACAGGCATGATATACATCATTATCTTCATTCCTTTCATACCCGGGGCTGATGCTGTGGACATCTGCTTATTATTAATATAGGTATAAAGTATTGTCGTCACAGTCATGAGCAGAGTGAACAAACTCACGTGGTCGCCGTAGAACGGGATATTGAATCCGAGGTCGAGTATGCTGTCATAGGTTGACAAGTCGTCGGCCCATAGGAACGGCTGCTGGCGCAACTCAATACTTGAAGGGAAGAAACGGAAGATAGCCCAAAGGATAGGCAGTTGTAGCAACATAGGCAGACAGCCGGATGTAGGACTCACGCCGGCCTTCTTATAGAGTTCCATGACAGCCTGTTGTTTTTTGAGGGCGTCCTGTTCCTTAGGATATTTCTCATTAATCTGGTCTATCTCTGGTTTCAGGACACGCATCTTTGCCGAGGATTGGTATGACTTGTATGCGAAAGGCATCAATGCGAGTTTGATTATCAAGGTAAGGACAAGGATGACGATACCGTAATTCCAGCCATAGCTGCCGAGCCAGTTAAAAACGTTGACAACGATATATCTATTGATCCAGCCGACGAGTTTTCCACCGAGAGGTATCTGCTTCTCAAGGTCAAGATCGTATGAATCCATGATCTTCAAGCTGTTAGGGCCAAAATACATCCGCATTGATATTTCATTGTCATTACTAAGGCCATCAAATGGTACATCAACGGTAGCGTACATTGTCTTGAGGTAGCGAGGATTTTTCGACTTGATATCCGTTTTCATGCCAACGACGGCAGAATTGAAGAAATCATCAGCGATAAGTGAGTAGCTGAAAAAACGCTGTTTGAACGAGAACCATTTCAGGTTGCCTTTCAGGCTCTTCTCGCCGTCCTTTTCCCCGCCACGGTCACCGCTAAGCGACTCCACATCGTCATTCACGAACTTATAATAGACGTTTGAGCCGTTATAGCGGTCAACAGCCTTCTCCTGTTTCAAAATATCCACATACCAGTCAATTGTCAGGAAGTTGCTGTTAGAGGCGATAATATCCCTCATATTCACCGTATTGACATCGAAATCGACCATATATTCTTTTTTATTCAAGGTATAGGAGAAATCGATATACTCGTTCTGATTCACATAATCGGAGTTGTCGTCAACGAATGCCCTGAAGCTTAGCGTCAACGGGTTGTCACCCACTACGATAGGCTCGTCACCCCGATATTCCACTCCGTTGACAAAAGGAACGAAATAAAGGTCCTGTGTGTTGATATTCCTGTTCCCTGCAAAGAACGACAGGTTGAACCTTGAGGTATTCTCGTCAAAGCCTATAAGAGGGAGCGAGTCCCAAGTCCTATAGTCCTTAAGCATCACCGTCTTAACGTACGCGCCTTTTGACGACATCGTCATTTTCAGCACATCGTTCTCAATTGTAAGCTCCTTCTCCTCACCCACTGCTGATGATGCGAAATATCCGAACTGGTCGCGTATAGCGGTTGTTGTGACATGTTCATTATCATATCCCCGTTCAGTTTTCTTTTGCTCCTCAACGAAGCGCAGTGAGTCCTGGATATAGCGAATCCTACTTTCTTGATATATAGAATCCTGATAATGCCTTTGTCTTTCAATCTCTTCTTTTGATGGTGACATCCAGATTGTGTATCCCACCAATATTCCGATAATCAGTGTGAAACCGATAATAGTCTCTTTATTCATAACTATTTAACCTTCTTAGCTTTATATTCCAACATTGCAGCGACGAAACCGACAAAAAGAGGGTGAGGGTTTGCCACGTTACTCTTATATTCAGGGTGATATTGAACGCCAATAAACCAAGGGTGGGTTGTAAGATCAACAGCCTCGACGAGTTGGGTATTAGGATTCACACCCGCCATTATCATACCGTTTTTCTCAAAACTCTCGATATAGGTATTATTAAACTCATAGCGGTGACGGTGACGTTCCGAGATATCGTTTGTGCCATAGAGTTTAACAAGTTTCGACTTGTCGGATAGATGGCACGGATAAGCTCCGAGACGCATTGTATGGCCCATATTGACGATAGTCTTCTGCTCTGACATGATGTCGATAACCGGGTTTTTAGTATCCGGGTTCATCTCGCGTGAGTGAGCGTCTTTCAGTCCGAGGACGTTGCGAGCGAACTCGATGACCGCGCACTGCATTCCGAGGCAGATTCCGAAGAAAGGGACATTGTTTGTCCTTGCGTATTCGATAGCGATAATCTTTCCTTCAATGCCGCGGTTCCCGAATCCCGGAGCCACCAGTATCCCATCTACACCATCAAGTTGCTGGAGGACGTTCTCTTTAGTAATAAATTCAGAATGTATGCTCTTGATTACCACCTTCGTCTCATTCTCAACACCGCCGTGAATGAACGCCTCACGTATTGACTTATAGGCATCGGTAAGCTCGACATATTTTCCGACGAGGGCGACAGTGACCTCTTGTTTCGGGTTATGCAGACGGCTCAAGAACTTCTGCCATTTCTCAAGATGTATCTCTGACGGCATCTCTATACCGGCTTTCTTGAACACCACCCTGTCAAGTCCCTCCTGCATCATCATGATCGGCACATCATAAATAGATTCGGCATCGCAGCACTCGATGACCGCATCTTTAGAGACGTTGCAGAACAAAGCAATCTTTGACTTGATCGACTCGGTAATATGCTTCTCGCAACGGCAGATGATAATATCAGGTTGCACACCCTGTTCCTGTAGTTCTTTGACAGAATGCTGTGTAGGCTTTGTCTTAAGCTCCTGAGCGGCAGAGAGATAAGGCACCAAGGTAAGATGCACGTTTATGCAATCGCTACCGAGTTCCCATTTCAACTGACGGATAGCCTCTATAAATGGAAGGGACTCAATATCTCCTACGACGCCGCCTATCTCCGTTATTACGAAATCATATTTCCCCGTATGTCCGAGAAGCTTGATGCAACGCTTTATCTCGTCAGTGATATGAGGGACCACCTGCACTGTTGAGCCGAGGTATTCCCCTTTCCTCTCCTTGGTTATCACGCTCTGATATATACGACCTGTTGTGATGTTATTGGCCTGTGAAGTAGGAGTGCCTGAGAAACGCTCGTAGTGCCCGAGGTCGAGGTCTGTCTCCGCACCATCTTCAGTGACATAGCATTCGCCATGCTCATAAGGGTTAAGGGTGCCCGGGTCAACATTAATATACGGGTCGAGTTTCTGAATAGTCACCGTATAGCCGCGCCCTTGAATCAGTTTCGCCAATGACGATGAAATAATACCCTTACCAAGAGAGGAAGTAACACCTCCCGTTACAAAAATATACTTTGTCTTTTTCATCGAAGAATAAGTTAGTTCAATACTGTATGACGGGTTGCAAAAGTACAAATTTTTTATTTACCTTTGCAAGGTTTTTTATATTAATACCTAATAAGATTAATTTTTATCCTGAAACAACATGGAATTTAAAATCAGAGCAAGCTACCCCAATTATTTCATGATGAACATGTTCGCGAAATGCGACGGTGACATCAACGAAAACGTCTTTGCCGTAGAGAATCGCCCCGAAGGGAACAAACCCGGCACCGTGATATACAAGAGCGAGGACGGAAGCCTTCAAGAAATCGCGCCAAGATGGTACGACATATTCTATCTCCTGTCAAACGAGGACAAGACCCAAAGCGAGCACTTCCTCAAACTTCTCATCAGAGAGAAAAATGGAGAGGCGGCGGTGAAAAGAGAACTCGACACTCTCAGAAACCAACTCCATGACAGAATAAAAAAATATATTCAGGAAAACCCTTTGATAGACAACAACCTTATTGTCACCACCTTATGCGACCCGAAGCTGCACTCCGAACTCATTGTGAGCCATAAGGGGAAAATGCTCCTCGAACTCACAAAACAATGTTACGCGGTCCCCGATTTCTGCATACTAACCACTAAGGCCTACCATCACAACGACCTCGAAGACCTGCTCAGGCAATCGATTAACAACCTCGAGATAATGACGCAAAGCAAACTTGGCGACCCCAAGAACCCTCTCGTTTTCGCATTAAGAAGCGCGATGCCACAATATATACCGGGCCTTATGCCAACATTGCTTAACATCGGTATCAACCGCACGGCATACAAAGCCCTTGCAGGCAAATACGGGCACAACATGGGCAACAGGATATACCTGCACACCCTTGGCAACATCTTCGACATGCTCGGAATAACCGAAAGCGAGCCCGTTGACGAGAACTCACTCTCCATTGAAGAGCAGGAAATGAGAATAAAATGGATGGAGAACATGGTCATCGAACACGAGAAAGGCGATGACAGACTGATAACCGACAGTTTCTATCAAGCTTTCTGCTTCACTAAATACGTCCGAAGCTTCTACACAAACAACAAGGAACTCGTGACAACTTTTATGAGAGGCAAAGACGCTTGCCCTGCCTTCATCTTGCACAAAATGGTTTGGACAATAGGAAACGACAGCTCCTGCCCCGGCGTGCTTTACAGCAGGAACAGCAACACGGGAACAGGAAGGCAGATAGAGACCTATCCCGACATCTTCGGAGAGGAAATCATGACAGGCAACATCTCGGCTACAAACTGGAGCTATAACGACAGGAAAGACATTAAAGAACTATTCCCCGCTGTATATCATTTCGACCCTCTGCTGGAAAACCTCGAACGCAAGTTCTCATCCCCCGTGACCATAGAGTTCGGAATAGAGACCATTCCCGACAAAGCGAGCTTGTTCGCCGTTCTCCAGCTTAACAAGTCGGAGCTGACAGGACGCGCCGCACTCATATCCTCCATAGAGATGTTCCTGAACAGAGACATCAGTACTCTGACATGGGAGGAATACAACAAAATAAAAACCAACGAAACACCTTGCGCAAAGAAACCCATCATCAAGAAGGAGAACATAATGGAGCTTATCAAGCCATACCATTTACGGCAGGTGTTCTCCGACACCATTGACGAGAAATCGCTTAAAGACCTCACATTCTTCGGTAACGGCGTCAGCGTGCTGCCAAGGAGCGCGACCACAGCCAAGATATGCTTCAACATCCAGGAAGAAAGCCAACTGATTAAAGATGGATACAGCGTTTGCATTTGCAGGGAGCGTTTCACCCCGGAAGACACCATCACACTCAACGAGGTTGACGCCATCATGAGCATTACTCCTGCAGCCATACACGTAGTGACCGCATGCAGGGGGTATGGAATACCGGCCTTCCTAAACCTCGGGAAATGCGGGATTCATATCAAGGACAACAAGTTAATAAACAGCGATGGGATGGAACTCAAAAGCGGAGACTGGATAACGCTTTCAAGCAAACGGCAGAGCATTTACGCCGGACAAGCGACCTTCACTCCTGCCCGATTCAGGAAATATATGGACGGTGAGGAATTCGACTTGAATGAAAAAGAGAAAAACGTCTTCCCAAAACTCAAACTCGCATACGATATCTATCAGGATATCATTAACTCAAGCCAAGTCAACTTCATAACCGACATCAACTCGCTCGCACGGCTTATCAGCTACGACCTCAACGCGAACCCGGAGAAAGCGAAAGATGTCGTCAACACATGGTACAACCTCAACCCAGACCGTTATCAGGAACAAGTGCTTGACAGCCAGATGGGCTCACATCTTGAGCAATCGAGAGTGTTCAACCTTCTCAACGGAGAGAGAAAGGTGGACTTTTTCAAAAGCATTATTTCAAAATGCAGGAAACAGAACAAATACGGGTTATCTGCCGGTTCTTTCATGCTCGGACGTTTCCTTGCCAAGCCGCTCCCTAAAGCTTTCTGGGAACCGTTCTACCCTAACGAGATTGCATTCATGCTCAACGAATATGTGCTCTATGAAAAATATCTCGCCGTCTTACAAGAAGTTGGGGAACAGAAACTTATAAGGACACACTCAAAGATTGAGTCCACGAATCTGAAAGAGATAGAGTTGAAAAACATTATTCTTTACAATTTCGTACCTCTGATGAAGGTTGAACCGGAGTGGGATGATGTGAGAGAAGCCGCACTTCAACTTAACGACATGCAAGACAACACCTTATACATGATTAACAGCCTTTCCCAACCGATTGAGAAAACCTTCAACATGGACATTCCTTACGTAAGATGCAAAGTCGAGGAGATGGCAGAGTTATAACACGGCATTGAGTAATATGCCACAGCCTAATGACAATCAATAAATTAAAACCGTCTCCTCCGATAACTATATGGGCAAACACATATCTTTGATTGCCCAACATACCATTTGGGTTCTCTCGATTTATTATTTGCTTCATCTTTTGAATGTATCCAAGACTACATCGTGGCACGTTATCCATCACACTCTTCTATGAACCATGCCGACTTCTCCACTTAGACAATGCACCTTGCCGAGCGTACAAATGAAAATCCCACCGCGTTGAGCGATAGGATTTTCATCGACGTAGTCCATGGTGTTATTCTCCCAGAGCCTCATACGTTCGCTGCGCAATACGTGCAGACAATTGTGCATCTGTTAGTGCGTTGGACATTTGAAAGAGTGTTGTATGCGCTTCGAGCAAATCCGTTATAGTGGCATATCCTGCCTGATAATTGAGCATCGTAATGCGGTAGTTCTCCTCAGCTATCGAATAGGATTTCTGCTGCTGTCTGACGAGAGCCATCTTCTCCATCATCTGGTCTGCCGCCTGCATCGTCTGCAGTTGCATTTGTTCGTTGAGCTCCGCCTGTTGCTCTTCGGCCTGTCGGATAGCAGCGTTGTGCTGCTGCAACTTATGCCCCGTTTCCCACCATGCAGTGATAGGAACTTTCACCATACAGAATACCGAGCCGTTGAGCTGATTTTTTTCCATCAGATTAATATAAGCATACGAGCCACCCACCGCTACTTGCGGAAGCGCGTCAGCCAAAGTCATTCGTTTCTCCAATTTTGCCGCTCTGACTTGCAGATCGAGCAGTTGCTTCTCCGGTCGAACACTATTGGACGCAGGTGCAATAATTGCAGAGTCATTGACGATGGGCACACTTTCTAAAATCAGACTGTCAGAATATTCCAACCCAATGGACTGGCAAAGAGCACGTCGAGCCAATATGATACCATTATTCAGTTGCAACTCTTGCGCTTTCAGCTCGCTTTGTTTCAGTTCCACTTTTAGCGTATCAGTAGGCATTTTCAGTCCAAGTTTGGCTGCTTGCGCAACGATGATATGCATGGTGTCGAGTAAGGAAGCGGCAGCGTTTAATGTCTGTCTTTTTTCCTCTAATCCTACTACCAACCAGTAGCTCTCCTCCACTTGGAGCAGCATGTCTCTTTCCTTCACTTTCCGCTGCAGTTCCGCTGCATCAGCGCCCACTTGCGCCAATCGGTTTCCTGCGACAATCTTACCGCCCATCCATACGGGTTGCACGGCAGATACGCCGGCCACCACTCCCTTTTGCAAGAGTTCTATGCTGTTAGGCATACCGAGGGCTTCGCCATAGTTGGCATATAAGGTGTTGAGCAAGTCGCTTACACCCGCATGATGAATATCATCAATATTATATTTTATATAAGGTTGTAAGCTGTGAAAACCGACTGATTGGACCTGCACTTGCGGGAAAAACTTTGTTCGAGCCTCGTTTTGCACTTGCTGTGCTTGTTCCACCTCGTAATAAGCAGCGCGCAAAGTATGATTGTTTTGTCGCGCCATGTTCAAACAAGAATCGAGCGTCAAGGTCTGCGCTTTCGCTGCTGGCGCAATACAGAGTAAAAGGCCGAGGCTGACAGCGCACACTATAGGCTGCTTTGGTTGGTGACCAGATGATTGGTGTCGCACGCTTTTATCTTTAGATTCATACATTTTCCAATAAGCAACAGGCAATGTTGTGACAACAAGCGGTAGCGTAAATATTGTACCGAAACAGATAACCACACCCATCGGCATCCACAGTGCGGTGTGCGCGATAATCATAGGGAGCACTCCCAACGCAGTGGTAGCAGACGTCAGGAAAATAGGGCGCATACGCCTCAGCCCGGCTTCAAAAGCGGCATCACGAACAGAAAGACGCTGCTCTTTACGCAACTGTTCCGCGTATTCATACATCATGATGGCATTGCGCACTATGATACCAATCAGACTGACAATGCCCAGCACGGCCGTGATACTAACATCCAAATTGAATAGCCAGAGTCCGAAGAAAGCTCCAAACAAACACAGCACAGCAGATGAAAGTGTAAGAACGGAGATAGACAGTTTCCCAAAATGATAAAGGAGTAAAAGGAACATCACGAGGAGTGCCGCCGTGACAGCCATAATAATCTCGGGCAACAACTCATTGTTGGTCTCTGTCAACCCACCAAAACGTATCTCAGTATTTTCTGGCAACTGTCCAGCATGTTGGCTAAGCCATTGATCAATCTTCTTTTGCGTAGCAGGCTGCGATGCATTTCCTCTTAAGTCACAGCTGACAGTGATAACCGGCACGCTGTTCCTTCTGGTAAGGGAAGAGTGATGCCATTCTGGCTTAATGTCGGCCACTTGCCTTAGCGGCACCCATACATCAGGCGATGCCGTTGGTATGAGAATATCTCCCATAGCATGACAGTCAACCGAATCATAGTCATTGGCATAAAGCACAACGGGCACACTATAATCTCCCTCCCAAACAGTTGTAAGCACCGTATTACCCAATCTGTTGCCCAAATACATGGAGAGCATCGATTGCGTGATACCCAGTCGGGCCGCCTCGTCTTCTTTCAGCTGGATGCTTGCCTGCTCGGTATATTCTCCGTAATCAGTATGTGGCCAGGACACCTCAGGCTGCTGCGCAAGAAAAGCGCAGAGAGAGTCAGCATACGCCATTAAATTCTCTCTATCGTCTGCCGACAAGAAAACCTCAATCGTGTTGCGCACCGGTTGATAGTCCATCTGCTTGAAACGCAAGTAGGCGTCAGGGAACGCATTCTCGTAGTTCGGCTGATATTCGCTAATCAGCTGAAGCGTAGCATCCTCACTGACCGTATTGACAATGAATTGAGCATACGAAGGTTTAGCCATCTGTGGTTGATAAGTGGCATGAAAACGCGGGGAAGCCTGTCCAACAAACGAAGTGACACTCTTCACCCGTTCATCCTTCTGCAAAGCGCGAGCTACGCTATCCGCCACTTCTGCTGTTCTGCGAACGTCGCTGCCATCACGCAAGTGGAGTTCTACGGCAAAGCAGTTGCGCTCCGCTTTGGGCATCATCTGAATATTGAGCTTGGAAAACAAATAACCGCCCAACCCGAGTAATGCCAGCGTCATCATAAGCGTTAGCTTCGGGAAACGGAAGCAGAAACGCAATATATGCTGGTATCCCGTCTGCAACTTATCAAAAAACCATTGCTGCCCTCGTTCGAAAAGATTAGGTTTCCCATCCGTTCTGCGCCGGATAAAACGCGTACATAGATATGGCGTCACCCATATTGCATAACATGTACTGGCAATGAGAGCAAAAGCGATTGTAAATGGGAAGAGCTGAACAAACTCCCCGATAGGGCCAGTGATAATATGTCGCAAAGGAAAGAACATTGCAGCGATGGCGAAGGTGGCGGCAACCATTGGCAAACACAGCTCCTTCGTACTGACAGAGGCAGCATACCATCGGCTATGGCCCTGTTCGAGCAAATTCGTATAACCATCTACAATAATGACAGAATTATCCACAATCATGCCAAGCACCACAATAAGCGCCGCCAACGTCACAGTATGCAGCTGAATGCCCACAGCGTACATCATGCCCAACGTGATGGCCGTGCAAATAGGCACGCCTGAGCCGGCCACCAACGCCGTCTTCATTGGGAAAAGCATCAGCATCACGGCAATCACCACAACAATGGAAAGCAAGATATCCTTCAAAAATGAACGAACACTCTGGTCCACCACTTTCGGCTGATTGGTAATATGATGCATCTTTATGTCTGGAGGGAAATCCTGTTGCGCATGGGATATTATTTGATCTACCTCTTCACCAAATGCCACGATATTCTTATCTGGGATCATCTCCATACTTACAATCAGGCAGGCGTTTTTCTGGTCGTTGCTATAAAAATCCACATACTTATCTGAATCTTGATAGCGCCGAGTGATAGTAGCAATGTCTTTCAGGCGCACACAGGCTCCGCTCTCAGGATCGGTAAATACAATCTGATGGCCAATCTCATATTCGGTCTGATAGGGTATTGAAACATGCACCAACGTCTTTCTGTTGGCACTTGAGGATTCTCCACCTACCGTACGGAAACCCTGCATAGCTAACTGAGCCAGCAACGTGCGCTGATCGATACCATAGGAGGTCAGACGGTCTGGATCAATCGTTATCGCTATCTCTTCTTTACGCTGACCGAGTATTCGAATATTTCCCATATCGTCTATCGAACGCAAACGGGAGCACAGCTGCTGGGTATATTGCTCTAATTCGCGCGGACTGCGCTGATTGCTTTCCACCGCTAATAACACACTCGAGGTGCTGCCGAAATCATCTACAACCACTATTTGCAACACCCCTGCCGGCAGAGAGGTCGTTTTGAACAGATTGAGCCCGGCACGAATCTTAGCCCATGTCTCATCTTTGCGATCAACGGACTCCCTCAACTCTGCATAAATATACGCTATACCGTCTTCAGTAACAGAATAGGTTTTTTTCTTATTTATCTCCTGATAGGTAAACAGGAACTCCTCCAGCGAGGCTGTCACCTGCTGCTCAACCTCTTGCGCCGTCGCACCCGGATAGACAGCCACTATTACGCCCTGACGAATGGTAAATTGCGGGAACTCGTCTTTATTCAGATGCGGCAAACTCCATATCCCGAAGGCTGTCAACACTGCCGTAAGGAAAAACACTACGCCATGATTGCGCATGGCACCTTGTATGTGATCACGTTTCATCATTTCGCCTTATTTGTAGTTCACTATGATTTTAGCACCTTCGTATAGTTTCTGATAACCGGAGGTGATGATTCTGTCGTTTTTCTCTATACCCTCTTTCACAAGTATTCCTCCCGGCAGATATTGATCGGATTTTATATAGCAATGATGCGCAATGCCGTCCGACGCTTTCCATACCATAAGGCCATCCGGCATTTGCTGTACACATTGCGCAGGAATAATATACCCTTGGATTATCTGCTCGTTGAGCGTCACCTTACTCACCATGCCAGGGAGCAATTGTTGGACATCACCAAGCAGCTGCATTTTTACGGAATAACTATGCGCAAAGCGGCTGCCCGTCATGCTGCGCTCAATTACGACAGCATCATATACGGCATTCTTCAAGGCAGGAATAAGAACTCTTCCTCTATCCCCTATCTTAATGCTGCCTATATCAGATTCCGGCACGCTGAATAGCACGTGCATCCCGTTTACATTCAACATGGTCAGCACAGGTTGCTGCGGCATTAAATTCTGCCCTACCTGTACCGTACAATTGCTGATTATACCATCTTGTGGCGCTCTGAGCGTACAGTTTTCCACTTCCTTTCCGGCTACCGCCGCATACGCTTTAGCCGACTCATATTGCGAGGTGACCTCTATCAGTTTAATCTCTGCCACGCCGCCTTTTTCATATAGTTGTTTGATGCGTTGATAAGCTTCTTGGGCATGCTGCAATTGCGCTTGCGCGCCACTCAGCGTATTGAGAGCTTGCGTATCATCAACACACATTAAGACTTGACCGGCCTGCACGTAATCGCCGTTTTTGACGTATATGGCTTTTACCTTGCCTCCTGACAAAAACGACAGTGGAAGGGAGAAGGCTTCTTCTGTCTCACCAATATATGTGTGGGTGCTGAACGACGCTACTGAATCCATAACAACCACGTCCACTTTAATCGGAGACACTACACGTTTCTCTTCCTGATTCCGACACGAGCAAAATACCATTGACAGTAGCGATGTAGCTGCAATTGCAAATAATAAGTTCTTCATAATCAATTCCGTTTTGCAATGGTTTGAATACCTGTTCCTTCAATTTCCTTGTTGCTTGTACGGGATTGCCCTTTGTAATCGAGCATAAACACAATAGCATCATCATAGGTATAACCCTTGCCACTTACCACACAGTCAAACGTCTCGTGCTGGTAAACACTGTCGCAAATCACCGTATCCATAATCAAAAGCGGAATGGTATCAAAACGAAAATCCAAAACCTTTAATGTTAAGGGATAATCATACGCGGGAAACTGCAATTCACCATTGCTGACCATTGACTTAACCTGCCAGGCACTTCCATTCATCTCGTTAAACAAAAGGAGTAGATTGTCGCCGCTATGCATATTAACGACCTCCAACTGCCCAATCTTATCGGGTAGCGTCACACGCTCTACATGAGTGGAGCCGTTTGATAATACGGAAGTAACATCTACCAACCCCGAGGTTTTATACGAATAACCTCCTGATGTGGTAATTACTTCTTTCTTGCAACTTAAAAGAGATGCCAGTAGCAGCATGCTAAAAATAAGGTTTGTTCTTTTCATAATGTAAAAATTTTTATAGTACGACATCTCTCTACAAAAAATGAGCAAAAATCATCGCCAAACATGTTTATAATAGCGCTAATAGTGTTCAAAAATGCTTCTAAGTCTTTTTAAAGAGCATTTTTGCACACTTATTGTGGTATTATGAACAGACAATATAAAATAACTTGCCAACAGGACAATATGGTACAACACATCAATAACATCATTATTGCTGACAGTTTGGCAGAGATAATGCAGTTGCCCAATGCCACTGAAGACATGCTCTATCTCTGCTACTGCGAAAAAGGCTGTTTAGACGTTAGAATTAATGACAAATCCCACCATGTAGAAGCAGGGAACATGCTGCTGGTACTGCCGGATACGCTCGTACAAGACATTTGCGAAGGTGAAGACAATCTCCTGACCATACTTGGCACACAATACGATTATATCGACCATGTAATGACTTCTTTCTTCCGCCAGGAACCTCATTGGTGGGACAAACGTTCGTACGCACTGAAACACCCCGTTGTTAAACTCAATGACAAACAGATAGAATTGGTCCGCTATTATCGGTTATTATACAGAGCCTATATGACTGCCGAGCAAACAGAATATCGGAAGAAGATTATTCAGACCATGGTAATTGCAAACGCTTACGAGGTGTTTGCCTACTTAGAAGAACAACTTCCACAAGTAGAGGCAGAAGAGGATCATATTGGGCGGAAAGACTATATCTTCAAGCAGTTTCTCGACATGCTGCATAAGGAATATCCTGTACATCGAAAAGTACAATGGTATGCAGACAGGCTTCATATTTCTTCCAAATACCTTTCTGCCGTATGCCGGAAAGTAAGCGGACTGACAGCTATGGATTGGATTCATAGCGTGCTGCAAGACGAGATTAAGCGACTGCTAACGACCTCTGACTTGTCTGTCAAAGAGATTGTTTTTCGTTTGGATTTCCCCAACCTGTCTTTCTTCGGTCGCTACGTTCGCAAACACCTTGGTATGTCGCCAACAGACTACCGCAGCCAGCACCACAAGTAAACGCTGGGAATCCAATAAAAGGCAAACACAAAATGTAGGCATTTACCTCCTACTTTCATATTTACAGGCGACTCACACCTCCACACGCCCCGTACAGCATATTCGGTGGCTCTCGTGGTTAGCACCCTACAAGCATACATATCTTTGATTGCCCAACATATCATTTGATTTAGCTGTACCCATGATTGTACCGCCTGATATTCGATAATACGCTATACGCGTGTCCCCTCTTTGGCAGGCTTGTCTTCCCCCAAAATCCACCCTCTATTGTTTTTTGCCTTGTATGACCCCTCTGTCCGCAGGGCATATGTTTGCCGAGCGTATAAAAGCGAAACCCGTCCTTATCAATAAGAACGGGCTTGAATAATATAAAATTAATCACCAAAACTCACTCGTCCATATAGACTTGAAGCAATCCGCTTTTCGAGCGGTTCCTAAGTTTTTTCAACGCTTTATCCTTTATCTGGCGGACACGTTCCCTTGTCATATCAAGCATATAGCCAATCTCTTCGAGCGTATAGCTATGGTTTGAGTCGAGGCCGAAATAAAAGTTCAGGATCTGGCGTTCTTTTTCGTTCAACACCTCAAGAGAGCGTTGTATTGCCTGTCTCTCCGATTCAACATTGATATTGTCGTCAGCGTTATAGTTGTCTTCAGGGACCACGGTGTCGATGAACGACATATCGTCATCATCACTCACAGGTGCGTCCATTGAGACTTCTTTTGCGTTGATTTTCAATATCGACTCAATTTTATCCTCTGGAATATCGAGTTCTGTGGCAATCTCTTTCACCGTTGGTTTTCGCTGATACAGTTGTTCGAGCGAAGAGGCAGTCTTTTTCACCTTGCTTAAGAAACCCACTTGGTTCAGAGGGAGTCGCACAAGCCTTGACTGCTCTGCCACGGCCTGAAGTATTGACTGTCGAATCCACCAGACCGCATAAGAGATGAATTTAAAACCCTTTGTCTCATCAAAACGCTGGGCAGCCTTAATAAGCCCGACATTACCCTCGTTAATCAGGTCTGCGAGTCCAAGCCCTTGATTTTGATACTGTTTTGCGACTGAGACAACAAATCTAAGGTTTGCACGTACAAGTCGGTCGAGAGCTATTTGGTCGCCCTGTTTGATTCTCTGTGCAAGTTCCACCTCTTCTTCTGGAGTAATCATCACCTCTTTTGCGATGTCGGCAAGATACTTGTCCAACGCGCCTTGTTCGCGGTTTGTAATTGATTTCGATATTTTTAACTGTCTCATAATATTCAAGTTTTTATTTTCATCTGGCAATTAGTCTCTATAGAACTCGAAAATGGTCACCCATTTGCCGTCACTGTCCGTGCCTTCGATACGAGTCTTACCGTTTCGGCTGTTATTAAGGGCGTTATTCAACTCTTTTTCGCTGCTTACTTTGATGTTATTTATTGACAAGATGATAAAATCGTCGCTGATGCCTCTTTGTTTAAGGACGCCGTCTTTCACCTCCACGACTTTCAGTCCGTAGTTTTTCTTCAGTTTGCTTTGCAATGAAGGAGAAAGAGGTTCCACCACTATACCGAGCGTCTCATTATAGAACCGCTCGCCGTCTTTAGTAATATCTTCCGTTCCTTGCATATTCTTTAATGTAACAACGAAGTCATGCTCTTTGTTTTTTCTAAGCACCTTAACATTCACTTTATCACCCGGGCGATATTGTCCGATCACTCCAATAAGCTGAGTCCTTGTATCCACCATGTTGTCGTTAATGCTGACGATAACATCACCTTTCTTAATTCCTGCTTTAGCCGCGCCACCGTTTTCCTCAATCGCGCCCACATAAACACCCGACAGCACATCAAGGCCTTCCTTGTCTGCCAATTCGTCAGTTATCTCAACAGGGACAACTCCGAGATAAGCCCTTTGGAGTGCGCCGAACTGTATAAAGTCCTCGACAACCTTTTTAGCAATATTGGAAGGTATGGCGAAAGAATATCCCTCATAACTGCCGGTACGCGATGCTATTGCCGCATTAATTCCGATTAAATCCCCATTGGTGTTCACCAATGCGCCACCGCTGTTACCCGGGTTGACAGCAGCATCAGTCTGAATGAAAGACTCAATAGTGCCTTCGCCTAAAATATTGATATTACGGGCTTTAGCACTCACCACGCCTGCTGTAACCGTTGAGGTGAGGTTAAACGGGTTACCAACAGCGAGCACCCATTCTCCCACTTTCACCTGGTCGGAATCACCAAACGTAAGATACTCTAAATCCTTCGCGTCAACCTTAATCAGAGCGATGTCGGTGTTAGCGTCTTTGCCTACAATCGTAGCCTCCCTCTTGTGTTTGTCGTTAAAAGTAACCTCGATTTTGCTTGCACCGTCAACGACATGGTTGTTTGTCACTATATATCCGTCGGGAGAAATCACAACTCCGGAGCCGAATCCGACTGACACATTGTCAGGCACCTCCATTCTTCCACCATACAAATGCTCAATCAACGGACCGAAGAAATCGTAATAGCTGTTGCCTTTTGTGATGATTTCAGTACGGATATGCACAACAGTATTGACCGTTTTCTCAGCAGCGCTGACAAAACTCACCCGCTCTTCAACAGCAGGAGCAAACGACGCATTATAAAATGATGGCTGAACTGCAACATCTGCAGAGGAGCATTTTTGAACCGCTGCAACCGACTTCTCAATCTTCTTTTGCGATGAATACATCATTGCCGTAAACACAGACAGTCCTACAAGCGCGACACTCAGCGCGCCAATAATCAAATTGTTTTTTTTCATTTTTTAAAAAATTAGTTGTTGTTGGTTTTATAGCGTATTAAAGCCGATTTTATTATATTCTTTTAATATTTTTTTGCACATATATAAAAAATGTGCTATTTTTACAACAAAATTCTTGCCAAATAGCATTTTGATAAGAAACGCTCGATTTTTTATGGAAAATATTGATACTCATAAACTTATATTCAGCAAATATCATGGCGCAGGTAACGATTTCGTTATGGTTAACGCCATCAAAAGCCCCATCGATATCTCTGATGACGATGTTTTCAACATTTGCAACAGACGCACAGGCATAGGCGCCGATGGATTAATAGTCATCATGCCCTCAGAGAATTACGATTTCAGAATGAAGTACTTCAACTGCGACGGTCACGAGAGCACCTTCTGTGGAAACGGAGGCAGATGTGTAGCATGCTTTGCTTTTTTGGAAGGTGTAGCCCCTGAGACAATGAGATACGAGGCAATAGACGGCATTCATCAAGCGTCTGTTAACAAATTGACAGACAACACTTTCACAGTGTCACTATCAATGAAAGACATTACGGAATTCCAATTCGATGGTGAACGGCTTATCATCGACACGGGTTCTCCACATTTTGTAACAAGAGTCAATAACCTTAGACAATATGATGTTGTCGGGCTGGGAGCAAGGATAAGGTATGACAAGAACATTTCGGCAGACGGTGTCAACGTTGACTTTTTAGAGGTTTGCGGAAACGACTATTATATAAGGACTTACGAGAGAGGAGTTGAAGACGAGACACTCGCATGCGGAACGGGAGTGACCGCCTCCGCTATTGCGGCATCATTATGGTTTGGCGGAGAAGATATCGATATTCACACATCTATTGCCACACTAAATGTAAAATTCGAAAAAAGAGACAACGGTTTCAGCAATATCGTACTCACAGGTCCAGCGACACATGTATGCGACGGCACATATTTTTTAGAGAGATATGCAATCTAATAACGGAGATATATTATTAAGAGCGGCAGAGCCTTATGACGCGGAGACAATTTACAATTGGGAAAACGACCGCGAAATATGGAAGGTCAGTGAGACTATTGTCCCATATTCCTTACACACCATCAAAGAGTTTTTATTGAATAACAACGACTTGCTCTCACAAAAGCAATTACGTCTGATGATTGAAGGCGTCAAAGGCAAATCACAAATCGGCTGCATCGACATTTATGAATACGACGTTTTCAACCAACGCGCCGGCATTGGAATTTTAATTGACAAGGATTTCAGAAATAAAGGGTTCGCAAAAAAATCGGTAGAACTGCTCTTGGATTACTGTTTCAACATATTGCTACTCAAACAAATATATATCCGCACACATATCGACAACGTCTTCAGCATAAAACTTTTCGAGTCTTTAGGTTTTATTAAATGCGCACACCGTCGCCAATGGTTAAGGACAGCAGACGGCTTTATTGATGAACTTGAATATCAACTTATTAACAATTAATTCTGATGGATATTATCAATCATAAGAATAATAAAATGAGCAAATCAAAAACGATGAAGACACTCTTCATTGTCTCGATTATTGTTTTTATCATATTGATAATGACCATATTATCATTACTTTACAGATTCACTTCCAAACCTAATATCAAGACCGCCAATAAAAACTGTTTCTCATTATATATTCCAACAGGCTCCAATTTCGAGACCGTAAAAGACAGCCTTTATTCAAACGACCTGATAATCAACAAAAACAGCTTCGAACTTTTAGCAAAAGCGTTCGGTTATGGCGAGAACATTTATCCCGGCCATTATTTATTGAAGGACGGGATGAGCAACTTACAGGTTATCAACATCTTAAGGAAAGGATTCCAAACGCCGGTGAAAGTTGTCTTTAACAACATAAAAAACGTAGAACAATTATCAGGAAAGATAAGCGAGCAAATCGAGGCAGACTCCCTATCCATTTTAACAGCCATTAGAAATGACACATCAATAAGTCCATGTTGTTTTATTCCAAACACTTACGAATTTTATTGGAACACCGACGCCGACTTGTTCGTCAAGAAAATGAAATCAGAATACAACAAGTTTTGGAACGGCACAAGGTTATCAAAAGCAGCAGAGCTGAGTTTGACCCCAATGGAGGTAAGCATACTCGCCTCAATAGTTGACAAGGAGACGACAAAAACGAGCGAGATGCCAAGGATTGCTGGTGTTTATCTCAACAGGCTTAAAAAACATTGGCCGTTGCAAGCCGACCCCACGCTGATATTCGCGATAGGCGACTACAGCATTCACAGGGTCTTAGACGTCCACAAACAGATTGACTCGCCATACAACACTTACAAATACGCCGGCCTACCTCCCGGTCCGATATGCCTACCGTCAATTGCCGCGATAGACGCAGTACTAAACGCGGAGAAACATAAGTTTTTCTACTTTTGCGCGAAAGACGACCTATCGGGGTATCACGTCTTCGCTAAAAACATCAACGAGCATAACAAAAATGCAGACAAATACAGAAGAGCATTAAACAAACATAAAATTTATAAATAATGAAAGCATTCAAAGCATACGATATTAGAGGCGAATGGGGTACAGACCTCGACGAAGCGACCGCCTACAG
>JBJEGZ010000006.1:0-18135 GCA_051875555.1 Candidatus Limimorpha sp. | reverse complement strand
GGGGTCCCCCCGGAAAGACCGGCGGGACCCCTCTTTGTTTTTATACACACCAACCTATCCCACACCATGACCGCCTCTTCCTGTCCCAATCTCTACCTGCCGTCTTCTGTCTTTCTTAATTGTCCCCCCCCTATTCCATATCCGCACTCTACTTTTTAACCTTGTCTTCCATCTTAATCCCCCTTTTCCTATCGCACTCTTCTCTTTTCTAAAGATTATTTTCTTGATATTCAATGATTTGTTTTTATCTCCTTTTTTATTCCGAGAAGAAGATATTTTTTGTTAAATTTTGATGGATTTTCTTCCTTTTTTACTATTTTTGCATATCAAAACTAACATCATACAATGAGCGGATTTTTTGGAATCGTATCAAAAAGACCTTGCATTACCGATTTATTTTATGGAATTGATTATCACTCACATCTGGGAACTTCCTATGGTGGTATCTGCACTTTCGACGGTAATACTTTCAATAGGTCTATTCACAGCCTTAAAGGCTCTTATTTCAGAACTAAGTTTGAATCTGATCTGCCTAAGTTTAAAGGTAACAGTGGTATCGGCGTTATTAGTGACACCGACTCACAGCCAATCGTGGTGAATTCCCATTTAGGGAAGTTTGCGTTGGTTACCGTGGCTAAGATTACGAACTTAAAGGAACTTGAAAAGGAATGCCTTGATAACAAATTGAATTTTACCGAGTTAAGCCGTGGTGAGACAAACCAGACTGAACTTATCGCTATTCTTATCACCCAGGGTAGGGATTTTGTTGAAGGTATTCAGAATGTGTATAAGAAGGTTAAAGGCTCTGTGTCTATGCTTATCCTTACCCAAGACGGTATTATTGCTGCCCGCGATTTCTATGGTCGCACTCCAATCGTCGTAGGTCGGGATAGTGATGGATATGTCGCTGCCTTTGAAAGCCATAGTTATGTGAATCTTGATTATGAGACTGTTCGTTTCATTGGTCCCGGTGAGATTGTAAAAATCACTTCAGATGGTTTGACTCAGCTGCTCGCTCCTAACGATAAGATGCAGGTTTGCTCTTTCCTTTGGATTTATTATGGCTTCCCGGCATCTGATTATGATAATATCAATATAGAGGAAATGCGTTATCGCGGTGGTTTCAGTATGGGTAAAGATGATGATGTGGATGCTGATTACGTTGCTCCAATTCCTGACTCAGGTATCGGAATGGCTATCGGCTACTCGCATGGAAGCGGAATCCCTTACACACGCAGCGTTGTGAAATATACTCCTACTTGGTCAAGAAGCTTCATGCCTGTAACCCAAGAACAGCGTGAACATGTCGCAAAAATGAAACTTATCCCGAATCATTCCTTGCTTAAAGGGAAACGTGTTATCTTCTGTGACGATTCAATCGTGCGTGGAACACAACTTCGTGATAATGTTAAAATGCTTTATGATTATGGTGCAAAGGAAGTTCATATCAGAATCAGTTGCCCTCCTCTTATCTACGGCTGTAACTTCTTGAACTTCAGTGCCTCAAAGAATGAAATGGAACTTATCTCACGCCGCTGTATCGAAGAACTGGAAGGTGGTAAATGTAAAAACCTCCAACTTTATTGCGACCATACTACTAAGGAATATGCAGCCCTTGTAGAGATGATTCGTAAACATATCGGTGTGGATACATTGAAATTCAATACTTTAGATAATATCTGCAACGCTATCGGTATGCCAAAATGCAATATCTGTACACATTGCTTCGATGGCACATCATACGGTGATAAGTGATTTTAATAGAAAATAATATTTACTTGTGTATCACGGGATAAGCCAAGCAATGAGGCTGCTTTCCCGTGATTCACTGCTATCTCGAGGAAACCGTGAGTGCCGAAAATAGCTAAATACTCTGGTATGCTTACCTCAGTGTAACTCTTGCAAATCTTGTTAATCTCGTATTTATTGAACCTGATAGAAAACGACCTGCCTTTACTCATTTTTTCAAACAAATCTTGTCTGATGTTTGTTATAGCGTTCTCAAAAGTGTCTATAAATATGACATATCCGTTTATCGAGTTCATGTCGATAGTGGGCTGTAGCGTGATACATCTCCTTATGGCCGGATAACTTTCACCTATCTCATTTAATGACGCACCCTTTGCTAACATTACAGCTACCTTGACAAACCTGTCGCGTGTGCTGAAAGTGAAGAAATTAGTGTCCTGAATGACATCGATAATGACTGCCTCGTATTTCTCGTCATCAAGAATCAATGAGAAAATGTCGTTGTCGGCACCGATGAAATATTGCCCGTTGGCTTTCAAGACAATATGTGGCTTGTCAGAAAACTCCTCCGACTCGACTGCAATTATATGTATTGTGCCTTCAGGGAAACATTTGTAACAGTTCTTTATTACAAATGCTGCGTTCCAAATGTTCCATGGCTCAATATTATGAGTTATGTCTATGATGATAGCGTCAGGTAAAGACGACAAAATGGTGCCTTTAACCGCAGCTACATAATAATCAGATTGCCCCCAATCGCTTGTTAATGTTATAATTGCCATTCCCCCGGTTGTTTTTGTTTCATGTTATTTGTGTTGTGCAAAATTAATGTTTTCTAATATTGTTAAAATATTGAAATAAAAAAGTTATGAACAATTTTTATTTTCTATCTTTGCATGTCGAAAATCATTCATCATCAAATGGCGGAACAGATAGTACAAATCGAAAATATCAACCCAACAGACCTGTATGGCACTAATGACCAATATCTTACGAAGATAAAGAATCTATTCCCGAAGTTAAAAATCATCGCTCGTGGAGATTTTGTAAAAGTCATAGGTGAAGATGATGAGGTGAATTTTTTTCTTGACCGCCTTTCTACTCTCGTCGCACATATCGAGAGATTTGGCAGCATAAGTCCGCAAGTTGTTGAGGATATTATGGTTGCATCGGCTCACACAGAATATTATAATACCGTCAATGATACTGACGTGCTTGTCTTCGGGAAAAACGGTATTCAGATAAAGGCTGTCACTGTGAACCAAAAGAAAATGGTGGATTCTATTGCGAAGAAAGACATGGTTTTCGCTGTCGGTCCTGCTGGAACAGGTAAGACTTACACCGCAGTCGCATTGGCTGTGCGCGCGCTTAAAAATAAAGAGGTGCGGAGGATTATTCTGACTCGCCCCGCCGTAGAGGCTGGAGAAAACCTTGGATTCCTCCCTGGCGACCTTAAAGATAAACTTGACCCGTATCTGCAACCTCTATATGACGCTTTGCGAGATATGCTGCCGCAAGCGAAACTTCAAGGCTATATGGAAGACGGTACAATAGAGATCGCTCCTTTGGCTTTCATGCGCGGCCGTACCCTCGACCATGCCTTCGTTATCCTTGATGAGGCTCAGAACGCTACCGTCTCTCAACTGAAGATGTTCCTCACACGAATGGGACGCGACGCAAAGTTTATCATTACCGGCGATATCACTCAAATCGACCTGCCGAAAAACCAACCATCAGGACTCCCCATAGCGATTGACGCCCTTAAAGATATCAAAGGTATAGATTTTATCTTCCTCGATGAGAAAGATGTGGTCCGACACAAACTTGTTACTGACATTATAAACGCCTATAACCGCTTCTTCAGTCGTCATGATGAAGCGGATAAAAATAGTGAAAATTGATTTATTATCATATATTATCTATTGAATATGAAAGCATTAACTCGTACCGACTTCAACTTCAAAGGCCAGACAAAAGTCTATCATGGCAAAGTCCGTGATGTGTATTTTATCGATAACAAATTTCTCGTTATGGTCGCAACCGACCGTATCTCCGCATTCGATGTAATCCTTCCTGAAGGTATCCCATACAAAGGTCAAATCCTTAACCAAATAGCTGCCGACTTCCTCGATATGACGACAGATATCGTACCTAACTGGAAAATCGCCTCTCCCGACCCGATGGTTACTGTGGGAAGACTTTGCACTCCTTTCCCTGTGGAAATGATTATCCGCGGCTATCTGACAGGCAGCTCGTGGCGTACTTACAAGGGCGGACAACATACTATCTGTGGTGTCCAAATCCCTGACGGAATGAAAGAACACCAGCGTTTTGCTGAGCCTATCATCACTCCTACTACAAAGGCAGAAGAAGGCCATGACGAGGATATATCAAAGGAAGAGATTATCCGCCAAGGACTTATAGGCAAAGATGATTACGAGAAAATAGAGGACATTACACGAAAACTCTTTCAAAGAGGCTCTGAAGTGGCTGCAAAACACGGACTCATTCTCGTGGATACAAAATATGAGTTCGGAAAAATAGGTGACCAGATTTATCTTATGGACGAGATTCATACTCCTGACTCATCACGCTATTTCATCGCTGACCAATATGAGGAATGCTTCGAAAAAGGCCTCCCTGTAAAACAACTGTCTAAAGAATTCGTCCGCGAATGGTTGATGGCTAACGGCTTCCAAGGTAAAGATGGTCAACAGGTACCGGAAATGACCCCTGAGATTGTTGCCGGCATCTCTGACAGATATATCGAACTTTATGAGAAAGTCACAGGTAAGAAATTCCAAAAAGCTGCCGATAACGATGACATCTTGGGCAGAATAGAGAATAATGTTAAAAACTTTTTAGATACACTCTAAAAATGACTTCTACACTTTGTCAGGACGTCCGATTGTGACGTCCTTTTTTATGAAAGACGCTATGTGCCCTGATATTGAGCCTTCATATTGACCGACAATGTCATTCCCCACTTTTTTATTATGTTTTTGGTTGTTTGCCCCGGCTTGTGTGTCAATATGTCCATTGTTTAATGGAAGTCTTATGAAGTATCTCTACAGTCTGTTATGTATTTAATTGGCTTTTGATGATTATAGTTAGTGATAAGTCCCTGTCAGAAATAATAATAATAAAATTGTTAATAATCATTGATTTTAGTGCTTCGTCATCTGTTTTTTAATACTTTTGTGGCATGAAAGAAAATAAACTTTATTCTGAAATATTAATTCATCGAGATCCTTCACAAGTGGAAGGTCTCTCCCGGTTTTTTAAGACGGGGAAAGGAGAATATGCTGAGGGAGATGTGTTTCTTGGAATCAAGGTGCCTGTGACGCGTGAGGTTGTGCGGAAATGTTGGAAGGAGTGCACTTTTGATGATTTGCGTTTTTGTATAGGCTCTGAGTATCATGAGGTCCGACTTGCCGCGCTTCTCACCTTGGTGATGATTTTCTCGCATAATAAGAAGAATCCTTCGGTTCAAGGTGATTGTATCGGTTTTTACCTTGAGAATCTCAGATTTGTAAATAATTGGGATTTGGTTGACCTTTCGTGTTATGAGTTGCTTGGCCGATGGTTGCTCGACAAGGAACGCTCAGTCCTTTATGAACTCGCCCGAAATGGTGAGACTATCTGGCATCAACGTGTTGGTATTGTTAGCACTATGCAGTTTTTGCGTCATAACCAACTTGACGACACTTATGCTATCGCGGATATTTTCCTTGAAAAGCCTGAACCGCTTCACGATATTTTGCAAAAAGCTGTCGGCTGGCTTCTTCGTGAGGCTGGGAAACGGGATGAACAACGTCTTAAATGCTGGCTGTCAACACGTTATAAGACGATGCCTCGCACTATGCTGCGATATGCTATAGAGAAATTTTCCATTGAGGAAAGAACTGCTTTTTTAAAGAGATGATTTATTTCTCCTCGTAAAAGTGCATGTCTAAAATATATTTATAGACTTTCTCGGGGAGGAAATATCTGATGTCGTGTCTCTCAGCTATAGCCTTCCTCAAAAATGTTGATGACACCTCAATCTCAGGAGCTTCAATCACTTGTACCGATGGGTGACCGATTAGGTCGGCGCATGAATAACCCTTGCGAGGATAAACGAGAAGATGGTAATTGTCAAGGATTACGTTGTAGTTTTTCCATTTTTTAAAATTTTGGAGGCTGTCCATTCCGCAGATAAGAAAAAAATCGTAACCCGGATGATGCGCCGAAAGTCTTGCAAGGGTGTCGATAGTGTATGAGGGCTTGGGCATATAGAACTCGATGTCGCTGACGTGGAAACGTTCATCGCCTTCAACGGCAAGCTCCACCATTCTCATACGGTGTCTGTCTTCAAGCAGCGTCTTCTTGTCTTTCAATGGGTTATGAGGAGATACCACAAACCAAATCTCGTCAAGGGAACCATATTCCGACAAGTAATTTGCCAGCATCAGATGTCCATTGTGAATGGGATTGAACGACCCGAAAAATAATCCTATCTTTCTTTTCATCGGTTTGAGAGTTAGATGTTAAAGGTGTCTGTAACCATATCACCTCTTTTAACCCAAGACATGTTATAAGATATTGAAAAGTTGTTCTTTGATTTTCTCTAACTCGTCTTTCATTTTCACAACAAGGCGCTGGATATCAGCGTCGTTAGCTTTTGAGCCGAGAGTGTTTATCTCACGTCCCATCTCTTGCGCTATAAAACCGAGTTTTTTCCCGGCATTCTCCTCGTCTATGGTCTCGTTAAAATAATCGCAATGTTTGCGCAGACGGACTTTCTCCTCGGTAATATCAAGTTTTTCAAGGTAGAAAATCAGTTCTTGCTCGAAACGGTTTTCATCGTATTCACCGGATGTCAGTTCCTGAAGGTTTTTCAAGAGTTTTCCTTTGATGTTCTGATGACGGTTTTTCTCGAAAGGCTCGACGGCTTCAAGATATTGGAGTATAAGCTCGACGCGTTTGAGGAGGTCTTTCTTTAAAATAGCACCTTCTTTTTCACGGAAGTCGTTGGTGGTGTTGATGGCTTGTGAAAGAGTCTCCAATATCTTTGCAAGGAACTCATCGTCGTATTCCTGCTCCGGAGAGGCGAAGATGCCCGGCATCCTGAATAGAATTGCTGCTATATCCTTTGACTCGGGAATGTTAAACTCTTTGGAAATATCGGTCATCTGTTGAAAATAAGAGGCTACAACTTCTTTTTCGATATGGGTGTTTTGGGAGACATCAGTGTTTGTGATAGATATAGTGACATCAATTTTTCCTCTTTGAAGTGAAAAAGCAATCTCGTTACGATAGCTTAATTCATAAGGCTTTAACTCTTGAGGTGTCCTTAATGAAAGATCTAATTGTTTGCTGTTCAATGTTTTGATTTCAACAGAAATAAGATTTGTGTTATAAATTTGTTCGGCTTTGCCGTATCCTGTCATCGAACGTATCATGTCTTGAATTTTTTGCAAAGGTACAAAAAGTTTTGAAAGTGTGAAAGTTTATTCCTTTCTGATGATGGGTTATAGTCAAAAGATGCAATAAGAATGTTAATCGGAAGAATAATAGAGTGTGACAAATAAAGAAAAGATTATCAGCAAATTCCGTGCGGTTAAAACGGGCTGTGTAAAGCCACCGCAGTAGTGATACCGGCATAGGGATGTCGGTGTCGTTGAAAACAATACTGACAAACCGGTTTATTGGGGCTTGAGATAAAAACACACAGAGAAATCGCTCAATCGTATGTAACGTTATTCACAAAAAGTCCGAGCTCCCAAAAAGACGCGAATACTTTTGCTGGGAAATATGCGTCTATATTAATCAATGATAAAAACGATAAGTGCATCTACTTGGCAGTTCATTCTTTGAAGACGAAGATGATAAGTTGGTCGTGAGTGCACATACGATGACTTGAAAAAATTATTGAAGAGAAAACTAAAAAATTGTTTTGGGCCATAAAGACATATCCGTGTTATTTGTCTTTTCTGAGTTCTCGTTATTTGAATAATTTCCGATATTCAGCAGGAGATTTTCCGGTATTTTTCTTGAAGAAGCGTCCGAAAGATGACTGGTCGGAGAATTTCATTATTTCAACAATTTGTTGTATGGTCATGCTATTATCCATTAAAAATGTTTTCGCCTGCATAACCAAGGCGTCATTGATCCAATAGGATATGGGTTTTTTGGAGAATGACTTGATTGCCTGGGAGAGATAGTCGGGTGACAGGCACAGCTTGTCAGCATAGAACCCTACGGTTTTCCTTTCTTTGCTGTTGTCGAAGACGAGTTGCATGAAACGGTAGAACAGTATGTCGTAATTTGACAGATTATAATCTTCGGTCAGGGGTGTCTTGGCTATGATTATATTGCCTACTTCCATGAAAAATATACGGACAGTTGTCTCAATCATCCGACGGTACCAGATATGGTCAGTCCTTTCAATTGTTTTTATTATATTTAGAATACATTCTTCAAGTAGCTGGCTTTCTTGTGGCAGTATGCTGTCGTATGGGAAATGAGTCTTATACATGGCGGTTTCCGGTGTCAGGTGCTTCCCCTCCTTAGACACGTCGTCATAAAACGACTTGCTGACCATCAAATGGTATCCTTTGTAGTCGTCGGAAAACGTGACATTACATAACACTTTGACCCCGATCAGATTCATTGTCGTGTTAGGAAGCAGTTCATATTTCGTTGAATTCACTTCTATATTGGCAGAGCCGGCCATAGTCAGTATTATATTAAAGGCATCAACCTTTAATGGCACAGAAACATCCGGTATGCCGTTTTCATTCAACTTATAACCTTCAAGCTTGATGATTTCGACGGCATCCTCAAAATGATATGACCGAACTTTTTTCTCGGTCAATTTAGAAAGTGTACCGATTTCTACATTTATAATCTTGCCCATTCTTTAAATAGTTCTCTTTATGCAAAATTAACTAATTATTTTGGGATTAATGTATTAAATTATCAAAATAAAAGACGTTTTCTCCAAAACTTGTATAATATACCTCGTGAAATGTCCAATGCTTTTATATGGAATAGCTGTAATTTTGCGCCAAAAGAAAAAAATAAAACAATGGGAAAGAATTTTTTAAAGTGGGGTGGCTGTACTGTATTTTGTATAAGCCTTGTATTGGCCTCATGCAACAACGAAGACGTTTCAATTAATAAAGGTAATGGAGAGGAATATCGTACAATGAGAGTCTCCTTGGGCGACAAGAGGCTTACTACATCTTATTCCGCATCCATCAAAGGTAAACAGGATGTTGAGATAAGGCCGCAGGTTTCGGGTCAGATTACGGCCGTCCATGTTACTGAGGGAGAGAAGGTTTGCGAAGGACAGCCTCTTTTCACCATAGACCAGGTGCCATATAAAGCGGCCTTGGAAACCGCAAAAGCCAATGTCGAATCTGCCATAGCTGAAGTGGAAGCGGCTGAACTGACAGCAGAAAGCAAGCAGGCATTGTTCGCTGAAGAAGTAATATCGGAATACGACCTGAACACAGCTATGATTTCGTTAAAAAACGCCAAAGCCCGTTTATCGCAAGCAAAGGCGCAATTGACAAATGCGGAAAACAATCTTTCTTATACCATAATTAGAAGTCCGTCTGACGGAGTAGTCGGGACATTACCTTATAAAACAGGTACATTGGTGAGTTCGTCTATGACGACGCCTCTGTCCACAGTGTCAGATAATTCGGAAATGTATGTCTATTTTTCTTTGTCAGAGACACAAATCCTTCAAATGACAGAAAAGAACGGCTCGTTAGAAAATGCCATAAAAGCGATGCCGGAATTGGAGTTGCGTCTGAGCACAGGGAATATTTATTCACATAAAGGAAGAATAGAATCCATAAGCGGTGTCATTGACAAGACCACAGGATCGGTAAGTGTCAAGGCAATATTCCCGAACAAAGAAAGGATTTTGCTGAGTGGCGGCTCCGGCAGCATCATCTATCCCTTTGAACTGAATGACGTGATAGTGATACCACAATCGGCAACATACGAATTGCAAGACAAGAAGTTTGTCTATAAAGTAATAAATGGTATTTCAGAATCAACAGAGATATCGGTATATCCTGTCAATGACGGGAGCACCTATGTTGTAACCTCCGGGCTTACAGTAGGAGATGTTATCGTTTCTGAAGGTGCGGGCCTTCTTAAAAACGGGACTAAAATAGTGTCTGTCAATTAATCATTCGGAGGAGTAGCATCATGACTATCAAGACATTTATTGACCGTCCTATATTTTCAGCCGTAATTTCTATTGTCATTGTTCTGCTGGGATTCATCGGACTCTCGTCCCTGCCTGTGGAGCAATATCCTGACATATCTACGCCGACCGTACAGGTTGAAGCCACTTATACGGGAGCGAATGCCCAGACCGTACAGAAAAGTGTCATCATTCCTTTGGAGGAGAAGATAAACGGAGTGGAAAACATGATTTATATGACTTCCGAGGCTGACAACAATGGAAATGCCACCATAAAGGTGTATTTTGAACAGGGTACTGATGCGGACATGGCTACCGTAAATGTACAAAACCGCGTGTCGGAAGCAAGCGGGCATCTGCCGGCTGAGGTGACGAAAAGCGGCGTGAAGGTGAGCAAGCAGCAGAGCAGCCAGGTGATGATTTTCAATCTTTACAGCAGCGATGATAAGTTTGACGACCTGTTTCTTAGTAACTATTTGAATATTAATATTGTCCCGCGCATTCTTCGAATAAAGGGTGTAGGAGGGGTGAATGTCATAGGTTCCGATTATGCCATCCGTATATGGTTGAATCCAGAACGTATGGCTCAATATGAGCTTACTCCAGCTGATATTTCATCGGCGATAGGAAAGCAGAATTTAGAAACCCCTACGGGTAATTTTGGAGAAAATTCCGAAAACACGTTCCAATATGCGATGAAATATCGTGGACGGTATGAGACCCCTGAAGAATTTGGCGAGATAGTCATCCGAGCGTTACCTGATGGCGAGATGCTACGTCTGAAGGACGTTGCTAAGATAGAGCTGGGAGCAATGGATTATTCTATGAACGGTGAAGCAGACGGACACCCCGGCACCACTTGTATGATTACACAGGTCGCAGGCTCGAATGCGAGCGATATTACGACCGAGGTGGAACAGTTGTTTGAAGATATCCAAAGCAGCCTGCCACCAGGTGTCAAGATAAGTATCACACAGAATGTGAAAGATTTTCTGGACGCTTCAATCAAAAATGTGCTTAGAACGCTGCTTGAAGCCATGCTTTTGGTTGTGCTTGTCGTGTACCTGTTCTTGCAGAACGGACGTCTGACGTTGATTCCTACCATAAGCATGCTGGTGTCGATGATCGGAACGTTCTTTGTCCTTGCATTAATGGGTTTCAGTATCAACCTCCTGACTCTTTTCGCATTGGTCCTTTCCATCGGAACAGTTGTGGATAATGCCATTATCGTGGTTGAGGCAGTACAGGCAAAACTGGACAATGGTTACAAGTCAACATATAAGGCGACAGTTGACGGAATGAGTGGTATCACAACCGCCATTTTGGTGAGTACGCTTGTCTTTATGGCCGTGTTTATACCCGTAACATTCATCAGTGGCACTTCAGGCGTGTTTTTCCAGCAATTCGGCATTACGATGGCTGTGGCAGTGGGTCTTTCCGCTTTGAATGCCTTAACATTAAGTCCGGCATTGTGTGCCTTATTATTGAAGCCGAAGGACGGTCAGAGCGACAAGGGATTACAGCAGCGTTTCAAAACGGCATTCAACACGTCGTTCAAAACTATAACAACTCACTATGGACGTGGTGTCGGTTTTCTGTTGAGACATAAGATGATCGCCTGTGGTCTGCTCGTCATCGCTTTTGTGCTGTTGGTAGTCTCTATGTCTAATACGAAAACCGGACTCGTCCCTAATGAGGACCAGGGAATGTTTTTCGTGAACATTTCCACTTCTCCGGGCAACTCACTTCACGAAACCAAAGCGATTATGAAGGAAGTGGAAGATGCCATCAAGGATATTCCACAGATTCAGAGCTATGCTAAAAACCCGGGATTCGGTGTGATTTCTGGAAAAAGCTCGACTGCGGGTTTAATAATCATACGTCTGAAGCCGTGGGACGAACGCAAAGGCAAGGGAGATGACGTAGATGCGGTGATCGCTGAAGTTTATCGAAGGACAGCTAATATAAAAGGAGCCAATGTCTTTGCCTATTCACCTCCTATGGTGGTTGGCTTCGGTATGACCGACGGCTTCGAGATGTACACACAGGATAAGACAGGCGGAGACGTAGCCGATTTTTATGAGGTCACACAAGACTTTGTGGCTGAACTTAACAAACGCCCGGAAATAGGCATGGCTTACACCTCGTTCAACATAGATTTCCCTCAATATGAGGTGGAGGTCGATGCTGCCAAATGTCTGAGAGCCGGAGTGGACCCTGATGCTGTTCTGTCTGCCATATCTGGATATTATGGTGGGTTGTATTCATCGGATATCAACCGCTTCTCCAAGGTTTATCGTGTCATGATACAGGCGTCTCCTGAATACCGTCTGGAACCGGAATCGCTGAACAATGTCTTTGTGCGCACCGATGCAGGAATGGCTCCGATAAGTCAGTTCGTGACACTGACAAAGACATACGGCCCCGAAGTCCTCAGCCGTTTCAATATGTTCGGCTCCATCGCGGTCAACGGTGCCGCTGCCGACGGATACAGCTCCGGTGATGCCCTACAAGCCATTCATGAGACGGCAGATAGGTATATGCCTACCGGATATGGGTACGAGTTCGGAGGAATAACGCGCGAGGAGTCGGAGAGTACGGACAATACGATAACCATCATAGCGTTGTGCATTATACTTATCTATCTGATATTGTCCGCATTATATGAGAGCTTTATTATCCCTTTGGCGGTTATCCTCTCCGTCCCAATCGGGTTGATGGGCAGTTTCTTATTCACTTGGCTTTTGGGTATGGAGAATAATATCTATTTACAGACAGGTGTTATCATGCTTATCGGACTTCTTGCTAAAACCGCAATCCTCATTACAGAGTTGGCGCAGCGTTATCGGGGTGAGGGTATGAGCATCAACGATGCGGCATTGAAAGCCGCAAAAGAGCGTTTGCGCCCGATTCTGATGACGGCACTCACTATGATTGTCGGCTTGTTGCCACTGGTGTTCTCTTCGGGTGCCGGTGCCAACGGCAATATCTCTTTGGGTGTCGGAACAACCGCCGGTATGACTATCGGAACATTCGCATTGCTGTTCATCACACCCGTCCTGTTTGCCATCATGCAGCGTTTACAGGAAAAGGTGCATACAGGGAAAAACAGAATTGAAATACCAGAAGACAATTAAAAACGATAGCATCATGAAAAAATATAAAATCATCTCTATTGCTCTTATCTCATGCTTGTTAAGCAGTTGCGGAATATACACATCTTACAAACAACCGGAAGACTTGCCTCTTGAGAATCTGTTTCGTGATTCAACCGCCCAGATAGACACGGTTTCTATGGCCGTTCTTTCATGGAGGGAGTTGTTTGCTGACTCATTACTTGTGGAATGGATTGAGTTAGGACTGGAGAATAATACAGATCTGCGTATCGCACGGTTGAAAGTGGAAGAGGCTTCTGCGACCTTGGGCGCGTCAAAAATGGCATTTCTTCCCTCACTCGGTATTTCCGCACAAGGCAATCTTAGCGGTTATGACGCTGGAGCAGTGTCAAAAACTTATTCCTTGGAAGTCAGCTCGGAATGGGAAATTGATTTGTTCGGTCGTCTGAGAAATGCCAAGAAACAGGATGTCGCCGCACTTGAACAAAGCGAAGAATATAGAAAAGCCGTGCAGACACAGCTGATCGCCACCATCGCAGACACTTATTATTCGCTTCTGATGCTTGACAGACAGATGGATATAACAGAACAGACTGTTGCGAACTGGGCAAAAACCGTGGAAACGATGTCTGCATTAAAAGAGGCGGGTGAAATAAACAGTGCGGCGATTTCACAGGCAAAAGCCAACAAACTGACTGCGGAACAGTCTATTCTCACGTTGGAGAAACAGATTTATACACTTGAAAATTCTTTTTCTTCATTACTTGGCATCGTTCCGCAGGAAATCAAACGTGGAGATTATCTCGATTTGAACATTATGTCTGAGTACTCGTCAGGTGTGCCGCTTGAAATGATTGGCAACCGTCCGGATATAAAGGTGGCCGAGTATGATTTGATGAAAGCGTTTTATATTACAAACGAAGCACGTTCTAATTTTTATCCAAAGATAACGTTGGGCGGTTCTGCCGGATGGACTAACAGCGTCGGTGATGTGATCGTCAATCCGGAGCGTTGGCTGTTAAACGCAGTCGGATCTTTAATACAGCCTATGTTCAATAGAGGTGAGAATATTGCGAATCTGAAAATATCTAAAGCCAGACAAGAAGAGGCCCTGCTTTCATACCGGCAGAAAATATTGGATGCGGGGACAGAGGTCAACGACGCGCTGAAACAATGGCAGACGGCACAAAGGAATCTTGAACTTTCCAAGCAAAAAATAAAGGAACTTGAAACTACGGTTCATAGTACCCAACTGTTGATGCAACACGGTCATATAAACTATTTGGAGGTCCTGACAGCGCAGCAATCTCTTTTAGATGCGCAACTGCGCGAAGTATCTGATAAGTTTGATGAGATTCAGGGAGTTATAACATTATATCATGCTCTTGGAGGGGGAATAAGATAAGTGACGGCAATCGATACGGAGCAGGTTCAGACATTTGACGGTGATGTTACCTAAAAGATGTATAATCATGGAATAACAAGCACAGAAAACCATGCCGTATGGTCTTTTGGGACGGCCGGGACACTCATATCGGCTATTTCTGAAAGCGCCATTGCCGCAACTGTTGTCAGTAACGTGTTTGCGAAGTGTCTTGGTGCTACTATATCCAACAAAGTCAAGGATAAAATTGGGGTTATAGACACATCCGTGTTTTGCCATCACGCCTGAGTTTTTATGGCTCTTGCTTATGTGTTTTCGGCAAAACGGGCAATATTATCTGGTAAAAAGAACTAAGGCCTTGAGATCGCCCGTTTCTACAGATAAGTCAAGCCCAAGTAAAGCGCAGACACTTACCAACTTATTCGTGTAGAGATATTTCTAAAATTTCTCAGGTTTAGGAGTGCCGAATAAACAGCAAATGCTGTGTTATATATGTGTTATTACCCTGCTACAATTTCTCATCTGTTTTGTCTTGCACAGGATACTGAAAAATCCTTTTATATCGACCCGTTTTAAAGCAAAGTTTTGTTGTTTTTATTTTTAAAGTCTAAATGTATATGTATTTAAAAAATGGTGGGAAAGGGTCTGATTTTGTTATTTTTTTACTCGAACTATTTTGCGTTTTATGCTGTTCCATTATACGAAAAATTATATTGTGATTTTGCGAAGATGATGGTTTTAAAAGACAATATATTGATTATCAATATTTTAAAAGTTCATTTCCTAAAATACCCTCATCAGTATTTTGATGTTGGAAAAATTTATAAAAATGTTGTTTTCTAATAAAAAATAATTACTTTTGTGGACATTTTGAAAATTAAAAAACTATAATAACATTAAAACTTATCTTATTATGACAGAAAAAATGACTTCACAGTATGCAATGGAGTTAGAGGCACAATATGGTGCACATAACTACCATCCGCTTCCTGTAGTATTAGCAAAAGGAAAAGGGGCAAAGGTTTGGGATGTTGAAGGAAAAGAATATTACGATTTCTTGTCGGCATATTCGGCTGTCAACCAAGGTCACTGCCACCCTGCTATCTTGAAAGCCATGTATGAACAGGCTGAAAGACTTACACTTAGCTCTCGCGCTTTCTATAATGACGCTCTCGGTCCATGGGAAAAATATGTGACAGAGTATTTTGGTTATGACAAAGTCCTTCCGATGAACACCGGTGCTGAGGCTGATGAGACGGCATTGAAACTCGCACGTCGCTGGGGAACTGTCTGCAAGGGAATCCCGAATGACCAGACAACAATCGTTTGCTGCGAAGGAAACTTCCACGGCCGTACAATCACAATCATCACCATGTCGAACGACCCTGACTCATACGCAAACTATGGTCCGTTGACACCGGGTTTCATCCGTATCCCATATAACGATCCTGATGCTCTCGAACAGGTTCTCGCAAAAGATGGAGATAAGATTGCGGCGTTCTTGGTGGAGCCTATACAAGGTGAGGCCGGCGTGTATGTCCCAGATGAGGGCTATCTGAAGAAATGCTACGATATCTGCAAGAAATACAATGTGTTATTCATGGCTGACGAGGTTCAGTGCGGTATTGCCCGTACAGGAAAGATGCTCGCTTGCGACCATGAAGGCGTCCGTCCTGACGTGTTGATTCTGGGTAAGGCACTCGGTGGCGGAGTGGTGCCGGTTTCGGCAGTGCTCGCTGATGACTATATCATGATGAACATAAAACCGGGCGAGCACGGCTCGACTTTCGGCGGTAACCCGGTGGCGGCAAAAGTGTCAATGGCCGCACTCCAAGTCATTAAAGATGAAAACCTGATGGAGAGAGCCGACCGCCTCGGCAAGATCTTCCGTGAGGAAATCATGAAGATACAGCATCCTATGATTCAGCAGGTCCGTGGTAAGGGATTGCTCAATGCAGTGATTATCAAGCCTATGGATGGTAAAGAGGCTTGGGATGTCTGCCTCAAGATGCGCGATAACGGCGTACTCGCCAAACCAACACACCAGCACATCATCCGCTTCGCTCCTCCTTTAGTGATTTCTGAAGAAGAACTTATGGACGCTATCGACAGAATAAAGAAATCGATAATGTCGTTCTAATTCCAAAGTGAAATATTGAGAGAGTAGTGTGGGGCTTTTTAGCTCCACACTATTTTTCAAAATAAAATATGCGGTTCTCATCAACAAGATGAATCTTATTTTCATTTGTTGGAAGATGAATTGTCCAAACGGGTCTGCCGGAATTGTCAAGATAACTTAGTTTGTACTTTTCTTTCAGGTAATAAGCAATGATATATCCGCCATCGGATGTTTGAACGGCATCAGCAAGCATATAATCGGATTCGGCTATGCCGTGTCTCAAGTCGAAATGGGCATCTCCATTTGAAAACGGGAGCTTTACCTGTTCGCCGGTCTCATAATTGGTTATTACTGGCGCAACATTGAAAAACGCATTTGTACTGTCGATTCTTAAAAGACAAAGGTTTGTCCCAAGGCCATGTTGCTCATTAAATTCGGGAATAAACGCATTGTCAACGAGCGACTTGAACTTGATTTCTCCATCACGCTGCTTCATTCGGCATAGGATTCGTTTCTCTCTTTTTTCATTTTGTGAGACACCTAAAACGATATTATCCCAGTCTTTGATGAGAAACGCGCAGTTTTGCCACGCATTTACATAGAAATCATCGAATATCAAGGAGTCGCGGAAGCGAAATGGATAAACGTCTTTTATTTCCAGAGTCTTATCTAACCCGACAATGGCCGTCTCGGTATAAATCCTGACAGTTGAGTCCTGATGCTTCTCGTTGAAATAGGTATCTGTGTGATTCACATTGATGAGCAGGAATAAAGTGTCGTGAAAAACGCAGCCGTTGTCGATTTTTATCTTGCCGAAATCGGGGATATACGGACTAACTTGTTCAGAATATCTGCAAACTTCACTATAAGTCTTCTTGTCTCCGAAAATGTCGAGATAAAGCTTCTCAATGTTTGTTTTCGAGAAGTCCTGACTTAAAATGCGTTTGAAGTCTTTATCGAAAAGATGCATTTCTTGATAGGAGAAATCCATCATCACATAGTTGTCTCCCAATGAGATACATCTGTTTTGTTCCGATAATACCATATCTTCGGGCATCTTGGCCGTAATAAGCCCAAAAGAGCCGTCGTCTTGAAGTTTTTTCAAAATAGGAATCCATTTTTCGCTTTGGTTAAGCTCTGCATCAAAGACGAGTTCGTCGTCTTTATAAACATATAGCCAAGGTAAAATGTTATGCGACAATGAGTTAAACAAAGTGTCATCGCAAACGATGTCGTAATTGCGGCTTATTCTCATGAATTTGTCTGAAAACTTTTGCGCTTCATCAGGGTTCGTTGTTTTAAACAACAGATGCAGTTTACAATCCTCGCTGATGCTGTCGAGGAGTCGGTATTCGTTGTAGCAGTTCGGGCAAAGGTTTGTGTTGGCTGTGACAACGACCTTGATGTTCTGCTTATGCGAACAGGCCATTAAGCAGAAGAGAATGGGTAATAACAGTATTTTTTTCATGGTTTTATATAAATTATACTTAAATTCGTTTCATATTTGTTTTTGACCGCTTCCTATATCGTCTGAAATGGTGTCAGGCAAAACGTTGCT
>JBJEGZ010000005.1:0-3507 GCA_051875555.1 Candidatus Limimorpha sp. | reverse complement strand
CTTCAAACAATCGGCAGCTCTAGCTGACGCTCCCCGGCAGGGGTTCGTACAACACCCCATAGGAACCCGCTTTCTGTCATTCCGAGCGAGCGAAGCGACGAAGAATCTGCGGGCTGAAAGACCATCAAGGACAAAAATCAAAAGGTGACTAAAATTCTCAATTACACAGGGTCTTGGACTTGCTTCCTTTTATGCGAGAACCACGGCGACCGATACTCAGTGACCTGAGCGCCTTGGCGCGGACGGAACAGGCCTTGGCAGTTTAATAACCTTGTCGAAAGGAAAAACTACAAATGAATAACTTTACGGCTAAAACAATGTGTCGGAAGACGCCATAGTTGAAGTCGTTGTATCTAATCCTTTTTGTTTGCGATACTTTTCTTTTATCTTAATTAGTAATTCCGGCACCTTCGTCTCGTACTGTTTAAAGTGCTCTATATTAGTATCTTTTACCCATAGTTGCCCCTCGCCAACATTTCCGCGATGTTGACCTGTGGAAAAATACTTGTCATTAGCAACCTCGTCACTTGACAATACCCAATACCTAATTACATCGCGCCAAACACCAATCCAAACAAACACGTCACAGCATTTAGGTTTGATTTGTTGAAAGTTCATATCGAACCCCTTCTTGCTATCACTTGACAGAGCCTTCATGATAAGCGTATCACCACTCCTTCTATCGACGGCTCTAGAAGCCTTTACTTCAATCCTTATTCCGTCAAACCAAAAATCATATTGTCCGGAATAATCTGAGTCGTGTTGAACAGATGGATGCTCTAATTCGGGTACAATTTCGTTCAGATGGCGTTGAGCCCATGTCTCTCCAAAGCTCCGAGGAGCTGTTATTTCATAGATATACAGATACTTATTTCGATTCAGATAATTGTTTCTAATCTCCAAGTAATCCTGTAATGTGATGATTCTTTCGGCTATCAGATGCGAAATGACATATTCGAATCTATTAAACGGATAGACAGAATACAACTTATCTAAGATGTCGTCAGTAAGCTTAGACGCTACACCCTTGGGGAGCTTCTTGATTTGATCCTTAAGCTGAGAGATCAATGTTTCCATAAATATTTTTTTTTATTTTATTGACAATTGATTGAGAAAAACCATATAGCGAAAAAATGTAATCATTTATTATGTCAGACAATTGCGACTCTCCTTCTAGCACTCTGTTAACTAGCCCAGAGATGTCGGCATCTTGCTGATCGGATACTTTAGGGAACGGTAGGGTCATCAAATTGCCCTTCAATATCTTTATATCTGTAAATTTCTTGGAATAATAGTATGAGAAAAGTTCTGAATTCAAGAAGGCTAGTACAGTCTTTATTGACATCCCTTGAATACATGGAATTAAAATATTGGCACTATTAAGAAACAAACTTGAACTGTTATCGTATGCAAAGCATAGTGATTTTGAAATAAACTTGTAAACTAGTTTTTCGGGGCATCTATAATACTCATCTTTCGCACATTGTTGTAGTTGAGCGCGATCATAAAGAATATAATTAGATGGACGCTTTAAGCAATATTTCCCAATATCTTTCCCTGTATAAATAGCCTCATAACCTCTCTCTTTCTCTTTTTTGAGCTTATTCTTGTTATCTCCAGTCACAACACCAAGCGCCCAAATACTATTAGATAAGTTGTCATAGCCTCTTGCCTCAATCAGAGCAAGAATCTCTTGTTCATCAGAAGCATTTAACTCTATATCCGTTTCTTCTCCTTTGATATGTTTATCAATTATTATGAACTGTTCGTCTTTTTGGACAACATATGATTGTTTAACCACAGTATCCTGACGCGAGACAGTAATACTGAAAAAGTCAGTGAAAACACCGTTAAATCTCTCATTAAATAGAGATATATTTTCTATTTTTGTCTTCGTCATTACAAAAGATCGAAGATCTTGGTGTACTTTTATTTTTAGCAAGGACGAAGGCATGAGAAAAGACAATCGACCACCATGTTTAAGTTGGCCATAAGCCTTCACAAAAAACAACGAAGAACGTTCCCCTGAGCGAATGACATCAGATGAATAATGGCTAGTTTTACAAATTCCCCATGGGGGGTTAGTGTAGATATAGTCATAACGGTTTTCAACGATATGACTATATGAGAACACGGTATCTTCTAAAAAGTCTTCGCAAAATAATTGAGGATAAATAGGGTCATTTGGATAGAGAGCAATCAAATTGGCCTTCGCAATCATGATGGCGATCTCATCATTATCGACTCCATACAACTGAGATAGAGAGGATGCTCCAGAGTTCATCAAAAATGCCCCTGTTCCACAACAAGGATCAAGAAATGTCTGATTTGGGAGAATAGTAATACCCGAAAGCATCTCTTTAACGACGCAGTAGTTTGTATAATACTGCCCTTGTAGGTTCCTCTGCCCTTCGGGAATACGCATCTGATATAAAAAACCAAGCCAATCTCTATTTGTATCGCGAAGAACATCCTCTGGGATGTGGAAATCTATGTTGACAGGACTGTTATACTCCGCAATGAACTTTCTAACATTAGGATTGCTCTGTAGGAAGCTCAGTTTCTGTAAACACAAACAAAAGAAAATGTCCTTATCTGAAAAAGAGCATTCTGTAACCTGACTTATTAAGGACTCTAATCCGTCCTTACTTATATAATTATCCGGCACAATAAATTTATCTGATCGACTTTTGTTCGCTCTGCGTTTTAGCCTCTCGGAACTCTCAGTATTCAACTTTTCCCAATTGCGCTGGGTTGCCGCTGATATTAACATTGAGCCATTACTCATACGAATTCTGGATTTTTGAATTTACAAATATACGAAAAATGGTTGAATCCCAAATGTTTGATTGACCTCATTATTCTTCATGACTCAACTCAAACAGAATGCGCACGCAATCATCAATTTCCCATAGTTCATGTGTTTCAAATTGAGCCATAATAATGGATAATAAACCATCATCCAGTTGTTTCTCCCTAGGAGTATTGTCTTTCTCTTGTCGTTGATACATAATTCAATTGTTTAGTTGAGATACAAATATAGCATAATTGTTCCAATTACCACTGCGAGGAGGACAATTTTTGATATTCGTGGATTATTGTTTATATTTGCTACCAAGAAAATCATGTTAAAACAGGACAGGACAATCATTCACGTCGAAGTGAAGGATACGCACGAGCACTTCTATTTTGGCTCGGCTGCTGCTATGTTTGAAGATTCTCGTGTTAAGAACCTTCTAGGTATCGCATACCAAACATTTCGTAAGAGACGTGTTAGTGAGAACAATCCATACGAAAATGAATATGTCATCGTACGGAAAGGTAGCCTAAATACCATTCTTCATGATCACTATTAACCGACCTTTTTTAAGAATAAAGAAAAGGGGGTGACTAAAAAGTCGAAAGACTGGTAGTCACCCTCCTGTTTTGTAAATGTGTCACGGCTCAGAAACGGCTCAACGAAAAAAGTAGGTTGATAAAATAAGTCTAGTTACCTTTGTGGTATGG
>JBJEGZ010000004.1:0-20015 GCA_051875555.1 Candidatus Limimorpha sp. | reverse complement strand
GTGCCTTGTCGATAACGCTTGTGCTTACTCCGAGAAGCATAGCCTCGTCTATGCGATAAGATAGAACTAATCCATAAAACTTTTATATAACCATGGTCATACTCCCAACAAAGCGGTGCAAAGGCAGTGAAGGAATTTGGGGGAGGCATCAAGCACGTATTCGAGGGTCAATAATTCCATAGATAATATCAACTACAATATTTATAATCACAAGCATAGAGCCTATAAGGAGCACTGCGCCCATGATAACAGGGAAGTCAAACTTATCGAGAGCGTCAACGATAACGACACCTATACCCTTCCAGTCGAACACATATTCAACGAAAACCGCTCCGGCAAGAAGAGATGCGAACCAGCCTGAAACAGCAGTAATGATAGGTGTCAAGGCGTTACGAAGTGCATGGACGGTGATAACTCGCCATTTTCTCAGTCCCTTAGCCTTTGCCGTACGGATATAGTCCTGCGACATCACATCAAGCAGTGTTGTACGGGTAAGTTCTACAACGACAGCGAGAGGACGGATACCGAGAGTCAGTGCAGGCAGGACAAGGTTTTTCAAGTCAAGATAAGAGCCATTTCCGTAGTCATCTACAGAAAAAAGGTTTCCCGTCATACTAAGCCCCGTCACTGACTCAAGGACGAAGCCGAAGAGCCATGCTATGAGGATAGCCGCAAAAAATGAAGGTAGAGACATTCCCAGTGTAGTGACGAACAAGGTCAAACGGTTTATGAAGTTTGAATTGGCGACAGACGCCAACACTCCAAGCGCGACGCCAACAAGCATTGCGAAAAGTATTGATACTGAGGCAAGAACAAGAGTGTTTGGGAACGCTTCAGAAAGAATCTCCGACACCGGTCTTTTACTTTGATACGAGAAGCGAAGGTATGGAGCCTTTACAACAAGGACTTTTTCACCAAAAGAGAGCAGCCTAACACATCTACATGGTTGGTTTTCAGCATCATATACAGAAATAAGAGACAAATCGTTAAGATAGTCAACGTATTGTTTGGTCACGCTTTGATTCAGTCCGAGTTCCTCTTTTATCGCTATGACATCTTTTTCATCGGCGCGTTGTCCGAGCATCATACGCACTGGGTCGCCGGGAACAATGGTAAAAAGGAAGAACACAAGAGTAGCGACACCCCAAAGGACGAGGAATCCGTAAAAAACCTTTCTTACGATATAGTCAAACATTATTCAATAGGGAAATCTATCTTACTCCATTTACCGAGAATCAATCCATTATCAATCAGCAACAGTCCGGGGTTTGAGCGAACCATTGTCTTAAGTTCGAGTTCGTCACCGAAATAAACATCGTAGAACATCTGGTATTCCTCATTGAGTTTCTCGACAGCATCAGGTGAAGATGAGGTGATCCAAATATAGTTAAAGCCATCATTCTCAGCCTTTTCTGCCATTTTTTTACAATTTTCGAGGTCTTTTTCCGAGACATCGTCGAGATAAGGAGCCACGAATACGTAGAGGTTTTCGGTATCAAAAAGGACATTTGTGAAATCATCGCCATCGGCATCGAGAATAGAGAAAGCGAGAGAGGATGAGGCGTTTTCCGAGCGTTGTGAGACGAACTCCCATTGGCTCATCCAAGCAGTATCGTTCCAAGGATAATCCGGAGACACAAACTCTTGGGTCTCACCTGTCTCCTTATTCTGATATAAAAGATAAATCTGGCCGGCCTCATATTCTTCCGGTGTCATGTCCTTACCCACCTTCCATTCTCTAAAATCTATTATTGGAAGATGTCTGATATTGAAAATTTCAAAATAGACGAAAGCCGCAATAAACAAAAGTGAGAAAATCCATTGTCCCAACAAAGTCAGCCTTTTGTTTTTCAACGACTTAAAGTTGATCAAAATGGGAAGCAGCAAAGAGTCAATGATAAGGTTCTTATTAAATGTCTGCCAATTACTCATTTTCACGGCATCGCCGAAACAGCCGCAGTCAGGGACGAGATCCAATAATGCATCGAAAAAGGTGACAACGGTAAAATACGCCATAAGGATAGCGGCCCCAACCGATGACAACCGAGGTAACAGGTTAAGGAACAAGCAGATACCCACAATGAACTCGGCTAAAATCAGGACGATGGCGAGGACAAGGGCCGCATTATTCAGCCATTCCATTCCATAAACGGAAAGATAGTCAACGATTTTGTATTTAGTGCCGAGAGGGTCAACGCCTTTAGTGAAGCTGCTGAAAATGAAGAGTGCGCCAACGAGCATTCTATTCAACGCTATTCCCTTGTCGTTATATTTTCTTGCAAAAAGAGCCGACAGCAGAAGAGTAAGCAGGACTAAAGCGAGGACCCCACATGAGAATTGCGGGACAAAGGCAACAAGGACAGCGCACAAGAGAGCCATCCCCGTGAAAGCAAAAGACGCTAATTTTGACTTATGTTTAAACACCACCATCATTCTTTGATATTGTTTTCCTGGATTAAGATAAGGCAGAACACTGCGTAATTAATTATGTCGTAATAGTTTGCATCAAGACCTTCCGAAATAAGCGTTTTACCGTCATTATCTTCTATCTCTTTAATTCTCAACAGTTTCATCAGGATAAGGTCTGTCATTGAGCTGATGCGCATACTTCTCCACGCCTCATCATAGTCGTGGTTTTTCTTTGACATCAGCTCGAAGGCGGAATCAAGCACCTTATAATACAGGTCGGAGGCGGTGCTATAATCAATATCAGGGTGTTCGACTACACCGAGTTGAAGTTGGATTATTGCCATTGCGGAATAATTGATAATACCGATAAACTCCGGCTCAACGCCCTCATTAACAAGATGTTCCTTCTTTCTTTGCAGACTTCTGATACGGTTCGCCTTTATATATATCTGGTCAGTGAGTGACTCGACACGCATTATTCTCCATGCGACGCCGTAATCGCACATCTTTTTCTCAAAGATATCGCCACACAAAGATATCACCTGTTTATATTCTGCTGTAGTATTCTTTTCCATTCAAAAAAAAATTTATAATTTTGCGTTTCAATAAAAATAGAAAAATTTATCCATGCGGTAAAATTATAAAAAAATATGTTACGAATAAGAACTGACAGACAAAATTTTTCATGGGACAGAGCTGTAGTCATGGGAATCATGAACGTCACGCCCGACTCTTTCTATGACGGTGGAAGATACCAAGGCATTGACTCTGTTCTTAATCAATGCAATAAGATGGTTGAAGAAGGTGTTGACATTATCGACATAGGTGCTTTTTCGACACGTCCCGGGAGTGTCAAGGTTGACGCCGAAGAAGAATGCGCACGCATGATGCCCGCATTGAAGGCCATTCGCAAAGAGTTCCCGGACATTCCAATTTCCATAGACACTTTCAGGAAAAGCGTCGCCAGACAATGTGTTGAGGGAGGCGCCGACATCATCAACGACATCTCGGGAGGACTTTTTGATGATGAGATGCTGCCCTATATAGGTGAAAAACATATACCCTATATATTAATGCACATCACAGGCACTCTTGAGACGATGCATCACGAAAACATCATCAGCAGCGATGTACATGGGTCTGTAAGGAGGTTTTTCGAGCAACAAATCGCGAAATTGTCAGATTTTGGAGAACAGCAGATCATTCTCGACCCGGGAATCGGATTCAACAAGACTATCGATTGCAACTTCGGATTGTTAAAAGACATTGACAGTTATAGGGTCAATAATCTTCCCGTCTTGATAGGTATTTCACATAAATCCCTTATTTTCAAGACATTAGGCATCACTCCGCAAGAAGCATTGAACGGAACAACGGTATTGAACACCATTGCGTTATTGGAAGGCGCTGACATTCTGAGGGTCCATGACGTAAAAGAAGCCGTTGAGGCTGTGAAATTGGTTCAAAGTTTCAAAAACGGAGCAAATTAATTAAACAAAAGACAGGCGGGAACGGCTGTTATTTTCAAAAAGAATAAGACAAAAGACATGACAGAGTTGATTATCAATGCTTTCATTCAGATTCGATTCTTGGATATTTTGGATATTATCCTTGTAGGACTGATGTTTTATTTCCTTTACACATTAGTGAAAGGAAGTACTGCGATAAACATTTTCATAGGCATTGTAGCCATCATTATCATGATGAAGATAGTGACGGTACTGCACATGGAGTTGTTGAGTTATATATTAGGAGCTTTTGTCAATGTTGGATTCATAGCCTTGATTATCATTTTCCAGCCAGAGATAAGGCGGTTTCTATTAAGCATTGGCACATCTAAGTTCGCTGTCTCCTTCCGCCGTTTTTTCTCACGCTTAGGATTAAAATACAGTGGTGAAAGCGACAACGACCTCGACCCTATTTGTGAGGCTTGTATCTCGATGGGGAACGATAAAGTCGGCGCGCTTATCCTATTAACGCAAGAGAATGATTTACAGGACATTGTTGATACCGGTGTTGTGATTGACGCTATCATCAGCAAGCCTTTGCTCGAAAACATTTTCTTCAAGAACAGTCCGCTTCATGATGGAGCCATGGTTATTTCTAACAACAAGATTGTAGCTGCGAGATGTATCCTTCCTATCACCCAGCAGACGCATCTGCCTGGCAGTTATGGACTTAGGCACAGAGCTGGAATAGGGGTATCGGAAAATAACGACTGCATCGTGATTGTCGTTTCGGAAGAGACCGGAAACATCAGGATAATATACAAAGGGAAAGTCAACGATGTTAGGCCTTCAGAGATGAAAGCTAAAATCATAGAGATACAGAACAAGAGCGCTTTTTCAAAAAGGACGTTCCCTCGGAAATAATCAGTCAACTAAAATCAAGCGGTCGGAATCGGTTTTGAAAAACAGACGCTCATAAGGGTCGTAACGGAAACGTTTAAGCGTGTCGGGGCTATGCCTTGAATTTTTCTCGATGAACTCATTAAGCATTGCATCGTAGCAATATCCGGCATAGAGTCTGCCGAGATTTTCCGCGAGACGATAGAAATCAGCCACTGATATGGTATCCACATAATATTTTGCGAACACCCTCCCCTGCTCATCGCTCCCGAAAGAGCAGTAGTAATCGCTAAAAAGGTTTTGTTCTGTAAAATAAATCGGTGCTTCCGGATTCTCGCTAAAAGCGAACCAAGCCGCCACATTCACTATATCTATAGGGACGAACGTTGCAAATTCCTCATCGTATAAGAAGCCATAACATGATTTAAAATCATTTAGTTCTGTCACCTCAATACGAGGAATATCTATTATCCAAGGAGAATAAGGCGAGACGGAATCATCTATTGACGCAACTACGTTCAAGCCATAGTCATTCAAAGTTGACACCATAGAAAGATACAGAATATCAAGGAACAAGGCATCATCAATCTTATCTACGACCTTTATTTTGCTTTCAAGAAAAGTTATTTTTTCCTGAAGAGGGAGAGTATCCATCTCTTCTGGGATTGAATCGTCACGCAGGTTTATCTTCACCAACGACTCCGGGAGGAACAATGCCACAGGGGCGTTTGTATTATCTTTCACGAACTTATATGCGAGATTTCTATGTTGCGAGCACGACACCAACAGCATGATCATCGGGAGCAATAAAAAATATATCTTTCTCATAATCAACAATATAAGTTATTAAAACAAAGTCAGTTGCACGCCATCGTCATCATCTGACTGATCAATTTCATCATTTGTATCCGTTTCAGGTGAGATATTCGTTTCGGCAAAAGCAGATTCCTCTTCAGTTTGTCCATCGGAAGAATCGTTTGGAGCTTCAACAACCGGGGGTTCGAAAGGTTCAAGGAACTCGAAATAATTCACGTTACGAGTTGATAGACGTTTCCCTTTAGCCTTAAAGCTCTTGACTCCGATATAGTCGCCCACGTTAACCTCTTCATCTTCATATTGTTTACCGCTTGGGCTGTCATCGAATTTCAAAAGAAGGCGCGGCAGTAAATCCATATTTACAGACAGCAGTTTAGCGTTTCCATCGCCGATGAACGAAGTACGTTTATTAAGAGGAGTATCTGCATCTATTGTAAACCTTTTAATATATTGTAGTTGGGTTTCCGACTCGACATACAAGACGGTGAAAATCGTTTCTGGATTAAATTTGAAAATCATCGTCATATCATCATCGAAATGTGTTGAAAGGTCGAAGTTTGTAAGACGGAACTCGCCGTTTGAGTGGAGTTGCAATATTTTATCATCGCCGGAGAAGAGCCCGAGTGATTTTCCGCGTCCGTCTGCGTTAAGCCTGTTCACAGAATCGTCATACCAAATCTCGCGAGCCGAAAGAGTTGATACGCCTTCCTCATGTTTAAAAATCCTGTTGACAGGGTGGTTTGTCAGTTTATTCCCACGGCTTGCGCGTCCTTTGATATCGAGCGAAGCGAAGTTATAGTCGAAAGACGACTTCTTCAGTTTAGGGGAAGGTCGGAGCATCACCTTTATCACTTCTGCCTCGCCGTTAGGATTTGCTGAGAAATAAACCACTTTTGAGCCAGGCTCGCCCGTGGTGAGGTCATAGATTTTATCGTGAGTGATACCGTCAACGAAGAATCTCTTCACATAATAAGGGCTGCCAGCCTTGCCGTTTCTGTAGGCCATATTATAAATGGTGCGCTTATCTCCTTTATGATATATGTTGGCATAGATAATCTTCTCAGGTCCAACGAACAGTTTCGGCTGAAGTTTCACCACCGAGAATGTGCCATTCTCCCTAAACACAATCACGTCATCGATATCTGAGCAATCAGCCACGAAAGCGTATGCGTCCTTGTTCTGCTCTTTCTTTAGTCCCAGTCCGGTACAGATAAACCCCTCTTCCCTATTGACATACAGTTTCTCATTGTTTGCCGCGACAGCTGCCGCCGAGATATTATCGAAGTTACGAATCTCTGTTTTACGTTCACGTCCTTTGCCGTATTTTCTTTTTATCTCCTCATAATAATGTATTGCATAATCGGTGATATGGTCGAGATTAAATAGGACTTCTTCAATCTGTTTCTCAATATCGATGAGTTGGTCTTCCGCCTTTTTAATATCGAATTTTGATATTTTCCTGACAGGCTTCTCGCAAAGTTTCAGGACATCGTCCCTTGTTATCTCGCGTTTTAGTTTTGGGCGATACGGGTCGAAGGCTCGTTCAATGCCTGTGATTTGCTCGTCGAAGCTTTCGGCATCGTTTTCCAAAATCTTATAAATACGTTGTTCAAAGAATATTTTCTCAAGAGAGATCCAATGCCACATCGACTCCAGTTCGTCAAGAGTGTTACGCAGTTCCCAGCTAAGAAGTTCGACGGTATGGTCGGTGTTATATTTCAGAATGCTTGAGATAGTAGTGAACTCAGGCTTGTCATTTTTTATCACGCAGGTACACAGGCTGTTAAGTTTGACCTGGCATTTTGTGAAGGCGTAAAGAGCGTCAATTGTCTGGTCTGGAGAGACTCCTTGAGCAAGGTGAATGACGATCTCGGCGTTTTTCGCGGTATTATCGTCAACACGTCTGATTTTTATCTTGCCCTTCTCTCCTGCCTGGGTGATAGATTGGATGAGAGACTCCGTTGTAGTTCCGTAAGGTATCTCAGTGATAACCAACGTTTTTTTATCTTTTTGAGAGATTCTTGCACGGACTTGCACTCTACATCCGCGTGCGCCGTCGTTATATCCGCGCACATCGATAAGTCCGCCGGTTTGGAAATCAGGATAAAGGACGAAAGGTTCATCTTTAAGGTATGAGATAGAGGCATCGATAAGTTCGACGAAGTTATGCGGAAGTATTTCCGATTTCAATCCGACAGGGATACCCATCGCACCTTGGAAAAGCAGGAGTGGGAACTTGACCGGGAGGGATATTGGCTCTTTATTTCTTCCATCATAGGAAAAAGTCCAATCGGTAGTCTTTGGATTAAACACCACATCAAGTGCGAATTTCGACAGACGAGCCTCGATATAACGGGGAGCGGCAGCGCCATCGCCTGTAAGGATATTCCCCCAGTTACCTTGACAATCAATAAGAAGGTCTTTCTGACCAAGTTTGACAAGTGCGTCGCCAATTGAGGCGTCGCCATGTGGGTGGTATTTCATTGTATTACCGACGATATTTGCCACCTTATTGTAACGTCCGTCGTCTATCTCCTTCATTGAGTGCAAGATACGGCGCTGTACCGGTTTCAAGCCATCATTAATCTCCGGCACCGCACGGTCAAGAATAACGTAAGAGGCATAATCGAGAAACCAGTTCTCAAACATACCTTTCAGCGGGACAATACGGTAACCATCTCCCGACCTCACCAACATTCCAGACTCGTCCTCCGCCGTTGGATCGAAGCCGTCAAGAACCCGCGTCACCTCGTCAGCAACAAAAGAACCATCAGCCTCACCCAAATCAGAAAAATCTTTCATATCCTGATTATCAATATTCTCATCTTCAAAATCGCTCATATTTTCTATTATTCCATTTAAATTCCAAAATTACAAAAAAACATTATTTCCAGAACCTCAAAACTAAAATTTCTATCAACATTGCAAGTAACGAGATAACAATGAAGTACTTCCATAAAGACGACTTCCCTATCAAAGAATCCATTGACGAATCAGAGGCAAAATCAACGTTATTTATCACAGAAGTAACATTCAAGTCATTGTCTTTCAATATCTCCCCAACTTTTTCAGCATCCAAGAAGCTCATTAGCGACTCTTCACGGCTGTCGTTCCACGCCGTTTCAATCAGGACATCATTGCCTTTGCACACATAATAAAAGCCAGAATTTGGCAACTCCTCGCTCAAGAACAGCATAGTCTTATTATTTCGCATCTCAACGTTTGGAATCATTTCGAAAGAAGTGTTAGCCTCCTTAATCTTGACATCGCCTTCGGTAAAAGCAGTCAAATCATTAAGTGTCAACGATTTATCTCTCCCAATCGTATATGACAATTTTGATTGTTTTGCTCCATACATTGCTATCTTATACATTAGAGGGACGAACAATGCGTTATTTTGTAGATTTCCCCACGAGTCGTTGAGGCGTATCGACAAAGAGAACACATTCCCAAGTCCGACATCAGACATTGTAAGCAACGGCAGTCCGTTTTGTAAGCCTATTAAAGTCAAAGAGTTATATTTTGATTTTTTTATTGTGGAATAACGATACACCATTGGATACTCCGCATTATCTGGAATTTTCTGGAACACATCGTCAAAGAAATGGTGTTGAGAGGAGATAACATTTGCGAAAAGCGTATCATTTTGATAATCAGAATCAGGGGGAAGAAGGAGCACGCTACTTCCATTATTTGCGCAGGCAAGTATTGTTTGCCATAACGACTCCGTCACATTGGCATCTCCATCAACAACGATCAAATGGCAGTCGTTAAGGAATTGCTGATCAATATGATAAGGGTCAACGCCTATATATTGGAACATAGGGTCGCCTTCGAATAAGGTTTTAAGCGGGTTCTTAGAATCTTCATTATCAAGGAGTTCAACAACCTTTATCTGAGGGCTGACGTTCAGCATAATATAATATTTGTCGTCAAAAGTGACTGGGGAGTCAGATATTGAGACGCAGGCGGGCTGGGCGGAAGGTATATCGGGAGCTATCTGTAGAGTTGCTACAGCATTTCCGTAGGCTGGCACATTGACAGGCGACAGAGACGATACAGTTCCATTTATTTCAAGGCTTACAGGCATTCCGTTGATTTCTCTATTTCCATCGTTGACAATCAATGCGTTAATCTCATTTGGCAAACCCGGTTGGAGGATAGGGGAAGAAAGCCATACGGAATCGACATACACATTCTGTTGATAATCAGAATGAAGCGGACATGCGACAATATTTATCATAGAATCTGCGATAAAAGGCATGTGCATCTCTTCGTTAAGGAAAGACCTTTGAAAATCGGAAAAAATGAAAAGAGAGGCAGCGTTAAATCCGAAGCGGTTGACAATCATCTGAAGGTTTTGGAGCACAGAGTTGAACGAAGAGGGTGACGACTCGGTCTGCATGGCGTCGATACGGAGCAGCATTTCATCTTGATTCATAGGGTATTCGTCATCGAGTTGCCGTGCATTAGTAAGCAGCACAAAACGTTGGGAGGGGCGCATATTTCTCACGAGAGCGCGGGCCGATGAGCGGGCGTCTTCAAGCAGAGAATTATTTTCCGATTGGCACTGCATTGAGAGAGAGTTATCTATATACACTGCCACGAGGGAATTATTGTCGAGAGGCAAGGTTTTTTGTGAAGGCCGGTATGGGTATGCGAAAGCAAGCACGAGTGAGGCGATGATAGTCATTCTTGCCACGAGGACCACGAGATATTTGATTCTCTTTGTCTTAGCGTTTTCCTGTTCAATATTTTTCAGTAATGCAGTATTGCTAAACAGTACGAGTTTATGTCGTCTGAAATTAAACAGGTGTATGATAATCGGTATTGCGAGAGCAAAAAGACCGAAGAGCATTTTTGGGTAAAGGAATGACATTCGATAAAAGTTTAATTATGAACAAAGAATAGCATTATCGATAAATTTGTTGCAAAGATACGAAAAAGGGTGAATAAGAGTGCGAAGGGAAAGAAAAAAGGACACCCGTGAGGATGTCCTTCGATATAAATATCTGTCTGATTAGATGATACCTTGTGCGAGCATAGCGTTAGCGACTCTCATGAAGCCAGCGATGTTAGCACCTTTAACATAGTTAATTGTGCCGTCCTCTTGTTTACCGTATTCAACGCACATGTCATAGATATCGTCCATGATCTTGTGAAGTTTCTGGTCAACCTCAGGAGCTGTCCAGTTGATATGAGCGGCGTTCTGGCAGATTTCGAGGCCAGAAGTTGCGACGCCACCGGCGTTAACGGCCTTACCTGGAGCGAAAGGAACGCCAGCGTTCTGGATATAAGCGATAGCTTCAGCTTGGCAGCCCATGTTAGAAATTTCAGCTACATATTTTACACCGTTAGCGATCAATTCTTTAGCGTCAGCCTCGTTCAATTCATTCTGGAATGCTGATGGGCAGGCGATATCGCACTTGATGCTCCAAGCTTTCTTACCAGGGGTGAAGACAGCCTTGCCTGGGAATTTGTCAGCCATATCCTGAACCTTGTTACGGCGTGAGTCACGCATAACGAGCATATAGTCGATCATTTCCTTGTTGATACCTTCTGGGAGTTCGCAAACGCCGTCTGGGCCTGAGATAGCGACGACTTTAGCGCCGAGTTCTGTAGCCTTTGTTGCGGCGCCCCAAGCCACGTTACCGAAGCCTGACAGAGCTATTTTCTTTCCTTCCAAGGTCTCACCATTCTGGCGTACCATACGGTCAACGTAGTACATTGCGCCGAAGCCTGTTGCCTCTGGACGGATTAATGAACCACCCCAGCCGTAGCTCTTACCTGTGAGAGCTCCTGTGCTGTGCTCGCGTGCGAGTTTCTTGTAGATACCATAGAGGTAACCGATTTCACGGCCGCCAACGCCGACGTCACCAGCTGGTGAATCCTGGTCAGCGCCAATATTTCTCCAGAGCTCATACATGAAGGCCTGGCAGAAACGCATGATTTCAGCGTCTGATTTTCCTGTTGGGTCGAAATCAGCGCCACCTTTACCGCCACCGAGTGGGAGGTTTGTCAATGAGTTCTTGAAGATCTGCTCGAAACCGAGGAACTTAAGCATTGACTCGTTAACAGCTGGGTGGAAACGGAGACCGCCTTTGTATGCGCCGAGAGCTGCGTTGTACTGTACACGGTAACCTAAGTTAACCTGGACTTCGCCGTTGTCATCAACCCAGACAACTCTAAATTTGAAGATACGGTCAGGTTCAACGAGACGTTCAACGATCTTTGCTGCTTCGAATTCAGGATGCTGGTTGTAAACTTCTTCAACTGATTCTAACACTTCGCGAACTGCTTGTAAGTATTCGCTTTCACCTGGATGTTTCTTTTCCAGGTTTTCCATAATGGTCTGTACTTTCATTATTTTTTATTTTAAGTTAATAATGTGTTTATTTTCCGTGCAAAAATACTATTTTTAATTTACAAAATACAATTTTTTAATAATTATTTTATTCTTATCATATTATTTTGTAACCTTCTCATTACCAACGTATTCACCATTCTCCCACAAGATAATCTCGCTAACGCTTCCATCAGGGTTATAGTGTATTTCGCGTCCGTGTTTCTGATTGTCTTTATATCTTATCAACGTATTCTGATATATGCCCCCTTGGCTGAAACCGCGCTGTTCTCCTGTGCCCCTGTCATAAATGGCGTTACTGCCAAGAGTTCCGTCAGGATAATACATCATCCAGCTGCCATGCATCATACCGTCGAGGTATTCACCCTCCATGAAGAGCTTACCGTTGTCATACCACTGTTTATATAATCCGTTCAAAACACCGTCCTTGTAAATCTCCATTTTCACCAAAACGCCGACAACGTTATATTCCTCACGCACACCGTCGTACTTGTTATCCTTATAATTGCATTTCTCAAACACACTGCCGTTCTCATACCAACGCGTCGCTGTGTCGTTAAGCACGTTCATTGTGAAATTAGCCTCCATCTCAGGCTTGCCCGTATAATAATACCATTTGCACAAACCATCGAGTTTGCCATCTAAATACCTAAGCTCCGACTTAACATTCCCATTATCCCAATAGGAAACGATGACATTGCCATCATCTTCTCCATTGCAAGAGACGAGTGAGACTACGACCAGTAACATTATGATTCTCAAGCACCTCATTTTATCAAAACCTTATTATAGCCTTTAAACTGATAAACGTTCCAGAAAGTGTTCTCGAGTCCGGAGTTTTCCGACTCCCGCTTGAATTTGAACTCCGTCTGCAAAAGAGGGATATGGTAATACGGAATACACATCTTCATATCTTCACCGTAGTGATGCAGGGCATTCAGGAAATACCATCCGATATCAAAACCGAGGAAAGCGTACTCTGTAGGCTCGGACAAGAACCTGTCTCTAAACTTGCACAGGAAGCTTCCAACCCTGATATTGTTGTAATCCACGAACTCATCGTCAAAATAAATCGCATGCATCTTCATCAGATTCTCGTTAAACAGACCGTCATACTTGCTCCATTCAGGCAGCATTATCACTGTAATCTGGTAATTCTCAGTAAGTTTAGTCACCTTATTCACGATTTCGTTCGCAAAGACCTTGTCTGTTCCATAAACGATAAAAAGATTATTGCGCAGTGCGGAAGCGTAATTTTTCACAAACTTCAGGCTATCCCTGCTGTAATCGATTGTGACGACATTGTTTCTAAAAGCCACGCTATCATCAAGGTCACGTTTCAGGACATTCACATCGAGACTGATGTTATCTGTAAGGAAGTCAGACTCTTGGAACTCTATTTTAAGATATTTCCAGCGCCTATGGTTTTTCTTTATGACATCTACAATATGCCTGTTCCCGACATAGGAGTACTCGTCAATATTCCTTCTTACCACATTATTAATCTCACTGATAGCTTCTGCATCCGTGACGGCGTCTTTGGCGACGACAAACACATTGTTTGAATGGTAGTCCCTACGTATGAGGCTGTCGAGAAAAACCATTTGTGAAGCGAGAGACGGCTTTATCTTAACCACGTTAGGGCTCTCCTCAACTATATTAGAGCGAGGAGTTATCGGATTGATTATCATCACATCCCTTTCGTCAGCAAAATATCTCACCACTTCAAACGGTTTGAAATAGAAAGGTCCGACGATCAGATCCACATCTTCGAGCCAAGGGTCTTTTATAGCTTCCTCAGCTTTCGCAATACTGTTATCCACGTCATAGACCTTCAGTTCTATGTTCATTCCACGGCTGTTGACAACGGAGTCAACGGCTATCATGAATCCTTCATAGAAATGCAGGAAGGAGAATGGCTTGGTGTTAAGTGTCTTGTTTGACGGCTCCGACAGGAAGAATTCCCCTGTCACTTGTTCAAGATAAAGTGGGACCATAAGGGCGACCTTATATTCGTTATCTTGAGGAGCGTATGCACAGTCGCAATACTCCTCCTGTGCCGTGGCAACAAAGGCTGGCAGCAACACCAAGCACGCAAAAAGCAGTTTCTTTAGCACCATATTTATTATTAACCGGACAGGCACGACCCTGCCGGTGTGACAAACAATTATTTATCAACGTTTGGCAGCGGGATAAACCCTTTGCCCATGACCTCGGAGCTCTCAATAACATTGACGAAAGCGTCCGGATCAAGTTCTCTAAGGTTATTCTTCAGCCTCACCAAGTCGGTCCGCGTAAGGTTAATATAAATCATCTTACGCTCCTGCCCTTTAAAGAGACCCTTACCGACGAAACAAGTACCGCCTCTCTTTATATCATTGATAATAAAGTCTCTGACCTCGTCAACTTTTTCAGTGACGATGAATGCCGTCTTATAGCTCTTTATACCTTCGACCACAACATCGATAATCTTACCCTCAATCACGATAACGAGGATTGAGTAGATCGGGAGGCGCAGCTGACCGAATGCGACAAGGGTTGTGAGAGTGATACAAGAGTCAACAATCATGACTAACGTGCCGAGAGATATTTTAGTATATTTATGGATAATCATTGAGATGATATCCGATCCGCCTGATGTCGCGCCCGACTTGAAAATAAGGCCGATAGCCAGTCCATAGATACCGCCTGCGACAATAGTGTTAAGGAAGTAGTCAGGCATGAAGTACATCTCGCTATGCGGCACTTTCACCATAGTATTCAAGAAGTTAGGGTCACTTGAGTTGATATTCTCGAAGATACCGTTATGAATGATAGGGTTATAACCCCACACTGTCTCGATAACCCAGGTGAAACCGAAGATCATAAATGTAGAGAGCACTGTCTTGAACCCGAACTTAGGACCGAGAATCCATGTCCCGATTATTAGGAGCGGGATATCCATACAGAGCGCGTAATAAGAGATTTTCCAAGGCCACACCGTGTTTAAAACGTTCGAGAGGCCGTAGGTGCCGCCAGGAGCGAGCAGATAAGGGTTTACAAACATGACATCGCCGATTGAGAACAACGCGCTTCCCAAGATAAGGAACGCATAGGCGACAATCTCATTTTTCCAATTAATCTGTTTTTTCATTTTAGAAACGGACTATTAATATTTTTCTCTATTTTTCACTCAAATTTTGATACATTATTCCCATTCGATTGTCGCAGGAGGTTTTGAGGAGATGTCGTAGCATACCCTGTTCACTCCTTTGACCTTATTAATAATATCGTTAGACACTTTGGCGAGGAACTCGTATGGCAGATGCACCCAGTCGGCAGTCATGCCATCTGTTGAGACGACAGCTCTGAGGGCTATAGTATATTCATACGACCTCTCGTCACCCATCACGCCAACGCTCTTCACCGGAAGGAGTATTGCTCCAGCCTGCCAGATGCTGTCATAGAGGTTATCAGCCATCTCATTAGGATACGACGCGCTTGGCAGTGAGCACTTCCATTCCCTCAAGCCCTTGATATAGATATCATCGGCATCGCGTAAGATCCTGAGTTTCTCCTCTGTCACCTCTCCGAGCACTCTGATTCCGAGGCTTGGGCCCGGGAAAGGATGACGTCCGACAAGCTCGCGTTTGATACCGAGGGTACGGCCCACGCGGCGGACCTCGTCTTTGAACAAGGCGCGTAGAGGCTCCACAATCTTCAGATTCATCTTCTCAGGAAGTCCTCCCACATTATGATGAGACTTGATCTTACAGCTTGGACCGTTGACGCTGACGCTCTCAATAACATCAGGATATATAGTACCTTGGGCAAGCCATTTCGCGCCTTCTATCTTCTTGGCCTCAGCCTCGAACACCTCGATAAAGGTGCCGCCTATCGCCTTCCTCTTCTGCTCAGGGTCGGTGACGCCGGCGAGACTCCTCATGAAAATATCTCCCGAACGCACACCCTTAACGTTAAGGCCGAGATCCCTATATGAATCAAGGACATCTTCGAACTCATTCTTACGGAGGAGGCCGTTGTCAACAAATATGCAGGTCAGGTTCTCCCCTATCGCCCTGTTGAGAAGCACTGCCGCGACGGTGCTATCTACGCCGCCAGAGAGTCCGAGTATCACCCTGTCATCGCCGAGCTTGTTACGCAATGCCTCGACGGTTGTGTCAATAAACGAGTCAGGTGTCCAATTCCCATGGCAGCCGCAGATTACCTTCACAAAGTTCTCAAGCATCTTTGGACCTTCCTTGCTATGGAACACCTCTGGGTGGAACTGCACCGCATAAGTATCCTCGCCTTCAATCCTATATGCCGCATACTCAACGTCGCCGGTACTCGCGATGACACGTGCGTTGGCTGGGAGTTTCGCGATAGTGTCACCGTGCGACATCCAGACCTGGCTGTCTTTCGACACCCCCTCGAACAGTTTGCAGTCCTCTTCGGTGACCGTGAGAATAGCACGTCCGTATTCCCTTGCGAGAGACGAGTTCACCTCGCCGCCGTTATGATATGCGATAAACTGTGCGCCATAGCAGATGCCAAGCAACGGCAGACGACCCTTTATCCCTGAGATATCGGCGAAAGGTGCGTTCTCATCGCGTACAGACGAAGGGCTTCCGCTTAAAATCACGCCCTTTATGTCATCTGTCATCTCCGGGATTTTGTTATAAGGATGTATTTCGCAATACACGTTCAATTCCCTAAGCCGACGGCCGATTAATTGAGTAACCTGTGACCCAAAATCTAAAATCAATATAGTTTCCTGCATACTGGTAATTTTTCGTTGCAAAAATACGAATTTATTCAATCGAAAAATTATTCTTATTAATAATTTATCAAACCAAAATGAGATTAATTTGTTATCTTTGCACGTGTTATTTTCATCAAGACAAAACCTAAAAATGCCCGCTATGAAGAAAAGTAGAAAGAAGATGTCAAAGAAAAAAAAGAGCATTGATATTATCTCTATATTACTCATCGTCATTATCTTAACTATATCGATATGGTTTATTTCGAGGTATGTCATCAACCAGATTAAGGGCGACAATGGCGAGGTGATCAAGAGCGCTTCCGGCATTGAGACAGAGCTTCCTGCGAAGGAGGAAGGCAAAGACGACGTGATTCCGCAGGAGAAAAACAACTACGCCATAAGTTTGAACGGCTGCTGGATGAGCACCACCGAAGGCGCAGTGCTTTCAATTTCAGGCGACACCTACCGCCTCGACTTCATGGGAGTTGACAGTAACCAGCCGCTCATCGGCACATTCACAATCAAAGGAAACATCATCACACTTATTAATAAGGAAGGAGCCTGCAAAGGTGAGAAAGGCGAGTACGAAATCGTCATTGACAAAAACGATGTCAGTTTCAAATGCAAAAACGATCCATGCACAAAGCGGAAGTCAACCCTCACAACCGAATGGGAATGGCTCGAAGAATGACATCCGACTGTTACACATAAACAATTGATTCTTAATATATTTCGTTATACACAAAGGCCATCGACATTGAACACAGATGTGCTTTATGAAAACAGTCGTATCATTTGGAAAGAGAATCAGCATATTTGATGCGACGAACAATATATCGCCATGGAAGCACGTGGAAAAGCAAAAAGTTGTATCATATTATCACTCTTGTTGTCAAAAAAAGTGTCCTTGCCTCAAAAAAGATCGAGATAAAAACAAACTTTTGGTAAGATGTGAGTTTCATTAAAAATCTCGATTGTTACAAATATTGGGAATGTAGAATTTTATTAAGACTTCAATTTGTTAACTGAGATTTAGAATGTAAAAACTTATTAAATCACCCATTGTTAATTATCTGGTGTACGGGGAGTTTTTAATCGGTTTTCTATCGGAATGTTCACCTGACACCTACGGAAAAATGTTGTCTAAAGTTGTCCTCCGTTGTCGTCAAAATATCACATTTTTATTGAGAGGAAGAGGCCCGTCCTATCAAAAACAAAAGGTAAGGCTTTGAATCTGTTTGCCCGACAACAATAATTGTCAACTGAGATTTAGAATGTCGAGCATTATTAAGACTTCAATCTGTTAACAGACATCAGTAACGTCAATGGCTTTAACAATTCCTGTATATTAGCAAGTACGACAAAAAGCGGAGAGGATTGTTAACGTATTATTTAATAGCCAAGACGGGAATGGGACGGATACAAAAACGAAAGCCACCCTGACAAATCCAAGGGCGGCTTAAGTCAAAGTTTAATAGACTTGATTAGTAGTTTTCAGCGCGGAGATGGAAATAATCCTGTGGGTGTTCGCATACCGGGCATTTAAGCGGAGCTTTCTTGCCGACATGGATATGACCGCAGTTAGAGCAGATCCATACCATTTCGCCTTCGCGAGAGAACACGAGTCCGTCTTCAACGTTTGCGAGAAGTTTGCGGTAGCGCTCCTCATGTTCTTTTTCTATTTTACCCACCATTTCGAAGAGGGCGGCGATACGAGTGAAGCCTTCTTCGCGAGCTTCGGCTGCGAATTTAGCATACATGTCCGTCCATTCATAGTTCTCACCCTCGGCAGCATCGAGCAGGTTAACCGAAGTGGTAGGGATTTCGCCTTCATGGAGGAGCTTGAACCACATTTTTGCATGTTCTCTTTCGTTTCCGGCTGTTTCTTCAAAGAGGTTTGCAATCTGGACGAAACCTTCTTTTTTAGCCTTCGAAGCATAGTAAGTGTACTTATTGCGAGCCATTGATTCGCCTGCGAATGCTTCGAGTAAGTTTTTTTCTGTTTTAGAGCCTTTTAATTCCATAATGATTTAAATTTATTGTTAAGTTATTGATTTTTATTTTTGCAATCAGGGCAGATGCCGTGATAGTATATTTCAACGCTATCCACTTGGAAGTCATTTCCGCAGCAAGGAGTCGTTTCAACCATTGGCATGTCGAAAATCCGGCCGCAGCGACGGCAGCGGAAATGAGCGTGCCTCATTCTCGGGAAGTCGAAGTGAGCGCGCTCGCTCTCTAAGCGCAATAAGTTTATCGCCCCGGCATCCGACAAGGTTTTCAATGTATTATAAACAGTCGTCAGCGACATTGAAGGGCACTCGAGATGCAGCGCGTCATAAATATCCTCTGCCGACGGGTGCGTATCATGTGTCATAAGATAACACAATATTGCGATGCGCTGATGCGACTGTCGAATCCCGGCCTTCCTCAGCAGCTCCGAAGCGTGTTGTGTCATCTTTTCCTTATCCATTTTGACTTAATTTGTAATCATTGCAAAATTACAATGATTTTTCTTTTTGTCAAGCATTTTTTTAAAAAAATTTAAAAAATAATGGAACTACCTGTATATCAACGGTAAAAAAATAATAAAATTCATTAAGTATATAAAAACACTATGGATTAAAAACTATAAAAACATATCAAATTAGATTACAAAGGCTTCATAAAAGGAAATAGAACAATAAAAAATACAAACGAATGAATCATAATTTTCGTTAACATTGATTTATTAGAAAGAATTCCATCAATTAAGAAAAAAAGAAATTATGATACATTAATTTTTATTTTTAATTAGAAAACAATTGATTTTTTATAAATTTGCAAATCATTATTAAAGCAAAAAATGAACAACAAAACGAAACTCACTCTTAGCAAAAACGGCTCATTCGCCAAGCAAAGCACCACAAGAGTAGTTCCAACAACTATTTTACAAAATGGAGACACCCAAATTATATAACAATACGACAGAGAAAGTCGTTGACGGTCTGAAAGCCGACTTGCAAAGCGGCTCTCGACTTTCTATTGCCGCTGCGTCGTTCTCCATTTATGCCTATCAAGCACTCAAAGAAGAACTCGAAAACATTGCTGAACTGCGGTTCATTTTCACTGCTCCGACGTTCAGCAAGTCAAATACATCAAAACAAAAACGCGAGTTTTTTATCCCGAAACTCAATCGTGAACGCAATCTTTTCGGCTCGGAGTTTGAGATTCGTCTGCGTAACGAACTCTCTCAAAAAGCCATTGCACGAGAATGTGCAGAATGGATTCGCCGAAAGGCTTGCTTCAAATCAAATATCACCGACGGCTTTGTCAATGGTAATTTGACGGTGGAAAA
>JBJEGZ010000003.1:0-3745 GCA_051875555.1 Candidatus Limimorpha sp. | reverse complement strand
GTCAACATACTAAACCTGAGGGACTATTTCGACATGATGGCGTTCGACGGCAACTATCGCAATTCTACGTATTAGATACGAGTGTAACAAAGGAGTATGTTGAATATATCATGAATGAGGAAAAAAAAGTTTATCTGGACAGAAGCAGGTATAACACTTTAAAGGCGTTAGGCGATTTGCATGCCGGATTGAGAAAATTCCTTTCATTCATTGAGTCGGGGTATATCCAAAAACAAACAGAGACCATTCTGTCTGAGATACACGATGTTGAGGAAAACCCACAATTAACCTCAACCGAAAGAACACAGATAATTCAGTCGAGGATTGGACAAGGTATATTCAGAAATAAATTAATCGACTATTGGAAAGGATGCAGTGTGAGTGGTTGCACATTGCTACCTGTACTTGTGGCCTCTCATATAAAACCATGGAATGTAAGCGATAATGAGCAAAGGCTTGATCCCTTCAATGGATTGTTGCTGCAACCTAATCTCGATAAACTATTTGATAGAGGTTACGTAACATTTGATTTACACGGAAACATACAATGTAGCCGATTGTTGGAAATTTGCGATAGGAAAACATTAGGTATAGATACACACATGCACCTACAAAAGCTTGATGATAATCACAAGAAATACCTTGTGTATCATCAAGACAATTGTTTTATTGGTTGACCTGCTATTTTTTGAATAATTCCAATGCACTGTCAATTTCGTCAATAACCCGTTGATATTCATCTGACAGTTCATCGTCACATACGCATTCCATCTCGTTTGAGATGAGGTAGAGTGCGCTTCTGAGCGCATCTTCAACTACTAATAAATCTTCCTGTTTCATGTTTTTTTCCGCGAAGTTATGAAAAATAATCGAAACTGCAAAACAATTACGGGAAAAAACATTAAAAAAAGTTAGAACCGCCTGAAAAACAGTATTGTTAAAACCGTCTATCGAGTATGTGTTACATTGGGTATATGGCGATTGAATGGCTATGCCCCAAGAAAAATCCCGATTTTTCTTGCGGTTGTCGATAAAAATGATTACCTTTGCACGAATTTTTAAATAAAAATAAAGTAATATGGCGACATTCCAAATATATAAACTGCTGTTCATCCGCTCGCGCGAGGGCAACCTGCTGTCGGCGATGGATGGCGAGACTGCATACAGCAAGGCTCAGGAACTGTTGGAGAGTATGCTTGCCGGCACCCTGCCTATCACAAAGGAGAAAAGGGACAAGACGGTTGTCAGCCTTGAGAACTATGTCGAGGCAAAGCGCGACGGGGTGACAGTCATGGTGGTGTGCAACGAGAAGAACCACCGCTATAAGGAGAAAATGACCGATCAGGAACTGGTGTATCATCCTGGATGCAGAGTCATCATTGACAACCGTCCGGGGGTGGCGCAGATAGCCATCGAGAGGTCGCAGTCGTTCGACTGGAAAACTGACACCGTGAGGGACAAGCTCGAGGAAGCACTCAACAAGTTATTCGACAAATACCAGCTTCGCGTAGAGATCAGGGCAAAAAAACACCAGGGAACATTCTGGGAGATTGTGGAAGAGCAGACGAAGATGGATGACAGGATTGAGAGCGTGACATTCGAGTTTCCTGACACGGATAAAGTCGGTCCGGTGGATGCCCCGCAATCAACCATTGGCATGTTGTCAGTATTCAAGCAGATAAACGATATGCTGGATGCCGCGCGCGGAACATACACCTGGCTTTCGTCAAAAGACAAAGCCGTGAAACTTGACCGAACCAGGGAAGACGTTTCGGCACTTGTGGGGTTGTGCTGCCAGAACGGATACAATATCAAGGTGCAATTCAAGCATTTGGGCTACTACCGCTTCGGTGAAAGTATCAGGGCCCTGAGCCGACTTGATGACGAGACACTGAATAATTTCATCCATGGCCAGACCTCTATCGGCAAGGACGTCTCTGCCTCATGGGAACTGATGCTATGGCTTGACGACATAAGAAAGACGACTGATAATTACACAGATGAAGAACCGGTTAGGAAAAGAAGAAAAAGAGGCTATAAGAGGCTGCTATCGGATGAATCCGATATTCATTATGCTGCAGAACCCCTCTAAGTCGATTGAGAGGGAAATGTCGGCAGTGAGGTTGTCGCCCGAGGAAGTGTTCCTTGAGGCGATGGACCAGGTGGACTATGCCTTGGAAGACCCCGTGACGGCCAATATCGACTTTATGGGGTTGTACGACCAATTGTTCTGCGATATTCGTGACTTATGTCCACAGGAGCTTGACGAAAATGAGGTGGAATTAGCCGCAAGCGAAATCATTTTTGTAGTGTCACTCTTACTGACCATGACCGACAGGCATACATACAGAAAGATGGCAATGACACTTTTAGGACAAATCAGTGGGGATGTTTATAGTCGGCTACATCAAACGTTTGAGCCTTACATAATAAGGATGGGTGAGGACAAGATTAAGAAATATCTGAAGGATTATCTTGGGAGCGATAACTTCCTGTCTGACGAAATAAAGGAATGTATAGGGAATTTGCCACGAATTGTCAAATTACCCTCGTCAACACCCTCTTCGACAGAAAGGAAATCGCATATCCGGATTGCAGCCAGGAAGAAGACCTCGGTGGTGATTGTTCTTAATGCCATGTATAAGGCGGGATGGTTTGTGGATGAGGATGGGAAAAAGCTGCGCAACAGGGATGGCGCGCTCAACGAAATCCTGATGAATGCTTTTGGGGTTGAGCGTCAGACAGCTGTCAGTCAGACAATCAATCCCTCGGCTAATACGGATTCTCGCAAGCAAGAGAAAGTGATAAGCGACCTTTTGGACGGTAAGGATGCGGAAATAATATTGGAGGAAATTAGGGAGGAACTGTTAAGAAATGCCAAATAAATATTTTAGTAAAATACATTTGTTATTTTAGTAAAATATCCCGTTATGGAGAAATGACTAATTTTGTGCCCGGAATCAGCAAAGCGCTGGTTTCGGGCTTTCTGTTTTGATTGCCCCCAAAAAAAATATTTATTAACAATGAGTCGAAGCGAAGAACTTCACGTGAATAAAGCCGGCCGGCGATTCGGATGCTTCTCTCGCAAAAACGACTCGAAAAATGAAAGCAGAAGAGAAGAAACTCAGGAAGGTTTCGGAAAAAGAGGTAAGGAACAACATCGGCAAACTGTTGTCCGCAGCCCGCGAGGGACGCCTGTTCATCGCATCGAAGACAATCTCTGCCTCGCGTCAGGAGGTGGTGGAGAATGTGCGTAGATATGTGTCGCAACTTGACGACTGCGTCACTCGCCGTTATCGCGGCAAGATAAACAGAGTGTGGGATGGCATATTGTGCAAGGAGGAATTTGTGGATATGCTCATGCCTGGCAATAAACTGCGCAAGTTCAGGGATTTCAACAAATATGGTGTGATGAGGATTGTGGGGGTGTTGCATGCCAAGTGCGTGTATGACGAGGCCTTCACTGATGCCGAATTGTGCTCTAAATTGGAGCATACCGATGGTGACAACAGCTATAGGTCGTTCATTGGCAGGGGACTCGAAAGCCGCACTTTGTTGGCATCTCTGAGGGATGTAATCGACGGGATTTGAAATTTAACATTTTGATAAAAACCAATCCATTTATCAGATTTTTTATCGCCGTATCTTTGCAGCGAAATTTAATTATTAACAATAAAAAATATATTCATTATGAAGAAAAAAATTGATTTGGTTGGCAGCATACAAGAAGTGCTGTGGAACTACT
>JBJEGZ010000002.1:0-95639 GCA_051875555.1 Candidatus Limimorpha sp. | reverse complement strand
CGAACTCTTCACGCAATATTTTGCAATATTGTTCATGTATTTTTGTTGTTTCGTTAATACTTTTCGAAAGTTCCTCGCGTTCTTTTGCGCTTTTCTTTAATTCTCTGGCAAGTTCAATACGAATTTCGTCTGGTTTGCCGTATGCCTCAATCACGCCATTCACAACATGAACCATCTGATTAAGAATCTTTTCCACAACCGGATTGCGCAAAGAATTTTTCGGAAGAATATCCAATTTGTCTTTCAGAATTTTATTGGCAATTTCTTCTTTTGTCAGCGACGATTTTGAATGTTTCCCGTATCCTGCATAAACGCAAGCCACATCATATCCATTCCCTTCCTTCATGTGTGGCAGTATTTTACGAATCGCCTTGGCTGACAACGAACCATAATCGTCGATGAATGTTACATTGGCAAGAATCGTGGCAGAGTCTTTGTCAAAGCCGTATGTCGACATCAATTTGCCGATTAAATTTTCGTTGCCAGTTTTAGTTTTGTCTCCTTCAAATGAATATAGCAGATGCCACAGCTTATAGAAAGGCTGGCTATCTAACTCTTTGTCGGAGTCGAACTCCAAAATATCTGTATTCCAGCCCAAACCTCCAAAAATAGTTTTTACATAATGGATTATCTCTTCGGCAGATTTCTTGAAATCAATCAGGTCGTGTCCGGATATTTCAATGATTTTATTGTATGCCTGAAACAGTGCACTTCCAGTGCGATTTCCGTCTATTGTCTTGAAATTTAAATCCAATTCTTGCGGATTTTCAAAAAGCAATTTAAGAACCTCTGTTTTCGACATTTTTTCGCGCACGAAGAGTTCCTTTGCCAAACGTTCTTTTTCTTCTGGGAAAAGGCTTCTGTGTCCATTAATATTCAGTTTATCTTCTTTCGAATCATCAAACAAAGTCGGCATATTGTCTCTTTTGTTTTTTCTCATGCCGTTGATTGATATTTCAACATTATTCAAAGTCTGCCAAATCTTAAACTCTTGAAAGAGAGGAGAGCTACGCGGAATGACACGGCTACCAATAGTCACCATCTTTTTCTTTCCGTCTTTTTCGATCTCTATTTGACGGCTTTCGAATTCACAAAACGAGATTAAGCCTTTACATGATTTCAGCGGACGCTGATAAAATATCACGTCATCGCGGATTTCGTGTTTCAGTTCTGGAGTCAACACTTTGTGAAATTTGGCTTGTGTTTCCCAAATGGTTTCAAATTCATCCAAATAGTCCTGACGATAAAAGACATGGTTTTTTAAACTGTAATGAGGATTTTCGGACAATTTCGCCATTTGGTATTGTCCGACAGTTTGATGATTGAAGAATAATTCTTTACTTCGATCGGAAATTGCTCCTAAATATCCGCTCGATGCGTTAATCTGGGCATTTATTTTTTGCAGAACCACGGCCAACTCCTCCAATCCGAACTGTTCCGAAAGGCTTTGGGATCGCCATTCGTAGGTTTCCTTTTTGAGTTCCTCGCCTTTGGTTAGTCGTTTGACACCTACCAAGTTAAAAGGCTTTGCTAAAATAGCCCAAGTTTGTTTTTCGTTTTTATTTTGTACCTCATAGTATAATTCATCGGTAAGAATTGTAGGATAAAATTGCTTTTGGAAGTTCCAAATTTTATCAAATTCAGCCTGCAAATCAGAACGATAAAAGTCGGGAAGATGTTTTTTGCCATTTCGCAACAGTTGCAGGCAATATTGTCCCGGTGTCAGGTTTTCGTCATACAACTTTTGAGCGACAGCCATACCGTCAATTAACGTCCCGTCTTCCGAACCTTTCGCTTTGCGGCTGCTTTTATAGCCGCGTTTCTTGTTTATCATCAACAACACACGGGCAAATTCGCTCAACGAGATTTCTTCGGTAGCGGCTTTTGCTCGAAGCCGACATGTCTGAAATGTTGTGGCTTTGCCTGTTTCAGCGAGAATCGTTCTGTCGTCAATTATGCCGAACTTCTTCATGATTTCTATCAATTTCTGACGACGAAGCTTGTAACGTTGCAGATTGCGTCGCATGGAACGTTTCAGCGTTCTGCCAGCATTTGGAGAAATTCCTTTGCCACTATTGAAGTCTTTTTCTGGATCTTTTGATTCTTTTCCTGTTGTCGTGCTTACAAAATTATCGTACTTAATTACACGCACGCCAAGTCTAACAATTGACGAACGTTCTTCTGCGTTTTCCGCTTCATTCACCACCGCCCAGCCGATGCTGTTGGTGCCCAAGTCAAGTCCTAATATCTTTTTCATCTCTTTTATATCAATGTACAATACAAAAGTAAAAAAATTTTTTCACAATTATTTCATTTATGTGAAAAAAACATATTACCTTTGCATAAAATATGAAGCAATTCACAATAAGGATCATTCCGTTGTGAAAACATTTATTGTGGCACTCCCTTGGGAGTGTCGCTTTTTTTATTGACAGCCATCGCAAAAAGTAACTATTGGGATTTTTTACAATTATCTTTCCAAGAATATTAAAGATACGTATTAATAAAAATAGGTGTCTGAAAAAAGAAAACCCGCTTTTAAAGCGGGATAAAATATTAACACCATAAAATCAAATTTGCGGAGAGAAAGGGATTCGAACCCTTGGAACGCATAGCGTTCAACGGTTTTCGAGACCGCCCCATTCGACCACTCTGGCATCTCTCCTAACCTATCTTCAAATAAAAAGCAACCCTATTGCGAGTTGCTCCCCAGCGGAGACAGAGGGATTCGAACCCCCGATACATTTCTGTATAACGGTTTTCAAGACCGCCGCGATCGACCGCTCTGCCATATCTCCGCTGCAAAAATACAAAAGTTTTTAACGTGACAAACTTTTTTTTCATTTTTTTTATTTATCCCTTCTCCTAATGCAAAAATGCCCTATCTTTGTAACCCGATTATGAATAGAATATTTAAAGATATTATCACTATTATATTGATTCTCACAGCATTGTCATTCTATGCCTGTAAGAGTACATCATCGCGCTCTGAACTTTATGATTTCAACTTCTCTTATAACAACAAACAGGAATACATAGAAAAATACGTTTCAATGGCTGAGGAAATCGACCAAAATAACGCCAAAGACCCTGTTTTATTGGAAAAAATCTCTCAAATATACTACCTTTACGGCCGAAACCTATATAATAAAAAAGAGTATATTGCAGCAACGGAAGCCCTAATAAAGTCGTATTTGGCAAAAACCTACTCTGTCTCATACAACAAATACACCTCCGACGATGACTTCCATTTCCTCGGACAAATTGCGGACGCATTAGGGGATATCTACAACGATGTCAACAGTTTGAAAGCGGCGTCTTTTTTCTATAACGACGCTCTCGAGCAATTCACCAAGGCGCACCGGCAGCACGAAGTCATTGATATGCTTCTGAAAATCGGGGACCTCTATGAATACAACCACATCCCGAATATTGCGCTACTTAATTACGAGACCGCGGAGGAAAAGAAAAACCTGACTGAAGAGCAGCTCAACACCATTATGATTAAAAAAGGCATCTCTCTTTACCATATTCAAGATAACGGCACTGCCGACTCTATTTTCAACTCATTATCGTCATTATCGCTACACTCTATTGATTTTCACTATTTTGCCTCCTATTATTTCTACAACCAGAACAATTTTCCAAAAGCTGTCGAGCACCTTATCCCCTGCTTTAACTATGGCTCTCCAAACATCAAACTGAAAGCCGCCGAAAAGCTAGCCGAGATTTACTTCCTGTTGGGCGACAGGGGAAAAGAGTTTGAGTTCGCTCAATATCAAGCGAAAGTGCAGTCATCAGAGGCGAGACTCACTCCAACGAGACTCCAACTTGAAGCTTTTTTCGACTCGTTTATCAACAATAACGAAAACATCTCAAACAAAAGCCACTCCCCTATTTTTCTAATTTCGTCAGTCACAACAGCACTTTTATTATTTTCCGCCCTTCTCGTCTTATTTTTTAAGAAAAAGAAAAAAGGCTTGGACACACAACCGGACACGTCCGCACAAACTGATGTTCACGCTCAATGCGAGGAGACAGTCTCAGAGACCGCAGACAATGCAAAAGAACCTATGACAACAGCCTCTTATGAAGGCTCTATGACCGAGACTCCGACAATAACCGAGGAGCCTACCCAGGAACTCACAGTACCTCGCTCATTCGATGATGATTACGCGACCTTTGTCAACAGCACGATTTATAAAGAAATAAAGAACTCCTTTGAAGGAAAAGAGTTTTTCATTAAAACAGTAGGTGACTATCCGAAACTTGCTTTGACAAAAAACAAGATGTTTCTCCTTAACTCAACTTTCAACAACTCTTTCCCCAACCTGACGCACACCCTTATTTCAAAATATCCCGAGCTCACTATGTCCGACATCCGATTCATTATTTTCAGCCTGATGGGTTTTAACGACATAGAAATAGCCGTCCTTCTCAAGCAGACGTACAGCTCAGCCAACAAACGCGCAAACAAATTAAAAGCGATTTTACAAACCGACGAGCCGTTATTCACCTATATCCCTACTTTATTACGCTCCATCAAATACTAATTTCATTTTTTATAAATAAATAATATACAATTATTTACACGGATTTTGTCGATACGATTCCATAAAATTACATATCATTAATATTGACAGGAACCATATATCATATAATTTTGCAGCATAAATAAAAAATGAACATGAAAAGAGTTATCGCATTCTTACTATTAAGTACTATCGCAATGTTTGCAAGCGCGAAAGATGTCAAGTTTTTGAACTCATATATCTCTTATGCTGCATTCAACGTCACTGGTGATGAACCGTCACAATACGTCGAGACATATATCACATTTGACAAGAGCAGTCTCGTTTACAGTCAAAACATCGATAAGGACTTCACTGCTACGATAAACGTCACAATACTTTTTAAAGAAGGAGAGACAATAAAGAACTTCGGCAAATACACCGTAGAAAGCCCAGCTGTGAACGACACCGCAAATATCGATGGTTTCTTCATGGACGTTCAGAGATACTCGCTGCCAAACGGCACATACACCATGGAGGTAGTATTAGAAGACGTGAACAACAAGACTGAGAAACCGTTCAAGGTTGAGGACCAAATAATTGTTGACTTCCCAGAAACATTCTGCATTTCAAGCATTATCGGACTTGAGAGCTTCACTAAAAGCGAGAAACTGTCGAACATTACCAAAAACGGATACGAGCTTATCCCTATGATAGTGCCATTCTATCCGGAAACGGCCAACAAACTCTCATTCTATGCCGAGATATACAATTCGGACAAACTGCTTGGCGATAGCGAGAAATACCTTCTAAACACATATATCTGCGCTTTCGAGAACGGGTCAAAACTGAACAACTATTATTTCACTAAGAGAATGAACGCCAAAGGGACAGAGGTCATTATCAACAGCATAGACATCACCAACCTCCCTTCCGGCAACTATTATCTCGTCCTTGAGGCTCGTGACAGGAACAACGACATCATCGGATTAAACAGATATTTCTTCCAAAGAAGCAATCCTAATTATATTATCGACCCATCGAGTCTGTCATCAATCGATACTGAGAATGTCTTCAGCGGCCAAATCGCAAACATCGACACTATTCGCAAATATATCAGAACACTCACCCCTATCTCCACACAAGTGGAAAAGGAATATTCGGCAGAGCTGATAAAGACTGATGACCTGAAGATTATGCAGCAGTATTTTTTCACTTTCTGGGCAAGCAGGAACAGCGTAGAGCCGCGCAAAGCATGGGAGGACTATTACGCACAAGTGAAGAGAGTGAACGCCTCTTTCAAATCAATTAACAATGAAGGCTTCGCTACCGACAGAGGCAGGGTTTTCCTCAAATACGGCGCACCAGACAGGATAGTGCAAAGTTACAACGAACCAGGAGCATACCCCTATGAGATTTGGCACTATTATACCTTAGGCTCTCAAAGAAACAAGAAATTCGTCTTTATGACAATGGATATTGCAACCAATGACTTCCAACTCATTCATTCTGACGCAGTTGGAGAATTGAGCAACTTCAGATGGACTACAGAGATTTACAAACGCACCTACGGCACTTATTACGACTATGGTGTTGACCAATATGCTGTACCAGACTCATACGGAGATCACGCAAAGGATTACTACGACAATCCAAGATAAAGCAAAGAGTAATTTTTACATACCATATACCACACATGATTTGTTTCGATATGGGGTCTGGCTTATGCCAAATCCCATATCACATTTTTACTGCATTGACTTTCTTCAAACTGCGGCAACCTCCTTCTTTAAATTATCCATACAAAAACAGCTCTCCCCTCAACCTGAATCATCTGTACAATCTACAACGACAAGCGATCTGCGTCAAAAAAGATAACAACATAAATAACAAAACATTAGCATGATAAAACCAAATTATCACAAACATAACGGGAACATTGGAATCTGATAATAATGCGTGAGTAATGGCTAAACCCAATTTATTTTCAACATATTTTAATAACAAAGAACAATCCACAGAAATCATATACACAGTTTTTTTGGAGGGATGATATAAAGACAAATGATGACCGTCTTTTGCACCACAAACTGTTTTCTGAATCCAAGGTACAAGACATCCTTATGAGTTTGAATCAAGCAGAATCTTTTCCACAATAATAACGCAATGATATCAATTTCTAACAATGTGGGATTGAAAATTTATACTAATATGGAAGATAGCATTATGATGAATACTGAATCGCATAAATATCAAGACATAGATGCAAATTATATCAAATCATCTAAGCAGCAGGAGAACCACATTTGTATTCTTAAAAGAGAGAGAATCTCTTTTGTCACAAAGTCAATCAGAAAAAATATTTGATCGAACCTCCACAACCCATTGTCTGCGCAATAACATTAATTATGAAATAAAACATTTTAATAGGTTGATGCCTTATAATGTAGCAAGCGACAATGAGCAACAACAAAGAATTGAAAGAGTCTGCCCATTAAAAAGATGAGGATTCTTAACAATCCAGACATGAGGTAAAAAATAATTTGATAAGAGAATATAATGCACAAATGCGTTAAAATCGCGTATATAAGTCAGGGCACATTGAAAGATCCTCGTCTCCGTTTTTGCGCAATTGAGGAATAATTATTAGGGGGCAACAGCTTGAGGGAGATAAGTTTCCATTGCTTTCATGTATTCACCATCAACCATTCGGAGAAGAAATGAAAAACGGGGTAAGAGGGTGGAGTCATGATAAAAGGCAAAAAGTATGGATTCTAAAAAAGCAGCGACGCATTATCGCGCCGTCTGGGATAAAAATGATTTTATTAAAACATTTTGTCAAGATTAAAGGTTCTCATTAAAAATATTGTTATTTTTGCACTATGAAAAAAATTGCGGTAGTCATATTGAATTATAATGGGAAGAGTTTTCTCAGCAAATTTCTTCCCATTGTGATACAACACAGTAACGATGTGTCAGAGATTATTGTTGCTGACAACGCCTCAACAGATGACTCCGTAAAATTCATGAGGGCTAATTTTCCAGAAATCAGGCTGATAATCAACAACAAAAACGGAGGTTTTGCCACTGGATACAATATTGCGTTACGACAAATAGATGCAGAATATTACTGTTTATTAAATTCAGACATCGAGGTGACTCCTAATTGGATTGAGCCTATTATCAAGTTGATGGACGCAGACATGTCGATAGCGGCCTGCCAACCGAAAATACTGTCATATTACGATAAAGAGCGTTTTGAGTATGCTGGAGCTGGCGGGGGATACATTGACAAATACGGCTATCCGTTTTGCAGAGGCAGGGTTTTCCAATGTCTTGAGAAAGACGAAGGTCAATATGACGATATTAAGGAAGTGTTTTGGGCGACAGGGGCATGCATGTTTGTAAGGGCTGACATATACCATAAATCCGGTGGCCTTGATGACAGTTTCTTCGCACACATGGAGGAGATTGACTTTTGCTGGAGGGTAAAAAACGAGGGCTATAAAGTGATGTTCTGTCCCGAATCAAAAGTTTATCATATCGGAGGCGGCACGCTGCCTAAAAACTCGGCGCGGAAGACATACCTAAACTTCAGGAACAACCTTTCATTGCTGATGAAAAACCTTCCCAAAGGATCTGTCTTCCCTATAATATCATACAGGATACTCCTCGATTGGATTGCAGGATTCAAGTTCCTTGCCGAAGGCAGCATCGCTGATTTCTGGGCAGTGATAAGGGCGCATTTCAGTTTCTATAGGCATCTTCCTTCATTAAAAAAGAAAAGAAACATCTCGCAGCACAAACAAGTCTCTCAAATTTACCAGCGTAATATAGTATTCAAACATTTCCTTGAGAAGAAACGGTTTTTCACCGAACTTGATGAAAAAGACTTCTCATAATCAGACTTTTCCCATTCCAATCAAAAAAGACACGGCTTCGGTATAACCCTTCAATCCATGGCCAACAATAGAGCACGCCGACGCTTCGGCGGTAAAAGAATGATGGCGATAAGCCTCTCTCTCAAAGATATTTGAGACATGCACTTCCACAACCGGCACCTTTATCGACCTAATAGTGTCAGCAAGCGCGATAGATGTATGGGAATAGCCTCCGGGGTTGAAGACTATTCCATCATAAACATCTGTTGATTCTTGAAGTTTATCAATTAAAACTCCCTCATGATTTGATTGAAACGTATCGATAACATGCTCCGGGAAGCATTCCTTGAGGGAATCGAGGAACTCGTCAATCGGCGTACTGCCGTATATCGAGGGTTCTCGTTTCCCTATAAGGTTGATGTTCGGACCGTTAAGAATAAGTATTCTCATTATCAGACATTATCTTTTACAAATAAACGGATAATCTCGCCAATAATAAGGACCGGACTTGTAGCTAAGAAACATATCAGCCAGTCACGCCAGCCCAGAGGTTCTACTGAGAACATCTCCCCGCCAAAGGTAACAATAAAGAATTGACCGACGAGGATAATTATCAATGCTAAATCGAAACCTCCAAAATTCTTACCGAAGTCACGGAAAGCCGACATTCCGGTATGGTATGCCTTAGCGTTGAACAAATTCCAGAACTGGAGGAAAACGAAAATCGTGAAAGTAAGAGAATGCTCATAAGCAGTATATCGGATATCCGCGATGTTGAAGTTAAAGAAATTAACGAGGTAATCGTGAAACGAGAACGACATTAAGGAGACCACATCAACATGTTTGAAATATTGGACGAAGCCGAGCATTATTATCACAAACAGTGAGCCAACGATAAAGATTGAGTATATCATTGGTTTTGAGAGGATATGGGCATTTTTCGAGCGTGGTTTCTCTTTCATCACGCTTTCTGACGGAGGCAGTGAGGCCAAAGCCAGTGCCGCGAAAGTATCCATAATAAGGTTAACCCATAACATCTGAGTAACGGTGAGCACCATTTCTGTACCGAGCAGAGCCCCGAACATAACTAACAAGCATGCCGCAACGTTAATTGTCATCTGGAAGAGGATAAAACGTTGGATGTTAAGGTATAACGATCTTCCCCACATCACAGCGCGTGCGATGCTCTTGAACGAGTTATCAAGAATTGTGATGTCGGAGGCTTCTTTTGCCACTGTTGTGCCGTCACCCATAGAGAGTCCCACTTGTGCAGCTTTCAGTGCTGGAGCGTCATTAGTGCCGTCACCGGTAACAGCGACCACCTCACCGTTAGATTGTTGGAGGCGAACCAGCCGTTCCTTATCCATAGGGCGCGCGCGTGACATAATCTTTATCATCGGGATACGTCTTTTTGCCTCGTCATCAGATAGGGCTTCAAAATCCTTACCGGAGATATGGTTAAAGTCACGTTGGTCAGTATCTTTCCAAAGGCCGAGTTGGCGGCCGATCTCTATTGCGGTACCAGGGGTGTCACCAGTAACGATTTTCACATCAATACCGGCTTTCATACAACTTGCCACGGCGTCTGCCACATCAGGGCGAATAGGGTCTGCAATGGCTACAATAGCGAGCAGCACAAGGTTGTCGGCCACAAGGTTATCCGTTGCAGGGTCAAAAGACTGTTCGTTCGGGTCACCGACTTTATATGCGAAAGCGAGAGTCCGCATAGCCTTGCACTGATATGAATACAACTGGCTTTCTACCGCAGAGCGATACGGTTCAATATCCACCTCCCCTTGTTCCGTTGCTATCTTATTGCAATGCTGGAGGATGATCTCAGGAGCGCCTTTCACATAGAACATCGGCTTATTAAATGTAGGAGACTCGACCACCGATGCCATAAACTTATATTTTGTAGAGAATGGCACCTGCTGATAAAGTTTGACATCATCTCTGTATTGAAGATAGTTCACGTTTTGTCTGTGAAGCCAAAGCAACAACGCACCTTCAGTAGGATTACCGATAGCCTTTGGTTTCTGAGCATCAGACAAATCGAGGAAAGCTGTCGTATTGAGTGCGATACTCTCTTTAAAAAGTTTGGAGAATTCTCCATTGTCAAGCACCTTTTTTGGAAAGGCGTAAGATGATATATCATTGACACTCATTTGGTTCTGTGTCAACGTACCTGTTTTGTCCGTACAAATGACGGTAGTAGCTCCCATTGTCTCGCAGGCGTGCATTTTACGGACGAGGTTATTCGTAGTAAGCATTCGGCGCATGCTCATAGCGAGGCTCAGGGTGACACTCATAGGGAGGCCTTCAGGCACTGCCACAACGATTATTGTTACTGCTATCATCAAGGTGTTCAATGAATAAGTAGCGAGTCCCATCCATTCAATGCCGTCGCTTATTCTATCAACGAACAAGAAGTACATGACAAAACGAGCCACGAGGATAACTGCCGCTACAACATAACTCGCGACGGTGACTATTTTCCCAAGTTTATCAAGTTGTTGATTTAATGGTGTCTTGATATTGTTATCTATCTGTGAGCCTTTATAGACCTTTCCCCATTCGGTTGCGTCTCCTACTTTGTCAACACGCATCACCCCGTGACCATCAATAACCTTACTGCCGCGCATCACCCAGTTAGAAGGATAAGTCGCATCATTGTTAAACTCTGACACATCAGTGGTTTTCCTCGCCATAGGCTCGCCCGTAAGGTCAGACTCATTCACTTGGAGCTCAAACGCATCAAGGAGTTCACCGTCAGCCGGTACTTCATCGCCGGTCTCAATAACCACTATATCACCTACCACAATATCTTTACGCTCAACGAGGGTGACATTACCGTCACGAATAACCTTAACCATCTCTTCATCATTAGCTTGGTTAAGGATTTCAAACTTCTTATTCGCGCTCAATTCAAATGCGAAACCAACGCAAGTAGCCAACAATATTGCGACGAGAATGCCAAGAGGCTCAAACAAGACGCTCGCGCCCTCTTGACCGGTAAAATATTGATATGCAGCTACACCTATCGACAAGAACAAGGCGATAAGTAGAATCCTAATAATAGGATCGTTAAATTTGCAAATGAACTGGTGTAGTAATGACTCCTTACGAGGCGGCGTAAGAATATTTAAGCCGTGCTTAGCACGGCTTTCATTAACTTGTTCGGCATTAAGACCTTGATATTTCATTATTAATTGTTTTTATACTCTTCAAGAGCTCTATAAAAGTCGTCTTTAAATTGTTCTTGGGCAAAATCAATTTTTATTGTCTCATCGGAAGACATTGCGGAAACAACCTCATCATAGACAGTCTGTGCAGATAATTGTACGCATACCCATACGTTCTGAGCACCTTGTTTTGAATTGCTTGGTGTTGTTCCCCAGCATTTTATAGGAGTGCCTTTAATCTTACCTTTGATAACATTAATTGACTGTATTGTCTGTTTTGCAATTGATTGAACTTCTGTTCCACTTCTATGTTTCTGGCTGAAATTATCAACCGACCTTGTAACAACGCTTTCAACCATAGCTTGGATTTCATCGCGTGCGGCCTGTGCGGCGAAGATTCTTGCATCCTGTAAGTCATAGTCTGATTCTGCTACAGCCTGACCAAGATATGAAAACATTTCGTTATCTGTACATTCCGGACATGGCAAAGAGACAGGCTGGGTCACAGGAGCATTGTTGACAACGGTTTTACTTGAACCACATGACATTGCAATGATTGATACAAATGCAACACTTACGAATAAAATGATTCTTTTCATGATAATAAGGATTTTAAGATTAATAAAATTATTTCAATTTAAATGATACTTGTTTCTTAACAAACTTTGTTCCAAATTTGAACCGCAAATCAATAAAGTTGTCATCTTGCGAATAACAATAATCCGAATTATAATCAATTACAATTGTATTGTTCACAACTCTCGAATTGAACTGGTTTGCACAGTTTGATGAAAGACGCGGCATTTGCGATGAAGTGAGAATCCTACCGTCATATAGAAGCTGGATAACAAGCCTGCCCGGAGTATTGCTGACAACCTCAACTGAAATACATTCATAAACATGGTTGTAACGTTTGATAAGGCCGTTGATTCTCTCGATACGGTAATCATCTTGTCCAAGCTCTTTAGAAAGGGAAGAAAGTCCCATGATCGACTTGTTGACATCATCAACGGACTCAAATGTTTCAAGGTCATCTTCGAAAGACTGTATTTTATCGTCAATCTCTTTCTCGTGAGCCTCATACGAGCTAACAAGTTCTACAAGGTCGAATTGCGAGAACGGATATTTCACATAAAGGAGGCAATAGCTCTCTCCTGTTTTCTTATTCCTGTACAACTCATGGTAAGTATCAGCCTTTGTTATGCTAACACCTTGAATAGCGGGCATATTTGCAATTTTTGAGACAGACTCTATAGTCAACGTCTTATTCATTGTTGAATTACCGTTATCAATTGTTTTCTGAGAATAACTGTTAACAGTTCGTTGGACATTTGTAGCGACCGACTCAGCTATTTCAGCGCGCACCTTCTGCATTGCGTCCGTTTTTGACTGCTCAAGTGTAGGTTTGTCCGACTGAACGATGATAAAGCCTTTCACGCTACCTTTAGTAACCCATTCCGGCTTGTCAGAGCTTTTTTCAACAAGCTTAAAACCTTTCCTCTGTGCAAAAACACAAAGAGGAAGTATAGAGATCAGTATTATAATTAATAGTTTTTTCATATAAATAAGTTATTCAAAAATCCAATTAACATCAGGCTGTCCGTCTGCCTGTTCCTCCATTGATTCAAGTGCAGAGTAATATTGGACAGCATTATTCTTTCCTATATTGATAAGTTTCTTCAGTTTTGGGTCACGTGCCTGCACTGACTTTATAGCCTTTGACACTGCAGCCGAGTCGTTATTATCCATCGCCTTCTTAGTAATTACCTCTTGGGCAAGGATAACCTTGTTTACGTTATCCACGAAATAAAGTGATATCTCAACTTCAGCAAGGAATTGTACCGGGATTGACGATGTGGCTGATTTTGACACTACAGTTATTGAAGGGACAATAATGAAGCGGCTTTCATTAGTAGAGGAGCCAAGTCCGTTCAGGGCTACCGCCTGATTCAGCCTATTATACAGTATCGTCAACGCATCACCTTTGATTTCGCTATTCGTCGGCATAAGCACGCGTACAGGGATCATCTGCTTCTCTGTCAATTCCTCCTGCGCTATAAGAACGCCCGAAGAGAGTCCGAAAAGCAAGGCAAATAATAAGAATCTCATTGTTTTCATAAGCGTAATATTAAATAATTATCCATCCCTCACTTGGTCCGCGCATATAGACGGTGCTTTCTATATCGAAGTTTGTTTTAAGGAAGTTCTGTAGATTTGTAAGATATTCATTAACATCGAGGCGTTGTACTGCGCCGCGTCTTCCGACCTTTGTGAGCGGGATCATCACCTGATTGAATGTAAGGACATTGGGGGTGAGTGTTCTTGTAGGGTTGTTATCAACGGTATTGTCTTGAAGCCAGTAGTAGATTATATCTGAGAGCACCGTCTCCTCGCCTTCAAAGATGAAAGAAGTCCTAAGCAGCTCATAATCAGAGTTATCTGTTCTCTTAACCTTAACGGTGATCTGGCGTCCGTTCTCAGACATGTCAACGAAATTATCTTGGAGTTTTTTACAGAATCCGTCCATGTGGTTCAGCACAGCCTCTTCAAGCAATGTGTTGACTGTTGCTGAGTTAGAAGGTTTTCCGTCACCGTGTGCGTGTGCTATCTCCTTAGCGTTTGCGCTTTGGTCAACGGCGCGCATATTGAACGTGACATAACGTTGTGTACCTCTCTCCATTATCTCGAAATCGAGGTCAACGATGAAATCCACGTTTGAGGTTCGTTTTATCCTGTCGATAGGTGATTCGGCTATTGAGCCATAGAGTCCGTAATCCTGGCCTATGAAAGCATTCTCGTCATCTTCCTGTTTCAAGCTTTTAACAAGGAACTCAAGGCTCTGTGTCTCAAATCCCTTATTATTAAATATCTCATTAAGTGACGCTATAACGAGGCGGAGGTCTCTACTCTCTTCTCTGTCAAAGATATCGTAATCAACAACTTTCTGGCGTTTTCCCTCGGCGTCTGTCCAATATTTCACGAAGCCCATCTCATTGCAGTACACGTCAGAAGGCACGACCATCAGCATAGGTTTCACAAACTTGCCAGCGTCAGTGTTCTTCACTTTCTCGGCATATCCTTTATCCTGCATATATTTCACAAGTTCATCGTACAGGACTTGCACATCAATTGAGACATTGTACATCTTACCGTTCTTCACCGACTGTGGCTGTCCGGTACGGTTGATGAAGCGATGATACTGTCCGCCGGGTGTCTTATTTGTCGGGAGGGCCAAAAAGTTCTCGAAATACTCTAAATTATCCTCTGCCACTTTAGTAGAGATAATCGCAGGAGTGGCTTTCGTTTGTCCGGAGGCGGTTATTCCGCGGAAAAGACATGCAGCTACCGCGTCTCTCTTAGCCATCTCAATACCCTCTTCAACCTTCTTCGCCGTAGTGATCACAGTGAAAACCTTAGTCCCATCTTGTCCAACGCCAATATACTGTACCTCATACTGTTGGTCAAGGACGGAACGTCTCTCGTTGTTTTTCTGTGCATATAGATTTATCGAAAGCAACGTCATTACAATCGACAATAACAGACCTCTAATATTTATATTCATAATGTAAGAATTATTTTTTGCAAAAGTAATATTATTTTTATAAGTTCAAAGGAAAAAAATCATTATTTCCAATCAATTGGCACATTTCTCAACTCAATACGGCACTCATCTCCAATATTGAAGCAGATTACTGCCATCATTTTCACAGTGTTCGGGTTCGCTTTCCCTGGGATTTCAAAGGAATATTTCACCGGGACATCTGTAATCATATTGAATTCCTTGCTTGTGCTAGAATAAAAGCCGTTGTCATTATGTTCCACGCCCTCATCGTCGAAAGAGATAAAATAGTTAGCCAACCTCATGTTAGAGTTACTTCTATGGTTTGTCACCTTTATCGTCATCTTCATTGTCTGCGAGCCTCTGCTACCTACGAGGGAGACGAACTCGAAATCAAGCCATTCGTCACATGGGTTTGATATTGACAAGGTGTTTTTTTTAGGTTCGGCAGGTTTCTGCGTATTAGTGTTAGGAGTGTTAATAACCGGGGATTGCTCCTCTGTCTCAGAGTTTTTCTTGCGACTGATTTTCTTCTCTCTTCTGACTGTGTTTCCTGTGGATTTCAATGTCTCTTGCTCAAAGGGGTCGTTTGACTGGGCGGACAGAATCTCCGGCACAATCGACAGTAACAGAGCAGATACTAATGTATAAATTATCTTTCTCATATTTTATATATTTATTTGTTATTATCATCAGATTTCTTCCAAATGACAGGCACGTTCCTTATCTCTATATAGCACTCATCTATATAGAAGCCAATCACTCTCATGACTTTGTTTCTCTTTGGCACCACTTGTCCGGGGATTTCAAACGAGAAACGCACCTTCTTATCGGTAAGTGCCCTATACGAATTGATATTATTCAGACCTTTATGAGGGTTGCCTTCAGCGTCGTAGGCAATAAACTCCTTCCCCACCCTGATATCTTTATTAATGTCATGATTTATGAACCATCCGGACAGTGTCATTATCTGCTCGTCCTTATCACCTATCAGGGAGACGAGTTTAAAATCGAGACCGGTTTCGCCCGCACACTCATTACTCACAACAATATCTTTGCTTGAGAACACCATCTTCTCATAGATCTTACACGAGCTAAGCATCATCAGGCATAATGCGGAGGTCAGAAATAGTAGTTTTTTTCTCATAGTTTAAAGAATTAGCCAAGCCTCACCCGGGCCTCTGAAATAAATTGTACTATCAATATTATAATTATCAAGGAGGAATTCTTGCAGTTGGGTGACAAATTCATTAGAGTCGAGGCGGCGCACGGCGTCATGTCTGTTTTTTGTCACCATAGGTATCATCACTTGGTTGAATGTCAGCACCTCCGGAGTTATTATCCTTGTAGGGTTGTTGTCAACGGTATTATCCTGAAGCCAATAATAAATGATGTCACAGAGTTTGATGTTTTTCCCCTCGAAGTTGAATTTTGACTTTTGGAAATCATATTTCGACTTATCAGTCCTCTTTATTTTCACTGTGACACGGTGTCCATCGGTCTCCATTTTTTTATAATGGCTCTGAATCTTATCGCAGAAGTCGTCAACATAATTTATCACCGCCTCTTCAAGAAGGGTGTTTATAGTAGATGTGCGGGAAGGGACGCCGTCACCATAGGCGTGAGCTATCTCAACGGCGTTTGAGCAGGGATCGACAGCACGCATGTTGAATGCCACGTACCTATATTCGTCAATCTCGTAGAGTGAGAAGTCGAGGTCAACGATAAAATCCACGTTGGCGAGGCGGATAATCCTATCGAGAGGCGACTCTTTCAAAGTCCCCACAAGGCCGAAATCATTTCCGACGAGCGCGTTCTCGTCACGTTCCATCATCAGGCTTCTCATCAAGAACTCAAGGCTTATCGTCTCGAATCCGCGTGAGGCGAAAATCTCGTTCAGCGAACTCGTAACGAGGCGCAAATCACGGCTGTCCTCTTTATTAAATATATTATAGTCTGAGATAGTCTGTCTCTTTCCCGTACCATCGGTCCATGTCTGCACGAAATCCATCTCCGTGCAATAAACATCAGACGGAACGACCATTATTACAGGTTTCAGATATTTTCCCGCCATTGTCTCGGTCACTTTTGTTGCAAAGCCCTTATCCTGCATATAAAGCAGAAGGTTATCATAAAGGACATGAACAGACACCACCGCTTCCACTCCATTAGTAATCTCTTCATAATCAATTAGTTCCGCATAATTGACAAACTTAGCGTATTTTCCAACAAGTTTCTTTGACTTAGGGATCTCAAGGAAATCAACAAAGAACGCCTCATTTTCCTCAACTAAGCTTTCCTTAACAATAGCCGGAGATGGGCGATGCTTTGTTGAGGCAGGCAGGCCTCTCAGCAGGCAGACAGCCACCGCGTCACGTTTCGCAAGTTCCTCTGCATTATCAATATTACGGCATCGCACCCTCATCTCGAGTATTTTCGTCCCTTTAGGCGCGGTGCCTCCAATCCGTGCGTTGAACTGTGCATTCACAATATTATCAGCATCACGGCTCTGGGCAAGCGTGACATTTGCTAACGCAAAGAAAACCAATAATATGAATACAGTCCTTCTCATATATGGGGAAGTCAGATAACGTATCCCGTGATCTCCTGGTTCGGCTCAACCGACACGGCCTCTTTCCCATATTGGAACACCATCATCGGCTTGCCGCCTTTAAGGAAATATCTGTCTCCGACGACCCAGATAGCCGTAGCCTCCCTAAGGCCTACGACTCTCATATCTTGACGGACTGCAAGATACTCATTAATACGGTCCTGACGTGTCTCGCCGCCGTGCTTAATCATCTTGTCAATCTCAGGATGCGGGTCAAGATAATGAGGATTTATCTGGAACGGGACAAGGTTCAGCGTGTTAAAGCTTGCCGGCTCTACAATAGGCATATCGTTAGTTGTACATAACTGTGGGCATGCGATGTTTGAACCCGCGCTCCAACCAATATAAGGCGTGCCAGCGTTTGCACATTCTGCGATAACGCCCATCAGGCCGTATCTATGAAGCTCTGCCACAAGATGGAATGTGTTCCCGCCGCCGACTACAACGCAATCCGCGCCCTTAACGAGAGCGGCCTTGTCCTCAACCTCGTGAACAGACGTAAAACTCTGAACACCAAGCTTCTCTTTGAAGACTTTCCTAACCCTTTCGGTATAAGCGTCATAACTTGCAGGATAAGGGTTGCCGCCAATAAAGACACCCGCGAATGGAACGAAAACCACCCTGCTGTCCTCTCCTAAATTATTCTTGTAGAAAAACTGTTCAAGCTGTGTCATCGCCCAAGCTAAATATGGCTCGCCAAAATTAGTTGAATTACTGATTAATAACAAATTTCTCATTTTCAAATTAATTTTTTACAAAAATACTATTTTTTTTTATAAATTCACCAATTATTTCATATTTTTGACAGAAATATGTCATCAACATAAAATTTTACTATAATGAAGTCTAAATCACTAATTATCACCTTACTATTGTCGGCGGTCAGCAACATATACGCACAGGGAATATACACAGTAAAATCGCCTGACGAGAAAACCCTTATAACAATAAATATTGACGACAGCATCACATACAAAGTATGCCGCGAGAACACTATAATTATTGATGAATCGCCCATCTCCATGGAGTTGGAAGGCGGAAGGACATTAGGAAGGGGATGCACATTACGGAAGTCCGTCCGCTCATCTGTTGACGAGTATATAGAGGCGTATTTATATAAGAAAGAGGAAGTTAGGAACAATTACAACCAAATCGAGCTATATTTCAAGAACAACTACAAACTCACATTCAGGGTGTTCGACGACGGAGTGGCATACCGTTTCTCAACAAGTTTCAAGAACCCGATAATCGTAAAGAAAGAGAATGTGATGTACAACTTTGATGGCGACCACACTGTATATATGCCTTTTGTAAACGCAAGAAACACAGATGGCGACCCTATTGAGAAACAGTTTTTCACCTCTTTCGAAAGCAGGTACACTGTAAAGCAGCTGTCAATGCTTGAGCCGGGAAGGCTTGCATTCTCACCAATACTTGTATCATTAGGCGACAACAGGAAAGCTGTCATTTTCGAGTCTGACCTCGAGGAGTTCCCCGGGACATTCTATATGAAAGGAGAAGGGAACAGCTTGGTGTCGGTTCAGGCAACATATCCGAAAACAGAGGAGCAGGGCGGGCACAACATGCTACAACTCATTGTAAGAGAGAGAGAGGACTATGTTGCGAAGGTTGAAGGCACACGCGATTTCCCATGGAGAGGCATCGCCATCTCTGACAACGATGCCGAGCTGTTAGACAGCGATATAGTTTATAAGCTCGCATCTCCGACAAGGGTCAGTGACGTCAGTTGGATAAAGTCCGGCAAGGTCGCATGGGACTGGTGGAACGACTGGAACATCAAAGGTGTAGGGTTCAAGGCTGGCGTCAACAACGAGACATACAAGTACTACATCGATTTCGCGGCGAGCCACAACATAGAGTACGTCATTCTTGACGAAGGCTGGGCGGTGAACAAGGCCGCGGATTTGTTCCAAATAATCCCTGAGATTAACCTCGGTGAGCTATGCGCTTATGCTAATGAAAAAGGTGTAGGGCTGATACTATGGGCAGGATATTACGCCATGGAAAGAGACATGGAGAATGTATGCAAGCATTATAGTGAGATGGGGATCAAGGGGTTCAAGGTTGACTTCATGGACCGTGACGACCAAAAAGCCGTCGAGTTTTATTATAAAATGGCTGAGACAGCGGCGAAATACCATCTCATCGTTGACTTCCACGGGGCATACAAGCCGACAGGATTATGCCGCACTTATCCCAACGTCCTAAACGTCGAAGGAGTGTACGGGCTTGAGAACACCAAATGGGACGGTTCGACAGAGCAGGTAGAGTACGAGGTAACGATACCGTTTGTCAGAATGGTCGCGGGATTCCTCGATTACACTCAGGGTGCGATGCACAACGCAAGCAGAAACGATTTCAGGGCTATTTACTCAAGCCCTATGAGCCAGGGGACAAGATGCAGGCAGCTCGCACAATACATCATTTACGAGTCACCACTGAACATGATGTGCGATTCTCCGAGCAATTATATCGAGAACAAGGAGTGCACAGACCTTATCGCATCGATCCCAACGGTTTGGGAAAAAAGTGTGGCGTTAGACGGAAAAGTTGGCGAATACGCCGTGATAGCGCGTTATGCCAACGGCAGATGGTATATAGGGGCATTAACCGATTGGGAAGAGCGGACGATAGACATTGATTTGTCGAGGCTGTCAGTCAATGCCGCGACTTGCACCGCATTCCTTGACGGCATGAACGCCAACAGGAATGGAGAAGATTACATAAAGAGAGAGATTCCGATAAAGGGCAACTCAATAGAGATAAACATGAAGAAAGGCGGCGGAGCGTTGATTATCATCGAAAGCAGATAAGCCGCAAACCTTAAGAGAACGGGACGCTAATCCTTTTTCCCTCCAAAGATCTCCTCATAACGGGAGTTGATATAGTCGTAAGTCTCGACATAACATTTGAAGAAGCCCTTGGTATCCTTGGTGATGAAGGGCTTTTCGGGTTTTATCTTCCTGATATTCTCAAAATCATATCTTCCATTAACCTTCCACCCTTGCAAGAAGCCTATATCGATAGCCGCCGTAGGGCAGAAAAAAGAGCAGCGCATACACATAAGGCAGTTATGATGGAAAGATATCTCACCTTTCTTATTCTTATAGATATTCCTCATCGGACAGCTTCTGATACAAAGCCCGCAATCAACACATTTGTCTTTTCTCACCTTATAGAAAAACGAGTTCACGTCGCCGCCAATAAACTGTATCGACACCACGAGAGTCACGAGGCAGCACCAAAGCTTATATCTTTTTATATTAGGAATCTTGTTTGTAACCTCATAAACGAGAATGTCATACAGTTTCTCATCCATCTCAAGCATCTCTTTCACAAGGTTCTCGTCGAAACGGAAATGTATGTTATAAGGCATCAGGAAATGGTACTCGTTCTCAAGGACAGCATTACAACGTCTCAGCTTACTTCTGACAAACAAAGAAGAGGCGTCGTTAGCGTGTTCTGTCTCGCCAGAATTCTTATAAATAAACACACGTATTCCGCTTGGGAAGATCTGTTTCCTGATAAATTTCAGGAAAGGCCAGGGCGCGTTATATCCGTAAATAGGGTATCCGAGACCAATCAGGGAATAAGGAGAGAGGTCGAGGCGTTCTGTGTTAAGCGGGTCAATCTCATACACATCGACGCAATAACCGGCCCTTTCAAGCCTTCCCCTCAAAATATCAGTCACATATTTCGTATTGAAAGTCCCTGTATAATAAATCAACAGACATTTTTCAGAATAACGCTCCATAGGGTTATTTTTTCTTGCTAAAACATTGTTTGAAATAGCGTCCGTAAAATCCAAGATCCTCAGACTTCTTTTTTTTGAGATCATCAAAGAAGCTCTTTTTCCTCAGAGTGAGTATATTGATAAGCCCACGGCATTCAAAATACTCGTAGCATCTCTTATAACCTATTGATTTTATAAGCCACACGCCGTCTTTTTTACAATAAGAGACATCATATATAGCCGCGCCATGAAGTTTCATCATATATTTCTGGTGAAGCAGGTAATCTTCGAGATACCATTTTGCGACAGCGTTTTTCTCATCAATGACATCTATTTCTCCTCCATGAATAAGGTGCGAGGAAGGCATATCGAGGGTCATGACCGAGCAAAGGAACTTCATCACCGAGTCCTTTCCGTTATACGACATATCGCCGTTACCGTAAGAAGAAGTGACTTCATCATCGAAGCATTCTGCGAGTCCGTCGAAATCGCGGGTGTCGAGGCATCGCTGGTATTTCGCCTGAAGGTAGCGTATTGCCTCAATATTTTCCAAACGAGTTATTCTCTCCTCAAGAGTTGCCATATTTTAACAAAAAAAATCAGACACCAATAAACTTATCATAGGGGTATGACACTTCTTCGAGGAATAAGGCATGGGCAGGCATTGACATTCCGGCAGAGCACCTGTTTTTCTCCTCTATGACGGAGCGGAATCCCTGAATGTCCATTTTACCCTTCCCCACCTCAAGCAGTGTACCCACAACAGCCCGCACCATATTACGAAGGAATCTGTCTGCCTTGATACGGAACACGAGCAAATCGTCAGTTTCAAACCAGCGCGCCTCCATAATCCGGCAATTATTTGTTCTTACCTGAGTATGAAGTTTAGAGAAGCTGGTGAAGTCAGAGTATTCAAACAATATATTCGCAGCCTCGTTCATTCGTTCGACATCAATATCTCCATAGACATACAATGCGTCATCGATATGGAACGGGTTTTTCTTTCGTGTCAAATAGTAATGATACGTTCTTGAGGTCGCGTCGAAACGGGCATGGAAATCAGGAGACACCTTCCAGCACGAGAACACGGAGATATCATCAGGGAGAAAGATATTCAGGCGGCTGACGAAATCCTTGACATCAGATATTGGCTCTGACTCGAAATGGGCATAGAAATTGCGGGCATTCACGCCTGTATCAGTACGTCCGCAACCAACCAACGACACCCGCCGCCTCAGCCTTAGGCTGATGCAATCCTCGAGAACGCCTTGCACAGTGGTATCGCCCGGCTGCACCTGCCAACCGTGATACGCTCTCCCATTATACGCAAGGTGTAAAAAGTATCTATTCATAAAAAATTGGTGCAAAAGTAAAAAAAATTTGCATAGTTAAATATTATTTTTTAACTTTGTCGGGAAAATTAATTCCAATATTTCATACTATGCCAATATACATGCTTGAAGATGAGGTTATTGATTTTCCACCGGTAAGCCATGCCACAAAAGACGGGCTGATTGCCATTGGAGGAGACTTGTCACCGGAAAGACTGCTTCTTGCATATTCTTCTGGGATTTTCCCATGGTATTGCGAAGGCGAGCCAATTCTATGGTGGTCGCTCGATCCAAGGATGGTGATGAAACCTACCGAAATGAAAGTCACAAAATCATTAAAGAAAACCATCGAATCCAACAAATTCTCTTGTTCTTTTGACACAAACTTCGAAGGAGTCATCAGAGCCTGCGCCAACGTTCCAAGAAGCGACCAAGCAGAATCAAAGCCTGACGACGCACCCTCGACTTGGATCTCCGAGGACATGATCCACGCCTATTGCGAACTGCACGAGTTAGGTTTCGCACACTCCGTTGAGACATACCTCGAAAACGAACTGGTCGGAGGTCTTTACGGAGTATCAATAGGGAAGGTGTTCTGCGGCGAATCCATGTTCCACACGAAAACTGACGCCTCAAAAATCGCCTTCTACAACCTGTGTCAGTTTCTGATAAGGAACAACTTTGAACTTATCGACGCACAACAGGAGACTGCCCATCTGAAAAGATTAGGGGCAGCGCCTATACCAAGGAAGGACTTCATCAAATTATTGAAGAACCTCGTCAACGAGGATTCGCTCATCGGCAACTGGGGCGATGGAAGCGCAGAATATAAAAAGTTGATTATCGACATCTGATAAGGCTTCTTATTACAAACATTTACAAATAAACAAGGATAAAACTCTATCCTAAACAGCTCATTATGTAAAAGGGCAGCCCACTCCTATTGTCACAACAAGGCAAAATATCAAACATATAATTTAGATGCGGCAACAGTCATCGCTATAGTATTCTATGCTTTTTAAATTTTCCATTATCAGAATGACATTTTTCTCATACAAAACTCACAATCAAAGGCGGAGGCATAAATGCCAATATTTTTTGTCATCACTGTCCGGAGATTTTTTGAATCGGTTTTCTACCGAAATGTTCACCCGATACCTACAAAAACAAAATGTTGTCTAATGTTGTCCCCCGTTGTCGTCATCTATAAAAATCAAAATGCATAGGCCTTTGACTCCTTTCCCTTGCACCAACAAAAAAATGTTGTCTAATGTTGTCCCACGTTGTCGTCATCTATAAAAATCAAAATGGATAAGCTTTTGACCCCTTTCCCTTGCACCAACAAAAAAAATGTTGTTTAATGTTGTCCCCCGTTGTCGTCATCTATAAAAATCAAAACGGATAGGCCTTTGAATCTGTTTCCCGGACAAAAATAAAATGTTGTCTAATGTTGTCCCACGTTGTCGTCATCTATAAAAATCAAATGGATAAGGCCTTTTACTCCTTTCCCTTGCACCAACAAAAACAAAATGTTGTTTAATGTTGTCCCACGTTGTCGTCATCTATAAAAATCAAAATGCATAGGCCTTTGACGCCTTTCCCTTGCACCAACAAAAAAAATGTTGTCTAATGTTGTCCCACGTTGTCGTCATCTATAAAAATCAAAATGGATAAGCCTTTGAACCGTTCGCAGGACAAAAAAAACATGAGCCCGTGAAAACGGGCCCATGCAATAAATTATGGTGAAAAATACACGACACACACGGAGTGCGTCAGTATTATTCTAATTATTTAACAACAACGCGCTGAACCATTTCTTTGTTGCCACACACAACCTTAACGATATACAATCCAGCGTTCAAGTTGCTGTTGATACGGTTTGTACCCATACCTACTGACTCAACCATAACAGGCTGTCCAGCGACATTATATACTGAGACCACAGCGTTCATCTCTGAATTATTCTCGACCATGATGTTGCCATTATCGCCCCAAACGCTGACATAGCCATTAACAATCTCTGAGACAGCATCAACCTCAACTGTACCATAGAGGTAAACAGTTGCAGAGGCGCCGCCGCCAACATTTGTGACAGAGCCATTGTAAGTGCCGTTTTCGAGGTTGTCGTTCATACGGACAAACACTTCTGTCTCATCGAGTTCGCCATCTGTGAATGCAACATTCAATGAAGATGAGAAGTTAGCGTTGTCGAGAGATATTGTATATTCACCCTCGACTGCGATCTCGATATTGCCAGAGCCTTCAAGGTTTGCACCTGAGAGGGTATATGACTTTGTCTCGATGTCGCCACCTTCGAAGAGGAAGCTGATAGTGTTTGGAGTTACAGTAATAGTTGGCTCTGAACTTGCACAATCGCTATAGTATTTACCGATAATCATACTTCTTCCACTATAGTCCTCGTATGCGGAGTGACCGCTGATGATAAGGTTACCGCCGTCGCCATTTTCGAAAGCGATATCGTAGGCTTGGTTCTGGCGGTTGTTTTTGCAGACTTGGAACATACCTGTAGGGCCATAGTTGGTGTTGATGTCGCCATCTTTAAGGATATTAAGGACGAAGATGTCAACAGCGGCGTTGTTATCGTATGAGTGACCGACGAGAGAGATGTTGTCGTTAGCGTCAACTATGACGTTAGCGGCGTAGTTCTGATTACCGGGGCACCACTCCACTTCGACAGTGCCGTTTGTACCGAAGGAATTGTCAATAGTACCGTTTGCGGTGTAACGTGTCACGGCGACTGCTGTGTTAAGAGCGATAGTCTGGTCTTTCCAGATATGACCGCCAGCGATAATCTTTCCGTCCGACTGCATTGCGACGCACATACCGAAGTCATAGCCGTCGCTCAAGTTCCACAATGCCATACCATTTTCTCCGAAAGAAGAGTCTAAAGTACCATCTTCGTTAAGTCTGAGCAACATACCGACATACATACCTTCGAAAGGAGTCATATAAGTATCAGCGAATCCCATGATAAGGATTTTGCCGTCAGGCTGGACCACTGCTCTCTGGGCGTCATGGCTGTAGAATTCAGATGTTGTGCCGTTATAAGTATAAGGTATATTAAGCACTTTGATTCCGTTGTCACCGTAAGATGTGTCGAGAGTACCGTCTTCATTAACTTGAACGAGGGCAATCTTGTCACCGCCGATACCGTTGTAATAATAAGTGATAAGGTTGATTTTTCCGTTATTAAGGACAACGAGCTCTTTAAGGGCTGTGGTTTTACCGTTATCTTCATATTTGAAGATACCGCCATCGCCAAAAGAAGAATCGAGAGAGCCGTCCGGGTTGAATTTCACCAAATAAGAGTCGCAATCATTGTTGCTTGGGTTATAATCATGGATACCCATAAGTATTTTGCCGTCTTCATAAAGGTGTGAGCCTCTACCGCCATACGACTGATGTCCAGCTATCGGATATTCCCAGAAACCGTTATTAGCGAAAGACTCATCAATCATACCATTAGCGTCGTGACGAGAGATAAAAGCGTGATAGCTAGTACCGACGCGCGTCGCGCCTAAAGAGATGATGCAACCATCAGGTTGTACGAGCACGTCCCTTGCCTCGTCATAAGAAGGGTTAACATCAAAAAAGACCACACCTTCTGTACCGAATGATTCGACAGGTGAGCCCGGTGTCTGTGCTGTAAGGTTAAACGCCAGCATCAGAGCGAAAACAAAAAATAATGTTCTTTTCATTTTTTTGATAATTTGATTTAGTTAATTATTGATTCTTTTATTCTCACAAGTTGTGTTAGAAGAGGTTCAACGAGTTCGAGGCGGAGCATATTTGCGCCATCCGATTTCGCCTTAGAAGGTTCAGGGTGCGTCTCCATAAAAATCCCATCTGCGCCAGCGGCAATAGCGGCTTTAGATATAAGGCCTATAAGTTCAGGCCTGCCACCAGTCACCCCATTGGATTGATTTGGCTGTTGTAGCGAGTGCGTGACGTCCATAATGACAGGCACGTCACATTTCTGCATCTCATAAATATTACGGTAATCCACAACCAGATCATTATATCCGTAGAAGTTGCCGCGGTCGGTAAGCATAACCGAGCTGTTACCAGAATGTTGGACTTTTTCAACCGCGAAGCGCATCGACTCGCCTGAAAGGAACTGTCCTTTTTTTATATTGACGGTCTTCCCTGTTTTTGCTGCCGCGACGAGGATATCGGTCTGACGGCAGAGGAATGCCGGTATTTGGAGCACATCGACATACTCAGCGGCCATAGAGGCTTCCTCACTGGAATGCACATCCGTTACGGTAGGCACGCCGAACTCCTTAGAAATACATTTCAAGACATTAAGCGCGCGCTCGTCTCCTATGCCCTGGAACGAATCGAGGCGGGAGCGGTTAGCCTTGCGATACGAGCCTTTGAACACAAAGGGTATGTCAAGGCCTTTGGTTATCCTTACCAAGGTTTCAGCTATGGAGAACGGCGACTCCTCATCTTCGATAACGCACGGCCCTGCGAGAAGGAAGAACCTGTTCGCTTTCATATCTTTCAAAAAAGGATAGTTACCAATGTTCATGATTGTTTTTTCAGCGTGCAAAGATACTACTTTTTTTAAAATGGAGCAACATATTGCACGATATTATTTTTTATTAAAAATCAATTCGATATCATCGACAAACAACTCGTCTTTTGAAGATCCCTCTCCTGCCTTTTTGTTTGTAGATAAAAGGAACAAGATATAGCGCGGACTCACATCCGATTTCTTTACGAAAGGTATGGAGATCCTTTTCCAATGGTACTCGTCAGATTTGGCGGGCGAGGTACGTTTAAAATGGAGTGGGCCTGCGATAGCGCAGATAGAGTCCTCTGGCGATGAGTAGCCAGGCCCGGAATAATGGAAGTCGGTGTCACCATGAATCAATACGATGAAATTAGCCTCCGAAGAGACGTCTTTTGCACGGAAGCACACCCAAAGCGCGACAGAATCAGGGATTATATTAATAGGTGTAGAGAAATCAGGAGAGACGCGGGAAGTGAAGGCATAGTTGTCTTCCTTGTTATCCGAGTTCATGCTGCCCGCGTTAATACGTCCGTTAGTGATTGTTCCGTTCACAACGACGCCGAGAATGCTTCTTGGGAAAAGCCTCGCGCTGTAGCTTCCTTTGGAGCCCGGTCTCGTAATCGACGACCTTTCGATTTGAAGTTTGGACATCAATCCACTGTAAGTTCCTGAGGCAGAAGAGATTCCATGCCAATGCTCTGGCTCTCCAGCAAATGCTCCCTCTGACACCCAACGCTCAAAACCTAAATTCATTAATCCTTCATTATCAATTGTCTGCGAGGATGCTGACACAGACACCATAACAAAAAATGCAGCAACACAAACACTGCAAAAAGTAATAATTCTTTTCATCGAGATAATTTTATACTTCAATTTTCGCGCAAAATTAAAAAAAATTAAAAATAAAACATCATTTTTGTCACAACAATAAAAATATTTTGTATTTTTGCTCCGATAATATTTTGGAAAATTAAGTTCAATTAAATATTAAACCAAATTCATCAAACTATGAAGAAAGCATTTACATTTGCATTAGCGATGGCTATGGCCGTCACTGGATTTGCTCAAGTTAAGGGCTTATCACACAAGACTGTATCAAAAGAATCCGCAAAGGTTCAGGTTTACACAGGTCTTGAGGATATCAACGCCAACTTCCCTGCATCAACAAGAAGCATTTTAGTTGATCCGGAAGAGACAGAACTCTCACAGACATACTATGACTGGCAGACCAACTCAGGACAGAGAAACCACGTAGCTGTATGGCCTGACGGATTTGCAGTAATGTGCTACACAATGGCTCAGAGCCAAGACTTCTCAGACCGTGGAACAGGTCTCGCCATCTATGATCCAGCAGTAGGCGAATGGACATACAACGACGAGCGTATTGAAGAGGTCAAGACCGGTTTCGGTTCAATAGCACGTTATAAAGAAAACGGACTCGTTGTCGCAGCCCACACAGCAAGCGATTTGAGATTCTGGATTAATGAAGATTTCAGAAACGGTGGAACAACATGGGAGAGCGTAACATTGACAACAGATGCGACACACGATCCATGCTGGCCAGTTGTTATGTGCTCAGGCGAGAACCTTGACATTGTCCACCTCCTCTACACAAACAACGGTATAGCTGTCAACGGAATCACCGATCCTATCCTCTACTCACGTTGGTCAAACGGTTCATTCGAGGTTGAGCACCAGCTTCTTCCGCTCCTCGATGAGACACACTGCTTAGACTATGGTTCAAACGTAACATACTTCCTCCTCTATAACCCAGAGAAACCAAACCGCGTATCTTTCATGGTTAACAGCTCATGGGGCGATGGTAAGGTCGTCATCTCAGAAGACAACGGTTCTACATGGAGCGAGAAAGTGTTCTTCCAACATCCTAACCCATTCGGAAACTTCGAGTCACAGTTGTGGTATCCTCGTACAACATCATCATTCTTCGATGCTAATGACAAACTTAACGTTCTTTACGAATGGAACGGCTGCACAGGCTCAGCAGGTGGCGACGCTAACTACTACCCAGGTATGGGTTCAATCGCATACTGGAGAGAAGACCTCCCATTAAATCCAAGCTGCATCGGCGGTATCCAGAACGGTGACGGCTTCATCATCGATACAACCTACATCTACCAAGACCTTTACGCATCAGACTGGTATTGGTCAGACGCTAACCACGAATTGCTCCCAGAGCATATCGGCACACTCGAAATCGTTGACGCTGAGGGTAACGTTCTTCCACACGACGCATCAGAAGGTTACTGGCCAAACATCGAACTCTGGACAGAGCACGGAAAATACAACTGCGGTAAAGCTGGCTTCCCAACAATGTTCGCAGACGGCAACAGAGTGTTCGCTTTCTGGTCACAAATCGCAGGTGATAGCGAGACAATGTACTTCGACGGCACAAACCACTACTTCAGATTATTCTGCAGAGTTTCATACGACGGCGGTAACACATGGGATCAGACACAACAGCTCCTTACTAACTTCATGAACACATACGATGAGATGGTTTACGAACAAGTTATCCCTTACGTATATTCAGATGCAGATGGTGAATACGTCTTCGTTTGCTACCAGAACGACCAAGAGCCTGGCACATTCGTCCAATCAGACGAGTCAGCAGGTGACAACAACTTCTACCGCGCAGTGAAAGTCTATATCGACTACATGGCAGTTGAAGAAAACGATATGACAGTCTCTACAATGAACGTCTATCCTAACCCAGCAAACGGCTCATTCAACGTATCTCTGTCAAACGCATCAGACGTTAACATCTACAACACAGTTGGTCAGTTGGTTAAGACTTACAGCAATGTAAATGAAATCAATGTCAACCTTGAAGCTGGTGTTTACTTCGTTAACGCTAACAACCAGACAATGAAAGTCGTTGTTAAGTAAAGATAACATCTTAATATTAAAATAAGCCCCGACACCGGGGCTTATTTTGTTTTTGAATGTCAAAACCATCACCGCGACAGGCGAATTTCTTAACAATAACGGAGAACATCATGGAAGATTTGAAAGGATATTTAGACTCCCTTGTCGATAAAAACAACACCGAGGCGTTTATCAAAGACGACCCAGTACAATTCCCACACAAATATAATGACATACACGACATTGAGATAGTATCATTCCTTGTTGCAACAATAGCTTGGGGAAACAGAAAGATGATCCTAAACAACGCGGACAAAATGCTTGGAATCATGGGGCAATCGCCCTACGACTATATCATGTCGGAAGGGTTCAACACTCTTGAACCAGACAAATGCGTTCATCGCACTTTTTTCAACAGAGACTTCATTTACTACTGTAACGGACTAAGGCACATTTACTTAAAATACAATAGCATTGAGGAACTTTTCAACAATCACGACACATGGAGAGGCATACAGAGATTTAGAGATGAGATCGCCGAAGCTAACGGAATGACAAGTAAACACATCTCAAACCCCTGTTGCGAGGAACCCCAAAAAGGCTCTGCCTGTAAAAGGCTCCACATGGCATTGAGATGGTTGGTAAGAAAAGACGGCATCGTTGACCTCGGTATATGGAATAATTTGAATCCTAAAGACTTGATGATACCATTAGACGTACATGTAGCGAGAGTCTCAAGAGAGTTAGGGCTAATCACACGGAAGAGCAATGACAGAATCACCGTGGAGACACTTACATCAAAGCTACGGGAATTTGATGCAGAAGACCCGATCAAATACGATTTCGCCCTGTTCGGAGTAGAATTAATGTGATAATTTAATCATTTTTTAATAACTTAATTTATATATATTTTATATTTTTGCAAAACGATACCGGATGTTAGCACTCATTCGGTTAAATACTTTAAAATATTGATATTAAACAAATTAATACTAAATCTTAAATAACTAAAAAAAATGAAACGTAAGTTTACTTTACTGTTAGCGGCATTATTGCTGCTTGGAATCAATGCCATGACGGCATTTGGTCAGACAACTTACGAGAAGGTCACATCAGAGCCGACAGACTGGTCCGGAGAATATCTTCTCGTGTATGAAAACAGCGACACCGAAGCGTACGCATGGACTGGTGTTGATGCTGCTAATGGATATGCTCAATACGACATCAGCAATGGCAAGATTACCGCTACAGATGCAGTGACAATAACCATTGCCCCTATGACAGAAGGTTATTCAATCAAAATCAATGGTAGTACAAACGACGGGCAGTATATATACAGAACTTCCGATTCTAACGGAATCACTTTCGGCTCAAGCGAGGTCAAAAATGATTTATCATTAGATGGAACATCTGTAAAAATAACATCAAGCAGTGCTGTGATGAGGTTCAACAAGACATCGGGTCAGATGCGATTCCGTTATTTCAAGTCATCGACATACACCGCACAGCAGCCGGTACAGTTGTACAAGAAAGTAGAAGGCGGTGGAGGAAGCGTTGAGACAGTATCCACGCCATCAATAACACCTAACGGAGGCACCTTCTTCAACACACAGGAAGTGACGATATCATGTGCAACTGAAGGAGCCACAATATATTACACTCTCGACGAGACAGAGCCTTCCGAGGCAAGCAACCTCTATTCTGAGCCATTCACAATTTTAACTACTATGACTGTTAAAGCCAAGGCATTTAAAAACGGTTTTAACGAAAGTAATGTGGCATCAGCGATATTCACAAAGATTGAGAAAAGCACAATAGCCGAAGCAAAAGCACTATCTACCAACGAGTACGCATTAGTAGAAGGAGTTGTAATTTTCATTGATGGCAGGAACATCTACATTCAAGATGAGACAGCCGGTATCGACTTATTCTTAAACAACAACACGGTGCCATCAGAATTAATGCTTGGCGACAAAGTGAGAACTTACGGAAAGAAAGCTGTTTACAAAGGACTTATAGAGCTCTCAGGCATAGATGGAAGCGATGACTCACAATTCTCTATACTTTCAAGCGGCAACGAACTTCCTTTGGCGGTAAAGACAATCTCCGAAATAAACGATGATTACGCTTACGGCAACGTGCTGCAATCGACACGTGTCATGATTCAAAATGCGATTATTGGAGAGATTAACACAGCAGGGAACACCACATTAACACAAGGCGATAACAGTACTATCATCTACAAAATCCCAACACTTAGCGATATTTCTGCCGGCAACTATGTTAACGTTATCGGTATCATCAGTTGTTATAACGCAGTCCAGATTCGTGTTGCGAACGAAAGTGACATAACACTTGTTCCAGGAGAGATTGTGTTATCACCATCATCATTATTATTTGAATATCAGGAGCTTAATGGTCCATCACCGGTAGAGGCATTCAATATCTCAGGTGAATATATAAACGGGAACCTCGACATTATCGCATCAGATAATTTCGAGGTTTGCACTACAGAAAGCGGAATGTTCAACGACACCATTTCAATTGCTGCGACCAACGGCACCGTAAATACAACAGTGTATGCAAGAATGAAGGCCGACCTTGTAGAAGGCACATATTCAGGAAGCATTACAGCCAAGAATGGTGAGACGACAGCGAATATCATCTTAAGCGGAACAGTCACAGAGGCATCATCAGCTGCAATTCCGACTTTCACACCTGCTGCTGGGACATACATCATTCCACAAAGTGTAGTGATTAACTGTGCCACAGAAGGTTCAACAATTTATTTCACAACTGACGGGTCTGATCCTACAACATCAAGCAACATTTATAGCGAGGCAATCAACATCAATCAGACCACAACTATCAAAGCGATGGCCGTCATGACAGGAATGAACAACAGCAATATTGCTACAGCGACGTACACATTCCCAGAAGCCACAGCTATCGCAGATGTAAGGGCATTAAATGCAAACGAATACGCTTGTATCAGCGGTATAGTCACATTCATTGACGGACGTAACATTTACGTCCAAGATGAGACAGCCGGTATCGTTGTTTATGTTGACAAGAATTCAGCTCCGGAAGGCCTTGCGATAGGAGACGGAATCAAGGCATACGGCAAAAGGAGCGATTACAAAGGTCTTGCCGAACTGATTGGTGTTAACGCGAATAACGGCACAATCATCATCACCTCAAGCGGCAACGAACTTCCACTTGCGGTGAAGAGCATTGAAGAGATTAACACGGACTTCGCCAACGGCAACATGCTTCAATCAACAAGAATTCAGATTGAGGACGCAATCATAGGTGAGATAAACAACAACGGCAACACAACCATCAGTCAGGGAGAAAACGCACTTGACATTTACAAGATGCCGTTTGTAGAAGGAATCATTCCAACAGACAATGTAACAGTAATAGGCATCATCAGTTGCTACAACACTTTACAACTGAGAGTAAACAGCCCAGAAGATATTGATTACGAGCATGTTCCAACAATTTTCACAAGCACCACCAACCTTACAGGAATCAAATATGAGATTGGGAATGGCCCATCAGAATCGAAAGTGTTATCAGTTGGAGGCTCATATCTCAACGGTCCATTAAAGATTTACCGTTCTGAGAACTTTGAGATATCATCGACAGGCGATGACAATTATAAGCCACAAAACAGAATCAAAGTCAATGGAGCATACGGTTGTTTCCACGACATCAACATTTACGTTCGTCTTAAGGCAGATTTGCCTATAGGCATTTATTCAGACTCGTTAAGACTTGAGTCAGAAGGAGTTGAAGATATTTACGTCCATGTAACAGGAGAGGTTAAGGAACAGGGGGCTACAGAAGCAGAATACGTAAGAATCAGTGATATTTCATCAATCGAGGACGGCGCAATGATTATTTTTGCAGCGCGTCACGATGATGTTGAGAACTCATATTATGCCATGACAGCCACCGCATCAGGCAAGCCTGCAGGATTCCTGTTTACAAGCGAGGAAGGAGCTGATGGCGAGACGTTATCAAGCGAAATCCTCGATAATGAGGACACCTACTCATGGACAGCGGGAGTCACAGAGAACGGATTTACATTTACAAACACTAATGGCGATGTTCTCGGATACAGCGGAAGCGGCACTGACTTTGCAAACGGAGGAGACAACACTGAGTGGACTATTGAGTATGGCATTTCAGACGATGCGGCAATGGTACCAAGCTATGGAGCATTCGTAATCACTAATGTTAATAATAGCGGAAGAGCGTTCGCTATCAACAGCAACTACCACAGTTTCGGGTCCTATTCAAAGACAAACATGACAGGTGGTAACGCCGCTAACTACAATTTCTACATCGATATGTTCGTCAAGACAGGAGGAGTCCCAACTGTTGCGTCACCAACATTCACTCCAGGGTCCGGCACATACTTTGACGCACAAACAGTTGTAATAGCATGTACAACACCGGATGCGACAATCTATTTCACAACAGATGGAACAGAGCCAACGACGAACTCTACAGTTTATTCAGAACCTATTGAAGTCGCTGAGTCCATGACTATTAAGGCTTTAGCGGTTAAAGAAGGATTCCAAGACAGCAATGTCGCTACTGCGGAATACACTATCATTCTGGGAGCCACGACCATCTTCAGTCAGGATTGGGAAGGCGAGATGAACGGATGGACATTCGTATCAGTAACGGGCAGCAACGCATGGAACATCGCATCGTACAACAACAACAAATACGCTAACGCAAACGGTTACGGCGGCGGTGTCAACGAGCAATGGTGCATCTCCCCTGCTTTCAACATTAACAACTACAGCAATGTGTCGTTATCATTCATGAACGCTACAAAATACACCGGTCCGGTTCTCGAACTCATGATTACTAACAATTATGACGGACAGAATCCTGGAACTGCGACATGGCAGCCATTGGAATTCACCTTATCAGGCGGCAATTACGAATGGGTTGAGTCTGGTATTATCTCCTTGGACGGAATTAACGGAGACAACTGCTATATTGGTTTCAAATACACTTCAACAGAAACAGAGGCAGCGAGTTGGGAGATTGACGATATCACGCTTATAGGTTTCACTTCAAATCCTAATATCAACGTAACACCAATGAGCCTTAGCTTCAGCTATACAGAAGGCAACGGCCCATCAGCAGAACAGTCGATCAACATTTCAGCGGTCAACCTCAGCGAAAACATTGTTTTAGGTCTTGCAAGCACATCATTCGAGATGTCACTCACCTCTGGAGACGAGTTTACAGCGCAGTCATCAATAACACTCAGCCCGGCTTCAGGAATCGTTGAGCAGACTGTCTATATCAGAATGGCTGCAAATCTCGCCGTTAACAACTACGAGGGCAGCGTGACAATCAACTCACAACTTGATGAAATCACAGTGACTTTGAACGGAAACGTTGTTGAGCAAGGCGAGGATTGGAACAGGATCTACTCACTCAGCGAGCTTACAGACGGCTCACATGTTATCCTCGCGGCACGTTACGATGAGACTATTGGCAACGGTTATTATGCGATGCCAGCAGTAGTGACAGGCAAGCCAGACGGAGTGTTATTCACCTCAGAAACAAACGGCGGCATTGAGAAGTTGCCTGCAGCAATAGCAGACGACGCTGACACATATCTCTGGGAGGTTACTATTGAAGATGGATTTATCACCCTCACTAACGTTGAAGGTCAGGCTCTTGGATATGCAGGAAGCAGCACAAACTTCGCAGCCAACCAATATATGCAATGGGCCGTATCACTCGAGACATCAGAGGCTAACGCTATGATTCCTAACTATTCAGGCTTCGTATTCAGAAATACCGATTACGACACAAGAGGCATTGCAATGAACTCTTCTAACAAGTTCGGCGCATACTCTACAACAAACATCGCATCGTCAGATTATAATTTCTTCCTTGACCTATTCGTACAAGGCGGCTCCGTGACACCAACAGTCGGCACCCCAACATTCAGCATGGCTTCTGGAACATATTATAACGAAATAGATGTTGAGATTGCTTGCGCTACTGAAGACGCAACAATTTATTACACAACTGACGGCAGCGAGCCTTCATCAGAATCGAATGTATATACAGAGGCCATTCATGTTGATTCAGAGATGACAATCAAGGCGATAGCTGTAAAAGAGGGTTATTCAAACAGCAACGTGGCATCAGCATACTACAACGTCATCACCGATGTAGAGGTCATCTTAAGCCAAGATTGGGAAGGCGATATGGACGGTTGGTCATTCGTTACTGTTAACGGTAACAAGCCTTGGACAATAGCCACTTACGCCGGCAACAAATACGCTAACGCAAACGGCTATGGCGATGATGTTGACAACGAGCAATGGTGTATCTCACCGGAGTTCAATCTCTCGGAGCACGCCGGACAAAATGTCATCTTGTCATTCATGAACGCCACCAAGTTCGAGGGACCGGCACTTGAGTTGTTCTTCTCAAACGACTTCGACGGCCAAGATGTTACTTCAGCAACATGGCAGCCATTGACATTCAATATGTCAGAAGGAAATTACGAGTGGGCTGAGTCTGGCGACATCTCACTTAACGCCTTCTCAGGCATGATTTGCTATATCGCATTCAAATATACAAGCAACCTAACAGATGGCGCAGCAGCTTGGGAAATCGATGACATCATGCTTTACGCAAGCCTCAGCTCCGAGCCATATATCACTGCCACTCCAAACTCACTAAACGGTTTCGAGTATTTTGTAGGAGAAGGTCCTTCAGAGTTACAACATTTTGTCCTCACAGCAGGCAATCTCGTTGGTGAAGACGGCTCCGACAGCGGCGTGATAACACTTAACATCAACACACAGAACGACTTTGAGATGTCATTGGACGAGGAAACATTCACAACATCAGTCGAAATCCCATTTGAAAACGGCACTGTCGAGCCAACAAACATCTTTGTAAGACTTAACGCAATAGATGTTGATACTTACGAAAGTGCAGTAGTCATTGCAGGCTCCGGAGTTGAAATCGAGGTGCCGCTATCTGGTACTGTTCAAATGCATACAGGCATAGAAGAAGTAAACGAGTCAGATGTAGTGATATTAAGCGTCCGCAACTCATTCATTATTAACAATAACACAAACAACACTCTTGAAATGTCAGTCTATAACATCGCAGGCCAACCTGTTATAAGGGAGACACTCGCCGTTGGAGACAACGTCATTAATCACGACTTAAGAAATGGCGCATACATAATAAGGGTTTGCAACAACAACATTGTTAAAAATGTTAAAGTTATCGTTGAGAGATAGTTTTTGACACGAAAACAGAAAGCGGGTTATCATATTGATATACCCGCTTTTTTTTTACATTTAAAAGAGAAAAATGTCATAAAAACATCTTGTTCTCTGCCCTTCGCTGATAGTCTCGTTCGATCTGGTGTTTATGGTATAAATAATCCGCATCATCGAAATATTTCGCGGAATTCGGGCATTTTTTCAAACAAGCTCCACATTTGATACACACACCATTAACAGTTGCACAATCGTCAGATGAGATAGAACCCATAGGGCATACATTCACACAAACACCACATTTATCGCATTTATCCGATGTCTTAGGTTTCACTTTCCGGATATCAATCGGTTGTCCAGCATCTGTTTTAGGTTGGAAATATGACGCATTCTCATCACCATCAACAAAAATCGGGATATGGGAATAAACTGAAGTGTCAATATTTTTTAACTTTTTAATCAATAAAGAGGTGAATTTTTCAGCGAAAGAGAAGTCATCAGCATCAGGGCGGCCTGCGCCGAGCGAATAAGAAAAGGAATGCTCACATGAGAAAGCCGCCGCCGCAACAGTTCTAAACCCTTTATTTTCAAGTATATTTCTAAGTTCAATCAAAGAGTTATCGAAGGCACGGTTTCCGAAAGTGACGATTGGGACGGCAAAAGCGCCATTACCATTTATCGTGTCAAGATATTTTAACAACACATTAGGCACACGCCCTGCGTAAGTTGGTAATCCGAAGATAACAAGCTCATCAGATTTCAATTCCGGGAAAGACTGCCGAGCCTTAGGGAGTGTGAAATCGTATTTTTTCAAAATCAGTGATCTGTCATCAGAAATGATGCCATCTGCAATAGCGTTAACAATTCTCTCAGTAGTACCTGTTGCGCTGAAATACAGTTTATAAACAGAAGTCATCTCCATTAAAAAATTTTTCTGTAAAGATAGTCATTTTTTGCTATAACTTGTTTTTTACCAATTAAAAAAAGCGTTTCATTGAACAAAATGGCATAGTTCTTGAAAAGGAGGCGACATATCAAGTAATAATATTATTTTTGCAATAAAAAAAGATAATGAAACCACAGATCACATTTACGACAGACAGTGACAATGTTACTGAGGGTGATGTCATTAGTATCAAATGGAGTTGCGATCCTGCCGACAGCGTAAGACTCACGATTGACAACGGGTTTAAAGCAACGGTTTTAGATGTTGAGAATTCGGGAAGCAAACGATTCCGGTTAAACCGTTCGAAAGGGAAGACGCGATTGACCATCACTGCGTATTATAACGGCAAGGAGTCTTCTAAAACAATCAAAGTGAAGGTAAAAGAGATGGAAGTCATTAACGCTGAGACTGTTAATGACCATCGCACTTATGGTAGCAACAATTCGATGAGTTGGTGGCAAAGGACAAAAATGAGGTTTGTTTATTCGTGGATGGCACTGCCTCCGACCAAAAAGATTGTAGTGGTTATTCTCAGCTTTTTATTACTTTTATTAATAATATCACTGATATTCCCGAGGTTCTTGATTTTCGGTTTGACGATGATCATCATATATCTCATTTACGTATTAATGAAAAAGTAAGATATAAACCTTTGATATAGAATTAATTATTGATAATTTTGGAGTATGGGAGAATGAAATGTTTCGTCTCCCATATTTTTTTAGGAGAGGTACAAATAAAGATAAAAAAAGAGGTCAGGAAGCCCTGACCCCAATATTTAAAAACTTATAAACGGTTTAATCATTAATTCTGCAGACAAGGTTTCTATCGCCATAAGCGTCATCGATTCTTGTCACATGAGGGAAGTACTTATCTTGGACATCAGATTTGAGTGGGAAGCCAGCTTCTTCGCGAGTGAATGCGAAATTCCAATCGTTAGCCATAAGCATTTCCGCTGTATAAGGTGCGTGAGTGATGATATTATCACCTTGTGCGGCCTTACCATCTTCGATATCCTTAATTTCCTGTCTAATCTTAATCATAGCGTCAACGAAGCGGTCGAGTTCTGCAAGTGGTTCGCTTTCAGTAGGTTCGACCATCAAAGTCTCATGTACAGGGAATGCCACTGTTGGTGCGTGGAAGCCGTAGTCCATAAGACGTTTAGCGATGTCAATAGCGGCGATGCCTGTTGTACGTCTGATTTGGTTAATATCAAGAATCATTTCGTGAGCGACGTGACCGTTATTTCCTGTATATAGGATTGGATAATAGTCTTTCAGTCTGTCTTTCAGGTAGTTTGCGTTAAGAATTGCACCCATAGTAGCTTTTTTAAGTCCTTCACCGCCCAACATCTTGATATAGCAGTAGGTAATAGTGAGGATTTGAGCGCTACCGAAAGGAGCTGCTGACACTGCTCCTTTTTGTTCTGAGCCGCCTGTATGGAAGCATACGTGGCTTGGGAGGAAAGGAACGAGGTGAGCTGCTACGCCGATAGGGCCGACGCCCGGACCGCCACCGCCGTGAGGGATAGCGAAAGTCTTATGTAGATTCAAATGGCAGACATCTGCGCCGATGAATCCAGGGCATGTGAGGCCGACCTGAGCGTTCATGTTGGCACCGTCCATATAGACCTGACCGCCATTCTCATGAACTATAGACACGAGAGTGCGGATACCGTCCTCATAGATACCGTGTGTTGAAGGATATGTCACCATAAATGCGGCGAGGTTATCCTTATATTGTTCAGCCTTTACTTTTGCATCTTCGAGGTCAATGTTACCGTTCTCATCGCATTTAACCACCACTACCTGCAAGCCCGCCATTGCTGCTGACGCAGGGTTTGTTCCGTGTGCTGATGCAGGGATAAGGCAGATATTACGATGTCCCTGACCCAAGGACTCCTGATAACGGCGGATTGTCAATAAGCCAGCGTATTCACCGCTTGCGCCTGAGTTAGGCATAAATGACATTCCCTTGAAGCCTGTTATTTCGCACAAGTCTTTCTCAAGTTCATTGATCATTTCGAGATAGCCTTCCGCTTGGTTTTCAGGTACGAATGGGTGGATATTACCAAACTCCGGCCAACTGAGAGCGAACATTGCTGTTGCAGGGTTCAGCTTCATAGTGCATGAGCCGAGAGGAATCATTGAGCGGTTAAGGCCGAGGTCACGGTCCTCAAGCTTCTTCATATAGCGCATCATGTCTGTCTCGCTGCGATACTTTGAGAACACAGGAGCAGTCAGATAAGCCGATGTACGGCGCATTCCTTCTTGGATACCGTTAAGGCCCTCGCAACATTTAGGGCAGCACACATAATCTTCATGTGCGACACCGAGCAACTCTGCTGTAAGGGCTACAATCTCGTTAACATCATCAAGGCTTGTCGTCTCGTCCAAACTAATGCCGAAATGCTGTTTGTCGATAATACGGAAATTCATCTTATGTTCGAGAGCCTTCTCGTTAAGCGCGCATGTGCAAACATTCTCCGGAAGTTCGAAATACAATGTATCGAAATAGTTGGTGTTCAGCTGTTTGACACCGATTTTACGCATCTCACCGTCAAGGACGCAAGTCAGGATATTGATATGTCGTGCAATTTCTCTGATGCCGTCTTGTCCGTGATATATTGCGTAGAACCCCGACATGATAGCCAGCAAGGCCTGAGCGGTGCAGATATTTGAAGTAGCTTTCTCGCGTTTGATATGTTGCTCACGTGTTTGCAATGCGAGGCGGTAAGCCGGATTGCCAAGGGCGTCTTTTGATATACCTATGATACGGCCAGGCATGCTGCGTTTATAGGTCTCTGTCGTTGCGAAGAAACCTGCGTGAGGACCGCCGAAGCCCATTGGAAGGCCGAAACGCTGATTTGAACCGAACACAACGTCCGCACCCCACTCGCCAGCAGGAGTGATTAAAGCAAGACTCATCAAGTCAGAGGCCACACCGACCTGCATACCTTTCTCTTTCCATGACTTAACCTCTTCACGATAGTCAATGACCAAGCCATATTGGTTAGGATTCTGAACTAAGACACCGAAATATTCCTCCCCTGCCGTGAAATTCTTCACATCATCAACAACAACTTCAATTCCGAGGAAATGAGCCCTTGTCTTGACAACCTCTATAGTCTGAGGGAACATGTCATTGGCAACAAAAATCTTGTTGACGCCGGCCTTAACCTGTGCACGCGTGCGCTCATGATAAAACATTATCATTGTCTCGGCAGCAGCTGTAGCCTCATCAAGCAACGATGCGTTAGCAAGAGGCATAGCTGTCATATCACTTATTACAGTCTGGAAATTCAACAAAGCCTCAAGACGTCCCTGTGAAATCTCAGCCTGATATGGAGTATATGCAGTGTACCAGCCCGGATTCTCAAGAATATTACGGGTAATAACACCAGGTGTTATCACATTATAATATCCCATTCCGATAAACGACTTGTACTGCTTGTTCTTTGCTCCAAGCTCCTTAAGATGGCTAATACATTCGTATTCATTCAATCCACGACCAATGTTCAGTTCATGATCAAGACGAATATCAGGAGAAATAATCTCATCTACAAGCTGTTCTGTAGAATTAACGCCAATGACCTCAAGCATTTTTTCAACATCTGCTTTTGTCGGTCCATTGTGACGCTTAATGAAGTTATTGTTAATCATATAGATATGTATTAATTGGTATTAATTTCAAGATTTGCAAATTTAATTTTTTTTCTCAAAAACAAAACAACTTTTTTTATATTTTTGCAAGCATAAAATCATGGTATATGAGAAAATCTTCATTATTAATTTTAACTATAATGCTAATGTGCTTTTCCGCTTGTAAAGAAAAAGGGAACGATACAGTTCTGACAACCGATATGTCCTACAATGGAGAAGACAGCATCGTAATGGTTTTCGGTAACAAACAGAAATTAAACGTTGTGTCCGACTACGAGGTCTCTTACAAATCAAGCAACGAGAATATTGTCACATGCCACAGCGATGGCGTGTTGGAAGCGAAAAGCATAGGTAACGCAACAGTATCATTCAACAACGGCTATCATAAAAAGGAAATTAATGTTGATGTGATACTTTTTGAAGAGCCGACTTTCGAATTCGGATGCTCAAGCTACCGCATTAAAGAGATTTATGGAAATCCTGATTATCACTTCGGTGACAGTATTTTCATATACGGCGCACACGACCCCGGCTATTCAAAGGCATGCTGGCAGATGGACTTTTTCTTCGATGAAAACTCCTACATACAGTCAGACGTATATATACGTAGCAATTACGAAGCCCTTGTAAACAAATACCTTAACGACTATTTCACATTCGACTCTTTATTCATAGCGAACGACTCCACTTCAATTTATATTTATCATAACAACCCGATGCCAAACATCGTTTGCGGCAAAATATATGACTATAATCAGTGGGGTGACTTATGCCTTTTCTATTTCAACAGCGGCAGAAAAGGCGACTCGGGAATTAACATAATCCCGTTTATCAATATTGAATGAGGGACTTATCTAAGGTCCCGCAATGTCAGAAGTTCCTTGCCAACGATTTAAACATGGAGCCTCTTTCTTCAAAATTCTTATATCTATCATAACTCGCGGCTGCCGGAGAAAGAAGGCACACATCGCCAACCGATGATTTCTGTCTAACAACGTCGAAGGCTTCCTCGAGACTGCCAAACACATCGATGTCACCATCATAGTCCTTCTCTTTGAGCATCATCATAATACGCTCGCCAGCCTTGCCCGTAAACAAAAGATGTGGTACTTGTTTTTTTAACAAATATTCGACCAAAGGAGAATAATCTATATTTCGGTCAAAGCCGCCGAGAATGAGGAATGACACTCCACTTATAGTCTCGTTAGCAGCGATAGTCGCCTGCGGAATAGTGGAGATACTATCGTTATAAAACGATACACCTTTGAAAGTCCCGACGAACTCCATCCTGTGCTCCAATGGTTTAAACGTAAACAGATAAGGCAGCAACTCTTTGACAGGGAATCCGAAAGCCTTACAAGCACACAATGCGGCCATGACATTATTTTTATTATGCCCGCCTTTCAAAGGCATCTCACTCCAATCAACATCAAAGTCAGATGACTCATAATTCACAACATGTGGAATTTGTGAAACAAAATTGGAGAGTTCAGCGTTTGTTACCGCCCAATCATCCGCACCCATCTTGGCAACAATATTCTTTTTTGCATCTGAGTAAGCCTCGAATGTGCCGAAATGGTCGAGATGTTCCTCAAAGATATTCAACAAGATACCCACATGTGGGCTGCGATGAATAAACTGAAGCTGATGGGCTGAAAGCTCGAAAACGACAATCGAATCCCTTGTTATTTTTTCAACAATATCAAAGACTGGGACACCGATATTTCCAACGAGGAAAGCTTTTTTCCCAGATGAATGAATAAGATGGTATATCAAAGAAGAGGTAGTGCTTTTGCCTTTAGTGCCCGTGACTCCAATTATCTGAGCATGGAACTCTTCAAGGAACAAATCCGTTTGCGAGGTAATCTTACCGGCATCTACGCCGCTGTTTTTCAATGATATGCCTGGAGTTTTAACGACTATATCATAATCATTCACTACATCTAAATAATGTTCGCCAGAGAATGATTTCACATCGAGACCCACGAGAGCTGCGGCATTTTTATCTGCCACTGCGATTTCTGCCACAGGAATATTCTTTCTGATAAAAGCGAGTGAGGAGCGACCTTCCCTGCCAAAACCAAGGATAAGCACTTTTTTCCCTTTCAAGCGTTCAGATATCGCATCCATTCTAACCATTCAATGCCTCCTTCAATATAATGGAAAAAGAATCAGGAAGATTATTGTTCTCATCAAACTGAGAAATGAAATCAGTCACCGAAGGTCCGTCTTCAATGGCGGCATCTTTCAAGAAAGTATCGTTTAAGTCGTTATCGTTCATAAGGATATGGTTTAGACAAGCTCTCACTTCGCCCACAGTTCCCACGCATTCAAAAGGTTTCACCTCAGCATCTCCGTCAAGTTGGTGAAGAATAGGTTTTAAATCATTGTCTTTCAACAAATCTTTTCCAAATATTGAAGACAAATCCTTCCTATTAATAAACGGAGACATTGCGAACCATGTGAACAAGCATTTAGGGCATTTCCCGCACCATGAATCAGTTTTTGAGCCCACGTTACAACTTTTGAATACACGTCTGAAGCCATTGTCCAAGAGCGAGAACAGTCTTGCGATTTGGAGTTCATTCAATGGACGTAGGAAGCTAAAATATTGTATATCAGTATTAAAATAAGATTTTACATATTGTCTGAAATCATTTTCAAATGCCACCGACTTACTATATTGATGGTTGATTTCGGTATCAGGCACAGTAGGTTCGTTTGCGGAGGACTCGTTCGACAAGGCGATATAACCGCATTTAGAGGCAAGACCTACAAGAACAGAGTAAAAAGCGAGCAATGCCGAGAAAGGAGTGTGTCCATTCAGGTAGCCTTCCGCGTTCATTTTCAGCATAGTAGGGTCTAGAGTACGAAGCACCGTAGCTGTTTGAGCCTCTGAGAAGCCAGACATCGCCACACATTCGCGCGTTGCGCCACGTGGATTGATAATGAATGGGATAACAGGCTTTTTAGCTTTAAGTAATTCTAAGGTCACCACGGAGTCTTTCCCTCCACCGACGGGCACTATAGCAGTATCAGCCAAGGACAATCTGCAACCGTTATCCACATGCGCCGGCTCACCACAGCTTTCGATTTCCATAAAGCTATCGATGTCAGCAGCGATTCCGTTTACATAGAAAAATTCGCCAAGGCCGTTGAAATACAGTTTCTTCCACCAACGCACTTGGTCCTCGTCCAAAGAAAACGGTCTCACAATCACTTTCCGAGGGCAGGCTATTTTCCAATAACTGACAAGTTCAACCATTCCGATATTGAACACTACTACATCAAGCAGATGTTTCGGAATGCTCTCCCATTGGTAAAAATCCCTTGCCGGAACACTGAATTTTGGGTTAAAAAAGACCTTATCATCTAAAGAAAAGCAAAATTCGGCAAAAAATTCGCCATCTTCAACAAAATAATTGTATTTTTGGAAACAAAAAAACGAGAATGTCGCTCTGAGGTAATCAAATTTTGCTTGGTTTGACATTATTTGAAAATTAAAGATTTGGCGTACAAAATTACGCATAATATAGTTATTATAAGCATGATAGAAAAAAATTTTTCGTAACAAAAATGGATAAAGAAGAGTTATTTCAGATAAAAAGCAACACATTAGATGTCAATATCGGAGATGTTTTGATTTCGGAGCCGTTTTTACTTGACATGTATTTCAGCCGTTCCGTGGTATTAATTATGGACAACAATGAGAAGGAAGGCACTTGCGGGTTAATAATCAACAAGCGTATTCCTGTCACTATCAACGAGGTGGTTGACGATTTTCCGTATTTCGACGCCGACGTATATATAGGGGGGCCTGTTAACAACGATAATGTTTACTTCACACACACCTTAGGCAATATGATTCCAGAGTCAACTGAGATTTGCAAGGGTTTGTATTGGAGCAACAATTTCGAGGTAGTTAAATCATTGATAAAAAATGGTTTGGTCACGAGATACGACATCAGGTTTTTCTTAGGATACTGCGGTTGGGACGCCGGGCAATTGAAAGATGAGTTAAAACGTAACTCATGGATAGTTGGAAAGATGAGCACGAAGCTCATCACCATGACGAATCCAAGGATAATGTGGGAAACATTTTCGAAAGCGGCTGGCAAGCAATACCAACTTTGGTCAAAGTTCCCACTCAATCCAGACGACAATTAGCGGTTTATTTCACTGCGTCATAAAACAGTTCGTGAATGTTTGTCCTGATATTCAGTTTGGAAATCAGGTTATTAGATGCGTCAGGGAACACTCTGTTTGATAGGAAGACCACTATCAAGTCGTTTTCGGGGTCAGCCCATGCGAAAGTACCTGTGAAGCCGGTATGGCCGAAGCTTAGCGGTGACGATTGTTTTGCTGGGGTATAATATTCCACGGAAGGGTCGATTTCTGGTTTGTCGAAGCCTATTCCGCGGCGATTCATATTGTCGGCAAAGGGCGCGGAAGTGAATTTAGCGATAGTGTGTTTTGATAAGAACTGTTGATTATTTGCAAAGCCGTCGTCAAGCAGAAGTTGTAGAAGCACTGCTATATCGCGGGCATTGGCAAAAAGCCCGGCATGTCCTGAGACACCGCCGAACAAGGCAGCGCATTGGTCATGTACATCTCCATGAAGTTGCTGCATTCTGAAAGCTGTGTCGTACTCAGTCGGAGCAATCTTTTCTAAAGCAATATGTTTCAATGGCTTATAAAAGATACGATTCAGATTTAACGGTTTATAGAAATTCTCATACAGATATGTCTCGAACGGCTGGTTAGTAACCATCTCAACAATTTTAGGTAAGAAATAGAATCCTAAATCGCTATATTTGTACTTTTTCTCTATCATACTGGAATTCATCACCGTATCGAAAATGAAATAGCTGAAATCATTGTCGAGATACATTTTATCTGCCACCCTAACAGTATGTTCCTCATCGATAAAGGAGCGATATAAATCCGGATTCGGCTTTCCGTCTTTCATCGTCACCTTATAAACAGGAATCCAAGGGACGAGTCCTGCCTGATGTGTCATTATCTCAATAAGCCGCAAATCGCCCTTTTCCGTTCCCTTCAAATAAGGGAAAAACTCTTTAAGGCGAGATTCCATGCTAATCTTACCATCGTCATAAAGCTTCATCATCGCCAAAGTGCTCGCAAAAACCTTTGTGAGAGAAGCGACGTCATAGACATCATCCGGACGCACCTCATGCTCGCCAGAATATGTGAAACTTCCAAAGCACTTGTCATAGATGACTTTTCCATCTTTCATAGCAAAAATCTGGCAGCCAGGGAAAGCCTTTATTTCAATCCCATTCAATGCGATAGAGTCGATTTTCCTTGTAAACTCATTATTAATCAGCGAAACAGGCAATGTCTCAGGTGTAAGCATTCCTAAAAAGCCTATGCCATCGCCCTTCTTATATTTCTTATTTACAGAAACAGGCAGTTTCCCTTTAGGATTAATTCTGCCAAGCATGACATCGACAACGGCATTGACCGCATCTTGATTATCCTCATATCCGATGATTACAGCGGAAGGGTCTTTTTTAAACTCAAACGCGTTCAATGCGTATGGACAAGCAAAAAGATTGAAAACCAGCCTATTATGTTTACTACACTCTTTCACGAGACGTTTCATACCATCTGTTATTCCGTAAGCCTTTGAAGCAAAGATAGAAGTGTTCTGAATATTAATAATGACACAGTCGAACGACTTTAACTCCTTGAGAATCTGATTACATTCCTTAGCTGTCACATCTTTTTGAAGAATAATTGACTTCACATGGTATCCTTGTTTTCTCAGTTGCCGTGCCACATTATCATCATTACTAAAAGTTACGACGGCATAACTCATCTCCTTATCGAGCGGGAGTATTTCATTTTTATTTCTAAGCAAGGTAACCGCTTCATTATAAAGCTGTTGGCGCAGATTATAATATTTCGACTGTTTCAGGTCGTTATCAAGTCCAAGCTCTGGTTGGGGCTTATAGTCGTTCAAGCCGAGGCGGAATTTGTATTTAAGGATTTTCTTACAGCTCTCCTCTATCCTATCATTCACAATGCTATCATGGGCTGCATCTACAATTATTTCGATAGTTTTTTGTGGGTTTAATGGCATTAGCAGCACATCATTACCGGCGAGCAGTGCGTATAGTCCGACGCTGTCGGGAGAAATGTTTTTATATGCACCTTTCATTTCGAGGGCGTCGGTGAAGATAATGCCATCGAAGCCGAGTTCTTTTTTTAGCAGTTCTGTCACCACATTATAAGACATTGAAGATGATGTATTTGCGACAGGTTCCACGGCCGGTATATATAGATGGCCAACCATTGCGGCGTTCACTCCTTTATTTATAAGGTATTGAAAAGGAAAGATTTCCGTTTTACGCACCTCATCTAACGATTTATGTACTACGGGCAATGTCTCATGCGAGTCGGTCCTTGTGTCGCCATGCCCTGGGAAGTGTTTCATCGAGGGCAGCACTCCGTTATTCTGAAGAGCCAAGGCATATTGTGAGCCACGCACAGCGACATCGAAAGGATTCTCGCCAAAGCTCCTCATGCCGATTACGGGGTTTTCCGGCTCGTTATTGACGTCAATATCAGGGGCGAAGTCAACATTTATTCCAAGTCGGCGGCACTGCTCTGCTATTTGTCGTCCCATCTCGCCTATAAGTCCCACATTCTGAACCGCGCCCAAAGTCATCTGATAAGGGTAAGATATCGCATCATTAAGACGCATTCCAAGACCCCATTCGCCATCGATGCACACCATCATAGGGGTCTGCGCCAACGACTGCAACTCATTGGTTTGCTGCAACAAGGGCAAAGCGTCGGTCCTAAAGAATGTGATCCCCCCAATATTATAATTGTCAATAAGTGCGGACAATTCCTGAACACACATTTTATTAGGATAATTCGCTCTTGCATTAATCAGCTGGCCAACGCGCTGTTGCAGTGTCAAAGAGTTATACACAGAATCAACCCATTGTTCCTCAGTAATTTGTGAATTAGCAACGAGTGAGAGCAATATAGCAAAAAAAGACAGACTAATTTTTTTCATCACCTGACAATTTCCAATATTTCATTTACCCCGAACGGGCGTGCGATTATTTTTTTATCTTTATCTAAAACGAACAGTGACGGTGTCATGTCAACTGCGAAATCCCTCACTATAGGAGAGTCCCAACCGTGTCCGTCACAAATATTGAAGTCACCGACTTTAAGAGAGCGCAGCAACCTTCTAACCCTCTTCCTATCCCCTATAACATTAACTGTGATTACAGTAACATTATCATTTTCAGATAGATATTTAGAAATATCCTTTAACATATCCCTACAATGCGGGCATGAGAATGACCAAAACAGCAGCACGAAATAATCTGATTCGGCATCATAAAGTGAGAACTCGGTGCCATTCAAGGTCATTGCGACAATATCTGGAGCCACAGAACCTATCTTCACTCTGTTGAAAGACTCTGCCAAGGCATAAAGTTCCTCGCGCTGTTGCTTAGTGGCGTCAAGATATTCGATATATGGCATGCGCATCATATAATCCACCGCCAAGGTCGCGCCCATTTCCGAGAATCCGAGAACCATAAAATGATAAACGAACTTATACATTTCGAAAGACGAGACGCATCTTGACAAAACGTTATCAGCGGCTATGATAATGTCATACATTTGTTTTTCAACAGGTTTAGAGAAATCTTGTGCGTTTGTCAGATAATCTGATATGGCGTTACGAAGCTGTTCGGTACCGATTAGCGCGGTATCTGCGAAATTGACGGTGTCAAGTTCGGAGCTGTCTGTCTGGCATCTTAGAGAGACACTGACAGACAGCAGCGCTAAAAGTGACAATAATGATCTAATGTTAGCGAAACGCATTGCAAAAACGTTGATTTTCAAGGTAAAAGACATTATAGTTCTTTTATCCTCACGTTTCTAATCAACAGACCCTCTCCATGACCGCAGAAGCTGATATAACCTTTCTTATTAAACAGTCCCGGGTGATTATTATGGTCGATGGTGCCAGACACCGCGCCTTTTTTACCTTCCGGGGCCATATTTCTTCCGTTGCATGCCTTTCTGATGTCTCCGTCCAAGATGACCTCACCATTCACTGTCACTCTGATATGGTCGCCTTTCGCATAAATCTCTTCGGTGTTCCATGTCCCAAGCTCAGGGAAGACAAGGCGTTTGGCAGGGATAACGCCATAGACGGAGCCGTGTACCTGATAGTCGCGCAGACCTTTATAGATAGGTGCGTCATGGTCAAGGATTTGTATTTCCATTCCGTAATAAGCCGCATCGGCATGCATCGGAGTCCTGATACCCACGCCATTATTCACTCCGGGGCGGGTGAAACAGAACTCAAAACGATAGATGAAATCGCTATATTCTTTTTCAGTATAGAGGTTACCCTCATCACCATAGTTCGCTGTAACATAGATATTCCCGTTTTGAACTATGTAATCAGTCTTATCACCCTGCCACTTGTCGAGGTTTGTGCCGTCAAAGAGGACGACAAAGCCCTCGGCAGCCTCTTCCTCTGACAGAGTGAAAATCTTATTCCGCTCAAGTATTTCGAGGTGCTGGTCAATCTGAGTCCTTTTATAGATTGCGTCATCATCGTTCAGCGTTTCCCTGATCTTGAGAAGCAGTTCCTTTATCTCCTTTCCGTTAAACTCAGGGTGTTTGGTAGCGATATTAAGGATGGTGTTTGCCGCTGCCTGTGCGGTAGTCTCGTCATTGAGATAAGGGCTCGCCATCATGATGCCCTGATAAGTCTGTGTTGACTCAATAGCACGAAGGGCATAGTTAACTATCTCAGCGTCAGGGCCCAAGCCGAGCACATTACGATAAGAGGAGACCTTGTCAATCACATCAATATCAGCTTTTTTAACAAGTTCGATATAGCGTTTCAGTATCACATCACGGTTCTCCATATCTTTAACGGCAATGTCATAAAGCACTGATGCGATGCTATAGTCATCGATAGAGAGCAAGGCTTCGAGTGCCTCGGTTTTCCCATTGTTAGAGAGATATCCTTCAATAATTTTGTTCACACCTCTCTCATTACCGAGGTATGCGAACACCTTGAAATAACGAGGAAGCATCTCAAGGCTTACGTTTTTCAATCCATAGACGAAGTCGTCACATTGTTCCGGAGTAGCCTTGTAAAGGGCTTTCTCCATCGCATTCTGAACGGACTCAACATATTGAGGCTCACAGGATTCGAGGAGACTTTTCAGGTAATCGACATGGACATATCTCACAACGCCCACGAGAGCCTTGAACGCAGCATCTTTAAGCATCTTGTCAAAATCGCTCTGAATGTCATTATTTTTCACATTCTTATTCACATAATAATACATCTCATAGCATGTGCGGTACTGAAGCAATTCCATCACCGCCATTTTCTGTTTCACAGAGCCTTTAATAACCATGTTAAGGACATCGCCAAGCTTACCATTATACGATTTCATTGCATCGAGAACCACTTCTTTATATTGTCCTGCGAAGAAAGGCACCAGAGCCATCATACCGTCATGGTTATCAATAGACACGATAGCGCGTATTGCGGTTTCGACAAGTTCAGGGTCATCAGAGGACAGTTGTTCGATAATGAACTGTATTTGTGATTGGTCGTTCACTTCTGCGAGCCAGCGCACCGCGTCGATGTTTGAGTTCAATTTCGCGCACGATTGGACCACGGAGGCGCACATCTCTTCGTTTGAATAAGGGGCCATCAATCTGAGAGCCTCGCAACGCACCTGTCTGTCTTTGTCGTCAAGCATTTTAATAAGGTGTGGCACAGCTTTTTCGCCTTCCACAGCTACGAGCAGGTTCATTCCAGCGGCTTTGACGTTAGCCTTCTTCACTTTCATGAGTTTAGCGGAGGCTTTCTCAATGGTGGCAGTATCTTTTTCAGCGGCGAAGCGGTCAAGCATCCCGAAGTACGCTGTTGTAGCCCCTTTAGTGTCAAGGGAGTACTTCGCGCGTTTGGCTGCTTTTGCGAGCACAGGCATTGACTTATTCTTAGTGCCGATGAGCGACAACGCGTAATAAATCTCAGCCAAGGTTGCGTCGTCTGCTTTTTTTATCCATGAGAGAAGCAGTCCCTCCATCTCCGAGACACCGAGCCGTCCAACGACGTAAGCGAATGAGCCTCTTTGGGTTGGTTTTATCTCGTTTTCATTCAAGAAAGACGACACCACTGATTTCGCCTGCGGTATTGAGGCCAATGTACGGACAGCAGCATCGCCAATTTCAGCGTCATCAGCCCATCCAAGCAGTATAACGGCGTCATTTTCATCGCCGAAAGTCTGCAACAGTGAAAGTACAAACTCCTTATCGCCTTCCACATCAGGTTTTTCTATGTATTTCCTAATAGCGATTCTAAAACTCTGTCTTTCATCGGTTTTATCCGGGCGGGAGACATAGTTCGCGATACCTTGAAGGGCATATTCTATTTTTGCGTTATCAGCACTCCCTTCAGGTTGGAGGAGCAATAGAATATCAATAATCCTATTGGATTTCGGATTAATGACCTCAGACATCAGTCTGTCGAAAGTCTCTGCGTCTTTAGCAGGGAGTTCGTTAAGCACGTCGGCAACTATTGTTGAGGCCACTCTATTTCTGCTGTCGATTTGGGCAGACACTTTATTTTGGCCGACAGCCAGCATCATCAGAGATGCCAACACTAAAGATATTATTCTGTATTTCATAGACAAACAATAAGGGGGTTAGATAATCCAAGGAGAGCGCATCGGCTGGTTAATCAGTCGGTTAGCGGCGTCATCATTAATAAATTGCAGTTTCACAGGGTCGAAGCGCAGGTTCCTTCCAAGTCGGAGGGCGCACACGCCCATATTTACTATTGTTGAGGAGCGGAAGCCGTTTTCCTCGTTAAGAGCGAATTTCTTACGGTTACGCACGCAGTCGAGGAAGTCGATATTCTGCGGTTTCGGGTCCGGGAAGTCGTTGAGGCGTTGCATGATATTAGGTATAGTGCATTCAAAGCCTTTATAGAGTTTGCCATTAGGTCCTTCAATATACGGTGCTTTAGGGTCGCCGTTATCCTCACCTTCGAGAATAATCTGGCAGCCGTCTTCGTAGGTGTATTTTATTGTCCTCCAAGTACCCACGGCATCAGGGTGCTGTTGTGGTGCGTCTATCTCCACAGATATCGGTGAGGTGTTATCCTTTCCGAGAATATATTGGACAGGGTCGATATAGTGCTGTCCCATATCCGCGAGGCCTCCGCCGTCATAATCCCAATAGCCCCTGAAAGTCTGATGGGTGCGGTGTTCGTTGTAAGGTTTGTAAGGAGCAGGTCCGAGCCACATGTCATAGTCAAGGTTTGCCGGCACCGTCTGAGGAGCGAGGTCTTCTTTCCCTACCCAGAAGAACTTCCAGTTGAACCCAGTAAATCCTGATATCGTGACTTTCAGAGGCCAGCCGAGGAGTCCGCTGTCAACGAGTTTCTTGAGCGGTTCGACAGTGGTGCCGAGTCCATAGAAAGTGTCTTTGAAACGGAACCATGTGTCGAGGCGGAAAATCCTTCCGTTCTGCCGGACAGCCTCCATCACCTTCTTACCCTCGCCAATAGTGCGCGTCATCGGTTTCTCGCACATGATGTCCTTGCCTGCCATAGCGGCCTCCACAGCCATCACCCCATGCCAATGAGGCGGGGTCGCGATATGCACAATATCAACGTTTGGGTCATTTATCAAGTCACGGTAGTTATGATATGTATTAACCTCTATGCCCAGTTTCTCCTTTGCCTGTTGCTTCGCGGCATTAAGGTGTTTTGAATCGACATCACAGATAGCGGTCAGACGGCACGCCTCATCGTTAGTGAAATGAAGCGATGTCCTTCCAATTCCTCCGACACCGATAATACCTTTTGTAAGTTGGTCGCTTGGAGCTATATGTCTCTCGCCTCCAAGGACTTTGCTTGGCACGATAGAGAAAAGAGCCAAGCCTCCCATCGCGGTCAAAAATTCTTTCCTATCCATAGTATAGTATTAGTATTCAATGATTTAAATATACAAAACCTCTATTTTCACCCAAGGTTTTCAATCTACAAATATAATATTTATTTATTTATGGGGTCGCTTTTTTTTGTAATTTTGCGCCCAATAATTTTCAACATGGAGACTTCGGTATCAACAAAGACAATATGGAAGATCGCGGTACCAATAATGGCTGGTAATCTGGCGCAGACCCTGATATCATTCACCGACACGGCTTTCTTAGGGCATCTCGGCATTGTTGAGTTAGGCGCGTCAATGATGGCCGGGCTATATTATTTCGTATTCACCACTATGGCGATGGGCTTTGCCATTGGGATACAGATAATTATCGCAAGGCGTTTTGGGGAGGGACAATTCTCAAAAATAGGCAGCATCTTCCAGCACGGAGCCTTGTTCATATTCCTAATAGGACTACTTTTATTCCTGATAATAAGGATATTATCTGTGTTTCTCCTTGATTTCATCATAGAGTCGGAAAACATATATACGGCGGCGATGGAATACATAGAATATCGCCAATACGGGATTATCTTCGTGTGTTTCAACTATCTATATCGCGCGCTTTATATCGGCTTATCTAACACCAAGGTCATTACTTTCTCAACTCTGATAATGGCTTCAGTGAACATAGTGTTGGATTACGGCTTTATTTTCGGCAAGTTAGGGCTTCCGGAAATGGGTATTGGCGGTGCGGCGTTAGCGTCATTTTTAGCCGAGGTATTCACTACGGTCTTTTTCACTATTTACACATATTTCACTATAGGGAAAGCGGAATACGGTCTTTTTAACCGTCACAGATTCGACAAATCACTGACAAGCAACATATTCAAACTCGCCACACCTACTATGTTCCAGAAGCTTTTCTCTTTCAGCGCATGGTTCATATTCTTCGTTTTAATTGAAAAAATGGGAGAAGAGGCAATAGGTATCTCATCAATAGTGAGAAGCGTCTATATGATTCTGTTTATCCCTGTCTTCGGATTCCTCTCAACATCTAACACATTGACAAGCAGGATAATAGGTGCAGGTCAAGGCGACAAGGTCCTGCCCACACTGTTAAAGATAACGATGAACTGCATAATATGCTGTCTTCCCTTGATTGCCGTTTGCGCTGTGTTTCCGGGCTATGTGATGAGGATCTATACAGACGATGTCGCTTTGATTGAGGCTGCAATACCAACAATTTACGTGATTTGTGGAGCAATCATTTTCCAAGGCATTGGCTCGGTATATTTCGAGGCTGTATCAGGAACAGGAAGCACAAACGCGGCCCTATACTTAGAATTCGGGATTCTACTGATTTACATAGCTTTCATTTACATGATGACACATCTCAGCACCCATATTGAATATGTCTGGTTAGCAGAATACGTCTATGGCGCGTTGATAACGATAGTGTCATACCTATTCGTGAGATTCGCCAAATGGCAGAAACGGCAGATTTAGCCCGATTAGAATCAAGGCTCAGAAATCTTAAACGTCCAAGCGGCGGTTGATTTTAAATCATTGTATTTCAACTGTTTGGTATCTATAATCATTTTCCCATCAACATATTTCCATGGGAAAGAGCCTTCATAACCCAGCATTGTCACCTGCGACTCAGGCGAAGGTTCAGGTATATTCAACACAAGCTCGTCTTGAGGATAGTCAATTGCGATGGCATAAAGGCAGCCGTCCTTAACGGTATAGCAGACATAAGGTTGCATACAGCTATATTCAGCCTCGAAGCCGTCATCAGGGATAAAAACAGACCTCTCCAATTTCTTCGAAGAGACAAAGACACGAATCATAGCTTCGACATCTTTCTCCTGATAAAATATCCTCACAGGATAGGTGACACCTTTTTTCAGTTTTATCCCGGCATTTGTAACATTATGGTTCACAGACTCTTCCGCATTACTCTGAGATTCTTCGGCGGCGTTTTTGAAATAATCGACAATGACTTTGTCTCCTATCATAAGTCTGACATTATCATCAACTTCCACATCAAAGAGATAAGTATCGGTATATTCCGGAGTGAAGGAACCCGTCCATTCGGCGGTGAAATAATCGCAACTGATATTCTTATCCGGTGAGTTCCTAACCCAGTTAAAATCGACAGCGTCGTCATGACGTTTTATTGAAACCTGTTTTTGTTCGTTAAATTTAGGAGTTTTAGTATCACCGTCAACGATGAAATAAGGGCGTGAGGCGTAAATGGCTTCAGCATTGATTTCCAGCCAATTGCCAAGGTCAAGCAATCTTTCTTGCTGTAATAACGGTATTGTGCCGTCAGCGGCGGGTCCCACATTCAAAGTCATTCCACCTCCAGCAGAGACGAGTTGCACGAAATGTCTGATCAACTCGTTAGATGTCAAATAGTTAGACAAAGGTTCGTTTCTATTCAAGCCGAAAGAGCGACCTAATCCACGGCATTCGGCCCATGGTCTGTCGGTATTGACTATGCCGGAACTGTATTCCGGGGTACGGAATCCATAGTTTGCACCGCTTCCCCATCTGTCGTTCACGATAGCCTCATCACCAACAAGGTTATAATACCAAGAGATGAGTTCGGCGGCATGCCACTGCTCAGCGGTGTTCCACCATTCTCCATCAGTGAAAACAACAGACGGCTTATAGGTTGATACAAGTTCTTTAAACTGCGGAATCATGTGAGTATCAACATATTCGCCAATGGTATTAGGGTCATCAACGCACCATGTGTGTATTTCGCTCGTCCATTCTGGCAAAGAGTAATAAAGGCCCATTTTCATACCTTGAGAGCGGACAGCCTCGGTAAGTTCTGCCACAATATTTCGTTTAGGGCCACCTTCCACGCTATTCCAACCTGGCGCATATTCACTATCCCAAAGGCAGTATCCATCGTGATGTTTAGCAACAAGTAAGACATATTTCGCTCCGCTTTTTTTAAAAATCCCCGCCCATTGCTCCGGGTCCCACAGCTCTGCTTTAAATTGATTATCAAAAGATCTATAATCAAAGCCTTCTCCAAAAACCCTATTATGGAACGACATTCTCGCCGAATCCTGAGTCATCATACCTCTATAATACCATTCGGCATAACCCTCCTTGCTTGCGAAAGACGGTACTGAATAGACGCCCCAGTGAATAAAAATTCCGAGTTTCGCGTCAGAGAACCACTGCGGATAGCCACGCTCAATAATCGACTCCCACGTTGGCTCCACAACTTTTTGCGAGAAAAGGACATTCCCTAAAAAGAGCAATAGAAACAGTGAAAAAACTTTCTTCATAGTACGGAGATTTTTAATTGCTGCAAAGATAATAAAAACAAATCGTCTGACAATAATATAAAATATGTATATTTGCGCAAATTTTTTAAGATGAAAAAGATAGAGATTCGAGATTTCGAACTGTTCACTACGGGAATAATCAGTATCGCATGGAAAGAAGGCGGCAAAGAGATGTTTTTAAACATAGACCTTGACTTGGCGGCGATACTCCGACTGTTAGAAATCGAAGGCATTTCCTACGAGAAAGTCCAGAAATTATCCATGAGCCAGCAGCCGATAACCTTTCACAAGGCATCTATTTACCTGTTCCAAGAAGAAGGGAAGCCGGGACAATTCTGCCTGAGCGAGTCAATGTTTGAAGACGATGGCATTGACATTTACTACGCCGAGATAAAAGAATAGCAACCATCTGATAACGATATGATTACAGTCAAAGAGAAGGTTAGTGATAGCAGATCAGAGATGACCGGACTACCGATTCTTGACGATTTTGCGGCGATAGATTTCGAGGCAGCGAACGGCAACATCACGAGTGCTTGCAGCATCGGGATTGTCTTTGTCAGAAACCGTGAGATTGTAGGCTCTTTCTACAGTCTAATAAAGCCCACTCCAAACTATTATGACTTCTGGACAACAAAGATACACGGGATTAAGAAAAGTGACACGGACAACGCGCCTATATTTCCTAAAGTCTGGAAGCAAGTCGATGGTTTGATAAAAGGGTTAGCATTAGTGGCACACGGCAAGTCGTTCGAGGAGCGTTGTTTAAAGGCTCTTTTCGAGCATTACAAGATGCGCGGCAAGAAGTTCAACATTTATTGTACGCACAAGGCTTCGGAGATAGTATTCCCTGATTTAGAGAACCATAAGTTGCAGACCGTCTCCGCGCAATGCGGGTACGATTTGACAAAGCATCATCACGCTTTGGCAGATGCCGAGGCTTGTGCCCACATCGCCCTTGAGGTCTTCCGAGAACGATAATCATAAACGTCCCTTGTCAACGCAAACCGGCGACCTCATCACAAACCGGAAATCCATTCCCCAAGATCGTGCCTGATATAACTTTCACTAATAATATGCGAGGGCAATGTCTTTTTCGAGCACATCTTTCTGTTTGCGAACAGTTTCTCGTAGTCGCGTTTTATATCGTCACCAAGCACGTTGTCATGTTCCGTATAGTGACATGTCACATTGTCTCCGGCGACAAACTTGAACTTCTTGAACTCGAACAGATCCTGCATAGTGAATTTGAACGATTTTGCCCCATCGCTCCTGCGGCTGTGATACTGAACCGTTCCCACATTCTTCTTTAACGACTTCATTGGCTCGATGACGGGGTTTATCACAAGTTTAGGGCCAGAGAAATCGGAGCAAAGCACATAAAATCCTCCGAGCGAGGTGCCTGTCATCGCAAACACTCCGTTTTCCTTTGCGAAATCGTCAATTAGTTTGACAGACGCCGCCACATGGTGGTCCACTTCGAGTGCACACCACTCAATTTCAGGATAACATTGATTTAAAAACCCTACCGTCTGAGAATAGGGAGAGCCTCCAAATCCATGAATATAAATGATTTTAGGCTTATCAGACATCATTTCCATCGTTGAATATCATTTAAACCGGTGCCAACTCATCACAGAATTGGCACACGGCATCAAATATAATCTATTCTTAGAATAATAACTTATTATAAATCAGTTAACGCTATTATACTGTTATTCAAGACAATTAAATCCACTTCACTAACGGGAGGTCTTGACGGTGAGGCAGATCGGCGTTTGTCGGGAAGATACGGAAAGTATAGTTGAACACCCCTGAATATTGGACTGGAATGCTGATATAATAGCGAGCCCATCCGTCACCAGAATCCACCAGCTCGAGAGTCTCGACATTTATCAGCTTGTCAATCACATCGTTAACCTTATCAGCGAACAAGATTTCAACGCCCACATCGCCTTTCTTCAAGCCAGGAGTTTTGAGTGTAATCTCGGCGATAAACTCATCACCGAAGGTGAGAGGTCTGACATCCGGGTCTGGCACCTTAATCGACTCAACCTCAATCTTATCCCAGTTAGCCTCAACATTGCGTTTCCATTCAACAATCTCCAAAGCCTTCTTATTCTTATCAGTACGCAGCATATTCGTACGTTCGATTAATTTGTTATAATACTGGTTGAAGTAATCATCGAGCATACGTTTCATGGTATAGAAAGGAGCGATACCCATGAGGTTATTTCTCATAAAGGCGATCCATTCTGAAGGGATATTGTTTTCGTTCCTATTGTAATACAACGGGATAATCTCGTTTTCGAGAATGTTATAAATTGTCTCGGCATCGAGTTCGTCTTGGTATCTCTGGTCTGAATAGGTGCGTTCCTCTTTTATTGCCCAGCCTGCGTTAGGGCGATATCCTTCCGCCCACCAGCCATCGAGTACTGAGAAGTTCAGCGTCCCGTTCATGACGGCTTTCTCGCCGGAGGTGCCGGAAGCCTCAAGAGGACGTGTAGGGGTATTCATCCAGACATCGACGCTTGATGTAAGAAGTTTTCCAATCTCCATATCATAATTATTGATAAACAGCACCTTACCTACAAATTCCTTACGTCGTGCGACTTCTATAATATTCTTAATAAGGTTTTGACCAGCCTTATCGTTAGGGTGGGCTTTACCAGCGAACAAGAAAATCACAGGGCGGTTGGCATCGTTAACGATTTTAGACAGACGCTCGATATTTGTAAACAGCAGATGTGCGCGTTTATAAGTCGCGAAGCGGCGTGCGAATCCGATTATGAGAGCGTCCTCATTCAAGTTCTCCACGGTATCCAATATCAGGCGCGGGCTTTCGGAACGGTTCTGCATATCTTCGGCTATCTTCACCTTAAGGAATTCTATAAGGTTATGTTTCAGCCTTTTGCGGATACTCCAAATATCATCGTCCGGCACATCTTTAATCTTTTCCCACAAAGCAGGATCAGATTGATTATCAATATAGTCCTCACCCAGCACCTTTGAATAGAGTCTCTGCCAATTTTTGTCAGTCCATGTAGGGAGGTGGACGCCATTTGTAACATATCCTATATGGTTTTCCTCAGCGAAATAACCCGGCCACATTTTTTGGAACATCTCACGGCTCACCCGACCATGGATCTTGCTTACTCCGTTTACCTCTTGGCTGAGGTTTGTGGCGAGGACACTCATAGAGAATTTCTCGTTAGGGTCATTTTTCCTGATACGGCCGAGGTTCATAAAATCTTCCCAAGAGATATTAATCCTGCTTGCGTAATGAGGGAGGTATGTTCTCATGAGATGTTCTTCGAAGGAGTCATGGCCTGCAGGCACAGGGGTGTGAGTGGTAAACAATGTTGAAGCCCTGACAAGTTCCTTTGCGACATCGAAGTCAAGACTGTTGTTTGTGACGTAGTTGCTCAAACGCTCAAGTCCGCAGAAAGCGGCATGGCCTTCGTTGCAGTGATAGATTGTAGGTTTGATATTCAATGCGTTAAGAAGTCTGATACCACCTATTCCGAGGAACATCTCCTGTTTGATACGCATCTCGTTATCGCCGCCGTACAATTGACCTGTAATAGCGCGGTCCTGTGGCGAATTTTGTTGAATATCAGTATCGAGCAGATAGAGGCTCACGCGGCCGACATTGACTTTCCACGCTTTAGCATAAACGAGTCTTCCGGGGAAAGCTATGCTGATAGTCACCCAGTTACCATCTTCGTCACGCACCGGTTCGAGAGGGAGCAGGGAGAATCTCTGCGGCAGATATTGCGACAGCTGCTCACCTGAGACAGAAAGAGCCTGATTGAAATAACCATAACGATAGAGGAGGCCTATAGCGAGCATGTTCGCGTTAGAGTCAGAGGCTTGCTTGAGATAGTCGCCGGCAAGGATCCCGAGTCCGCCCGAATAAATCTTCAGTGATTTCAGCAAACCGTATTCCATGCTGAAATAGGCGATCTTGTTATCGTCTGATGGCTTCTCCGACATATATTTCACGAATTTGTCATATACTTTATCAAGTTTATCGACAAACTCTTTATCTTGCTCAAGGCTATCAATCTGGAACTTTGTCAGGTTCTTTATCAAGGCGATCGGATTCTGCTCGAGTCTTTCAAAGGCCTCAGCGTCAATCGATTCAAAAAGTTCTATAGCGTCAATATTCCAGCACCACCACACATTGTTGGCAAGTTCCTGGAGTTTCCTCATCTCCTTCGAGTAAGCTGGTTCGACGAGCATTTTCTTCCAAGTCGGAGCATCTTGTTTCTTATAGTCGAACACGCGAAGCACCTCGGAATATTTCTTTGTTTTCTTTAGATAATCCTTGCCATCGGTCTTACCCACAGCCATATCATAAGCCTTCAAATAGTTGACAATCAGCTTTTTCCACACAAATGTCTTCGCTATCTCGAAGGCGTTATCGGCTATCTCGTTATATTTCTTACTATTGAGTGAAGAGATTTTCACAACCACATCTGCGAGTTCGCGCACTACGTTGTTTGAATTGTTCTCGGCGCGATGGATCACAGTGACGGCTTCTGTATTGAAATAATTCTCAACGATATACTTACCGAAGCCTGCCACGTCTGTTGTCACCGTCGGTATTCCGTGAGCTATACTTTCGAGCGGAGTGTAACCCCATGGCTCATAATATGATGGGAATACGGTCAGGTCAAAGCCATAAAGGAACTCGCTATATTTAATGTTAAAGACACCGTCATTGCCATTAAGGTAAGCTGGCACGAACATCACTTTAACTTTGTCGTTCTCAGAGTTATTCAAGCCGTTCTCACGCAAGGCATTCAGCACACAGTCATATTGGAAATCAAAGAGATGGTGTGTTATAGGGAACTCTGTGTTTTTGTTGTTGATATCTTTCGCAAAGTCCCATGTTTTTGCGAGGCGGTGTGTCAGTTCGTCAGAAGGTCCGGAGATATTTCCTGGCACTGCAATAACCGCCACGATGTCGCGTTGCAATGACTGTTCCTTGTTAAGGCTTGCCAACATCTTGATAAACAGATCAATACCTTTGTTATGGAACTCATAGCGACCGCTATTTAGTATCACGAAAGAGTCGCGAGAGACAGTATTTCCGCATATTGCGTCAACGACTGTAAAAATCTTCTCTCTGCTCTGCTCACGAAGGCATTCTTTTTTCTGGCGGTCATTGATGAAATCGCTGTTTATTCCATTGATGGTGATGAAGTCTGGTTTACGGTTCAGGAAGCGTTCGCATTCTTGGGCAGTGATCTCGCTCACTGTGGTGAAGACATCGGCGTTTTGCGCTGATTTCGACTCCATCGACTGTTGGGAGACAATGTTGAACCGGCTTGCCATCGACTGAGGGTTATAGGTATCGATTTTTCCGTACAGAGGCAGTCCGTTCCCGCTAATAGCCCTTCCGAGGTAAGTTGCATGAGTTGTAAAGACGGTAGAGATATGTGGGCAATGTTCTTTAAGGTAAAGCACACCGGCTCCTGTCATCCACTCGTGGAACTGTGCCACCACGGTATCATCTACACCCACGCACCAGTCAACGAAACTCTCGATGACCTTGCCTGCTGCGAAGCCGAACATCACAGGCTCGATATAATCCCACTGTCCTTGGATTGAGTCAAGTTTATATTGTTCCCACAAATGCCCAAGTATATCATTTTTAATAGGATAGAGCGAGGTATAGTCAACGAGTACAGCCAGAGGGCTGCCTGCTATCTTCCATCTTCCGACACGCACTTTTATCCCTAAATTTGATACCACTCTCTCGCGCCATTCTTGCAAAAGGTTGTTATCTTCAATAAAATACAATGTCTCATGAGATTCTTTCACTATGTCAGGGCCGACAGTAATATAGTGGTCACCAAGCAGTTGTGTCAGTCCCTCAGCCTTTGTTGACAATACGGTATAGATACCGCCTATCATGTTACATACTTCCCAGCTTGTCTCAAAGATATAATTCGGATTCTTCATAAAGTCTTCAATAGAGCAGGTCATGCGACCTGGCAGTTAATTTAAATTCGTGTTTTAAAATCGGTTAAAATATTCATATAATTAATATAGGTGTCATAAGGGATGCCGTTTAGGGTCTTTGTACACATTGAGGCGAAAGACTCAGCTGACTGCAGGCATCTCCAGTCCCTTCTCAGTTCCGTGTCTTTTGACGACCTCACTTTTTTAAAGCAAGAGTACAAAGAAGCGAGTGCGTCGTCCTGCATATCGTTACCCATCCAAGTAGAGATGTCACGTTCCTCATCGCGGCATGAGAGCGGCACAGGAGCGTCGAACACGCCTAAAGGTTGAAGTTGGTTTACTATCTGTGAAGGTGTAACGATTTGGAAATCAGTATATTTCAATATAGCATCAGGGAGATATTCCATAAAGTCAAAAATACCTTTCGAGGCATCGATATGTTCTCCGAATGTCTCGTAATCGAGGAAGATATTCACCACATCCTCATCAGCGGGAATAGAGTTCAACCATCCGATGAAATCGTCAACTGTGAAATCCTCGTTACCGAACTTCAAAGCGATAATGTCGCTGAGTTTATAGTTACGGAGCATGATTTTCAGTTTAGGGTTTATCGCGTTGGTATATAGGTAGTTAGGGCTCTTCCAGCCAAGGATATGCTTTGCACCGTCTGTAATCATCATTTTATATCCCATCTCAGCCACATCTGCGCCTATCTCGTTAGAATAAATCAGCTCGGTGTTATGGAAAGTCTTAGGTCTCACACCAAACACCTCTTTCATAAGATTCTTATGTTCAAGGACCTCCAACTTAAACGCCTGTTTATTCATCAGCGACGAGACCGAGTGGGAGTAAGTCTCGGCGAGCACCTCCACATTACCTGTTGAGACGAGGTTCTTAAAGCTATCTATAGCCTGTGGGGCATAAAGCTCCATCAGTTCGAGGCCCACGCCAGAGAAAGAGAGGGAGAACTTGAATTTCTCACCGAGTTCATTGATTTTCTTAAGCATGAGGCTATTCATAGGGAGATAGCAACGTTCAGCGACACGCTGCATAGTTATGCGGTTGTTATATTCATCATAGTATTGATGGCGCTTACCTATCTCGAAGAAGCGGTATGTGCGAAGTTTATATGGTTGGTGCACTTGGAAGCAAAAGCAAACAGATTTCATATTCATTGTTTTTTAATCATTAATATTCAATACACTATTATACACGGCTTTGATTTTCTTAGAAGCATATTCCCATTTAAGGTTATCTACTTCTTCCTTGCCTTCCTTACGGAATATCTTGCTGACCGCCTTATATTTACAGAGGCCATAGATGGCGTCGGCGAGGCCGTTGATATCCCAGAAGTCCACTTTCAGAGCGTGTTTGACCACTTCCGACACTCCGGATTGTTTAGATATTACAACAGGTACGTTGAGGCGCATGGCTTCGAGTGGCACTATGCCGAAAGGCTCTGATATTGAAGGCATGACGAACACGTCGGTCATGGCGAACATCTGGTCCACGTCGTTGCCTTTAAGAAATCCGGTGAAATGGAAGTTCGCGCCTATTTTCAGTTGAGCCACACGTTTCACCATCTTGTTAAGCATATCGCCCGTACCGGCCATGACGAAGTGGATATCCGGGTCAACCTGAAGGACTTTATAAGCAGCCTCCACGAAATATTCCGGTCCTTTCTGGTATGTTATCCTACCAAGGAATGTCACCACCTTGCTCTTTAATCCGCTGCGTTCGTATTCGTCCAGCGACTTATCGCTCGGTTCCACGGCGTTATGTACGGTGACAATCTTACGGGGGTCGATACCGTATTTCTCAATCACAATCTTCTTTGTCCAGTCGCTGACAGTGATGACCATATCAGCCATTTCCATACCACGTTTCTCTATTGCGAAAACGTCGGTATTGATATTCTCGCCCGATCTGTCGAACTCTGTCGCGTGCATGTGGACGACGAGAGGTTTGCCTGTTGTCTCTTTCGCCGCCACTCCGGCCGAGTATGTGAGCCAGTCGTGGGCATGAATGACATCGAAGTCATATTTTGTGGCTAAGGACGAGCCGACGAGGGCATAGCGTGCCACCTCTTCCATCAGGTTCGCGCCGTATTTCCCGGAGAACTCGTAGCGAGGAGCGAACACAGAGCCTCGGAAGTCACGTGTCGCGTGACGGTACTCCTCCACCATCGCGGAATATTGCTCCGGACCGACGTATGGAATGATATTGGAGCCAACCTCCATATACTGCACCCTGTCCCAATAGCTCCTGTCAGCCTCATTGTCGATGTCGATAGTCACCTCGCTTGCATTAAGCAGGCGCACACTCGACTCGTCCTCATCGCCATGCGCTTTCGGCACCACGAAAAGGACATCAACACCGTTTTTCGCGAGACCTTTTGTCATACCGAAGCAAGCTGTCCCCAGTCCTCCGGTGATATGTGGTGGGAACTCCCACCCGAACATCAAGACTCTCATAACGCATTAATTTTTTTGTTATCGGTATCAAGGCGTGACAAGCAGTCATCGCCATATTTCCTAATAATATCTATCACATATTTAAGATAAAGCAAAGCCGCGACGCTTGTAGATTGCGAGATACAGCCCCTGCTCTCGTGAGGCGGGTTGCCGTCATAAATCTCAGATATGCTCCCGATCCCGCTCTCGAAGACGGCGCTCTCAAAGCCATTATACAAATCCTCGAGATAAGGCAGCGCGGTGCTTCTGTAAAGCCTGACGCACAAATCAGTATAAGGCATTATCAACCAAGGGAAAACAGTGCCCATGTGGTAAGCGCGTTCCCTATCCTTATGGTTCCCGATAGTAACGCCCTTATAGTTCTCGTCTCCGGGCGAGAGAGACCGCAGTCCCCTGATCGTCAGAAGCTCCGAGCGTGTGATGTCCAAGATCCTCTTCTTCAGCGAATCTTTCAGAGGAGAGTAACGCAAGGCTCCGGCAATCATCATATTAGGGCGCACCATAGCGTTTTTCTCCCTCTCGTTGACAAAGTCATAGAACCTGTCATTTTCAGCATCATAGAATGTTTTAACAAACGACTCTTCTATTTTATCCGCCAAAGCCTGCCATTTATCCAAATGTCCGTTTTTGGCATCTGCCGATTTCAGAAGCTCAACCCCATAGCGCAGCGCGTTATACCACAACGCATTAACCTCTATAGCGAACCCATAGCGCGGAGTCCAAGGATTCCCGTTACAGAACACGTTCATCCATGTCAGGGCGAGATTCTCGTTACCGGCATAAAGCAGTCCGTTATCGCAAGCCCTCACGTTGAAATCGGTGCCTTCGATGAAGCTGTCGAGAATCATCGTCATCACATCACCGTACTCACGCCATATCTGTTTCCGGCTCTTTTTAAGCATCGACTCATATTTCTGAAGGTCCATGAAGAACCACAGAGGCGAGTCAACAGCGGTATAATAGAGGTCTTTCTGATAATATTTATGGGGGAAGAAAGCCCCATGCATCCTCTTAATAAAATAGTCGAGCATCTCTTTGAACGTCTTCTCATCGCCATTTGCGAGGCAGATGCCGGGCAGAGACAGGAAGGTGTCGCGGCTGCACGAGCCGAACCAAGGGAATCCGGCGAACATTCGCGTGCCATTTTTCTCCTTTATTATAAACTGTTCGGCAGAGTTCTGCAGGCAATGCTCAAAGCTGTCGCGTGGGATACGCTGCTCTATCTGGTTCTCGAATTGGCGTTTGAATGTCGAAGGCGTCTTCTCCTCAAGGCCAGCCGACACCACCACGCTCTCGCCGCTATTCATCGTAACCTCAAAGAAACCGGGGACATACAAATCCTCCACCGCGTCATATCCGCGCTCAAACTCCCTGATATAGAAGATGTCCTTATACCAGTCCGGACAGTGTGTATATTCCGGCGACTTCGACATCTGGAAGCACAGAGTGTCATAGTTGTCATACATCTGCCATGCCGCGCCGTTCTTCAGAGGTATATACCTCCTTTTCGCAGCGTAATTCTCATGGGTAAGCATATGCACGTTTCGGAATGCGAGGAACGGCATGAGCCTGAGCCTTATCGGCTGGGACGCCTGCTCCAAAGTATATCGTATCAGGATTCGCGGCTCTTTCTCCGCAAAGATATACTCCTTTGACAACACGGAACTGCCTATACGATAAACAAGCTTCGGGATAGGCTCGGCCACGAACGCCCTAAGATACTTATGTCCGCGCGGAGCCACCGTCCCGTCTTTATATTCATGAACCCCAAGATGGAACTCCTCCTTGTTCGCTATGATCGTCTCATCTATCGACGACAACAGCACATGGTTGTTGTTATCCAATTGAGGCTGAGGCACAACAAGCAGACCATGATATTTCCTCGTGTTACACCCGATTATTGTGGTATTATAAAACGCACCCGACCTATTCGAACGAAGAATCTCCTTGTTCATCGTAAACTCGAGATTAACCAGCTGCTGTTTTTCAAAAGAAATATATGCCATGATTATTATTTTAAGTTTAACTTTCAAACGAATGCGCAAATATAAAAACAATATTTCGAAAATAAAAGTTTTTTCTTCAATAATTTACTTTAACTTTGCAACAATTTTAAAAACAAGCACACAAAAAATGAATTTAAAGAACATCTTAAGTATCCTTACAATGAGCGTCTTTGGCCTTTACAGCTGCTGCGACAACAACGCAGGCACTGAACAGAACCCGTTTTTCTCAGATTATGGCACGCCTTACGAAGCTCCCGCTTTCGACAGAATCAGGACGGAGCACTACATGCCGGCTTTCGAGGAGGGTATGCGCCAGCACAAAGCTGAGATTGAGAAAATATGCACGAACTCCGAGAAACCGACATTCGAGAACACCATCTGGGCTTTCGACAAATCTGGGGAAATGCTCAACAAAGTCAGCGGAGTGTTTTTCAACCTTATAGAATGCTTGAGCGACGATGAGATGCAGAATATCGCACAGGAAGTGTATCCACTACTCTCAGCCCACAGCGACGACATCTCCATGAAGCCCGAGTTGTTCGAGAGAATAAAATACATCTACGACAACCGCGCCGACATGTGCCTCGACCCACAGCAGACAAGGGTGGTGGAGAAATACTACAACGATTTCATCAGGTCAGGAGCAGGCCTATCTCCTGAAGACCAGCGGACACTTCGCGAGATAAATGAGAAACTATCACTACTCAGCCTGCAATACAACCAGAACATGCTTGCTGAGAACGCTGCCTTCATGATGGTGGTTGACAATGTCAACGAGCTGTCCGGACTCCCACAAGGCTGTATCGATGCCGCCGCCGAGAAGGCTGCCGAAAACGGAATGAACGGCAAATACGTGTTCACCACCGCAAAGCCAAGCCTTATCCCTTTCCTCCAATATGCCGACAACCGCGCTTTACGCGAGAAACTTTACCGCGGATACATCATGCGCGCCAACAACGACAACCAAAACGACAACAAGGCTATAGTCTCCCAAATAGTGAACCTCCGCGTCCGGAAAGCCAAACTTCTCGGCTACAACGACTATGCCTCCTTCGTACTCGACAACAACATGGCTAAAAACACCGCCAATGTAGATAAGTTCTTGAAAGAGCTTTTCGAACCCGCGCTCGAGGTGGCGAAGGACGAACTTTCGGAGATGCAGGCCATTGCCGACAAAGAGAAAGCCGGAATCAAGCTCGAATCATGGGACTGGTGGTACTATGCCGAGAAACTGCGCAAAGAGAAATACGCTTTCGATGAGAACCAGTTAAAACCCTATCTCTCTATCGATAACGTGCGCGACGGAATGTTCATGGCCGCCAACAAGCTTTACGGCATCACTTTCAACCAGCGTCACGACATACCTGTTTATTTCGATGGCGTTGAGACTTTCGAGGTGAAAGACAATGACGGCTCTGTACTCGGACTACTCTACCTCGACTTCTATCCACGTCCAAGCAAAGGCACAGGCGCATGGTGCACCTCTTTCAGAGAAGGCGGCTACGACATAAACCGCAAACGCATACCCGCCCTTGTGCAGCTCGTCATGAACTTCACCCCGGCAACAGCCGACACCCCTTCTCTACTGACTTGGGACGAGACAGAGACAATGTGGCATGAGTTCGGACACAGCCTCCACTCTTTCTTCTCCGAAGGACTCTACACAAGGACATGCGGCAACGTCCCTCAAGACTATGTCGAGCTCCCTTCGCAGATTATGGAGAACTGGGCAAACGAGCCTTCAGTGATCCGTCTTTACGCAAAACATTATCAGACTGGAGAGCCAATGCCTGACAGCTTGATTGACAAACTGAAAAACAGCGGGCTCTTCAACCAAGGATTCGCCACTGTAGAGTTCCTTGCGGCCGCTATTCTCGACATGGAATACCACAAGATCTCAGAGGTGAAAGACATCGACGCCAACGCATTCGAGAAAGCCGCTATGGACAAGATAGGACTCATCAATGAGATTGTCCCCCGTTACCGCAGCACCTACTTCGGACACATCTTCTCAGGACCTTACCCGGCAGGATACTATGTATATTATTGGGCAGCAGTACTTGACAGCGATGCCTTCGATTATTTCAAACAATCAGGCGACATCTTCAACCAAGAACTCGCAAGGTCATTCAGAACCAACTGCCTACAGGAATGCGGCAACGATGAAGGAATGGTCCAATATATCAAATTCAGAGGCCAGGAGCCAAGCACAGAGCCTTTCCTGAAACGTCATGGATTGAAATAAGCTGTTAACAACCAGCATTTTACGAAGGTGTCCGCTTAATAGCATCTGTCTCTTCTCTTAGATTTTGAGGACAAAAATCAAGATATTATAAATTTTTCGGACACCTTCTTTTTACAATTATGTATATTTGCAAAAAAATATGATATGACCGTCGAACTATTTGTCTCCTGCATCATTGACCAAATGTATCCGTTGACGGCGATGAACGTTGTCAAACTGCTGAAGTCACTCAATATTGAGATCGAATACAATCCGGAGCAGACATGCTGCGGGAAATTCGCATTTAACAGCGGATATATTGAGGAAGCGAAAAAACTTGGGAACAAACTGCTTAACGATATTAATTGCGGGCATACCGTCGTAGGCATTAACGCCTCTTGCGTAGGATTCATAAAGACAAGATACAAGGATCTTTTCTACAACACAGCATCACATCTTGAGTATAAGCGGCTGGTTAGCAACATTTACGAACTCACCGACTTCCTCATCAACGTGGCGGAGAAAGACTATTTCGGCGCGGCTTTCCCACACAAGGCTGTTTACATGCAGTCATGTTCATCGTCACGAGAGCTTGGTTTGAAAGACGAAGGCTTGCGTCTTCTATCGAAAGTAAACGGTCTTGAGCTTTTAAATCTAAAGAAACCAGAGGTTTGCTGCGGATTCGGCAGCGGGCTTTTCTCTATACAACACGAATCAATATCATCATCATTAGCTGACCAGAAATTCAAAGACGCGGCAGATTCCGGCGCAGAATACATAATCACAAACGATATGTCGTGCCTGATGCACCTCGACTCATACGCGAAGAAACAGAATATCCCGATAAAGACAATCCACATAGCCGATGTACTCACATCAGGTTGGGAATTGGAAGACCTTCCCTAACTCATTAAAAAAGTCGGGATAAGACTTTGACACCACCCCTGCATTGTCAATCTCAACAGCGCCTATCATCATCGCTAAAGGAGCCAGCGCCATCGCGATACGGTGGTCGTCGTGAGAGTCAAAGAAGATAGGGGAAGCTTCGGTGAAAGACGGCATCGCTTCAAGAGGGCTCATCACGAGAGTGCCAACAGAGTCACGTCTCATCTCCACTCCTATTTTCGACAGCTCCGTCATTATTGCCGCCACCCTATCCGACTCCTTTATTGAAAGATTCCCCAGACCTTCAAACACTGCCTCAACCTGTAATCCAGCGCAAGTGGCGGCAACGGCTGGGAACAAATCAGGATTATCAGTGAAATCATAACGGAAAGTATTACTATCCAACGTGTTATCATTATGAATCGACACGCCGCCATCTATCATCGAACTACTTACACCAAAGTTTCTGAAAAGCTCAGGCAAGACAGAGTCGCCTTGAGAAGAACAAAAATCAAGATTTTTTAACAAAACCCTTCCTCCCCTGCTGAAAGCGACGACCTCATACCAATACGAAGCCGCACTCCAATCAGGTTCAACGACATAGCGGCAATTCTCATAGCCCTTCCCCTCCACAAAGATATCTTTTCCCACACGTTTTACCCCTGCTCCATATTTCCGCATTACATCAATCGTCATATCTATATAAGGGAGTGACGCCGTATCACCTTCAAGATGGATGTTGAGACCAGCCCGAATGACAGGAGCTGCAAGTAAAAGAGAAGAAACAAACTGAGAGCTTTCACTCGCATCGATATTGACATCGCCTCCCTCCATCTTTTTCCCATGCACCGAAAGCGGAAGATAACCATCTGATTTACAATATTCTATCTCTGCGCCAAGCGATATAAGCGCGTTAACGAGACTTCCGATAGGACGTTTGCGCATTCGTTCACTACCAATGAGATACGAGTCGGTATCTCTCATAGTGAGAGCGGTAAGGACGAACCGACAAACAGTGCCGGCATTTCCGCAATCGACAATCTTTTTTCCATATTTCAGCTCAGACAGTACATGTCGGAGAAGCAAGGTGTCGTCAGCCTGAGAAATATATTGAATATCAGGAGCAAAACCACCGTAATAGCAAATCATCAGGGCGCGGTTACTCTCGCTTTTACTTCCCGGCAAGTTGACTTCCACGTCAAACGTGCGATTATCGTTCAAGATCCTCATCTCCCATATAATCAATAAGATAACACAAAGAGTCCTTAATATCCTCATCAGCGACGACAACATCTGTCACAGGCATTCCAATATTTTCGAGCAGCACGAACCTTATCTTTCCCCCAAGGTTTTTCTTATCGTGATGCATAATCCCGAGCATCTCATCAAGGTCGATTCCTTTGAGGTCGATTTTTTTGAAGAGACGGTGATAGTATCGGCAGTATGACCTCAGAATTGAGGTGTCGAGGCCGCAATAGCGCGATGAAAGGAGCAACGCGGGAATGATTCCGATTGCGACAGCCTCACCATGAAGCAATGCGGTCTCAGAATGTGAGAAATAGCTCTCCAAGGCATGTCCGACGGTATGTCCAAAGTTCAACACTTTCCTCAGTCCCTTCTCCACTGCGTCTAAGCCAGTGATTTCCATCTTATATTCAACAGCTTTTTTTATAATCCCGATATCCACCGGCAGAGTCGGTTCGAGGGTGATTTTCGTGGAGATGAAACCATATTTCGCAAGTTCTCCGAGTCCGGAAAGCATTTGTTCGTAAGGCAATGAGCCGAGGAATTCAGGGAGGACAAGCACTGCTACTGGGTTGCAGAAAGTCCCGATTTGATTTTTAAGGCCATAAAAGTCGATACCTGTTTTACCTCCAACAGAGGCGTCAACCATTGATAATAAAGAGGTTGGGACATTAACGAAATCTATTCCCCTTTGGTAGCACGATGCGGCGAAGCCTCCAATATCCGAGACTGTTCCCCCACCGAGATTGATTATCAACGCATTTCTGTCAGCATAATTCTCCACAAGGCATTTCCAAATAGAACTCACTGTCTCAAGGTTCTTGAATGATTCGCCAGAGCGTATCACGACAGGTACGAAATCCTCCACCCCCGTCATTTCGATGAAAGCCGGGAGGCAATGGCTGCAAGAGTTCTCGTCCATAAGGACGAACACTTTCGAATAGTGTGAGACGAGTTCGACAAAGCGCGCTATATCACTGTGATACAATATCATAGGGCGATTGATTCATGATGCTGGCGGAAATAAAAGTTAAATGACCGAGCATTCGACTATACGTTCGTTATCATTTTTCCCGTAAGACAGCGACACTTTGATAAAATGCTCAGGCATCAGAGGGTCGATAAGCTCAGGCCATTCGATGAGGCAGAGACGCCCACTATAGAAATAGTCTTCATAACCTATATCGAACACCTCGTCAAGTTTCTTAATACGGTAGAAGTCAAAGTGAAAAATAGATTTCTCCACCTCCGATGGATATTCGTTGACGAGTGCGAAAGTCGGGCTGTTGACCTCATCAGTAACGCCAAGCTGATGGCATAGATTCTTTATCAGCGTTGTTTTTCCCGCGCCCATAGGACCGTAGAAAGCGATGATATCCGACTTATCGCGCCAGCTAATCAGCAGTTCCGCCACTTGTGTCAGCTCATCGACACCATTTATTTGAAAGACCTTATTCATGATTATTTTGCCTTCAGATAAGCTACAGGAATCATCATCTCATTCATAGATATTCCACCATGTTGGAAGGTGTTCCTATAATAATTGACATAATAGTTATAGTTGTTTGGATAGGCGAAGAAGTCGTTTGAGCGAGCGAACACAAAAGATGTTGAGACGTTATATCGCGGAAGCAGTATTTTCTCCGGGTCTTTTACCTCAAATATTTCTTTTGGATTGTATTTCAACGACTTTCCGTATTTATATCTCAGGTTGGTATTCACAGCCTTATCACCGAGAATCTTGACAGGGTTTTTCACCCACACCGAGCCATGGTCTGTAGTTACGACCACATCGCAGCCTTTCTGTGAGATGAACTTCATCATATCGAAAAGGGAGGAGTGTTCGAACCACGACACCATCAGAGAGCGGTAGGCCTGTTCGTTGTCAGCCAACTCACGTATTATCTCCATTTCGGTACGTGCGTGCGACAACATATCTACGAAGTTATAGACTATGACATTCAACTTGTTCTGCATCAGGTTGTTCATCTGTTCGAAGAGTTTCTTTCCTGCGGCAAGGTTAAGCACCTTATTATAAGAATACTTGATATTTTTGCCGTATCTACGCAGCTGTTCGCCAAGCAGTTCGCCCTCGAACTGGTTCTTCGTTCCCTCATCATCTTCATCAATCCAATATGCCGGGTAGCGGCGGCGAATCTCCAAAGGCATCAAGCCGGCGAAGATAGCGTTTCGCGCATATTGCGTTGTCGTCGGGAGGATACTGTAATAGATGCTGTCGTCATCGACACGGAAATAATTCTCAACTATTGGTTGGATGGCTTTCCACTGGTCATAGCGCAGGTTGTCTATCAAGATGAAGAAGATAGGTTTGTCGTCATCAGTGATACGAGGCAGGAGTTTCTCACGCACAACGTTATGCGACAGGATAGGTTTTTCTTCGCAACGTCCTGACACCCAGTCACAATAGTTGCGTTCCACATAGCGTGAGAACAGGTTATTTGCTTCTTGTTTCTGCAATGAGAACACCTCTTTTATTCCCTCATCTGCTGTTTTTTGCAGTTCCAGTTCCCAGCGGGTAAGGTTTTTATACACAGATATCCATTCGTTAAAGTCAAGATCATTATTCAGGTTCATTCCGATTTTCAGGAACTCCTGCTGGTATTTCGAGGTGGATTTCTCATCAACAAGTTTCTTATTCTCGAGGTTACGTTTCAACGAGAGTAAGATCTGGTTAGGGTTCACCGGTTTAATGAGGTAGTCAGCGATGTTACTTCCGATAGCGTCTTCCATGATGCTCTCCTCTTCGCTTTTCGTGATCATCACCACGGGCAGGTTTGGGAAATCGGATTTGATTTTCTCCAGAGCCTCCACACCTGACAGTCCCGGCATCTGTTCGTCAAGGAACACTATATCAAAATGTTGCTCTCTCACAAGATCGATGGCGTCGCTGCCGTTATTTGTGACAACGACCTCATAGCCTTTATGTTCCAAAAATAATATATGGGGCTTAAGAAGTTCGATTTCATCGTCGGCCCACAGGATTCGTGCGTTTGTCATAAGAAAAAATTTATTTTTAGAACGTAAAAAATCGTATTATGTTTTATAAAATTTAACAAATGAGTTTAAAAAAAATCAAAGGTTTTTCATCGGGGAGTCGGACGAGTAAGGCACTCTGCCAGATGGCACCACGCGGCTTGACGATTGAAGGTGGCACTCTTGGTCATCGAAGAAAATCTGCGCGCCAAAAGCTTTCAAGACCTTATCCTTTGGCATGCCGCCGAGGAAATACACCTCGTTAACATAAACGCCCCATTTTTTCAATGTGTTGATAACCCTCATGTGGGCCGGGGCACTGCGGGCCGACACTATAGCGAGGCGCAGCGGTGACTCCTCCACAGCGACAGGAAGGCATGACTGTATCTTCGACAGTTTCTTCAGAAGCTTTGCGAAAGGTCCTTCCGGGAGAGGCACATCTTTATGCTCGTCCTCATATCTATGGAAAAACTCTATGCCATTCTGCTTATAAAGCAACTCAGCTTCTTCCGAGAACAGGACAGCGTCGGCATCAAAGGCTATCTTCACCTTATTGTCGTCAGGGTTGAAGCCTACAGGAGGCTCATATATGAGCGCTGCCGCGCAATTGCTTTGAGAATCAATGATTGTCTGTACGCTATTCTCGTCTTTTGAAAGGAAGAGGTCAACGCCGAAGGCATCGATATAAGGCGACATTGGCTCGCCGCCAGTGAATGCAAGGCGAGTGATATCAAGCCCGTGTCTCTCTATGGATTTTAGAATGCGTATCCCCGTCTCAGGGCTGTTCCTCGACATCACAACGACCTCAACAACGGGTTTGTTCGCTATATTATTAAGGTTAAGAAGGCTTTTGACGAGATAGAACGCCGTACCTACCTCAAGAGGCACATCTTGGTTAGCATCTTGATACTCACGGTATTTCCTCACACCCTCTTTCTCAAAAATCTCGTTTTCCTTTTCCAAATCGAAAAGTGCCCTCGCGGTAACTCCAACCACCAAAACGTCAGTCAAATCTATCATATCCATATACATTAAAACAATTCAAGTTGTATCGACATATTAAAAGTCAACCTGTGATAAGGAGTCGTTCCGAAATCGTGCACTGCCTTCTTATGTTCAACGGTTGGATAGCCTTTGTTTTTCTTCCAATTATAGTTAGGGAATTGACTATCAAGTTCCATCATGATATGGTCACGGGTTGTTTTAGCCAATATCGATGCCGCGGCAATTGCCTGATATTTGGCGTCTCCCCCAACAATACATTTATGTGGCGTATTTCCATAAGGGTTGAATCGGTTCCCATCTATCAGCAGCAGTTCCGGACAGACCTTGAGCCCGTCGATTGCGCGGTGCATTGCAAGGAAAGAGGCGTTGAGAATGTTTATCTCATCAATCTCTTGCGCTGACACCACCCCTATACCGTATGCCACAGCGTTTTCAATCACCGTCTCCCGAAGTCTTTCCCTTTGTCGCTCAGTGAGTTTCTTCGAATCGTTAAAGTCAGGGAAATCTCTTCCACGGGGCAGAATGACCGCAGCAGCCACCACGGGACCCGCAATACATCCACGTCCGGCCTCATCGCAGCCAGCCTCAATCAAATCATCGGTATAACAGGCTATCAGACTCATATCTCTTATAATATCAAAGGTAAATATTGATTGGTTATTGCCGCTAACATCATGGCTAACAATAAAATATCCGCCATCCTCGTCTTCCTAACATCAGAAAGGGCCATGGCAGAGACAATCGACATCACGAAGAAAAGAAGTCCGTTACAAAACACCGGCTTCTGCATAAACAACATTACAATGCCAAAAAGCAGCAGTATCAGGATAACCCCGTATTTCTTCCTTGTTTGAATGGAATTAACTATATTGCCCGACTTGATGAGAAGCATCGAGAGCAGGAGTAACAGTGCTATAGAGATAAATATTATCAGTTCTTTCGTCCGAAGTCCTGACATACTGAAGGAAAAACCGGAGAAGGCGGAGGAATAAGCGTCGATGGTTTCAGTCAAAGTCCTTGTAAAATAGGAAATTGAGAAAAGTATAGCGTAAGGCATCAAGAATCCAAGCACAGGGATGAAGTATAGTCTCTCGCTTTTGAACTTCATCGTCATCATTGCGAGAAGCATCCAAAGAATCAGTAGCACTGATGGGAAATAAAGCATTGAGGCTATTGAGAGGAACACTCCGCAGTTCAAAAGGTACGATTCTGACTTTTCCTCTTGATACAGAAGGCACATTGTCTGTAAAGCCATCATTATCAAAGGTGATGCGAGCAAGAAAGGGTAAAAGTCACGTTGTTCAGGGGTGAAGCACAAGAAGATGGCGAACATCAATGAGCCGAGGCTGCTGTTCCGGGTGACGAGCAGGTTGACGGACAGCATAGAGTTAAAGATGAAGGCCGAAACTATAAAGACTATTTCGGCGAACGCTTTCATCGCCATTGGTGAGAAAGACAACAATCTTGCTAAGACATTATAAAGAGGCGTTGTCGGGCTTACGAAGTCCAATCCGGAAGTAGGTTGGAAAAAAGCCGGTAGCCACAGTACGAAAATGAGGACTACTATGGCAATAAGCTGTTGTAAATAACTATGTCGAAAGAAGTTAACCATTACATATTCAACAGGTCGAGACCGATATCGTTACGGTAATAAGCGCCGTCGAAAGTGATTTTCCGTGCGTTTTCGTAAGCTTTCTTCCTTGCTTCGAGAATATTGGCGCCATGGGATGTGACGGCGATAACGCGGCCGCCCGATGTCAGTATGTTAGCGTCATCACCGAGTTTTGTGCCGGCATGAGCCACTACACAGTCTTTATCCACAGCGTCTAATCCATTTATCACCATTCCTTTTTTATACGACTCAGGGTATCCGCCGGACACGAGCATTACAGTGACAGATGTTTCGTCACTGATTTTAAAATCAGAAGAAGCAAGTTTGCTTTCCGCGCAATCGCTCAGGAGTTGTGCGAGGTCTGAGTCTATACGCGTCATCACGCCCTCAGTCTCAGGGTCGCCCATTCTGACATTATACTCTATCACGAAAGGATCGCCCTCGCAATTCATCAATCCGAGGAAGATAAAGCCCTTATAGTCGATATTTTCTTTCTTAAGTCCTTGAATAGTAGGTTTGATTATCCTTGTCTCAACTTTCTCTATGAATGCTGCGTCAACAAAAGGCACAGGAGACACTGCGCCCATACCGCCGGTATTGAGACCTTTGTCACCGTCGCCTATGCGTTTATAGTCTTTTGCTTCAGGCAGAATCACATAGTCGGAGCCGTCAGTAAGCACGAACATTGAGACTTCTACACCTTTCAAGAAGGTCTCAATAACCACCTTTGAGGATGCGTTTCCGAACTTACCCGAGAGCATTTGGGACAATTCATTCTTAGCCTCATCAAAATCGTTGACAATCAACACGCCTTTACCAGCGGCAAGGCCGTCAGCCTTAAGTACGAAAGGAGGTTCGAGAGTTGAGAGATAGTCGATACCATCTTGGACGTTATCCTTTGTCACGGTAAAGCAGGAGGCTGTAGGGATATTATATTTCTCCATAAAGTTTTTGGCGAAAGCCTTACTTCCTTCGAGTTGTGCACCGTTTTTATCCGGGCCTATGATTTTCTTTTCCTTCAGTTCTTCATCTGACTTGAAGAAATCCACAATACCGTCAACGAGAGGTTGTTCCGGTCCTACAACGACCATATCTATCTCATTATCAAGCACAGCTTTTTTCACAGCGATAAAATCGGCTATGTTGATAGGTAAGTTCTCACCTACAGAGGCGGTGCCTGCATTACCCGGTGCCACGAACACCTTCGACACCATATTACTCTGAGCAATTTTCCAAGCGAGTGCGTGTTCACGGCCGCCTGAGCCTAAAATAAGAATTCTCATATTGTTAAATCTTTAATAATCTTCCACCAACCTTCCGCTGCCTTATCCCACGAGAAGTCGTTCCTTCTTTTCCTTCCTTTTTCGATAAAGTGTTGACGCACATTGTCATCGAGCATACTTATGAGACCGTCGGCTATTGATTCCACATCGAAAGGGTTGACGAGAAGTGCGCCATCGCCTGCCACCTCTGGCATTGATGTCACGTTTGATGTTATCACCGGGACATCGCATTTGTAAGCCTCTATTATCGGGATTCCGAATCCCTCGAAATAAGAGACATACACTGATGCGAGGGCCGCGGCGGTCACTCGGTTCAGTTCATTCATATTGAGATGGCCTGTGAAGAGCACGTCATCTTTATGATTCAACGACTCATAAGCGGTTTGTATTGCGTTGGTCCACCAGCGTTTCTCGCCCACAATAAGCAGTTTCACATCGGATCCTGTCTTTTCCTTAAACATATCGAATGCTGGGAAAAGCCGTGCCAGATTCTTTCTCGGGTGCAGTGAGCCCACGAACATAAAATACCGGCTACCATTGCAATACTCATTTCTAACCTTTGTTTTTTCCTCTTCCGGCAATGGTTTGAACCCCTCGTTAGCTCCGTTATAGACCACTTTGACCTTATCAGGCTCCACCTTATAAGTATTGATGATATCTTGTTTTGAGAACTCTGACACTGTGATTATCCCTTTCGCTTTCTTGGCGTATTTAGGGAAGAACTTCTTATAGTGCCAAAGGGCCAAGGGAGGGAAGTCTTGGGGGAAGTGTTCAAAGTTAATATCATGGAACACAGCGAGTTGTGGTATATTTGAGCGGAGGCTGAGATATGCGTCCGTAGAGACGTACAAGTCTGGTTTTATCTTACGTAGTGCGCGGGCAACAGATATTTCAAAATAAATGATATATAAGAAAGGGTGTCGCGCCTGTGGGAATAGCACAACAGGCTTGACATTATCTGCAAATATAAATTTGGGGTCGGGTTCTCTATCGAAAAAGAAATAGAACTCGACTTCGGGGTGGGACCTCACTATACGGCTAAGGGTCTCATAAGCGACCCACCCGATACCTTCGAGTTTGTCTTTCAACAGCAAACGGGTATTTACAGCTATCTTCAATTGTACAATAGTTTTTAGTTTCTAACGTCATTTCCCCAGAGGAGTTTGCTTCTCACTGTGCTGAAGAAATCGTTATTGTGCATTTTAACAATTTTAAAACAGAAATCAGCCTTCTTTATCTCGAACTGATAGGATTTATCAACAAGTTTTATCCTTGAGTCGATACCGAGGGCATAGTTATCACAACGTCCGTTCACCTTTATCCTCACGCGGCTTTTGTCGGATATGACTATAGGGCGCATGCTGAGGTTATGGGCGGCTATTGGGGTGATAAGGAAGCTGTCAGTGTTCGGTGCCATTATCGGGCCTCCCGCGCTTAGGGAGTAGGCTGTCGAGCCTGTAGGTGTTGACAGCAGCACGCCGTCGCACCAATATATATTTAGCAGTCTGTCATCAACGAAGACATGCACTTCAATAAGGCTGTCGTAAGCCCTATGAAGAATGCTCACTTCGTTCAGACCGTAGTTTATTCCATCGAAAAGCACCTCGTTGCCGATGATTTCGACCATTGAACGAGGTTCCACCTCAAAATTGCCTGCCAGGATATTCCTGACCGCGTCTATTGTCTCATCTTTTGAGACGCTTGAAAGGAAGCCGAGGCGTCCGAGATTGATGCCGAAGACAGGTATCTCGCTGTCTCTGACTAAAGGGACACAGTCGAGGACCGTGCCGTCACCGCCGAAGGAGAAGAGGACGTCAGCATTTCCTTTAAGTTGGGAATAGCCGTCAAAGGTACGATATTCAACATCTTCACTCAGGCAGTTGATAATATTGCCAATAAATGGCCTATATATTGATATTTCCGCGCCTGCGTCATAAAGAACATTGATTATTTCCTTAACGAACTCCTCTTTACCTGATTCAAATGCTTTACCGTATAACGCGATTCTCATGATGTTATTTTAAAAAAAGACCATTGGCTATTGGGGCCACCAACAGCCAACAGTCATTGAAATATTCATATTATTTATTAAGGTACTCATCTATTGCGCGGGCTGCATTCTTACCTGCGCCCATTGCAAGGATTACGGTAGCGGCGCCTGTCACGGCGTCACCGCCTGCATAAACGCCTTCACGTGATGTAAGTGCGTCTTCGTTGACGATAATTCCGCCATGGTCGTTGACCTCAAGTCCCTTTGTAGTATCTTTGATAAGAGGGTTTGGAGAAGTGCCGAGAGCCATGATGACGGTATCGCAATCCATTGTGAACTCGCTACCTGGCACCTCTATTGGGCGGCGACGGCCTTTAGCGTCAGGCTCGCCGAGTTCCATACGGATACACTCAATTCCTGTCACGAAGCCGTTCTTAGGGTCGCGCGGGTCATTAGGATTCTGGTAACCCAATATCTTGGTAGGGTTGTTCAGCAGTCTGAACACCACGCCTTCTTCCTGTGCGTGTTCGACTTCCTCACGACGTGCAGGAAGCTCTTCCATTGAGCGGCGGTAAACGATAGTCACCTCAGCGCCGAGACGCAATGCTGTACGTGCCGCGTCCATAGCGACGTTGCCGCCACCTACTACGACGACCTTACCGCCCTTCATGATTGGGGTGTCAGAGACCTCGCGGTAGGCTTTCATGAGGTTAGAGCGTGTAAGGAACTCGTTCGCTGAGTAAACGCCTTTCAAAGCCTCACCCTCTATGTTCATGAACTTAGGAAGTCCTGCGCCCGAGCCTACGAACACAGCCTCGTATCCCTGATCGAACAACTCATCGATAGTGAGGGTCTTGCCTATGACCACGTTTGTCTGAATATCAACGCCGAGAGCCTTGAGTGACTCGACTTCCTTAGCGACGATAGCTTTTGGGAGACGGAACTCTGGGATACCATAGACGAGGACGCCGCCGGCTGTGTGAAGTGCCTCGAACACTGACACTTTATAACCTTTCTTTGCGAGGTCGCCAGCGCATGTAAGCCCTGATGGGCCTGAGCCTACGACAGCGACTTTATGTCCGTTCTGTGCCGGCATTGCCGGAAGCTCTGTGGCGTTAGCGTTATGATAGTCAGCGACGAAACGCTCGAGACGGCCGATACCGACCGGTTCGAACTTGACGCCGAGGGTACATTTGCTCTCGCACTGTGACTCCTGAGGGCATACACGGCCGCATACTGCCGGCAGAGACGATGACCTTGAAATCACCTGATAGGCTCCCTCGAAGTCGCTTTGTTTAATATGGGAGATAAACTCTGGGATTGAGATATTTACAGGGCAACCGCTAACGCAAGGCTGGTTCTTGCAGTTAAGGCAGCGCGCAGCCTCGTCAACAGCTATCTGGGCTGTGTATCCGAGAGTCACTTCGTTAAAGTTATGTGCTCTTACCTTTGCATCCTGCGAAGGCATTTCATGTTTTTTAGGATTTATTGCCATATTTCCGTGTCCTCCTTAAGCGTTTTTGAAGAGATTACATGTTTCCTCGTGCATGTGGCGCTCGAAGTCGAAATACATTCTTCCACGAGACATCGCCTCATCGAAATCAATTTCATAGCCATTGAAATCCGGTCCGTCAACGCAAGCGAACTTGGTAACTCTCTTGCCATCAACATTAAGTGTGAGACGGCAGCCGCCACACATACCTGTTCCATCGATCATGATAGGGTTCATTGACACAGTGACCGGGATATTGAACGGTTTTGCTGTCGCAACAACAAACTTCATCATGATAAGAGGTCCGATAGTGATAATCTCATCGAACTTCTCACCTGACTCAAGCATTTCCTTCAGCGGCACCGTCACATTACCATGGCGCCCATACGAGCCGTCATCGGTCATGAGGACCATCTTGTCGGAGCAGGCTTGGAACTCGTCCTCAAGGATAACGATATCCTTGCTGCGGAAGCCCACGATGCTTGTAACCTCGACGCCTAAACGGTGGAACTCCTGCGCTACAGGCAATGCGATGGCGCATCCTACACCACCACCTACGATGCAGACTCTCTTGATGCCTTCTGTCTCTGTAGCTCTGCCGAGAGGACCCACAAAGTCCTGGATATACTCGCCTTCTTTCAAATGGTTAAGCTTGGCGGTTGTAGAACCTACGATCTGGAAAATGATTTTCACTGTGCCGTCCTCAATATTACAGCCAGCTACTGTCAATGGGATTCGTTCACCTTCTGCGTCAACACGAAGAATGATGAACTGACCTGGTTTTGCCTTCTTGGCTACCAACGGAGCTTCGATTTCCATCTGCGTCACTGTTGGATTCAGTTCTTTTTTTCTGACGATTTTATACATATCCAATATTAAATGTTTGATTATCTATTACTTATAAAAGATATAGTTTTCTCGACAATGTTTCACAAAGATAGGATTTATTTCATAACAAAAACATTTTTTATTGAATATTTTTAATAAATAGAGGGAAGCCAAACGACTTCCCTCTTAACCATACATTTTATATCAATCTAAATTAGAAATTAACCTCTGTGTCATAGTAGCAGCATTTGAGGAGCTCTTCCATTTCGTGCTGTGTAGGTATTCTCGGGTTAGATCCTGTACATGCGTCTGCGATAGCGTTCTTTGCGATCTCAGGCAGTCTCTCGAGGAACACATTCTCTGGAACGAAGCCTTGCTCACAAGGATATGAGTCAGCGCCGTAATGCTTGATGCACTGTGGGATATTGAGGTCGTCGTTCATTTTCCTGAGTGCTGCTATGAGAAGCGCCACTTTCTCATCATCATTGCTGCCACCAAGGTTCATATAGTCAGCGATGACACCGTAACGTTTCTTCGCAACCGGGTCTTTAGCGTTGAAAGCGATGACTTTAGGGAGATACATAGCGTTTGCAGCGCCGTGAATGATGTGTGCTCCTAAATCTGCGAACACGGCTCCCGTCTTGTGTGCCATTGAGTGGACGATACCAAGCAATGCGTTTGAAAATGCCATACCAGCCAAGCACTGTGCATTATGCATAGAGTTGCGGGCCTCTTCATCACCGTTGTACGAGTTTACAAGGTCTCTCTGAATCATCTTGATTGCGAAAATCGCGAGAGGGTCAGTGTAGTCGCAATTGCATGTTGAGACGTAAGCCTCGATAGCGTGTGTCATAGCGTCCATACCTGTGTGTGCAACGAGTTTCTTAGGCATTGTCTGTGCCAAAGCTGGGTCAACAATTGCCACGTCAGGTGTGATCTCGAAATCAGCGAGAGGGAACTTGATACCTTTCTGATAGTCTGTGATAACTGAGAATGCTGTCACCTCAGTAGCCGTACCTGATGTTGATGATACAGCGCAGAAATGAGCTTTTGTCCTCAATTTCGGAAGACCGAACACCTTGCACATCTCCTCGAATGTTGTCTCAGGATACTCATATTTAATCCACATAGCTTTTGCTGCATCAATTGGTGAACCGCCGCCTATTGCGACAATCCAATCAGGCTGGAACTCCTGCATAAACTGGGCTCCCCTTAATACAGTCTCAACTGAAGGATCTGGCTCGATTCCGTCGAAAACCTTTACTTCCATTCCTGCTTCCTCAAGATATTTCTGTGCTCTGTCGAGAAAACCGAAACGCTTCATACTGCCGCCACCAACGCAAATGACAGCACGTTTTCCTTCAAATGTCTTTAATGCTTCGAGTGCATTCTCACCATGGAATACATCACGCGGTAATGTGAATCTTTTCATCTTGTTCTTTTTTTGATTGTTACCTTAATACAATAACTCGTTCTCCTTATCTATATCGAAAACAAGTTATCGATAATAATTTATCGTTTAACGCTGCAAATTTACAATTATTTTGTTACGTATGAAAAAAATTTTTAATTTTTTTTACATCACTGTCCGGGATTTTTTGAATCGGTTTTCTATCGAAATATTTACTTGACAAAAATAAAAAATGTTGTCTAATGTTGTCCCCGTTGTCGTCTAAATATCACACTTCTTTTGACAGTAACCTCGCCGCCATATCAAAATCAATAGGAATATGGTTTCGAACCTGTTCCGGACAAAAATAAAAATGTTGTCTAATGTTGTCCCCGTTGTCGTCTAAATATCACACCTCTTTTGACAGTAACCTCGCCGCCATACCAAAATCAATAGGAATATGGCTCGAACCTGTTCCGGACAAAAATAATTTTTTAAGCATAAAAAAACACGGGCTGAGTTACCTCAGTCCGTGTAATATCGTCATGCTACAGACGGCATTATTTGTCTTTTTTCAAAGGCTCTGCTATCTTAGCGGCGAGGAATTGTCTGTTAAGACGTGCGATATTTGTGATTGAGACGCCTTTCGGGCATTCTGCCTCGCAGGCGAATGTGTTAGAGCAGTTGCCGAATCCGAGGTCATCCATTCTCGCGACCATCTTCTGAACCCTGTCGCGGGCCTCAACCTGTCCTTGTGGGAGGAGTGCGAATTGAGACACCTTTGCTGAGACGAAGAGCATTGCGCTACCGTTCTTACATGTTGCGACGCATGCGCCACAGCCTATACATTGGGCGGCATCCATTGAGAGGTCGGCGTTATGTTTGTTAATCGGGATGGCGTTTGCATCTGGCACGCCGCCGGTATGTACTGAGATATATCCGCCAGCTTGGATAAGCTTGTCAAGGGATGAGCGGTCAACCATCAAGTCCTTGATAATAGGGAAAGCCTCTGAGCGCCATGGTTCAACGGTTATTGTGTCGCCGTCATTGAATTTACGCATGTGAAGCTGGCATGTAGTTGTGTTTTTAAATTTACCGTGCGGGTGACCGTTGATATAGAGGCCGCAAGCGCCACAGATACCTTCACGGCAGTCGTGGTCGAATGTGACAGGGTCATCACCTTTAAGCACTAATTGCTCATTCAAGATATCAAGCATCTCAAGGAATGAAGCTTCCTTTGGAACATTATCGAGGTGATATTCAACAAACTCGCCTTTAGCGGCATTATTCTTTTGTCTCCAGATTTTAAGTTTAAGCTTCATAACTACTTGTAATTTCTTTGTTTAACTTCAACGTTTTCAAACTTAAGTTCTTCCTTATAGAGAAGCGGCTCTTTATCCAAGCCTTGGTATTCGTATGCTGCGACGAAGCTGTAGTTCTTATCGTCACGCAACGCCTCGCCATCTGCTGTCTGGTATTCTGTGCGGAAATGTCCGCCGCAGGATTCGTTACGCATGAGTGCGTCGCGGGCCATAAGTTCGCCCATCTCGAGGAAGTCAGCCACTCTCAATGCCTTCTCAAGTTCGTTGTTCATTCCTTCGAGGCGTGGCACTTTGACGTTCTTCCAGAACTCTTCACGGAGTTTCTTTATCTCTTCGATAGCGATTTTAAGGCCTTCCTCTGTACGAGCCATTCCCACGTACTCCCACATGATGTGGCCGAGGCGTTTGTGGATAGAGTCAACCGTCTCAGTTCCGTTGACTGACAAGATTCTCTCGATCTTTTCGCGCACGGCATTCTCAGCATCATCAAACTCCTTCATGTCGGTCTTAAAGCGAGGGACACCGATTTGGTCTGCGAGGTAGTTCTGCATTGTATAAGGAAGTACGAAGTAACCGTCAGACAGTCCCTGCATAAGGGCTGATGCGCCAAGGCGGTTTGCGCCGTGGTCTGAGAAGTTAGCCTCGCCGGCTGCGAAAAGGCCTTTCACTGTTGTCTGGAGTTCGTAATCCACCCAGAGGCCACCCATTGTATAGTGGACTGCCGGATAAATCATCATAGGTGTGACATAAGGGTTCTCATCAACGATACGCTCATACATCTCGAACAAGTTACCGTATTTTTCTTCGACAGCCTTCTTGCCGAGGCGTTGGATAGCCTCTTTGAAATCGAGATATACGGCGAGTCCGGTGTTATTCACGCCAAAGTGCGCGTCGCATCTCTCTTTTGCTGCGCGTGAGGCTACGTCACGAGGGACGAGGTTTCCGAAAGCCGGGTATCTTCTCTCGAGGTAATAGTCGCGTTCTTCCTCTGGTATGTCAGCGGCTTTGATTTTTCCTTCGCGGAGGAGTGCGGCTGTCTTCTCATCTTTAGGCACCCAGATACGGCCGTCGTTACGCAGTGACTCACTCATAAGGGTAAGTTTCGACTGGTAGTCGCCGTGGACCGGGATACATGTCGGGTGTATCTGTGTGAAGCAAGGGTTTGCCATCATTGCGCCTTTCTTATAGCACTGCCATTCGGCTGAGCCGTTTGATGACATAGCGTTAGTTGAAAGGAAGAACACACGTCCGTAACCGCCTGATGCCACTACTACTGCGTGGGCTGCATAGCGTTCGAGTTCACCGGTCACGAGGTTTCTTACTATGACACCGCGTGCGCGTCCGTCAACGATGACGAGGTCCATCATCTCACGGCGGGCGTACATCTTCACTGTGCCTCTCTCAACCTCTTTGCTCAATGCGCCGTATGCGCCAAGGAGGAGCTGTTGTCCGGTTTGACCGCGGGCATAGAATGTCCTGCTCACCTGTGCGCCACCGAAAGAACGGTTGGCAAGGAGTCCGCCATATTCGCGTGCGAAAGGAATACCCTGTGCAACGCATTGGTCGATGATGCTGTTGCTGACCTCGGCGAGACGATAGACGTTGGCCTCGCGAGCGCGGTAGTCACCACCTTTGATTGTATCATAGAACAAACGGTAAACGCTGTCACCGTCGTTAGGATAATTCTTTGCAGCGTTTATACCTCCCTGGGCGGCGATAGAGTGAGCGCGGCGAGGACTATCCTGTATGCAGAACACCTTCACATTGAACCCCATCTCTCCGAGAGATGCTGCCGCTGACGCGCCGGCAAGTCCCGTGCCTATTACTATGATGTCAAGCTTTCTCTTGTTTGCTGGATTAACCAGTTTCTGGTTTGCCTTATAGTTCGTCCATTTTTCAGCTAACGGACCCTCTGGTATTCTTGAATTTAATTCTTTCATATCAAATAATCATTAAGCAATTAACCAATAATACAACACAACTGCTGCAAACATTATTACGATAAGTGCAGCGAAGAATTTCCCAAGGAACTCGATCCTGTGCCTCCAGACGTTGTTGTTCCAGCCTATTGACTGCATGACACTTGCCACGCCATGAGTGAGATGGAACCACAAGAAAGCGAGCCATACGAGATAAATCACGCTATAATACCACTCTCCGAAAGTTTTTTTGATAAGTTCCATTCCATCGGCCGGCGCCTGTCCTTGAAGCTCAACAAGTTGCATTTTTGCCCAGAATCCATAAAGGTGCAAAAAGATGCCAAGGAGTACGATGATGCCGATTACTAACATGTTCTTCGACGCCCATGAAACGCCCTCCTGTCTGTCTGTCACAGCATAACGCTGTTTGCCACGCGCCCTGTAGTTCTGAAGGGATAGCACGAAGGCATAGATAAGGTGGAAAATCATCAATACGGCGAGGCCGATTGTCCCAACGATTGCATACCAATTAGCTCCAAGGAATTCGCAGATCGCCTGGTATCCTTCAGGAGAGAATATCGCAACCAAGTTCATTGTGCCGTGAAACAGCAAGAAAAACACCAGGCATCCGCCTGTGATAGCCATGATCAGTTTTTTTGTTACTGAGGATAGACCTTTACATTTTCCCATAATTATTAATTTTTAAAGATTAAGCAAAATATCCGAGTTTGCCGACTATTACTAACATTGAGATAGCTATTATGAGGCCTACTATTCCCATGATAACGCCGACTTTCATCATATCTTTTGTTTCAATCATACCTGTACTGTAAGCGATTGCGTTTGGTGGTGTGCTGATTGGGAGGCACATCGCAAGTGATGCTGCAAGTGTAACAGAGATGAGCATTGTTGTCTCTCCACCGAATGGGAAGAGCATTTCCCTCATACCTACCGCGAGTGTTACCATGACAGGGATAAGGAGGTTTGCCGCCGCTGTATTTGCGATGATGTTTGAAAGAATCCAGCACACTACAGAAGCTGCGATGATTACTATGAGTGGCGACCATGTCTGGAATGGGATAGCTTCGATAAGGTGCTTGTCGAGACCTGTCTCATACAATGCTGTACCGAGTGCGAAACCACCAGCCACAAGCCAGAGCACACTCCAATTTATATTGTTAAGGTCTTCTTTGGTAAAGATGCCTGTCACACAGAACACCGCTATCGGTATCATTGCAACGATATTTGCGTTAAGTCCTGTGACTTTGTCGAACATCCACAAGAATATTGTGACTGCCATCGTAATATATGTCACGGTAAGCTGCCAGCCCTTCTTTGTATCTCCTTCTATCTTAAGCTCTATCGTCTTCTTTTTGAACGGGAAAAGGAACATAAGGAGTACCCATGCGATAAGGAGCAATACGATGGCGTACGGGAACATGATACCGAACCAGTCGCCGAAGCCGATCCCAAGGTTAAGGCCTTCAGGGTCGTTTAAGAACTTGAGAGCTATAGCGTTAGGCGGTGTGCCTATAGGAGTGGCGATACCTCCGATATTTGCGCCGATAGGTATTGCCATCGCGAGAGCTATTTTACCCTTGCCGTCAACAGGCATGTGGCGAAGTACAGGTGCCATGAAGGTAAGCATCATTGCTGCTGTAGCCGTGTTACTGATGAACATTGAGAAGAGTCCGGTAACAAGTAAGAATCCGAGGAGAACGAACTCCGACTTCTTTCCGAAGAGCTTTAACAAAGCCTTTGCAAGCTGAACATCAACACCCATCTTTGAAGCAACGGCCGCGATAACGAATCCTCCGAGGAAGAGCATGATGGTCGGGTCGGCGAAAGCATACATAAGGCTCTTGTATGAAATCATCTTAACGCCTTCAACTTTCAAGAAAGAGATACTTCCGTTCGAACACGTCAAAAGCAACAACACGATGATAAGCACCGATGATGTCCATGACGGGACAGCCTCTGTCACCCACATCGCGAATGCGAATGCGAAAACAGCGATTACTCTCTGCTCAACTATTGAAATATTTGTAAGTCCGTATGCACTTGACGGGACAATCCAGAAAAACAACAAAACGAATATGGATATTGCTAACTTTATCCACATCGCACAATTCTTTGATTTAGTAGATGTTTCTGACATAATACCTTAATTTATATAAATTATTAATAGTCAATGTAAAAATAACACCTTGGTTTAAAATTGTGAAAGATGGCACCCTAAATATAAAGCACCATCTTTATTCTTATTCCTTTAACTGACTTATATAATCATATTTTGTGGATTCATAAACTCTTTGATCTGCTCTTCGGTGAGAAGTCCTTTCTCCCTGATAAGCTCGATAACTCCCTTGCCTGTTGCGAGCGACTCTTTAGCGAGATTTGAGCATGGCTTATATCCGAGGACCGGGACCAAAGCCGTAACTATACCTATGCTGTGTTCAACCATGTCGTTGCAATGTTCTGCGTTTGCCGTGATACCGTCGATACAGAGTGTGCGGAGGACATTGAAACCGTTTGTGAGCAACTCGATTGACTCGAGAGCGGCATAAACCATCACAGGCTCCATAACGTTAAGCTCGAGCTGTGCGTTCTGTGCGCCAAGCATAATGCAAGTGTCGTTACCTATAACACGGTAGCAGATCTGGTTCATAACCTCTGGCATAACAGGGTTGACCTTGCCCGGCATGATTGACGAACCCGGCTGCATCTTTGGAAGATTGATCTCGTTAAGACCGCAGCGAGGACCGGAACTCATGAGACGGAGGTCGTTGCAAATCTTGCAGATTGTCGTACACATAGTCCTCAGCGCACCTGAGTAAACCATGATTGACGTAGCATCTGATGTGGCTTGGACGAAGTCGCTTGCAAGCTGTATGTCCCAGCCAGTAATATCACGCAATGCCTTGAAACATTCCTCACGATAGTCCAATGTAGAGCAGATTCCTGTCCCTATTGCCGTTGCGCCCATGTTGACTACAAGGAACTCCTTAGCGGCATCCTCTATATGTTTCTTCTCGTTACGCATACCGTCGGCAAAAGCCTTGAATGTAAGGCCAAGTGTCATTGGAACAGCGTCCTGGAGCTGGGTACGTCCCATCTTGATAATGTTACTGAACTCCACAGCCTTCTTGTCAAGCGACTCGATGAACTTATCGATGACCGGCAACATCTGGAGATGTTTCGCATAGATAGCGAGGCGTGTCGCGCATGGATACGCGTCGTTCGTTGACTGTGAGCCGTTGACATGGTCGTTTGGTGAGCAGTATTGGTATTCGCCACGATCATGTCCCATGTATTCCAATGCTATGTTTGCGATGACCTCATTGGCATTCATATTGGTCGATGTGCCAGCGCCTCCCTGGATTACGTCAACTATAAACTGGTTGTCGTATTTCCCCGCGATGACGTCATCGCATGCCTTTACGATAGCCTCTGATACTTCTTTGCTGATCTTGCCTGTAGCACCATTTGCGATAGCGGCAGCCTTCTTAATTACTCCAAGATACTTAACAAGCTCTGGATAACGGTTTAGTCCAATTCCTGTGATTGGGAAATTCTCAATTGCTCTAACTGATTGAATTCCATAGTAATCTTCTGATGGAATCTCGCGAGTTCCGATAAGATCGCTTTCAATACGTGTTGTGCTCATTTCTTATATGAATTAATTATTAATCTTTGATTTAAAGTTGCAAAATTAGTAAATTTTCAATTAGTCCGACGATAATTATAATTTTACATTTTCTTTTTTTTATACATTTGATAAACAACAAGATAAAGCAACCAAAAATCCTTCTTTCCCTCAAATATTAATAATTAAAAACTATATTATTGGGTATTAATCCAACAGTAAAACAGCTGATAAGTTCACCTTTTGAGGAATATCTTTCCACCTCTCCGTTCTGAACATAGTTTTTCGCGTCAGTAATATAGATGTCGCCGTTCTGATGGTCCACATTTATATTGTAATACACCTTGCCTGCCCCTGAGATGAACGGCTCTTCAGGCAGTGTCTGCGCACCAACGCTCATTTTATAGAGGTCCAAAGAGCCAAACGCGCCGTTTAGGAAAAACAGTGTCTCTCCATCACCATCTATCACGAGTCCGCACGGATAATCGCCACCCTGGTTGAAGTCGAAACGTTTCACCACCTTCCTTGATGAAGACTCGATGCACAACAGCGCCGGATCCTTGTCCGACCCGCTATATCCGCCGCCACACAACACCCACACATTATTGTCCCTGTCAACCGCCATAGAGTTAGGCTCTGTCGCGACCTCTATCTCTCCAACGAGACTGTCCGAACCTGTATCAATGATTTGCACAGTATTGTTCGGGACCGATGTCACATAATAATTCGACCAATTAGATACAAAAAGCTCATCTCCTACCCTGACAATTGCCTCTGTCGATTTCCCTGTCTCAATAAAACCCTTGTTTTCCATTGTGTTAAGGTCAACGACCCAGAGTCCCGGAGAAGCGAGGTCGGTGACGTATGCCTTCCCTTTTTCAAAAGGGCATATATACCGTGGCGAGGTGAGGTCCGCTATCTTCCCCTTGTATATCATCGTCTTTAGATCCGCCTTATAGATATATTTGCTGTTGTTTACAACGATGAAAATGTCATCGCCATATATATGCAGCGACTGTCCCACATCGCCTATGGGGGCGTTATTCACCCTGAAAAACAGATTGTTGCATACAGTGTCCGCCTCATTGTCATAAAATGAGAGTGATGAGTTCGCGTAAGTGAAAGTGCCCTCGTTCAAGACAAAGACTCCTCTTCCAATATTGAATCCCGCGTTATCATCAACGATGTCGTTTCCCTTTCCCTTGTTACATGAAATCATTGAAAACACTAACAATGGCAGAATGATCAGATTGATTTTTTTCATCATTTGAATAATTTTAGATTATAATTTAAAACCTGCTGACAGCTCGAAGCTGCGTCCCGGCATCGCGCGCCACAGAACAGCTTGGTAATCAACATCAGTGATATTTCTAATTATGAGTTCGAGGGTGAATTTCCCTAATCGTTTTCCAAGAGAGAGATGGTGAAGGGTGTAGGGATAGAGTTTGAAGCCATAGAACTCGTCGGCGTTCATCGATGTTTTCCTCTCACCGGTAAACTCAAGGGTATAAGCGGCTGACCACGTACGCCATCTGAGCTCTGCGAAGAGGTTGGCGTGATGAAGCGGTATGTAGATGAGTTGCAAGCCGCTCTCGTCGGTAGTGTGGCTATAGACATAGTTGCCTGAAAGTGATACTGTCCAGTCGTTGATGTTGCAACCCGCCTTGAAATGTATCTCCGAGCCGTATGCCACTACCTCTGCCACGTTCTCCGGGACCCAGAAACGGTAAACTGTAGGCTTCCACTGTATCCAGTCATCAACCTCAGAGTAATAAGCTCCGACGGAACAGTCAAAGTCAAAGCAGCCAGATGTTTTTGCAAAGCTGATATTCCCATCGAACGTCTTCCCCTTCTCAGGTCTCAAGTCAGGATTCCCTCCCGGATTCCAATATAGATCGTTCATGCTCGGACTCCGGTAGTTGTGGCTGTATCCCAAAGTGAGTTTCAGCCCGTCAACGAATCTCGACTTATATACTGCCGTCGCTGTCGGGAAGATACCGGCCGATTTCCAATCTACCACATCGTTGCGCAAAGTGAGACGCAGGCTGATGTATCTCGTGACATCGCCACTAAGAGCCGTATAGAGTGAAAGCACCTCTCTCTCCTTCGTCCCTACATAGTTGTTCGAGCCAACTCTCTCGTTGTCAAACTGTATTTTCGCTTTCAGACTCCACGTCTTGTACAGCGTCTGTCTCACATTAATTATATAGTGGAAAATATCCGCTCTGTTTTTCGAGTCGATGCTTGTAACCAAGTTGCCGTTATCGGTAAAGGAGTTCAGGAAATAATTCTGCTGCTCGAAGAAATAAGCCGCTTTCGCCTCCAACTCGCCTGAGTTCCAATAGTTCTTATATGAGATATAGTTCCTCGAATAATTATATACTGTGAACTCCTTGGTATTACTATTATTCACATTAGGCATTATCTGCGGGCAATTTCTGTCGCTCCATTGGTTCCACGACGATACGGAGAATTGTGAGTTTTTATATCGGAGATGATATTCGGGCATGAGTCCGTAATCGACGAACTCTCCGTTTTTCTGCCTCATCGTCTGATGTGGTATTACTCCCACATTATTATAAACAAAGTCGTTATCGCTTGATGAGCGGTAGGCTTTTATCCTGAAAAAGTTGTTTTCCCCGGAATAGCCTACTGTTGCGAAAGAGCCTATGGTGTTGAAACTGCCGTAGTTTTGCTTCAGGTCCAAGATAAGGCCTTCTTTGAAGATGTCCTCGTTTTCAATATCCACCACACCACCAATGCCGCCGCTGTTTTCCGACGTGCCGCTGCCCCATCTGAGAGCGACGTTATCGGTCATAAACACAGGGATTGTGCTGAAATCCACCTGTCCAAGCGAAGGCGCGTTAATCTGCATGCCGTTCCATTGCACCAGAGTGTGACTCGCCGTAGTTCCCCTGAACGAGGCCGTCGCCAACCCTCCCGGACCATACGTCTTGATAAACACAGGACTGTGCTGTATCAAAAGCTGCGACATAGTCACCGTGTTCAGCCTCCTGATGACAGACGTGTCCATCTTGCGCTCAAGCGTCGCCACCTCTATCCGATTCCTTATCGGTGACGCGCTAATCTCTACCGACTGCAACACAATAGTGTCTTGCCCTCTGACCGCCAACGACACCATAGCCGCTAATATCATAAGAAGTCGTTTCATAACAAAATATGTATAACAGACTTTTAAGGGAATAATAATCGGAAACCTAATGAGCCGACTCCTGTCCCGAAAGTCATTGTGTCATAGGCGTTTGGCAGGTCTTCTGACTTACTCCTTACGTCAGCGTCTTCCCGCTCTTTTGAGAAGAGCAGTGACATCTTGCTAACGCTACAAGAGCTTACAGCAGCGGGAACTGTCCGGGATTTCCACCCGGTTCCCTATTAAGTCCTTGCGGACACCAAAACCCGTGCAAAGATAATATTTTTTCTTGTCCACATATTATTTTTCGTTAAATAAAATGAGTCCTCTCTGCTGTAACAAAGACAGTGTCTGACCTGTGTCATGGATATGGAACGGATGGGAGACCTACCTGTAACTATGCCATTATATCGAAACATGGATTTCTTTGCAGACAGCGACAGTCTGCCATTATGTTGATTATCAAATTTTATTAAAAGCCTGCCTATATGCCTGCCTGATCTATGCGATTACTTTTCTCCTCATTCCTTATATATATAAGGTGCGATTTGTTTTAATAAAAAAGACCTCTCCCCATCTACATAAAAACCAATCACCCTTCTCTACCCATAATACCTAATCGCTCACAACTCAAACAGTATCGCTCAATCAGTCGAATCATACATGACCATGCGTCAGACAACAAAAAGGTCTGTACCAGAAGTGTTATCCACCTTTGTCATGATTTATTATCATCTTTCAATGTTACTCCGCTGCAAAAATGGCATA
>JBJEGZ010000001.1:0-23050 GCA_051875555.1 Candidatus Limimorpha sp. | reverse complement strand
GAAGGGAGGACATCAGTTTCACCGTTAAAGGCGTGAGTTTTGAGATGGTGTATGTAGAGGGCGGCACCTTTGAGATGGGCGGGACCACGGAGCAGGGTAGCGACCCATGGGGTGACGAGTATCCTGTGCATAGCGTGACTCTGAGCGACTATTACATAGGAGAAACAGAGGTAACGCAAGAGTTGTGGGAGGCAGTTATGGGCAGCAATCCTTCAAAGTTTACAGGTAACAATCAACGCCCTGTGGAGTATGTTTCTTGGAATGACTGCCAAGAGTTCATAGAGAAGTTGAATGAACTGACAGGAAAGAAGTTCCGCTTTCCGACTGAAGCCGAGTGGGAATATGCATCAAGAGGAGGCAAGTATTGCAAGGACTATGTATATAAGTACAGCGGCAGCAATAATATAGATGACGTGGCGTGGTACACTGACAACAGCAGTAGCAAGACCCACGCCGTAGGGACAAAGGCCGCTAACGAGCTTGGGATATACGACATGAGCGGGAACGTGTGTGAGTGGTGCTCTGACTGGTACGGCGACTATAGCAGCGGTTCGCAGACCAACCCACAGGGGCCGTCGTCAGGCCCTTCCCGCGTCCTTCGTGGTGGTAGTTGGTACTACAATGCGAGGAACTGCCGGGTGTCGGATCGTGACAACGGCGACCCCAGCAACTGGTACAACTACTTCGGGCTGCGCCTCGCGCTCGTTCTTTAGAATTACTATTGCAAAATATTGCTGTCCGGGAATTTTTGAATCGGTATTCTATCAAAATGTTTATCTGACACCTACGAAAAAGTGTTGTTAAAAGTTGTCCCCGTTGTCGTCAGAATATCACAGCCATTTTTTGACATAAAACCGTCTGTCCTCTATCAAAGTCAAAAGGGACAAGGCTTTGAATCTGTTTACCGGACAGTAATAATTTTTAACCCAAAACGAAAGAGAAATATGGGATACCCTTGGGATACGGATACGATGAGGAGATGCAGCGCATGCCACACCTCCTCAAATATATAAAAAACTGAAGGAAATTTATTCGTCGGAATGGAATAACTTGTTGATAAGGTTACTATATTTTTCCTTTACCACACTTCTTTTCACCTTTAATGTCGGGGTCAGGATGCCGTTTCCCACCGACCAGCTGTCCTCAATGAAAAAGTAGCGTTTGATTTTCTCTGTATCTCCGAAGAATGAGTTTATTTTTTTTACCTCATCGGCTAACCTCGTCTTAACGTTTTGGTTATTAAGCATTTCATGGTCGTTGGAGTATAAGATGCTGTGTTTTTTACACCAACTCTTTATAAATTCGAGGTCGGGAATGATAAGTGCCGCGGCGTATTTTTCGTTTTCACCGAAAACCACAATATTTTCAAAGAAGTTTGACTCGGTGAATTTGCTTTCTATTATGTCGGGGTTGATATATTTACCGAGAGATGTTTTGAATAGGTTTTTCATTCTCCCTGTGATTTTCAGCAGGCCGTATTCGTTAATCTCACCGAGGTCTCCGGTATGGAACCAGCCTTCGCTATCAATAACTTCCGCGGTCAGTTCGGGCATTTTGTAGTAACCAAGCATAACATTATGTCCGCGGCAGACAATCTCGCCAGACTCGGTGATTTTCACTTCTATGCCAGGCAGTGCGGGGCCTACGTATCCGGCTTCTCTACCATGTGGCACGTTGGAGCTTGTCGCGATGACAGGAGAGCATTCCGTCATTCCGTAACCTTCGTACACGGGCATTTTTATCGCGGAGAAAAAGGCGGATATCTTAGGTTGGAGGCTTGCTGCTCCCGAAACTATGATGTCGAAGCAGTCGCTTCCAAGTTTTTCGCGTATCTTTTTATAGACAAGTTTGTCAGCGATTTTTAATTTAAGGTCATATAGTTTTGTCCGATCCTCGACAGTGTATTTCTCAGCGAGTTGCAAAGCCCATCTGAAGACAAGTCTCGACAAGCCTTTCTGCTCGTTTCCAGACTGTTTTACTTTGAGGTATATTTTTTCCAACAGACGTGGGACGCAGGTCATCATTGTTGGGTGTATTTCTTTCATTTCTTGGGCTATTGTAGCAATGCTTTCAGAGTAATACACTGACATTCCGAGATATTGGTACAGATAGACCAAGGTTCTTTCGTATGCGTGGCAAAGAGGCAGGAAGCTTAAGGCTCTTGTTGAGTCTTTTGAAGGAGTCTGTCTCAGGTTCTCAATCTGTCCGAGTATGTTAGAATGTGAAAGCATTACGCCTTTGGGGACACCTGTTGTTCCTGAAGTGTAAATTATTGTCGCGCAATCAGAAGGTTGTACCGAGGACTCTCTTCTTTCTAACTCATCGAAATCGATATTTTGTTTCCCGAGGTTTAATAGGTCGTCCCAGATAGGATATTGCTCACTTCTTTTTACAAAGGTGTAGATGTGTTGTAGTGATGGAATCTCGCTGCGGATTTCCTCTATTTTCGATAACACTGACAAACCTTCTATAATAGCGAGTTTCGCCTCTGAGTTATTAATAATGATTTTATAGTCTTCCTTGCTTATTGTGGGATAGATAGGGACGGTTATAGCACCGACTTTTTGTATTGCCATGTCGAGCATGTTCCATTCAGGTCGGTTGCTGCTTATAATAGCGACTTTATCGTTTTTATTAATACCGATTTTTATTAGGGCGAAACAAATAATATTGGTCGTGTTCACATATTCCTGAATGCTGTATTTCCTCCATTCTCCGTTTTCCTTTTTTGCGAGAGCCGTATCTTGTTCAGGATAATTCTTCATGTAAGAAGTTAGGATGTCAAAAATTCGTTTTTCTTCCATAACGATATGAATTTGTGATGCAAAAATACTGTAACGGGCTACGTTTGGGAGAAATAGTGACCTTTGGGGTAAAAAAATGAGTAATAAGGCTGATTTTGGGGTGAAAATTAAAATATTGTGGTAAAAATAAAAGCTTTCAGCGATATGCTCACTGAAAGCTTTGGTATGAAGTGTTTTAAAATAAAATGATTTCTTTAAAATCAACTGCCGAAGTCGTCGAACATGATCATTTCTTTCGGTACGCCGAGGTTGTCGAGCATGTTCAAGACCGCTTGGGTCATCATTGGAGGACCGCAGAGATAGTATTCGATTTCTTCTGGTTCGGGGTGATTCTTGAGATAGTTCTCGAATAACACCTCGTGTATATTTCCGACATATCCTGTCCAATTGTCTTCAGGCAATGGGGCAGATAGTGCGATATTGAAGGAGAAGTTCGGGTTGTCGGCTTCGATTTTCTTAAAGTCATCAATATAGAACAGCTCGCGCAATGAGCGGCCGCCATACCAGAATGATGCTTTCCTATCGGTATGTTTTGTAATGAATTGGTCAAGGATATGCGAACGCATAGGAGCCATACCCGCGCCACCGCCGATGAAAATCATCTCGCGTTTTGTGTCTTTTACGTGGAACTCGCCGTAAGGTCCGCTGATTGTAACCTTGTCACCCGGTTTAAGAGAATAGATGTAAGAAGAGCAGACGCCTGGGTTGACCTTCATGAAGCCGCCGTTGACGCGGTCGAAAGGAGGTGTCGCTATACGTACATTAAGCATAATGATATTGTCTTCTGCCGGGTAACTTGCCATTGAATAAGCGCGGAACTGAGGTTCTGGGTTATGCATGACAAGGTCGAACATGTGGAATTTCTCCCAATCTTTAACATATTCTTCATTAACCTCGATATCCTTGTAGTTGACATCGCATTTTGGGACATCGATTTGTATGTAACCGCCGGATTCGAATTTAAGATGTTCACCTTCAGGGAGTTTGACGACGAACTCTTTGATGAAGGTAGCGACGTTACGGTTGCTGACCACTTCGCATTCCCATTTTTTGATACCGAAGATTTGAGGATTAATGGCAATCTTCATATCTTCGCGCACTTTCACTTGGCAGCCGAGACGCCAATGGTCGAGTTGCTCTTTTCTGCTGAAGAAGCCTGTCTCAGTAGGGAGGATAGTGCCTCCGCCTTCTAATACCTGGCATTTGCACATACCGCAGTTTCCGCCTCCACCGCATGCTGATGGAAGGAATATCTGCTCGTTAGCGAGTGTCGCGAGGAGAGAACTTCCCGGTTCAACCTCGATGTTCTTATCATTATTAATATTGATTTTTACTTTTCCCTGTGGGGTGAGTTTCTTTCTTACAATAACCAGTATTGTTACCGGCACTAAGACGGCAATCAAGAATACTATTACACTTGTTAATATGATTGATGTTGTACCCATATTACCTCCTTAAAATGAAATTCCGAGGAAAGACATGAATGCTATTCCCATTAAACCAGTGATAATGAACGCAATACCTGTTCCTTGAAGGGATTTTGGTATGTGTGAATATCTAATTTTCTCTCTTATTGCAGCCATTCCTACGATAGCGAGCATCCAGCCGATTCCAGATCCGAGACCGTATGATAATGATTGGCCGAGAGAAGAGAAATCTTTTTCCTGCATGAAAAGGCTTGCTCCGAGTATTGCGCAGTTCACAGCGATAAGTGGTAAGAATATCCCGAGTGATGAGTAAAGTGAAGGGCTGTATTTCTCGATAACCATCTCAAGAATCTGCACTATTGCTGCAATGATTGCTATAAAGAGAATAAAACTTAGGAAGTCAAGGTTAACGTCTGCGAAAGCAGGGCTAATCCATTGTAATGCACCCGCTGAGAGAACGTATTTGTCGAGCAGGTAGTTGATTGGAACGGTGATGAGAAGAACAAAAGTTACTGCTGTACCTAATCCAAATGATGTCTTAACGTTTTTTGATACTGCGAGGAATGAGCACATTCCAAGGAAGTATGCAAAAATCATATTGTCGATGAAAATCGAGCGAATAAAGATACTTAATGATTCCATATTACTTCTTCTCCTCTATAGGTTTTTGAATCCAGATAATAATACCTATTATGATAAGTGCCATTGGAGGCAGGATCATAAGACCGTTGTTCATATAGCCGATGTTGTAGAGGCCTTCCGGTATCACGCGGAAGCCGAACAATGTGCCTGAGCCGAAAAGCTCGCGGAAGAACGCCACGATAACGAGTATCATGCCGTATCCGAGTCCGTTACCGATACCGTCGAGGAACGACACCCATGGTTTCTGTGCCATGGCGAAAGCCTCTAACCTTCCCATTACTATACAGTTAGTGATGATAAGCCCGACGAATACAGACAGGGACTTGCTGACATCATAGATAAATGCTTTCAAGAATTGGTCAACAAGGATTACGAGTGTCGCCACCACTATAAGTTGGACGATAATACGTATTTTTGAAGGGATACCTTTGCGCAGGCATGAGATAACCAAGTTTGATAATGCTGTCACGACAGTGACCGAAAGTGCCATGACGATAGCTGGCTTCAGCTTCGCTGTTACTGCCAATGCCGAGCAGATACCTAAAATAAGCACCGTGATAGGATTGGACTTACGCAATGGCCCTGTTATAAGTTGTAAGTTCTTACTCATTGCTTTTCAATATATGGTAAATACGACTCTAACACATTTTTAATCATATCGTTAACGCCATGTGATGTGATAGTGCCTCCACTGATAGCGTCAACGGAATGTTTCTGCATCTCTTTTGAAAGCGGTGCTATGCCGCCTTTTTGAACATTGATAGAAACAAATTTCCCATCTTGGAAGATGACTTTGCCAGGGAACTGTGATTGGAATTTAACTGAGGTGATCTCAGCTCCAAGTCCCGGGGTCTCTGACTTATGGTCAAACACTGCCCCAACAACGGTGCTGAAGTCGGATGAAAGTCCAAGATAGCCCCAGATAGGACCCCATAGACCAGCCCCTTGCAACGGCACCACGTTGATCTGCTGCCCGTTATTGTTGATAATGAACATTGGGAGGCTGTAATCTTTGTTGTTTGACTTGTTGTATAACTCATCTTTCATATTGATTCTGAAAGCCTCGCATTTTGTCTTGTCACCATCGGCGCATTCGTTGGTTATCTCGCCGGACTTGTTGATGACGACCATCTTATTGCATTGGGTGTCAAAGAGATCCTGAACGTTGTCTGATGTGACTTCGTTTACTCCTGCGGCTTTCAATATCATCATCATCTTTTCGTTGTTAATGTTTTTCTGTTGGAGTGGCTGAAGCAACAATGCTGCGCCTGAAAGCAATACCGATACGATTACAACGAGTATTATGATATAGCGGAAGATATAGCTGTCTTTCATTTTGAACTCCTTTCTGCTGCTGCCCAGCGGCGTTTTCTGTTTCTGATGTTTACTGCTACAACACACCAGTCGATGAGTGGTGCGAAGACGTTAAGGAGGAGGATAGCGAGCATCATGCCCTCAGGGTAGCCAGGGTTGGCGACTCTGATAAGTATTGCTATTGCTCCGATGAGGAATCCGTAAATCCATTTCCCGGTGTTCGTCTGTGCCGCTGTCACAGGGTCTGTCGCCATGAAGAATGTGCCGAACATGAAACCGCCCATCATCAGGTGGTAATAGAATGGTATCTCCATCGCGCTGTTAGCTCCAATGGCGTTGAAGAGAAGTCCTGTCAATATCGCGCCGGCGAATGTGGCAATGATTATCCTCAGACTCGCTATGCCGGTGATTATGAGGAAGAGTCCTCCGATGAGTATGGCGATTTTTGATGTCTCACCGACACTGCCAGGAATAGTGCCGACGAACATTTCCATGATGCTTGGAAGTTGTTCCGCTGTTCCTCCGTTGAGGATAGTGCCGAGTGGTGTGGCGCCGCTGAATGCGTCCGCTTTGTCAGCAATCCAGACGTTGTCGCCTGTCATCTTTGAAGGGTATGAGAAGAACAGGAAGGCGCGGGCGAGTAGGGCGGGGTTGACAATGTTCATTCCGCTGCCGCCAAAGACCTCCTTGCCGATTATTACCGCGAATGCCACCGCGAGAGCGAGCATCCATAACGGCACGTCAGCCGGCATGATGAGAGGTATGATGAAGCCTGATACGAAATACCCTTCGTTGACTTCTTCTTTCCTTATCTCTGCGAAGATGAATTCAATGGTGAGACCCACGATATAGCTGACAAGGTACATCGGAATGATTTTTAACAAACCGAAACCGATTGTCTGCCAGAATGTGGCGTCTGTGCCGTATGATAGGTAGTGCTGGTATCCAATGTTCCACGTCCCGAAAAGGAAGCATGGTATGAGGGCGATGAGTACGTAAATCATGTTACGTTTCATGTCAACTGCATCCCTGATGTGGGCACCTGTGTTCGTAACCGTTTTTGGCGTGTAAAGAAATGTCTCGAATGCCTCGAATGTAGAGTGGAATTTGGCATTCTTTCCGCCTGGCTCGAAATTAGGCTTTATTTTGTCGATATAATTTCGTAATCCCATATTCGTTTTTCTTTAATTCATTTCCTTGCGAAGGAGTTCAAGACCTTCACGTATGACTTTTTGAATAGCTGTCTTTGACGGGTCGATGACCTCGCATAGCGCGAAATCCTCCGCGTCAACCTCGTATATTCCAAGCTCCTCCATCTGGTCGATGTCTTTTATCATACACGCCTTGATGAGTTGCATAGGATAGATGTCAAATGGGAATACCTTCTCGAACTTGCCTGTCATAATGAACGGGCGTACGTCACCGTTACGGTTCGTGTCAAGAACGTATGTCTTCTTCTTGCAGAATGAAGACGCCATTGTGTTTGTAGATGTGAACCTCTTGAAGTTTGGCGCCAGCCAGCCAAAAAGACGGTATTCGTTTCCCTCCGGAATCATTGTCACCTGTGTGTCGTAGAAGCAGAGGTAGTTGTCGTTTGTTATGTTGGTGCCTGTCAATACGTTGCCGCTGATGACACGGACGTTGTCTGCTCCCTCGACCAACTTCGAGATGTTAGCACCGATCTTTGACCTGTAGTAACGTGCAGACCTCGCCTCCGAACCTGTGAGCGCGAAAACCCTTGTGCTGTCGTATCTTCCTGTCAAGAACAGCTTGCCGATTGTTACAACGTCCTGAATGTAGCAGTACCATACTGCCTCGCCTTTGTTGATAGGACATAAGGCGTTGATCTGTGTGCCTACATTACCAGCCGGATGTGGACCCTCGAACTCTGTCACGACTACCTTGCCGCTACTCTTTACGCTGCATGCCTCACCCTTGCGTATGTTTACATACACCTTGCCTTTGGTAAGTGCGCTCAGCGCAGCGATTCCCGCGTTAATAGCCTCAGACTCCTCCCTGAAAATGTAATTGTTGTCAGGTGCTAAGGGAGCTGTGTCGAACATAGATACTACTATGCTCTTTGGCTCATTGCTTGGATTTGCAATAGTAGCGTATGGACGCTGACGTAACATCGACCAGATACCACTTTGTAACATCTTGTCAATCACTTCGTCACGTGTTAATTGCGACGGGGTGGCCTTGCCAAAGTCAATGGCTTCATTCTTTCCGTCTGACTCGACGATAACCTCAAGGATGGCTCGCTTAGCGCCGCGGACAATAGCTTTCACAGTACCTGATACAGGTGACGTGAAGCTGATGTTCTCTCGATTCTTGTCGTGGAATAACACTGACCCAATCTGTACAGCATCCCCCTCAGCCACATGGAGCTTGGGTATTATGCCTATAAAATCGGTCGGCTTTATGGCACAACTCTGCGGCTCGAAACTTTCGATTTCCTTCTTGGCTTCGCCGGCAAGATGAATGTCAAGGCCTTTCTTGATTTTAATTACTTCGTTCATTATGTTAATGATAAAATTATTATTTATTATAAATTTACTCTAAATAATCTGCAAATATAAGTATTTTTTATGTTGGATTTTATTTTATGATAAAAATTTAATCTGTTGTAAATCATATCGTTATATCAAAAACCGAAAGCGTGTCTCCGAAAAATGCTGCAAAATGGCGTTTAATCCATTTCCATTCTTTTGCTACTTTCCACCTGCTGGCTTCATACTTGAGGAATATGTTTACTTTATCGCATAAAAATCTTCAATATATCGCTCCTTTTGGTGTAAACAATTATCTGACTTTTTTTATTCTGCCTGTTTTACAAAATCTTACAGCCTTATGGACCTTGCTATTATCCAATCTATCGCACAACTACTTAATTATGCTGTGGCGGAAATCTGTTGACCTCCTATCGTAATCCACCAAGGGCTCCTATTCCAAATCTTGCTTTATCATGTCGGAAGACTCATTCGTACTTACGAACCATACTATGTCACCATTGCTGAAAACTGTTGATGCCGAAGGACTTAGGATAAATTCTTTTTCCCTGTATATTGAAATTACCATAGCATTATATTTGTCTTTGAACATTGAGTTCAACAGTGATACGTGGCACAGAGGACTGTTCTCGTTTATCTTCACATAGTGCAGGCTCATGTTATGTTCTTTGCGTTCCTTAATCAACACATTGTCCTCTACTTCGATTATTGGCTTCACCTTGTTGATGTTGTCGTCGCTTCCGACTAAGGTTATCACGTCGTAAGGGTAGAATGCCATATTGATATCGGGCAAGTCGTACGTTTTGTTTCCTCGCTCAACGCATACTACGCTGACTTTGTATTTGCTTCTGAATGCCGTGTTCTTCAACTGTTTGCCTACAATTTTACTGAGTGGGCTGACGGTGACTTTCTCGAGCCGGAAGTTTTTCTGCAGCACTTCCGGTATGACGAATGATGTCTGTTTCTGCCTTTTGTTCAGGTTCTCCATGAAGGTGTGCTCAAGCTTGTCGTAAAACTTCATTATCCCGTTAGAGAAGGCAAGTGTTATCGAGTATATAATCGCTATCCCTATTACGGCATAGTTGTTTATAAAGATAAAATGATTGATAACCACACTAATAATGGTGAGCGCGACCACATATCTTATGATGAATATCCCGGCAACAAGGTTTCTACTTAGCTTTGTTTTTGACAACATTCTCTTGATTGTCACCGACATGTTATATTTGAATGCCATCGCCCAAATGAATGGCGACACGAGTATGAGTGTCAGCGCTGTAGCCGTGATTTGTCCCCAAATCCCATTTATATGGTTGACGCAGTAAGGTCCGAATGTGGTGAACGAGATTATGATAAACGCGATAATAATGCAGGCATAGATAATGATATTCTGTAACTGGCCTATTAGGAACGATTTCAAGGTTAATGTCTTGCCTTCGTTGACCTGGAATCCTGACGAGTAGTTGTTGAGAAGGCTCATCCATTTCTCCGGAATCTTTGGCTCGAGCCAGTTGTAAACCGGGTTCGCAAGCCTGATGATGTATGGTGTAAAGAAAGTTGTGATTATTGATACTGATACAATGATAGGGTATATGTAATCGTCAATGACTTTGAAACTCATACCGAGAGACGCGATGATGAAGGAGAACTCACCTATTTGGCAGAAACAGAAACCTGATTTTAATGAGGAATGTATGTCATGACCAGAGATAATCATTCCGAGTGTGGCACTTAATGTTTTAATGATCAATACGGTAAGGGAAATGATAACGACAGGCCATGTGTATTGTATCAGTATTTGCGGGTTGACCATCATTCCTACAGAAACGAAGAATATCGCACCGAACAGGTTTTTGACAGGTTTGATAAGTTTGTGTATTACGTCAGCCTCAAGGGTCTCAGCAAGAATAGATCCCATCACGAACGCGCCCAAAGCCGATGAGAAACCTGCGTAATTGGCAAGTAATACCATCATGAAGCACAATCCGATGGCTATGATTAGAAGCGTCTCTTCTGTCATGAATCTGCGTATTATCCTTAGTAGGGTAGGGATAATGTAGATTCCAAAAATGAACCAAATTATCAAGAAGAAAACGAGTTTCAACATGCTCATTAATAGCTCCGCCCCATTGAAGGTGTTCCCGACCGAGAGAGTGGATAGGATAACCATCAGGATCACCGCCACGAGGTCCTCCACTACCAACGCTCCAATCACATCGGCGGTGAACTTCTCGTTCTTAAGTTTCAAGTCGTCAAAGGCTTTGACAATGATACTTGTTGATGAGATGGATAGCATACATCCAAGGAAGATGCAGTTCATTTTCTGCCAACCGAATAACTTACCAACCAAGAAACCGGACGAAAACATTATCACTAACTCGGTGAGCACCATGATGGCACCCTGCCCTCCGACTTTTTTCAGTTTCTTGAATGAGAACTCAAGCCCTATAGCGAACAATAGGAACACCATTCCAATCTCGCTCCATGTCGATACGCTCTCAGGGTCGTTGATGACAGGGAAATATGTGAAATAAGGCCCTATCAAGAACCCGGCTACTATATATCCAAGTACTAAAGGTTGTTTTAACCATTTGAAAATAATAGTGGTGACACCCGCTGTGATAAGGATAAGTGCGAGATCTGAAAATAATGCTGGTAGTCCTGACATCTCAATTATATTTTCGCAAAAATAATAAAAAAGTTTATTATTTTCATAAAAAAATCACTGGTGTCAGGGAAATTTTGAATTGGTATTATATCGAAATGTTTGCCTGACACCAATAAAGAATGTTGTTAAAAAGGATTAACAGTTACTATGGTGGAATTTATTGATTATTAAAGCAAAGAGTCCCGATTTTATTATCGGGACTCAATTTTAGAAATAATATGTATGAGAATATTATTCTTTGATAATCATCTTAATCCACATATTGCCGTTACTTCTGACTTGGAGGATATATGTGCCGTTTGCGAGGTCGCTGAGGTCGATGCTTGTATTGAGACGGTCATCTACAGAGATGTTGTTTACGAGCACTTTCTCACCCACAATATTGAACACACATATCTGAACGTCTGAGCAAACTCCGTCAATTGCGATGTTTAGCATGCCGTTTGTCGGGTTTGGATGAATGCTCATTGTTGCGGCGGTGTTCTCTTCGATGCCGTAGCCTGTTAATGCTATTTCGAGAGGCTGTGATGGATTGCTGTCGCCGCAGTCGTCAGTATGGCCGACGACGCTGAGATAAACAGTGCCGTCTTGGGTGTTCATGTTCCAAGCAATTGTGACTTTGTTGTTATCCGGAGTCATGATTCCTGCATCGGCAGGCTCAAGTGTCCAAGTGTATGCGTTGAACATCTCGTTTGGCTCGACAAAATACTCTGTCACAGCATTGAAGTTGTAAACTTCTGTCTGTCCCTGAGGTGTTGGTAATGTCGCAACTGCTGTCAATGACAATGTGACGTTGTATTGCACCGTTGTCTCTGAGCATGAGTTCAGTTCGACGGTGAGTGTCACAGCACCTGATTGAACATCTTCTATAGATGGTGTATAGATGGCGTGCTCTGTTGTCTCTTCGCTGAAAACGCCGTTGCCTGTTGTTGTCCATGCGACAAGTCCGAACACATTTTCTGTGCTGAGGTTGATCTCGATAGGTTTTGTCCCACAGCTTGTTATCGTCTCCGGACCAGTGATTATAGGCTCTCCAATATTCGTTATCACGATTTCTTCTGAGACGCTGCTGCAACCGTATGCCGTTACATTTATAGTAACCTGTCCGGCTGCTAAATCTTGCTCACCGAATGTGTAAATCGAACCGTCGAATATTCCGTCACCGTATGATGATAGTGTGTATGAGTTTGTGCCTGTGATATTTAAGTATGTTGAGACATCAACGGTGCCTAAGCAGGCTGGCTGACCTTCGAGAACCTCAATATGTGCGTCAGAAATGAAAGTGATGACGGCGCTGTCAGAGATGGTGGTTGTCCCGTCAGAAACTGATAATGTGACTGTTACGCTCCCATTCTGTATGTCTTGTGTTCCTGGAGTATAAATAGGATTCTCTATTGAGGTGTTGTTGAATGTCCCATCTCCTGATGTCGTCCATTCCATTGTGGTGCAAGACACTACATAGCCGAAGATCTGTACGTCGTCATTCTCACATGATTGGATATCAACACCTGCTGATACAAATAAATCGTAAATTTTAGGCATCGTTACAAAGTCAATCCATGCGCAATCGCTGCCTGAAGACATGCTGTTGTCTTTTCTATAAATCCATTTGAAAACATGGTTGCCGGCCGTTACTGCGTATTCCGCTTTTGTCCAACCAATATTCCCTGACCATGCGCCTTTCTGGTTATTGTCAATATAGAAAAGGAGCTTGTCGTAATTGGTCTCTGATGATACTTTATAATAGAATGAGATCGAGTCGTTATCTTGTACATCGTAAGAAAGCGAAAGCACTGTCTCTTGATTGTCGCCGATAGGTCCTGACTTCATACATTTCTGTCCTTCATAAGGGTCGTTTGTGTCTATTGTCCATGGGCTGTTTGTGTCGTTAGTCCAAATAGTTGGATTAAGTAAGCCTGATTCAAAGTCCTCGACAAGCAAGTTAAGTTTCGCTATGAAATTGTCCGATGCGGTATAGTAACCAGACTCTACATTAAGGCTGAATGCTGCGTTGAAACTTGAAGGGCTTTCATGAACATAAATCTCAAACTCGGCATTAACGGTTTGGTCGCTTTCAATCTTATCGAATGACGCCACTGACTGGCTTGTGATTTCGAGGAAAGGATTTTCCATTGTCAAGCTGGCTAATACTTCATTTGATGCGGCATTACCCTTGTTCTCTATTGGGATGATGATCTTTGCTGTCTCACCTGTCTCGAGGCGGTTGTTTCCATTGCCGGAAATCTCTTCAATGACATATTGCCTTATTTTGAAAACAGGAGCGTATGCTTTTAAATTGATAGTACTTTCATACTCTTCTCCGCCAGCTGTAATAGTGATTACGAAGTTGATGGATGTCTTGTTAGGGACTTGGTCGGAGATGGTGAAACTGAATGCGTTATCGTGGCTTGAGGTGGTATTTGAGTTGATACCAGGGAAAGTAAACGTGTCGTTTGTGATTGTCACGTACTCTGAGTCGGTCCACAATACAGCCGTGCCATTTGTTGAGTTCTCAGATCCTACGTTTTTAAGCTCTATATTGAAACCTGTATCGTCACCGAAGTTGAGTTGTGACGCGTCATTGAGCAGGTTGAAACTGTTAACGATGATGTAAGGGCCCTCTGAAGGTATGACTTCTATTTCACCGGTATAGCGGAGGTAGTTTTGACCTGTGACTGTGAGGTTGATGATAGTAGGGGGTGTTTGTGCGGGGATTTGGATTGTCTGCGTGCTTCCTGTTGCTGTCGCTGTTGCTAAAATCTCCAGAAACTCTCCTTCACCTTTTGTAAGGGCTATGGTTGTTCCTTCAGGCGCTGTTATTTCAATGTTCTCTAATCCTGCGAGTTGTACAGAAGGATGCTGTACAGTCATTTGTTGCGGTGTTTCAGAATACAGTCTTAAGAAAGCATCGCAATGAGCTGTAAACATCTGATAAGTGATGTCTTTTTCTGTGAAGTTATAAGGCCATGAAGACTGGTATAGGAACAGTTTTCCTGCCACATTGCCGAAAGCAGGAAGCCAGTTGCCATTTCTCTCGACGAATGGTCCGTAATCAGGCATGAAGTCTGGCTGGAATTGGTCATAAACGCCCCATACGTAAGAGTCGTTAACGAAAGAATATGATATTTCTGTCGGGCATAACAGACCTACGGCGCCTGCGTTTTGTCCGTTATAAGTATGGCGTAAGAACACTTCTCCGAAGCAAGGGGTGGCGTTGTTGAATTTTCCTGTCAGACAGTTGATAGAGAATACGAAAGGCATTTTGCCGGTGTTTGTCAGCTGGTTGACGTGTTCGCTTCTGAATGCCGGTTCTCCCCAGCCGTCTTCAAAACCATGGTCGCGGTGTTGCACTATCATTGTTCCGCTGTTGATAGCTTGAACGATTTGTTCAGGAGTTCCGCCAGTGAAGCCTCCAAGCTCTGATGGTGATTGTGGGATATATCCCATTCCCTGTGGTCCGAAATAACTTACCACTGTGTTTGTGTTCTGGGCTGTTGACCATGTTGTGCCTGGTGTGCCGTTATATATACAGTTGACACGTAATGGCTGTTTCCCGTTAGAGCGGAAATAGCCTCCTATCACTTCAGAGCAAATCTGGAACCAGCGCTCTGTCTGCCAACCCAGTGCTGTTACGGGTTTGTTGTAAGCCTCGGGATCCAAGTTAGGGTTTGTGAATTCGTATTCAATCTGTTTGTCTGCCATCATTGCTGCTTCCGTGCCATTAGCTGCAACGAGGCGGGAGAACACCATGTCAGGGAGAAGGTCGTTGCCGGAGGCGTCAGCATACTGGTTGTCAGTGATACAGACGTTGCTCGAAGGGTGCGATGTGGTCTCGGCAGGAATACCTTGTGACATGTTTGTGTTATGGTCACCGAAAAGTAGGACCGCTACGGGTGCTATATCCCAGTTGTTGTATGCGTTATGGAACCAACTCTTCATCTCGTCTGTTGTTGTCGCAGGCATCTGGTCAAGGCGGACGACCTCGGTGATAATACCTTGTTTCATACGGTAGTCTCTAAGACGCTGGGCAGGCTCCTCGAAACTCTCGTTGTTTGGAATGACGATGACGTATTCTGCTCCATCAGCATTGTCTCTGATCCATTCTTGCATTCTCGCCTCATAGTCAACATCAGGTAATGTGTTGTAATTCATCAGGTTCTGTTTCAATATTGGATCGAAGTATGGTGAGCGAAGTCTGTTGTCGCAGAACTCACCGTTGCCACCGACGAATTCTATCTCAACCTCAATGTTGTGATAAACAATCACTTCTTTTGTCACAGGGTTGAATCTCACAGGGTTGAATACTATTGCAGCCGCATTAACGCCACGCAGTTGTGTGATGCCGCTGACAGTAGCGAACTGCTCCGGATAGAAAGCGTTTTCAGAATATGTCTTTGCGTCTTTTGTAAACTCTGTGTTTGGCTCTGCGTCTTCGGCCTGTACGCCTAATGACGGCTCGATGTTAACGTCCTTTATTATTTGCTGCTCATAGCCCGTGATATGCAGTACGGCCTCGGCTCCTTCAGGGACGGCGATAAGGCGGCTGATAGACGGGACGTTAGGGAGACCTTTCTCGTTCGGGATAGTGATGTCCGAGATGCCGATGCTGTGCATCTGTTCGCCTCTGTAATCGAAAGATGAGAGACTCATCTTGTCCAAGGAGAACTGAATTTTGACGTTGCCTCTTGTCTGCTCTAAGAGTTGGACACCGTTCCTATCATGGTTGAACTCAAATGTTCGAGTGTCTTGTGCGTATGATGTCGTTGATAATGAGATGCTTAAAACGACAATTGCGAATAATTTGATAAAGTTCTTTTTTTTCATTAATAGGTGTTTTAATTGTTTATACTAATCCAGCGAATCCCATGAATGCCATTGCGAGGATACCGGCCGTAATAAGTGCGATAGGTGTCCCTCTCATGCCTTCAGGAGTTTCCATGAGTTCGAGATGCTCGCGCAATCCTGAGAAAATAATAAGTGCGACGGCGAAACCTATTGCGATACCTGCCGCATAAATCACCGCTTCACCGACATTGTTCCCATAGATGAAACCTTCTCCAACGACCTTCAGAGATACTCCGAGTACGCAGCAGTTGGTGGTGATAAGGGGAAGGAACACACCGAGAGCGGTATAGAGTGAAGGGCTTATCTTCTTGAGAATGATTTCAACCATCTGCACTAACGATGCGATTACAAGGATAAATGCGATGGTTTGAAGGAACTCAATGTTTAACGGTTTGAGAATGTAGTTGTTAAGAAGATAGGTGACGAGTGTAGCGAGGACGAGTACGAAGATGACTGCCGCGCCCATTCCCATCGCAGTAGATGTCTTCTTAGAAGTGCCAAGGAAAGGGCAGATTCCAAGAAACTGTGCGAGTATTACGTTGTTTACAAGTATTGTCGATATAAGGATTATTATGATTTTCATAGCGCAATGTTATTTGGAAGAGTTCTTTATTTTGTTAACTATTGCAATAAGGTAGCCGAGTGCGATGAATGCGCCTGGAGCTAACACGAAGATTAATATGGTGTTCGCGTCTTCTGGAAGGAATCTCCAGTTGAAGACGCTGCCGTTGCCGAGAATCTCCCTGATGGCTCCGAGTACCGTAAGGGCTAATGTGAAACCGAGTCCCATACCTGCTCCATCGAGTATTGATGGCCAAACAGGATTCTTTGATGCGAAGGCTTCGGCACGTCCAAGTACGATGCAGTTCACAACGATAAGGGGAATGAATAATCCCAATGTCTCGTAAATGGCAGGAACGTATGCCTGCATGACAAGCTGGACCACTGTCACAAATGACGCGATTACCACGATAAATGCAGGAATCCTTACTTTGTCAGGAATGAAATTCTTTAATAATGAGATGCTTAGATTGGACATTATTAAGACAAACGTTGTTGCGAGACCCATCGACATACCGTTAATAGCGCTTGTGGTTGTCGCGAGTGTAGGGCAGCAGCCCAACAACAGTACTAAAATAGGATTTTCCTTTATTAATCCTTTGGTGAATGTTTTCCAACTACTCATTGTTTCCTCCTTTCATAAATTGACTCTTGTTGGCTATAAAGCCTTCAACGGCTTTGCTAACGGCTTCTGTTACGGCTCTTGAACTTATTGTCGCCGCTGTTAATGCGTCAACGTCTCCTCCGTCTTTCCTGACTTTCAAAATGAAGTTGTCTGGGTTCTTGCCGCTGAACTGGCCTTTGAATTTGTCGTTAACCATATTCGCGCCTAATCCGGGGGTCTCTGCTTGCGACAATACCGACACCTTATTAATATTGTTGTTTTCGAGCACTCCGACCATCAGCTCTATTTTGCCGTTGAAGCCGTTGGTGGAGAAAGTCTTGATTGCTGCTCCTATGAAACTGCCGTCAGCGCCGAATGCGAGGTTGTATTTTAGTCCGTCTATCTCAACTTCTTTTATATTGGCTATGTCCTTGTCGGTCTTCAACACCTCGTTTATTGCCGAGGTGTTCTTGTTGGCCTCAACATTGTCGATAGCCGGTTTTGTCAGAAGATAAACTAATCCAAGAACTCCGCCCGACACCATGGTGATAACCATCAGGCAGATTATCATGTTTATCAATGTTGATTCTTTTTTTGCCATTTGTCTATAATTTTAAGATTCAACAATTTATTTTGTTCCAAAACGTTTCGGTCTGAATCCTTTGTTGATGAGCGGCACTAAAGCGTTCATGATGAGGATGGAGAAGGACATTCCTTCCGGGTAAGAGCCCCACAGACGAATGATGATTGTTATTAAACCAATACCGAAAGCGTAAAGGCACTTGCCTTTTATTGTCATAGGCGATGTCACCATGTCGGTGGCCATGAAGAATGAGCCGAGAAGAAGACCGCCTCCGAGGATATGGTATAATGGGTTGACGTATATTGTCGGGTCGATGAGCCAGCATACTCCTGCCACGAGTGTCACTGTCCCTATTATGATAACGGGAGTCTGCCAGTCGATGATTTTCCTTATGATAAGATAAACGCCGCCTATAACTATAGCGATAGCGCTTATCTCACCTAAAGAGCCTCCATAGTTGTCAATAAGCATGTCCCAATAGTTGAATCTGCTTGTAAGGGCTTCTACTCCGCCTTCTTTGAGTATTCCGAGAGGAGTCGGACCAGACACCGCGTCTAATATTTTCGATTTGAAAATAGGTGACGGAGAGGGCCATGTCGTCATGGCGGCAGGGAAGGAGATGAGCATGAAGACACGCCCGACGAGTGCTGGATTGAAAGGGTTCTTTCCTAAGCCGCCGAACGACATCTTTGCTATTCCGATGGCTACTATTGAGCCGACAACTATCATCCACCATGGCAGTGATGATGGAATGTTGAATGCGAGAAGCACTCCGGTGAGAATTGCGGAGCCGTCATTGATTGTGCATTCGCCCTTAATCAAATATTTCTGGATTATCCATTCTGTCAGTACGCAGCTCACCACTGCTATTGCTGTCACGCGGATAGCGTCCCATCCGAAGAAGTAGATTGATGATAGGAACGCTGGCACAAGCGCCAAAATGACAGTGTACATGATTCTCTTTACGCTTAGTTCGCCGTGGATATGCGGTGAGCCTGATATTGTTAACTTATTCATATCTTATTTCTGATTACGTGAACGTATTATTTGTCCTGTCTTGTTTTTGCCGAAGCGGATATAGTCAACCAACGGTATGTTGGCCGGACATGTGTATTCGCATGAACCGCATTCGATGCAGTCCATGATGTTGTGTTTCTCGGTCTCCTCAAAGTTCTTAATACGGGCGAGCCTGTTGAGAAGGTATGGCTCAAGTCCCATAGGGCAGGCGTCCATACATTTGCCGCAACGGATGCAGTTGCTTACCTTTCTTGGCTGCGCGTCTCTCTCATTGAGCATCAATATCCCTGACGTGCCTTTTATTGTCGGGAAGTTTGTGACGCTTACCGACTTGCCCATCATAGGTCCGCCGTTGATAAGGTTCGCCGTGTCATCGGGAAGTCCTCCCACCGCCTCGATAAGTAGGTTCGCCGGTGTCCCGAACCTTACCCTGAAGTTAGACGGATTCTTTACGGATTTGCCTGTCACGGTGACAATTCTATATACGAGGGGTTTGTTTTTCTGTACCGCCTCATATATCGCGAATGTAGATGCCACATTGACGACAACGCACCCCGTCTCTATCGGGAGTTTGCCTGATGGCACCTCTCGTCCTGTTACCGACTTTATGATTTGTTTCTCGCCTCCTTGTGGGTATTTCATCTTGAGCGGCTGAACCTCAATGCCTTTGAAATAATCGTCGTTCTTGATTATCTCGTCAAGCCGTTTTGCCGCCTCCATCTTGTTCTCCTCTATGCCTATGACACCTTTCTCTGCGTCAACGGCTTTCATGACGATTTTCACACCTATCAGGAACTCTTCAGGTTTCTCTACGAGAAGGCGGTTGTCGCAAGTGAGATAGGGCTCGCATTCGGCAGCGTTGATGATGACGTATTCCGCCTTCTTGTCCTTAGGAATCATCAGCTTGACGTATGTGGGGAATGTCGCTCCACCAAGTCCGACTATACCGTGGCTTTTGATACGCTCTACTATTTCTTCTTTGCTTAACTTTATCTCTCTTACTATTGTGTCGGAGGTGTCGATGTCTTCAAGCCATTCATCGCCTTCAACATCGATGAAAATCGCTGGCTTGCGGTAGCCGGTATGATCCATCACCTCATCGATTTTCGCCACAGTGCCGCTCACTGAGGAGTGAACGTTGGCTGAGATGAAGCCTTTGGCTGTGGCTATAAGCTGTCCTGTCTTTACCTTGTCTCCTTTTGCCACTATCGGCTCGGCAGGGGCTCCAAGGCATTGACCAAGAGGAATAATGACTTGTTTAGGGATACCAAATTCAACTATTGGCTTGTCAGACGAAAGCTTGTTCTCTTCCGGATGAACGCCACCTTTGGGAAATGTCTTAATTGGATTCATACGTTATTTACTTTCGTTATTTGTTTGTACTGTTTCTTCTGTCTTAGGTTTTCTTGGAGGGAAGTTGAGTTCGAGAATACTGCCGCGAGGGCACACTTCCACGCATTTGCGGCATTGTTTGCACTTCGTCCAGTCGATATAGGCGAGGTTGCCCCTCATCTCTATAGCGCCGAACTCGCATGTGTTGAGACACTTCTTGCAAGCGATACAGCTGACGGTGCAGTTCTTCATAGCTACCGCGCCTTTCTCTATGTTGTTGCAGGCCACATAGATACGGCGGTTCTTCCTTCCTTTGGCGCGTATCTCGATGACTCCTCGTGGACAGGCTTTCGCACATGCGCCGCAGCCTACACATTTCTCATCGTCAACCTCCGCCAAACCTGTGGTCGTATTGATGTGTATCGCATCGAACTTGCATTCTCTCACACAGTCTCCGAGGCCGAGACATCCGTTCGGGCATCCGCTCTCCCCTGCGTACAGAGTGCTCGCATACGCACAAAGACTCGCGCCCTCGTAATGTACCTTAGACGGTGCGTTGTCACATGTGCCGTTGCACCTCACCACTGCGACCATAGGCTCTGCCGCACTCGCAGTAAGGCCAAGAGCGCCAGCGACCTTGTCCATGTCAGAACTCAGACAGTGTAAGCCATCTAAACTCTTCTTCTCAACGGCGGCTTTTACACATGCCTCCGCGAAATTACGGCAACCCGCGAACCCGCAGCCGCCACAATTCGCACCGGATAACAAAGACTCAACCTCATCAATTAATGGATTCTCCTCAACCTTGAACTTCTTCGCAACGAAGAATAATATCGTTGCAGCAATTACTCCGATAATTCCTAATATTACCAAAGACCAAATTAAAATAATATTGCTCATATTGCTGATATTTTTATTGCTTCCAGCTCGTTTGTTTGAATAGTGATTAAAAATCTTGCAAAGATAAAATTTATTTTAGAAGCATAAAAAGAAAAAGTTGTTTTTTTATACCAATAATTAATAATAGGTGTAAGGAACTAATTGTCACCTATATCGTACCTGAACTCTTTCCTTATCCTGTCTTTGAAGAAATATAAAATAAGGTAATATATAGCGACGGCAATGACCGAGGCTAACGAACTTACTAACTCGTTAACGTTCAAGTTTATGAGAATCAATATTGTGGCAATCATGATGATGGCTGGAATGAGGTATGCGAAAACTACTGCCTTGCCGCCTTGCTTCTCCGACATGCTTATCACTACCTGTTGGCCGACGGTAAATGCCTTGCCTTCCGGCTTGGGAACTGACACCTGCTTCTCTGTGGTCTCCGACATCCCGCAGGCGGATTTTATGCCGCATGTGCCGCACGAGCTGCCGCTTATCACCTTTATTTCTACCTCTTTTTCTGTAACGTTTATTACAATTCCTTTGTGTGATACCCGTTCTTCCATGATTCTTTTTTTGCAAAGGTACATTAAAATATTTTATGATGAAAAAATTTCTATCTTTGTATTTTGTATTTATTGGTTTATGAAGATTGATATTCAACGTATTAATGATTTTTTTATTAAGATAAAAGACAAGGCGGAGTCGTTGCTGCGTGTGGTGGTGCTTCCCGGATTCCATGGAATGCCTCTTTACGATGTGTTGAGCTATTTCATCCATGGCTTTACAAAAGGCTATCTCCTTGACCGGGCGGCAGCGGTGGCGTTCAATGTCTTCCTCGCTATTTTCCCTTCAATAATGGTGCTGTTCACCTTGCTGCCGTATCTGCCGCTTCAAGATATACAAGTCGTGCTGGTAGATACTATCGTGGATTTCCTTCCAGAGACGGTCGCCGACAAGGTGGTGAATACAATCACTGAGATTATCTCGCTCCAACACAACGGCCTTTTGTCAATCGGTGTGATAATGGCGTTTTATTTCAGCTCCGGAGCCATCCGCGCCTTTTTCCGGGGCTTTGATATGGGTGTTAACCATGTGGGTGAAATCAAAGGTGTCAAAGTCTATCTTTACGGATTGCTCGTGACTCTGCTGATCGGCTGCCTGCTAATCGTCTCTATTAGCGCGATAATCATTGGAAGCAATGTGATTCCATGGTTTTTCTCAAAGATACATTTTTATAATAAGTTTGTGATACTGCTTCTTAATTTCTGCCGTTGGCTTTTGACTGTTTTCTCGCTTTTGGCGTCGGTGGCCATCTTGTACCATTTTGGCAACCCCCGGAGAGAAAAGTTCAAACTGTTCACTCCCGGCTCTATCGTTTTCTCGGCGATGTTCATTATCGGAACATTGGGCTTTAACTATTATATCGTGAATTTTTCGAGGTACAATGCTCTTTACGGCTCGATAGGCGTGCTTATAATATTCTTGCTGTGGCTCTATGTCAACTGCATAATCGTTCTTATCGGTTATGAGCTTAATGCGAGTATTGTCGTCGCTGAAAGGAACGTCAGGCGTTTGGAAGAGAAATGCTCTGGGGGAATTGAGGATAGAAATGATGACGGTTTATGAATGTTTCGGATATCAATAAGAGGTTTTTACGTTTTGCGGCGCCGAGCATTGTGGGTATGCTGATAGTGTCGTTCCAGATTATGATTGACGGCTTGTTTGTGAGCAAGGGAGTGGGTGTGTTAGGGCTTGCGGCGGTCAATATCTCTATGCCTCTTGTTAACGTGCTTCTCAGCGTGGCGGTGATGATTGTGTCGGGCGGAATTGTGATTTGCGGCATAGCGCAAGG